>JAPPLN010000061.1:0-13072 GCA_028874175.1 Chloroflexota bacterium
GCGCGGTCGCCGGAGGTGATGCAGTAGGCGTTGCAGGTGTCGGTGAAGCGGTAGAGGTGGGGGGAGATTTGGGTCCAGGACATGGGGGGTGGTTGAGGTTTGGGGGTGGTGGAAGGGTACGGGAACCGGAGGGTGGGGGCGAGGGGGCTTCACGTTGATGGGCAGGTAGCTGGAGTGAGTTGCACGAGCGGAAGACCCCTCACCGATTTCGGCCGAAGACGCCCGAATCTGCCTCTCCCCCAGGAGAGGGTGAAGACAGGCAGGGCGGGTTGGTTGCTGTGAAGGTGGTTCGACGCGGGCCTCCGAGGGACTCCGGCCCGGCTCACCACGAACCGTTTGTGGCCTGTCGGGAATCTAGGGGTGTTCGGTTTTCTGGCGTTGTTCGGCGAGGTGTTCGTTGTGGAGCATGCGGGGGTCTTTTTTCTTGTAGAGGCGGGAGGTGGGGCTGAGGGTGCGGCGGCGGTAGGACTCGGTGGGTTGGCGGAGGTCCGGATCGCGGAAGGAGCCGAAGGGTGACAGGGGCTGGCGGAGGAAGATGTTGACAGGGTCGCCGAGTTCGTCGTCGATGATTTCGGTGAGGAGACGTTCGGTGAGTCTCGCGCGGATGTGGGCGTGGGCGGGGTCGTCCCAGAGATTGGTGAATTCTTCGGGGTCTCTGTCGAGGTCGTAGAGCTCGCCGGGCATGGCGGAGCCGTAGTGGGCGAGCTTGTAGCGGGGGGTGACCAGGATTTTCTGGCGAATGATGGGTTCGCTGGTGTGACGTTCGACGCCGATGCGTTCGACGATGACGGCGTCGCGGTGAGTGTCGGTCTGGCCGCGTAGCAGGGGGGCGAAGGAGCGGCCTTCCATGCCGGGGACGGGCGGGGCGTTGGCGAGGTCAATGACGGTGGGGACGAGGTCGAGGTGGGTGGTGGGGCCGTGGTGGAGGCGGTCGCCTGGGATGTCGGGTCCGGCCCAAAGGAAGGGGACGCGGATGACGGATTCGTACGTCATGGGGGGCTTTCCGCCCTGGCCGTGGTCGTCGATCATCTCGCCGTGGTCGGAGGTGAAGATGACGTGGGTGTTTTCGGCGAGGCCGTGGCGCTGGAGGGCCTGGAGGACGCGGCCGATCATGTCGTCGATGAAGGTGATCATGCCGTAGTAGAGGGCGCGGATTTGGCGCTGGTTGTCGGGGTCCTGGGATCCGGAGGGGCTGCCGCCGTACCAGGAGTGTTTGCGATCGACCGACCAGCGGTAGTGGGGAGGTTTGAGGTCGAAGTCGTCGTCGGAGGGGACGGGGAGCGGCATGTCGGCGGGGTCGTACATGTCGCTATAGGGGGCGGGCGGACAGAAGGGGCCGTGGGGGTCGGGAAAGGACAGCCAGGCGAAGAAGGGGTCGGATTCATCCGATTGGGCGCGGGTGTCGATCCAGTCGATGAGTTGGTCGGCGAGGAAGTGGGTGTGGTGGTGTTCCTTGGGGATGGCGTTGTGCCAGGCGCCGGGGCGCAGTGGGGGCCTGGGAGAGGCCTCGGGTTCCCAGAGGGGGATGCTGTCGGGGTGTTCGCGTTCGAGCCAGACGCGCCAGTGGCCGCCGGGTTTGCGGTGGCCGGTGAAATGGGTGACGTGGTCGAAGCCGTAGTAGGGGCCGTGCCAAAGGCCGTCGCCAGGGTCGACGGCGGCGCCGGCGGGCGGGTGTTCGGGGAGGGCGTCCTCGATTTCCCAGACCTTGAAGTGGGGTTTGCCGAAGAGGGCGGTGGTGTAGCCGGCTTCGTGGAGGGCGTCGCCGAGGACGGGGATGTTCTCGGAGAGGTTGATTTCGTGTTCGAAGACCTGGTGCCCGCGCTGGCTGCGGCCGGTGATCAGGCTGGCGCGGGCGGGCATGCAGATGGGGGTGGTTGGGTAGGCGCGGGTGAAGCGGACGCCGCGGGCGGCAAGGGCGTCGAGATTGGGGGTGCGGATGGCGGGGTTGCCGGCGCAGCGGAGGGTGTCCCAGCGTTGCTGGTCGGTGGTGATGAAGAGGAAGTTGGGGGGCATGGGAACAGGCTACTCGGCGAAGCGGTAGGCGTAGAGGGTGGCGTAGGTGATTTTGAGGTGGAGGCGGACGCGCTGGCCGAGGAGGGAGTGGAGGTTGCGTCCGTTCCAGGTGACGGGGACATCGACGCCGTTGGAGATCTGGGCGTCGCAGTCGGCGTGGGCGTAGCCGGGGATGGGGTTGGCGTCGTCGCCGGTGACGGCTACTGAGACGGGGCCGTTGGCGGCGCCGATGTTGAGGAGGAGGCTGGGGCCGCCGACCTGGATCCACTCGGTGGTGAGTTCGCCGCCGTCAGGTCCGGCGCGGAGGCCGGCGAAGCGGTCGCGGGGGGCGCGGGCGATGCCGATGGCCCCGATATTGAGGCGTTCGTGACGGTGGGCCATGGGGCGGCCGCTATACCAGAGGAGCATTTCGTCGCCGCGAACCTGTGGCGGGGACATGCCGAAGGCGACCCAGGTGCTGTCCCAGGCGTCGGAGGGGCCCACATCGAAGTAGGTCTGGCGGGAGACGGCGCGTTCCCAGCGGATGCCGTCGCGGCTGGTGCTGAGCTGGACGTTGAGGATTTCGTTGATTGGGTCGTAGTACTCGAGCAGACCGATGTACTGGTTGCCCCAGTTGAAGAAGGGCATGCCGTAGAACTCGGTGGCAGGCGGGTCGTCGTCGTCGGCATCGACGATGACGGCAGCGGGCGTCCAGTCCAGGATGTCGTCGGAGCGGGAGAGGGCGATGTCGCGGCGGCGCGCGTGGCCGGCGGCACGGTCGCGGGCGGCGTCGTCGCGCCGACTGGTCATGGCAAAGCCGCCGCGCTGGAAGTCCTGCATCACGCAGGTGCGGTCGCCGCGGGGCAGGTGGACGCGGTTGGGGGCGGGGTTCCAGTGAATGCCGTCGCCGCTGAAGGCGACGATGAAGCCGCGGTCTTCCGCTTGGTCCGTGAAGAAGGCGACGAGTTTGTAGCGGCGGCTGGGGTCGGGTTCGAGGGGATCGATGAGAACCGTGGGTGGGCCGAGGCGGCGGACTTCCGGCTGCTGCCGGTCACCATAGACGATGCTGGTGGCGTCGCCGGCGGGATGGTCGACGTGGGTGTAGACGCCGCGGGTCCAGGTGACGCCGTCGGGTGAGGTGGCGTGGCAGAGGGAGTTTTGAAAGCGGTCGCGGCGGGACTTGTCGTCGGCGAGATACCACATGCGGTAGCAGTCCTCGCGGTCGTCCCAGTAGACGGAGCCCCAGAGGTTGACGCGAGACTGTTCCCAGGGGTGGTCGGCGGTGAGGACGGGGCCGGGCTGGATGCGGTGGGGGCGCTCGATGAAGCGGGTGAGGCCGCGGCGGTAGGCGATTTCGTGGTCGTCGATGAGGAGGTGGAGGTGGGGGTTGTGCATGGGGGTGGCTCTTGGGATTGGCGTGCGTCCGCGTGGTACAGGGTACGTGGCGTGCGGATGCGGTTCAGAACTGCGGTCACCAATGGGCAAAGCCGCTGTTTTCGACGGTGGGTGAAATGGCCTAGGCTGCGCTTTGTGGTTGGGGCTGCTTTCCAAGGGAGTCGGGTCCTATGTTGAACGTGGGGATCATTGGGTTGGGCGGGATTGCCCGCTCGCACTGTGAGGCCATCAAGTCGCTGGACAACGTGCAGGTGCTGGCCGTGGCGGACCTTTTCGAGGAGCCTCGGCAGCGGTACATGGAGACCTATGACATCCCGAAGGGCTATTCGTCTCACACGGAGTTGCTCCAGGACGATGAGATCGACGCGGTGGCGGTGGTGCTGGGGCACCAGCTGCATCACCGGCTGACGATCGACTCGCTGAACGCCGGCAAGCACGTGCTGGTCGAGAAGCCGATGGCGATCAACCTGCAGCAGTGCGACGAAATGATCGAGGCGGCGGACGCGAACGACCGGAAGCTGATGGTGGGTTTGAGCCAGCACTTCTACGGGACGAGCCGGGCGGCGAAGGCCATCCTGGACTCGGGCGAGCTGGGACCGTTGATCACGGCGGTCTGCTACATGTCGAAGAACTGGGGGCACGCTTCGCGGCGTCCGCAGTACCGCAGCCGGTATCACGGCGGGGGCATGTGGCTGGCGAACGGCGTGCACGTGGTGGACCGACTGACCTGGGTGATGGGGTCGCAGGCGATGTCGGTGTCGGCGTCGATCGGGACGCGCGCGCACTACCAGGCGGGCGACGACTCGGCGACGGCGTTCATCCGCTACAAGAACGGGCTGGCGGGTGTTGCGGTGTCCGTGGGCTTTGCCGACGGGGCGCCGGACTACTCGTGCCAGGTGATTTGCGCGAACGGGACGCTGCGGTTCAGCCAGCACGGCGAAAAGTACGTGCGGGTGGGCAAGGGCGACGAATGGGAAGACCGCCCGTTCGACGACCCGCCGGCGGAGATGAAGTACGAGTGGAAAGGGTTCGTGGACAGCATCGAGCAGAACATCGAGCCCCCGACGCACGGACCGTACGGCCGGCACATCATGGAGATCCTGTTTGCGGCGGAGCAGTCGGCGATCACCAATGAAGAGGTGGTGCTGGACTCCGGTTACGACTGGACGACGCAGACGACAGGGTCGCCGGTGAATATCGAGCACGGGTGGGTGTGATTCATCGAAAATCCTGTTCTTGAGCTTAGGTAGACCGGGTGCGGCGTTTCGGGCTGGGGCGTTGACTGAGGGTTTCGACCCTCACCCCAGCCCGCTCCCTGCCAGGGAGAGGGAGAGAGAGGGCTGGACGGTTAGGGTTGCATCGGAGCGCGGAAGACCCTCACCCCAACCCTCTCCCAGCGGGAGAGGGAGAAGATCTCGTGCCCGGAAGAGGCGTCATTCCGCTGATCAGGTGTGGGTGACCTGCCTGACACTGGCGGATGCGGCGTGAGTCTTTGGGCTGGGTGAGGTGAGACTCACGGGTGGACACAGCGGAGAGGGAGGGTGTTGTGAGTGAGCTGCCAAGGGATGACGGGTACCAGGAGGATTTGACGGTTGGGTTTGGCGGGGACGAGGGGCATGCGATCGACGTGGAGGCGGGGAGTCTAGGGACGTGGACGTTCAGGTACCGGTGCGGGGATCAGCCGGTACGGGACGGCGGGGCGATCAGTTTCTGGAACGATCAGACGAACGTGCCCTGTGCGTACCTGCCGCAGACGGACGATCCAGGCGGATGGGATTACGTGACGGTGGAGACGGACGGGGACGCGGAGCTGGAGCTCGTTCACCTGGCGCGGACGTATAAGGACAACCGGTTCTGCGAGGTGCGGGTGGTTCGGGGCGAATTGCGGCACGCGGACGAGGTGGTGTTGCGGGTGGGGGCCGGCCAGCCGACGGCGGCGCCGGCGTACAGCATCGAGCGGATCAACTACTACGCGGCGGTGGACCACGCGGGCGACGGGACCTGGACTTACCTGCCGTATTGCGTGACGGCGTCGATCGTGCCGAGTCCGCCGGCGAAGCTGGGGGTTACGGCGCCCTCGGTGGTTGGTCTGGACGAGTCGTTTGCGTTGCACGTACGGGCTGAGGACGAGAACTCGAATCCTGGCGCGGCGTTCGTGGGCGACCTGCGGGTGAGCCTGGATGGGGTCGAACTGGCCAGCGCTTCAGTAGCGGAGGACGACGCGGGGATCGTCGAGGTTGAAGGGCTTCATTTCGATCGGCTGGGCGTGCACCGGCTGACCGTCACGAGTGGGGACGGTTCGCTTTCGGGGACGTCGAACCCGACTCGTTGCCAAGTCGAACCCGGCGAGCGGGTCTATTGGGGCGACATGCACTGTCACGCGGACTATGCGGACGCGACGGGAACCGCGGAATGGAACCACGACTATGCGCGGAACAAGGCTCGATTGGATTTCTACAGCCTGACGGACCACATCTACAGCACGCCTGGCCGGGCGACGGGGGCGTTCAACCGACCCCCGGTGCTGGACGTGCGGAAGATGTGGACCGAGTTGCAGCGCACGGCGAGGGACTGGCATGAGCCGGGGCGGTTCGTGACGTTCCTGGGATACGAGCGCACGCCGTGGGAGCGACGACGGGCAGCCGGAGACCTGACGGTGTGGTTCATGGACGACGACGCGGACCTGGTGATCGAGGACACGATCGCCGGGACGATCGAGGCGGTGCGGGCGACGAACGGGAAGGTGTTTATCGGGTCGCACGCGGCTCAGCGATCGGACTGGCAGCGGTACGGGCCGGGCGTGGAAGACGTGATGCCGACGATCGAGATTTCGGCGATGCACCAGCACGCCGAGTGGTACGTGTTCGAGGGGCTGCAGCGGGGATACAAATTCGCCAGCGTGGGGATGGCGGACGAGCACGCGGGGCATCCGGGGTACGACGTGTGGCCGAGATTCGGCCAGGGCCAGACGCCACGACGTCCGTTTGCGGTGCGGAGCGCGCTGACGGCGGTGTTTGCGCCGGAACTGACGCGGGAGGGTGTGCGGGACGCGTTTTTCGGGCGGCGGACGTATGCGACGACAGGGGACCGGATTCTGCTGGACGTAGATGTGAACGGGGAGCCCGCGGGGTCTGAGGTGTCGAGCGATGGTCAGGTGCGGATGCGGGTGGCGGTGCATGGGACGGCTGCGATCGAGCGCGTTGACATAATTCGTGGCGACCGACTCGTGCACACGGAGTTGCCGGGCAGCCTGGACGCGAGCGTGGACTGGACGGATCCGGCGCCGTTGGCGGGGGAGACCTGGTACTACGTGCGGGTGACGCAGTCGAACGGCGGGTTCGCCTGGTCGACGCCGACGTGGGTGACGACGGCCGAGGGCGCCAATGACGCGGGGGATTTGCCGCTGTGGTGCGACGTGATCTGGCCGCCGGCACCGGAGGATCGGGGGCCGGACGCGCGGGCGGCACTGGAGCATGCGGCGCGGGTGTTTGGCGAGGATCCGGCGCGATTTGCGTCGTGCGTACAGATTGGGCGGTTTGAGGACTACAGGGGGAGCTACGTGCTGTTTCGGGGTCGCGACGGAAGGGACGGCGCACCGCTGCATGTGCACCTGTACGACGGGTTTCCGGCGCCACGGTTGTACGTCTCACGCGGGTGGGCGGACTTTGGCTGGGGGCCAAACGGAGGGCCGCGAGAGGAGTTGCCGTGGCCGGAGCCGACTGGGGAGTGGGCGTAGGGACGCGACGTTGAAGGGTTAGTAAGGCGGGCCGAGCGGACGAGAGACGCTTCGCGAAGCGCCCCTACGGCATCAGGTCTGAGGCGGAGGCTCGGATTTTTTCTATCGCGGAGGCGATCTGGGTCATGCCTTCGGGGGTGTCGAGGAAGACGTTCTGGCTGAGCCAGAGGGTCTCGCCGGCACAGAGGCGTTCGGTGACGGGGCAGGGGGCGGACTGGTAGTCGATGTCGGGCTCGCCGCCGTTGCGGTTCCAGAAGCGGGCGAGTTCGCCGTTGCGATCCTGGAAGAGGCCGGTGCGGTGGAGGGCTCGCCCATAGCCGGGGGCGACGGGGATTCCTTCGGCGTTGAGGGCCTTGATGAAGGACTCGCGGGGGAGGCCGTCAAATGCGTCCGGGTCGTAGCGGCAGATGTAGAGGTGCTGTGAGTTGCGGGTGACCCAGTCGTCCTGGCGACGGGGTTGGATGCCTTCGAGGTCGTCGAGGAGGTCGTCGAGGTAGGCGGCGTTGGCGGCGCGGCGCTCGGTCTGTTCTTCGAGTCGCTCGAGCTGGCGGTGGAGGAGAACGGCCTGATAGGTGGGCATGCGGTTGCTGGAGGCGGCGACGGGGTAGTCCCAGGTGGCGCCGGATCGCATGCTGCCCTGGCCGATCTGGCCCTCGCGTTCGAGCATGCCGCCGGCCCAGAGGTCGTGGTACTCGATGGCGCGGGTGTAGATCTCAGCGTCGTTGGTGAGGAGGATGCCGCCTTCACCGGCGTTGAGGTTCTTGCTGGCCTGGAAGCTGAAGCAGCCGACATCGCCGATGGTTCCAAGACCGCGGTTTCGCCAAGTTGCGCCATGGGCATGGGCGGAGTCTTCGACGACGCGCAGGTCGTGTTTTTCGGCAACGGCGAGGACGGCGTCCATATCGCAGGACAGGCCGCCGAAGTGAACGACGAGGATGGCGCCGGTCTGGTCAGTGACGGCTGACTCGAGCCGGTTGGGGTCAATGTTGTAGGTGTCCTCGTGGATGTCGACGAAGACGGGGGTGAGGCCGGCGCGGAGGATGCAGGTGGCGGTGGCCATGTAGGTGTAGGCGGGGACGAGCACTTCGGCGCCGCGGGGCAGGTGCAGGCACATGAGAGCGAGTTCGAGGGCGACGCCGCCGCTGTTGACGCTGAGGCCGTAGGCGGCGCCCTGGTACGCGGCGAAGGCCTTTTCGAACTCGTGGACCTGGTTGGCGCCGAGGCGTCCCCAGGCACCGCTGCGAACGACTTCGGCGACGGCCTGGACGTCGGACTCTTCGACGATGGGCCACTCGGGAAAGGGCTGGGAACGGACGGGTTGCCCGCCAAGGAGGGCGAGGTCACTCATGGCTGTTACTGCTTTCAGGGGCCGGCGAAGCGGTAGGCGTAGAGGGTGGCGTAGGTAATCCTGATGTGGAGGCGAATGCTGCGGCCGATGAGGGAGGCGAGGTTGCGACCATTCCAGGTGGCCTCGACGTCGACGCCGCTCTCGATCCCGAGGTCGCAGTCCGAGTGGTCGAAGCCCTCAAGGGGCTGGGCGTCATCGCCGGTGACGGCGACAGAGATCTGGTCGGCGGCGGCTCCGATGTTGAGCAGCAGGCGAGGACCGCCGACCTCAATCCAGTCGGTGGTGAGTTCACCGCCGTCGGGTCCGGCTCGCAGGCCGGCGAAGCGATCGCGAGGTGCGCGGGCGAGCCCGATGGACGAGCCGAAGGGAAAGCCATCGGGTCGCCTATGGGCCACGGGGCGGCCGGTGTACCAGAGCAGCATTTCGTCGCCAACGACGATGGGCGGCGACGGCGGGAAGACGACCCAGGTGCTCTCCCACGAATCTGAGGACCCAACGTCGAAGTAGGTTCGGCGCGAGCAGGCGCGTTCCCAACGGTCACCATCACGGCTGGTGGTGAGCTGCACGTTGAGGATTTCGTTGCGCGGGTCGTAGTACTCCAGGAAGCCGATCCACTGGTTGCCCCACATGAAGAGGGGCATGCCGTAGAACTCGGTACCGGGCGGGTCGTCATCGTCGCCCTCGAAGACGCGGACGCCGGGGGACCAGTTCAAGAGGTCCGACGACCGAGAGACGGCGATGTCCCGCCGGGTCTTGTGTCCGGCCTGCCGGTCGCGGCCACGGTTGTCGCCGCGGGAGGTCATGACGAAGCCGCCGTTGACGAAGTCCTGGCCGACGGCGGTGCGGTCGCCGCGGGGGAGGAGGACGCGGGGGACGCAAGTCCAGTCGATGCCGTTGGGGCTGAAGCCGACGGAGTAGCCGCGGTTGTGGTCGGCATCGTTCATATAGCCGATGAATTTGTAGCGGCGTTGCGGGTCGGGTTCGAGGGGGTCGCGAATGACGGTGAACGGGTGACTGCGGCGAATCCGGGGCAGTTGCTCGTCCCGGTAGACGAGGTTGTTGCGGGGGGCTTCGGGGAGGGGGTATCGGTCGAAGTCGCCGCGCGTCCAGTTCACGCCGTCGGACGAGGTGGCGTAGCAGATTAGGTCGTAGCCTCGGCGGCGCTCCGGGGGGATGACCAGGTACCACATCTGGAACTCGGAGCCGTTGTGCAAGACGGAGCCCCAGAGGGAGACGTGGTCGTGCTCCCAGGGCATTTCAGCCTCGAGGACCGGTTCGCGGGCGACGCGCTGGGGTTGTTCGACGAAGCGGGTGAGGCCGGAGCGGTAGAGGACCTCGTGGTCGTCGATCAGGAGATGCAGGTGCGGGTCGTACATGTCGCGTCCTGCGATGGAGCGGGACCCGCATGATACGCGGGAGGACTCAGCCGGAGGCGCGCAGGATGCCCGTGGAGCCCCGGCGGACGAGGATGAAGGCGATGGGAAGCGAGGCGACGACGATCAGCAGGAGGGACGAGGAGGCCGCCTGGGCGAAGAAGGCTTCGTCGGCGGCGGCCCAGGTGACGGTGGCGAGGGTGCGGAAGCCGATGGGGCCCAGGAGGAGCGCCGCAGGCAGTTCTTTCATGACGAGGAGGAAGGCCATGGCGGTACCGGCGGCGAGGCTGCCCCGAAGAGCGGGGATGGTTACTCGCCACAGGACCTGGCGCGGGGTCTTGCCAAGGGTGCGGGCGGCTTCTTCGGTGCGTGGATCGACCTGGAGCAGGCCGGCCCGTACCGCGCCGAGGGTGGTTGGAAGGAATAGGACGACGTAAGCGGCGAGTAGCAGCACGAGGGTCTGGTAGATGGGCCTTGCCACGTTGATGCCAAAGAAGATGAATGCGATGGCGACGGTGATACCGGGGAGGGCGAAGCCGACGTAGGAGCCGCGCTCGAGCAAGCGTGCTATGGGACTGGAGTAGCGAACCAGGAGGACGCCAAGCGGGGTGGCCACGACGAGCAGCGTGAGGGCGGCCAGCAGGGATACGCCGACCGAGTTGACCAGGGGCTGGACGAGTTCGAGGAGTTCTTCGCCGGCAGCTAGGCCGCGAACAAGCCAGTACAGCAGGACCGCGCCTGGCCCCACCGTCGTAGCGAATGCGACCAGGCTTAGTCCGGCGAGCGCCGGCCAGCGCCAGCGACCAAGCGGCGTGGGCCGGGACTCGCGATTCGTGCCGGGGCCGAGGGCGTGGTAGCGCGAACGGCCGCGGCTGCGAGCTTCGAGGGCGACGATGGCGATGGCGGCGGCCACCAGGACGAGCGACAGGGCGGCCGCGGCGGCGCGGTCGAAAGCGGACTGGTACTGGACGAAGATGGCGGCAGTAAAGGTCTCGTAGCGCAGGAGCGAGACGGCACCGAAGTCGGAGAGGGTGTAGAGGGCGGCGAGGAGGGCACCGGCGGCGATGGCCGGACGGAGGGCCGGGAGGGTGACGGTGGCGAAGGTGTGGAGGGAGTCGCGGCCGAGGCAGCGGCTGACTTCCTCGAGAGCGGGATCCAGGCGGCGGAGGGCGGCCATGGTGGGCATCAAAATGTAGGGGTAGGTGAGAAGCGCGAGGGCAAGCAGGGCGCCGGGGAATCCGTAGATGGAGGGTAATTCGGGTACCCCGAACACCGCTTCCAATCCCCGCTGCACAAGGCCGCGCGGTCCGAGAGCGGTGCTGGCCACGAGGGCGTAGACGAAGCTGGGGACGACGAGGGGCAGGACCATGATGACGGTCCACCAGCGGCGTCCGGGGAGGTCGGTGCGCGTCAGCAGCCAGGCGATGGGTACGGCCAAGGCGGCGGCGACGACCGTGACCGAGACGACGAGTAGGAGGCTACGGCCAATGACGGCGGCGATGCGCGGCCGCGCAAGTAGCAGCCAGGCCTCGGTCCCCGCGTCGAAGGACCGGATCCCCAGGTAGATCACCGGCAACACAAGGAGCGCGGTGACCGCCACGGCCAGGAGCGTCAGCCCTACCGGCGGGGACCGGCGGGCTGTAAACGACCCGGGGAAGGTCTCGACTGCGGGGACCGAGGCCATGAGGCACTGGGTTAGGGAAGGATCTCGAGGCGTCGCAAGAGGTCTTGCGTGCCTTCCAGATCGGTGAGCTGAACCGGCGCGATGTCGGGCCGATTGATGGTGTCCAGCGGAGTGACACCCGGATGCGTCTTGACGCCGGGGGCCATCGGGTACTCGAAGGTATTGGACACGAAGTAGCTCTGTCCCACGTCGGAGAGCAGGAAGCGGATGAGGGCCTGCGCCGGCTCGGGATTGGCGGCCGAGGCCAGGACACCCGCGCCGGAGACCATGATAAGGGCACCCGGTCCACCACCGCGCACGTGGTAGTTGCGGGCGTTGAAGGACTCGCCCTGCTCGGACATGAAGCGGTGCAGGTAGTAGTGATTGACGAAGCCGACGTCGATTTCGCCGGCGGCGGCGGCGGCAACCTGCGGGGTGTTCTTGGGAAACTCGATGGGTTCGTTGGCCTTGATGCCCTGGAGCCACTCGGCGGTGCGGTCTTCACCCCAGACGGCGCGCATGCCGGTGACCATGGCCTGGTAGGAGCCGTTGGTGGGAGCCCAGCCGATGCGGCCCTTCCAGGCGGGATCGTGGAAACCGAACATGTCGTCGGGGAGGTCGGCTTCGGTGAACTTCCGGTTGTTGTAGACGACCGTGCGGGCCCGTCCGGTGACGCCGGTCCAGAGGCCATCGGCGTGCCGGCCCCATTCGGGCGATCGGTCGAGGATGTCCTGGGGCAGCGGGGTGAAGAGTGGTTCGACGGCTCCCAGACCGCCCGGGTCCTGGGCGTAGAAGAGGTCGGCGGGGGAATTTGTGCCTTCCTCCAGGAGGGTGGCGGCGAGGGCCGGGGTGCCGGCGTACTTGATCTGGACGTCGACACCGGAGATTTCCCCGAACTGGGCGAGCACCGGAGCGACGAGGGACTCGCTGCGGCCCGAGTAGACGGTGACCGTCTGTTGCTTGGGGGCCAGCATCTTCTCGACCGTGACGACCTTTTCGACGACGCGATCGACGGGGACCTCCTTGACGACCGTCTGGGTGACGATCTTCTCGACCGGGACTTCCTTCGTGACGATTCGCGGCTCGCCTTCACCGCAGGCGGCGAGGGCCGCGGCGGCGGTTGAACCGAGAGCGCCGACGGCGCCGATGCGCAGGAGGCGTCGCCGGCTGAGGCGGCCGGTGGCCGCAGGCTGATCTTGCGAGGTGGGCCCGTCGTGAAGCATTGACTAACGCTCCGTATTAGCTATGGCTAACTTTAGCCACGGCGAAGACTAGGCATTAGCATTGGCTAAGTCAAGGGAATTATCGACGGCACTGGCAGCTGACTGAAAAGAACACGTTCCGAGGTTCCGGCGAGCGGTGACGGCGCAGGCCGGGGTGGCCGGCGGAGAGGGTGGGATTCGAACCCACGTGGGGTTGCCCCCTACACGCTTTCCAGGCGTGCGCCCTAAGCCTCTAGGCGACCTCTCCTGAGGGCTGATGCTAGCAAGCGCGGCTGTGGAGGGCGGCTGGCGGAGAGGGTGGGATTCGAACCCACGTGGCGCTCATCACGCCTACTCGTTTTC
>JAPPLN010000061.1:13172-64058 GCA_028874175.1 Chloroflexota bacterium
GGCGGAGAGGGTGGGATTCGAACCCACGTGGCGCTCATCACGCCTACTCGTTTTCGAGACGAGCCCCTTAAACCACTCGGGCACCCCTCCACGGCGAGTCTACCGCCGAAACGACGCGCCGAGGCCGCGCGTGGCGCGTACCATAGTGACGAGCGCACGAAGTGTGGCCTGCGAGGAGCCAGCATGGAGTCAGAGCGGATCGTGATCGGCCAAAAGGTCGAGCAGTTCATCCACACGGATCCGGACGTGGCATGGCGGGCGTGGACCGACGGCTCGGAGCTCGTGCGCTGGTTCCCCGGCGTGAGCGAGGTTCGCAAGGTTGGGGACGGAGCGCTCGGGGTCGGGAGCAAGATAGCCGTGAGCGGCGCGGCGCAGGCTGAGATCGAGATCCTGGAGTTTGATGCCGAGCACCGAGTGTTCACGTACCGACTACCAACACGCTACGCGGAGTTTCAGCCGCACCGGGCGAGCGTTCAGGTCAAGCACTCGCTGACCGGCACCGAGGTGGACTGGGTGCTGAAGCTGGATAACGAGGGCCGCAGCTTTTTCGGAATTGGCGGCAAGGCCAAGCGGGACGCCGACCTGGTGATGACGGTCTCGCTCGAGAAGCTGAAGGAACTGCTGGAGGCGGAGGCGTACAGCACGCCTGACTTCGAGACCGACGAGCGGACCTCGCGCTGGGACGAGGGCGCCTAGGGTCCTGGGGCCGTTTGGGCCGAGACCGTCGCGTCGGTTCCGTTGGTTTCCGGGGTCGAAGTTCCTGGCGGAACCGGAGATTCGGCCACACGATGCTGGTGGCTGCGTTGTGACGCGTCGGTGCCAGAAGCGACGGCCCGGCTAAAGAAGTCGGCCACGCGGTCGGCGTAGGTGTCCGGGTGGATCTGGGCGGCGAGGACGTGTCCGACGTCGGGTTCGAGCCAGAGCTCCCTGGGTTCACGGGCGCGGTCATGCATCAAGTGGGCGTCGGCCACGTCGACAAGTGGATCCTGGTGGCCGTGGGCGAGGCAGACGGCGCGGGGGGCGATGCGGGCAATGGAGTCTTCGACTGAGAAGTCTTCGACACTCTCGCCGGTGATGCGTTCCGCGGCCCACACGACGGCTCGTCTAAACGGGAGCACGGGCAGACCGGTGTAGGCCCCGAAGCCCTTGTCGATCGCGGAGCGAAGCGAGACGGGCGCGCAATCGGTAAACACGGCCTTGATTTCCGAGCGCTGCGCGGCGGCGGCAAGGGCGACGGTTCCGCCGAGCGAGTCAGCGAGGGCGACGATGGGGGCGTTGCCGAATTCGGGCTGGTGCAGGCAGAGGTCGACGGCGGCCGAAAGGTCTTCGACTTCGCGAACGCCGCAGGTGCTGGTTGAGCCTTCGGACTCGCCACAGGCGCGGAAGTCGAGAAGCATGACCGAGAAGCGACGCTGCCAGAGGCGGTAGGCGCGGTTGGCAAGCACGGTGTGATTGACGCCGAGACCGTGGACGAGAATCACGGTGGCGATGGGGTTGTCGTGCGACTTGATCCAGCCGGCGAGACGGGTGCCGTCGGCTGACCTGAAGTGCACGCGCGCCGGGTTGAGGGGCAGAGGTTCCCAGTCGATCGGGCGCCAGCGCCGGTTTGGATGGACGATGACCCAGGCGGTACGCACGACGATCAGGACGTACGCGGCCGCGGTCAGGCCGAGGCCGAGGAGGATGAGGCGGGTCATGCGGCGGCCGCCAGATTTCTGACATGGGCGGCGGCGGCTTCGATGCCTTCACTCGGCGGGCTGGCCTGCACGATGTCTATCAGCGCGCTGGCGACGATGGCGCCTTCGGCGCGACCGTGCAGCGTCCGCAGGTGCTCGGGTTTGGAGATTCCGAAACCGACCATGCGCGGGACGCTGGTGGCCTCTCCCACACGGGCCAGGTAGGCCGGAAGGTCGTCAGCGAGCCGCGCGCGGCTGCCGGTGACGCCGGTGACGCTTACGCAGTAGATGAAGCCCTTCGCCCCGCTGCCGACTTGCCGCAGTCGCTGACGCGGCGTGGTCGGAGCCGCAAATCGGATGAGGTAGAGGCCATGCTCGGCATTCGCGGCCTCAATGTCGTCGGCGTGCTCCGGCAGGACGTCCGGAACGATCAATCCATCGGCGCCGGCGGCCGAGATCTCGCGTGCCAGCGAGTCGAAGCCGAACTGCATGAACGGGTTCACGTAGCCCATCGGGACCAACGGTATGTCGGTCTGAGAACGAATCCGTTCGATCATGTTGAAGGCGTCCTCAAGCCAAACACCGCCTTCCAGCGCGATCTGTGAGGCCAGTTGGACGGTGGGTCCATCGGCGATGGGATCGCTGAAGGGCATGCCGATCTCGAGCATGTCGGCACCAGCTTCGACGTAGGCCAGCGCCAATTCGACCGCGGATTCACGCGTTGGGTAGCCAACGGTGACATACGGGGCCAAGACCAAGCGCGACTCGGCCTCGGCCGACCTAAAGGACGCGTCGATGCGGTTCATCCGCGAGTACCAAGTTGGGCGGCGATGGTCTCCATGTCCTTGTCGCCGCGTCCCGAGAGATTGACCAGGATGACGCGATCGCTGCTTGTCTCAGACGCCATCCGGATTGCGCCAGCCACGGCGTGCGCGCTCTCGAGGGCCGGAATTATGCCTTCCGTTCGGGCCAGCAATTCAAGGGCATCGAGCGCGTCAGCGTCACCAAACGTGGCGAACTCCGTCCTCCCGACGTGGTGAAGGTAGGCGAGTTCGGGCCCCACGCCCGGATAATCGAGACCCGCCGCGATGCTGTGCGTTCCAATGATCTGTCCTCCTTCGTCCTGAAGGAGAAGGCTGCGGGCCCCGTGAAGAATCCCGGGCGTCCCGCTTTCAACGGTTGCCGCATGCTCGCCCTGTTCGCCGCCGCGGCCGCCGGCTTCGACGCCGATGAGCGCGACGTCTGGGTCTTCGATGAACGCGGAGAAAATGCCGATAGCGTTACTGCCGCCGTTGACGCAGGCGACGACGGTATCGGGCAGTCCACCCGAAAGTTGCTGGATCTGGGCGCGGGCTTCGCGGCCGATGACGCGTTGAAACTCTCGAACGATCTTGGGGTAGGGATGCGGACCGGTTGCGGAGCCGAAGAGGTAGAAGGTGTTTTCGACGTTGGTGACCCAGTCACGGAGCGCCTCGTTGATGGCGTCCTTGAGGGTTCGGGTGCCGGAGGTTACGGATATGACTTCGGCGCCAAGGGTGCGCATGCGGGCGACGTTGAGGGCTTGGCGATGGACGTCTTCCTCACCCATGTAGACGACGCAGTCGAGACCGAGCATGGCGCAGACGGTGGCCGAGGCGACGCCGTGCTGGCCGGCGCCGGTCTCAGCGATGACGCGGCGTTTGCCGCTGACGCGGGCGAGCAGGCCCTGGCCGAGCGCGTTGTTGATCTTGTGGGCGCCGGTATGGGCCAAATCCTCGCGCTTCAGGTAAACCTGGGCACCGCCGAGTTGTTCGCTGAGCCTGGCAGCGTGGTAGGTAGGTGTGGGACGACCGGCGTAGAAATGGAGGAGGTTTTCAAGCTCGGCCACGAAGGCAGGGTCGCGATGGTGGCGCTGAAACGAGGCTTCGAGCTCGTCGAGGGCGGCTACCAGCGTTTCGGGCACGTAGCGGCCGCCGAAGGGGCCGTAGTAGCCGGAGGCGTCGGGCAGCGCGCGGGTCTCAAGCATCTCTAGCTCTGCGACTCGGCGAGGTTGGACGGAATGCGATTGATCAGGCGTTCGCCCAGGACGGTGACGACGCCCGGATCCTGAACGCTCAGATAGACGAGCTCGAAGATGGCGGACACGCGTCCCTGTCGCAGGATCAAGTAATAGATGTGTGGGTCTCCTGGACCAAGTTCGCGTTCCTCTGGTTCGATTTTGGGGTCGATACGCACCTCGATCAGGCGGTTTTGGTCAGCCAGGGTGAACTGGTCCGAGGTACGCGTTCCAGGCTCAAGGTCAGGGTAGAACTGCCGGAAGAAGCCGAGCGCGGCGATGGCAAAGGTAGGTGCCGCGCTATCGACGAGTTCCTCGAACATCCTGGAGGCGCCTTCAGCGTTGGCGTGGACGAAGAGGCGCTGCACAAGCTGTACCGGACGACCGGTTCCGGCGCCGCCGCTGGGCTGGCGGGTACTTCCGCTGACGAAGAAGCTCACCAGGCCGGACTGTGCCATGAGCTCCTCGGACAGGAAATCGCTGGGGTCGGACTCTTCGTCGATGATTTCGAGTCCCGGATCAACCTCGGACGCCGGAATGACGAGCGACCTGGCGGTTTCGTTGGCCGTGATCGTGGCAATGTCGACCTCAGGTAGCGGGGTCGGATCGGCGGTGGGCGCCTGGGTGGGTTGCGATGGCGATGGCGCAGCGGTTGGCGCCGTCGTCGGCGACACGGCGGGTGGCGGCACCTGGGCGGGGGTAGGTGCGGCGTCACGTTGGGCAGGGGCTTCGGGGGTGTTGAGGACGATGTCGCTTTGGCCCTCGGTGAAGAGGAAGCTGATCCGCGTGATGGGTTGGACCGGTCGTTCGCCGTTCTCAAGTTGCATCCCATGGGAGCAGGCGGTCAGCGCGAGCAGCCCGAGACCCAGCGCGATGAGGCGGAGCCGTCTCATGGGACGGCAGCCGCCGCAAAAGCCCGGCGGGCGTTGCGAATGAACTGTTCGATCTTGTCGTGGTCCTTGCGCCGGCTGGTTTCCACTCCGCTGCTGACATCCACGCCGTAGGGTCGCGTTGCGTGGATGGCTGAGGCCACGTTATCCGGCGTCAAGCCACCCGAGAGGAGTACCCGGTAGGTGTGGGTCGCGTCGCGGGCGAGCGAGTAATCCCAGCTCTCACCGGTTCCGCCGGCCTGGCCATCGACGAGGGCGTCGAGGTGGAATAGGGAGACCGAGAATCTCGGGAACTCGCCGACGTCGTTTGGCAGGCGGAGGGTCTTGACCGCGCGCTCGCCGAACGCCCGGGCGTAGGCCGGCGTCTCGGCGCCGGAGAGCTGCACACGGTCGAGCCGGCAGATGTCGATGACTTCGTTGACTTCCGCCTGGGGCGCATCGACGAAGACGCCGACGCGTTCCACGTGGGGGGGCGCCGCGTCAAAGATGGCCAGGGCCTGGGCGAGCGTTCGACGGCGACGGGCGGGCGCGAAGATCACGCTCACCATGTCGGCGCCGGCCGCCACAGCGACGTGGGCGTCGGCCGGCTCCAAGAGGCCGCAGATCTTGACCAGCATCCGCGGGTTACTCGCCGGCCTCGACCAGCATGCGGAGTTGCGCCAGCGGATCGTCGGCCTTCATGATTGACTCGCCGACCAGAACGCCGCTTACGCCGGCGGCGGCCAGCCGCTCGACATCGTGGGCCGCGTGGACGCCGCTTTCGCTGACGACGGTAATTTCCTCGGGAATCAGCTTGCAGAGTTCCTCAGTAACGGCGAGGTCGGTGGTGAACTCCCGCAGGTTGCGGTTGTTGATACCGAGGATGCGGGCACCGGCCAGGAGGGCTTCATCGAGCTCTTCCTCGGTGTGAACTTCGACGAGGGCCTCCATTCCGAGCCGATGGACCAGGGTGATCTGCGCGGCAAGGTCTTGCTCGAGCGTGAGGCCGGTGATGAGGAGCACGGCGTCAGCTCCGTAGGCGGCGGCCTCAAAGACCTGGTAGTCGGTGACGACGAAATCCTTCTGAAGAATGGGGATATCGGTAGCGGCGCGCGCCGCCGCCAAGTCGGCATGCGTGCCGCCGAAGAAAGGTTCGTCGGTGAGAACGGAAATAGCGATGGCCCCGCCTGCCTGGTAGCGGGCCGCCCACTCGGCGGGGTCGACGTCTTCGGCGAAGACGCCGGCTGACGGCGAGCGGCGCTTGATCTCGGCCATCACGCCGACGCCTTCCTCATCCAGGGCGTGCCAGAGGGAGCGCGTGGGGGTGCGCTGGGCGAGGCGGGCCTGGAGATCGGCAAGCTGCGCGCGCTCAGCACGGGCCGCCACGTCGAGGCGTTTGCGGGCAACAATCTCGTCGAGGATCACGGCCTACGCTCCGTCGCTCCTGTTCGAGACCTCCACGAGACGGTCGAGGCAGGCGAGGGCGGAACCGCTATCGATGGCTTCAGCCGCTCGCGACGCGCCATCTCGCCAGTCGCTCGCGATGCCGGCGGCAACGAGGGCGCCGGAGGCATTGGCCACGACCACGTCACGTCGGGGGCCGGTGTGCCGACCGGCCAGAAGCTCGCGGGTGTCGCGGGCCACGAGGGCAGCGTCGTGCGTTTCGAGTTCCGAGGCGTCCACGACGGGCAGGCCAAAGTCGGCCGGAGCGATGTCGTACTCGGTGACCGTGCCCTGGTTGACGTCGAAGACGCGGGTTGGACCAGTGAGCGATATCTCGTCGACACCGCTCTGGCCGTGAACAACGAGGGCGCGGCCAATACCGAGAAGATTGAGGGCCTCGGCAATAGCGGGCGCGAGGTGTGGATCGCCGACGCCGAGCAGACGCCGCTGGGCGCCGGCGGGATTGGTCAGCGGACCAAGGATGTTGAAGACGGTGCGAATGCCGATTTCCCGTCGTAACGGCCCCGCGAAGCGCATGGCGGGATGAAAGGCCAGCGCGAACATGAAGGCCACGCGGGCTTCGGCGAGCGCCACGGCCGCGAGGTTGGGGCCGGCCATGAGGTTGACGCCGAGCGCCTCGAGCACGTCACCACTGCCGGCGGGCCGAGTTACGCCGCGGTTACCGTGCTTGGCGACCACGGCTCCAGCACCAGCGGCGACGAAGGCGGCGGCGGTTGAAACTCCGACCCAGCGGGTACGACCGCCGCCGGTGCCGCAGGTGTCGACGAGCGCCGCACTGTCGACATCGACCCTCAGGGCGTGGCGGGTCATGCTGGCGGCGAAGCCGGCGATTTCGGCAGCGGTCTCGCCCTTGAGCCGCAGGGCGGTGACGAGCGCGCCGAACTGGGCGGGCGTCATCTCGTCTTCGAGAATCGCGTCCATCAGGGCGGTCGCTGTCGCGGTGTCGAGGTCGCCACCGTCGACAACGGAGCGGATGGCTTTGGTAATCATGCGGCCACCGGCATTTGCGCCAGGCGGAGGAAGTTCCCCAAGAGGGCGGGTCCGGCGGCGGTCAAGATGGATTCCGGATGGAACTGCACGCCGTAGATGGGGTGCGAACGATGCTGCATTCCCATGATAAGCCCGTCCGGGCTCTGGGCCGTGACTTCCAACTCGTCCGGCAGGCCGTCGCGCTGCACGATCAGCGAGTGGTACCGAGTAGCGTCGAAGGGATTCGGTAGATCCGCAAAGAGCCGGCGGCCGTCATGGGAAATCGGTGAGGTCTTGCCGTGCATGAGCACGGGAGCGCGGACGACCTGGCCGCCGAAGGCCGCGCCGATGGACTGGTGGCCGAGGCAGACCCCGAGGGTGGGCACGGTTGGGCCGAGCGTGCGGATGAGGTCGACAGAGATACCAGCCTCGTGCGGTGTGCAGGGACCAGGTGAAATCACGATGGCGTCCGGCGACATGTCCGTTACGTCGTCGACTGAAACCACGTCGTTGCGGTAGACGGTGATGTCGGCGTGCAGGACCTGGAGGTACTGCACGAGGTTGTAGGTAAACGAGTCGTAGTTATCCAGAACGAGCAGCACGAGCCGCCTCCTCCGCGAGTTCGATAGCCTGCAACACGGCGCGAGCCTTGTTGATGCACTCCTCGTACTCCGTTGCCGGCACCGAGTCGGCCACGATGCCGGCGCCGGCCTGGACGTGGGCGCGTCCGTTGTGGGCGAGCAGGGTGCGAATGGTGATGGCGGTGTCCATGTCGCCAGAATGACTGATATAGCCGACGGCGCCTCCGTAGGGACCGCGCCGGAGGTTCTCAAGCTCGGCAATGATCTCCATGGCGCGGATCTTGGGGGCGCCGCTGAGGGTGCCGGCCGGGAAGCAGGCGCGCAGCGCGTCGACGCCTCGATACTGCGGGTCAAGCTGACCGCTCACGTCGCTGACGATGTGCATGACGTGGGAAAACCGCTCGACGATCATGAGGTCGTCAACGCTGACCGTGCCTGGCCGAGAGACGCGACCGAGGTCGTTGCGACCAAGGTCGACGAGCATGACGTGCTCGGCGAGTTCCTTGGGGTCGGCCAGTAGATCGCGTTCCAGTTCAGCTTCTTCATTGGGCGTCGAGCCGCGGGGGCGGGTACCGGCGATGGGTCGCGTGCGGGCACGCCCAGCGACCGCCTGGAGAAGCATTTCGGGCGAGGCGCCGGCCAATTGGAGGTCGCCGCAATCCAGAAAGAACATATAGGGCGACGGATTGACGCGCCGCAGATGGCGATAGACCTGGAAGGCGTCGACGCCGAGCGGGCGGCTGAACCGAATCGACGGCACGACCTGGATGATGTCGCCGGCGGCGACGTATTCCTTGGCTCGGAGAACGCAGTCTTCGAATTCGGCCTTGGTCATGCTCTGGGAGGCGCCGTCGCCATTCGAGGTGGGGAGCGGCGGCCGCGCGGCATAGGGACCGTGGAGACGTGCAGCCAGTCGATCAAGGCGCGCCTCGGCGGCGGCCAGCGCGGCTTCTGCATCGCCGGCAGGATGCGCGAGAGTCACAAGCCGCAGGATCTGCGTGACATGGTCGAAGACGACCAGGTCGTCGCAGTACATGAAGACGGCGTCAGGCACGCCGAGTGTGTCCCGCTCGGGGACCGGCAGACTTTCGAAGTCCGCTGCCACGTCGTAGGTGAGGTAGCCCACAGCGCCGCCCTGAAACGGGGGAAGGTCGGGATGCGTGGCAACGGGGAACGGGTGCTGAAGGCCGGCGATGAACTCGAGTGGGTCGTCGTAGGTCCGGACCATGGGGTCACCGTCACCGTTCGCCACGGCAGCCTGGCCGTTGCGCAGGCGGGCGACGGTACGCGGGCCGCCTCCTACAAAGGAGTAGCGGCCGACCGACTCGCCGCGTTCAACGCTTTCCAAGAGAAACGAGGGATTGTCGCCGCGGAGCTTGAGGTAGGCGGCGACAGGGGTGTCGAGGTCGGCGGGGAGGTCGCGGAAGACGGGGACGCCACGCCCGGCGCACAGTTGCTCGAGCGTCCAGGCGCATGTGTCCGTGCGGGACGGTGCGGTGGACAGCATGTGGCCCCTCCTTCCGGCGCCTTAAATCGAAAAAACCTCTCGCCAGCAAAGGGGGCGAGAGGTCTGTGGCCTTCGCGGTGCCACCCCTAATTCAAGCGCCGAGGGCGCTCCTCACAGGTACGGAGCCAACGGCTCGATACCCTGCCCGGGTAACGGTGGGCTTCCGTCGGAGCCTACTGAGCGATGCCGTTCGGTCCGCGGCTCACGGGGCCATTCGACGCTGTTTCCACGACCGGGCTTTCAGCACAAGGCCCGACTCTCTGGCGTGGAAGGTCGCGTGTACTCGTCCCGATCAACGCCTTTTCGGAGGCAAGCGTAGACAGGGTGTGCGGGTGAGTCAACGGTTATTTGGCGGTTGTGATTCCGTGAGACCGAACGTGTGGTCGAGATCTCAGTTCCCGCGGGCTTTCGCGATCAGGTTTCGAATGGACGCGGTGTGGGCGCGGAGCGCGTCCGTGGGGTCGTCGGCACCATCGGGGTCGCGGCCTTCCCATTCGGTGGACAAGTAGCCGTCGTAGTGCGACTGGATCAGACGGCCAACCATGTCGGCCAGCGGCAGATCGCCATCGCCGGGGCCCACTGATTCCCAACCGTCGCGTCCGCCGCCGGTGAGCTTCATGTCCTTGAAGTGGGTATGGATGACATCGCTGTGAATGAGGCCCCAGGTCTGGTCGACCGTCTCGCCGTGGCGGACGGGATGGGCAAAGTCCCAGACCACGCCGATGCCGGAGTGGTCCGCGAGGTCAAGCACGCGCCGAACGCGTTGGCCGGTTGAGAAGGCATCGTGGGTTTCGAGCGCGAGGCGGATGCCGTACGGGTCGGCTGCGATGGCGACTTCGCGCAAGGCCTCGGCGACCCAGCCGTTGACTTCGTCGTCCGAGGGACCGGGGTCGTAGTTGCCGCCGAAGACTCGGACGATCGGGGCGTCCCAGGCGTCGGCAAGCTCGACGAACGCCACAGCTTGTTCCACAGCCTGCCTGCGATCAGCGGCGGAGGGCAGGGCGAATCGAGCGCTGCTGCCGACGACGCAGATTTCAAGGCCGGCATCAGCGACCGTCTCAAAAATCGCGGTGCGGGGCTCCTCCGGCATAGTGGGATCGATGGGTTGGCCGTCGAGGTTTCGGAGCTCGAGGCCGTCGCAGCCCAACTCAGTGGCAACAGCGACATGGCGCTCGAGCGACCAGGTGGGCGCGGAATAGGTCGTGTAGGAAACGCGCATGTGCTCGATCCCGTTCGGATGTAGCGTGGAATTATGCCGCTTACCAGTTAGGGGCGGGCGTGTGCCATAGTCACCGGCGGACGAATGGCAGCGGGCCATCGATTCGCGCCCAGCCGGTTTCTGACTGGGGGACCGACTTGCAGCAAGCTTCAGACGCGCCCAAGCAATGGACCTCGATCAGCGTTTTCTTTCCGTGTCACAACGAGGAGGAGAACGTCGAGCAAGTGATCGACAATGCACTAGAACACCTGCCGGCCGTTGCTGACGACTTCGAGGTCCTCATCGTCAACGATGGGTCAGCCGACGACACAGCGGTGCGTGCCAGGGCGATTGCGGAAAACGACTCGCGGGTGCGCGTAGTGTCGCATCCGACGAACCTAGGGTACGGACGGGCGCTGAGGACGGGATTCGAGTCGGCGACGGGTGACCTGATCTTTTGCGCGGACGGGGACGGCCAGTTTTCGCTGGCGGACCTGCCCCAGGTTGTGAATGCGCTGGACGACCACGGGTTCGTTCTGGGATACCGGATCAATCGTGCGGACCCGTTCTATCGGCGGCTGAATGCGTGGCTTTGGGGGCTGTCCGTGCGCGTTCTGCTGGGATTTCGGGTGCGGGACCTGGACTGCGGGTTCAAGCTGTATCGGCGAGAGGCCGTGCCCGTGGAGGACTTCATTTCGGGTCGAGGCGCGGCAATTTCGGCCGAGCTCATCGCGCGCGCGTTGCGGGGCGGCTTCAGCTTCACGCAGGTTGGGGTGACGCATTACCCGCGGCAGGCGGGCGTACAGTCGGGGAACAGCCCCAAGGTGATTCTCAACTCATTTCTTGACATAATTCAGTTATGGCGAGGCCTCCGATCAAGCTGAGCGTGATTGTTCCCGCGTTCAACGAAGCGGAGACGATCGCGTTGGTGCTGGAGCGCGTATCCGCCCTGGATCTCGATACCGAGATCATCGTGGTGGACGACAGCTCAACCGACCGGACGCTGGATGCAATTACGGAAGCCGATATTCCTGGTGTGCGGGTAGTACGGCACCCCGTGAACCAGGGCAAGGGCGCCGCGGTTCGCACGGGGCTGGCCGAGGCCAGCGGGGATCTGATCGTGATCCAGGACGCCGATCTGGAGTACCACCCGAACGACTTCATCCCCATGTTGAAGCTCATTGAATCAGGCGAGGCACGCGTGGTGTACGGCTACCGCGACTTCAGCAGCCAGCGATTCCTGCTGCGCGCCGGGAATCAGGCGCTGACGTTGCTGACAAATCTGCTGTACGGCGTGGCCATCCGGGACATGGAGACCTGCTACAAGATGTGGCAGCGCGAGGTGCTGGAGGGCGTGATGCTTCATGCTGACTCGTTCGATCTTGAAGTCGAGCTAACCGCCGCCTTTGTGTCGGCTGGCGAGGAGATTGCCCAGGTTCCGATCAGCTACCAGGCTCGCGAGGAGAAGAAGAAGCTGCGCTGGTGGGTGGACGGGCCGGAGGCCGTGATCAAGCTCATTAGGTATCGGTTTTTTCGGTAGACGCTTCAGAGGACTTTGGCGGCTGGGCAGCGGTAGCTTCGGAGGGTGCCTCGTCGCCGGCAGCACCTCCCACGGTGGCGTAGGGCAACGCATCTTCCGGGAGGTCGATATTGGGCGCCGCGGGCGCAACCACCGGCGCCGAGGCCGGAATCTCGGGCGGACGCGTGTCCCACGCTCGGGAGTCGGCCGGGGCGTTTTGGTGGATAAACTGGCCGCAGTACTGGCAAAAGACGTAGTCGTTTAGGACGAGACGGAAGCAGCGAGGGCAGTAGGTGTCTTCGTGGGCGAGAGGATTAGTGCTCATCGGGCTGTCACCGCGGCGATGGTGCCGCCGCCCAGGACCTCGTCGCCGACATAGAAGACGGCCGCCTGTCCAGGGGCGGGCGCCCAGGTCGGGTCGCCGAATTCCAGGGTGACGCCGCGTGGAGTAATGACTAGCGTCGCATCCTCAAGCTGCATTCGGTAACGGGTGCGGACACCGACGCTGCACGGCGCGGATGGCGGGGCGTCGGCCACCCAGTGGACGTTGCGTACGTCGATTTGGCGTGCGGTGCTTTCGTCGCGCAAACCGACGGTCACCCGATTGGCACCAGGATCCAGTTCGACGACGTAACGGCGAGCGGAGCCGCCGCCGAGGTTGAGTCCGCGACGCTGGCCTGGGGTGAAGGCTTCAAGGCCGTCGTGGCGACCAACGACCTGACCCGTGGTATCGACGATGTCGCCTGTGCCGGTCGTTCCGTGGGCGCGCACATAGCCAGCGTGGTCGTTATCTGGCACGAAACAGATTTCCTGGCTGTCGGCCTTGAGGGCCACGGGCAGGCCGAACTCGGCGGCGAGACTGCGGACTTGAGGCTTGGTGAGATCGCCAAGCGGGAAGAGGGTTCGGGCGAGTTGACGCTGGCCGAGCACGTGGAGAACGTAGGACTGGTCTTTGCTCGGGTCCCTGGCGGTGAGGAGGCGCAGGCGTCCGCTTGTTTGGTCAGTCTCAACGCGCGCATAGTGGCCGGTGGCGATGAAGTCGGCGCCGAGCTCGTTGGCCTTGGTGAGGAACGAACCGAAGCGGACGGTGCGGTTGCACATGACGCAGGGGTTGGGCGTCTGGCCGTTGAGGTAGGCCTTGACCCAGGGATCGATGACGGCGGCTTCGAATTCGCGCCGGTAGTCGATGACGTAGTGGGGGACACCGAGGATGGCGCAGACGCGGCGGGCGTCGTCGATGGTGTCGGGGGTACAGCAGCCGTTGCCGGTGGAGCGGGCCATGAGGTCGGCCGGCCACTGGTTGAAGGTGACGCCGACCACGTCGTAGCCGTCGCGGGTCAGCAGGGCGGCGGCGACGGAGCTGTCGACGCCGCCGCTCATGGCCACAAGCACTCGGGAGGGCATGGCGAGATGGGGCGGTGGATCAGTTCGGCTGAGGCTAGCACCGAGGGGCACGGTGAAGCGTGACGTTATCTTTGCAGGCAGCGGCGTATGGGCAATTCGGGTACTGGTGGGACTCGCCGGCGCAGGTAGTGAAGGGTCGCGATGGCACCCAGGCAGCCAGATAATGTAGGGAAGCTGTTCCCCCGCGTGCTGACCCTTGGTTGATCTCGCACTTTTACAGTCACTGGCCCAGCCGGCTCAGACGAAGCTGGTGTTGCTGGTGCTGGACGGACTGGGCGGTTTGCCGCGCGAGGCGGGCGGACCCACCGAACTGGAAGCTGCCAGCACGCCGAACCTAGACCGCCTGGCCGCCGAGGGGCAAACCGGATTGAGCCAGCCGGTTGGACTGGGAGTCACGCCGGGGAGCGGCCCTGGGCACCTGGCGCTGTTCGGGTACGACCCGGTGGCTTCGAACATTGGGCGCGGCGCGTTGTCGGCTCTGGGCCTGGGCCTGCGGCTTGACGCCGGGGACCTCGGGGTGCGGCTGAATTTCTGCACGCTCGATGATCGGGGGACTGTGGTTGACCGACGGGCGGGGCGGATTGAGACGGGCTTGAATCGAGCGCTGGTCAAAAAGCTGAACGAGATTGAGATACCGGGAGTCGAGTTGGAGTTCGCCACCGAGTCGCAGCACCGAGCGGTGCTGATCATTCGCGGCGCGTACCTGTCCCCGGCGGTTCAGGAGACCGACCCACAGGCGGTGGGCGTTCCGCCTCTGGAACCGGTACCGCTGACCGCGACAGCCCAGCACACGAGCGCGGTGCTTCGGTTGGTTACTGAGGCCGTGCGGGATTGCATTGGGGGCGAATCGCTGGCGAACTTTGTGCTGATGCGCGGGTATGCGGGGCTGCCGGAGTTGGAAAGCCTGAGCTCGCTGTATGGGCTGCAGGCGGTTTGCCTGGCGACGTATCCGATGTACAAGGGACTGGCCCGCGTGGCGGGGATGGCGGTTGTTGACGGGTTGGATTCGGCAGACGAACAGATGACCGCGCTAGCGACGGCCTGGGACGACCACGACTATTTCTTCTTACATCACAAGGCGCCGGACGCGCGGGGCGAAGACGGCGACTTTGACGCGAAGGTGTCGGCGATAGAGGAAATGGACCAGCGGTTGCCGGATCTGATGAAGCTTGGGCCGGACATGCTGGTAGTGACGGGCGATCATTCAACACCGTCCGTGTTACGGGAGCATTCGTGGCACCCGGTGCCGTGCCTGTTCTGGGGCGGGAGCGTGCTGCCAGATACTGTGGATCGCTTTGGCGAGCGGGCGTGCGGGCAGGGATCGCTGGACGTGTTCACGGCGCAGTCAATCATGGCGCTGATGCTGGCGCACGGCGGGCGACTGCAGAAGTTTGGGGCGTGAGGTGAGCAGGACCGAGTCGGGTTTCCGAGCGATTCCCTCGGTGGACGTCGTGGCGCAGGCTATTGAGCGCCTGGCGCCGGATGTGCCGGCACAGGTGGCGGTGCGAGCCGCTCGGGAAGAGATCGAGGTCGTGCGCGGTGCGGTGAGGCAGGGGCAACAGGCCGTCGCGCCTGACGTCATTGCCGAGGCCGGGGCGCTGCGCGCTCGCCTGGTCCTGGCAGATGCGCCACGTCCGGTGATCAATGCGACGGGCGTCATCATCCACACCAATCTGGGTCGTGCGCCGCTGAGCGAGCGGGCACTGGAGGCGGTACAGGCGGCGGCCGGGGGATACAGCGACCTTGAATTTGACCTCGTGACGGGTCGGCGCGGTTCGCGGTCGAACCACATTGCGGACGCGGTTCGCGAGGTGACGGGGGCAGAGTCGGCGCTGGTGCTGAACAACAACGCGGCGGCGGTTTTCCTGGCGCTGGAGGCGCATGCGCGGGGACGCGAGGTGCTGGTGGCTCGGGGGGAGTCGATCGAGATCGGGGGTGGGTTTCGGATCCCGGACATCCTGCAGGCCAGCGGGGCGCGGCTGCGAGACGTGGGAACGACGAACCGGACGCGCATAAGTGATTACGCGCGGGAGGTAACGGCGGAGACGGCCGCGATCATGCGGGTGCACTCGAGCAATTTCGCGCAGGTGGGCTTTACGGAGTCGCCGGACGCGCGCGAGTTGGCGAGTTTGGCGCGGGAATGCGGGCTTCTGCTGATCAATGACCTAGGTTCAGGGGCGCTGCTGGACACGGCAGCGTACGGACTGGCACGAGAACCGCTGATCGGGGAAGCGCTGGAAGCGGGTGCGGACCTGGTGACGTTTTCCGGCGACAAGCTGCTGGGCGGGCCGCAAGCCGGGGTGATTGTGGGGTCGGCAGACGTGATCGAGCCGATCGCGCGGCGGCCACTGGCGCGAGCGCTGCGTCCGGACAAGATGACCATTGCCGGCCTGCGCGCAACGCTGGGTCACTACCTGCGGGGCGAGGCCGTGGACGAGGTGCCGGTCTGGCAGATGATCGCAGCCGGGGTGGACGAGTTGCGGGCGCGGGCCGAGCGGGTCTTGGGTGACATCACCGGGTTTCGGCTGGTGGACTCGTCCGCAGCCATTGGTGGCGGGTCGTTACCGGGCCAAGTGCTACCAAGTCTGGCTATCGAAGTTACGGACGCGAAGACTGGCGCGGACGACGTGGCACGGCAGCTACGGGGTTCCGCGCGTCCTGTGATCGGGCGGATTCACGGGGGCCGCCTGCGGCTGGACATGCGGACGGTGTTGCCCAGGGACGAAGGCCCGCTGCGGGAGGCGCTTCAGGCGCTGTAGGGGCATTGCACCGGTGCGCCAGGGGCGCCGAAGGCTAGAATCCAGGCGCCTGTGCGGAAGGGCCGCGGACATGGCCGATCTCTCGACCGCTGACGAAGACGTCGCTTTTCGTCGCGCGACGGAGCGGGTGCGCGCGCGGATCGGCTTCGCAGCGCACGTTGGGGTTTACCTGGCGATAGGGCTGTTGCTGCTCGTCCTTAATCTGGTGACGACGCCGGAGAGTCTGTGGTTCTTCTGGCCGATGCTGTTCTGGCTGATTGCGCTGGCGGCGCACGTGGCGGTGCTGTTCGGTCCTGGGATGCGGAAGATTGAGGGCTGGCGAGACCGCGAGTACGAGCGTGAGATCGCGCGGATGACGGCGCGGCGAGGGAGCGATAGCAACGACCCCGGGACGGCCGGGTGACGGCAGTCCGCCGGTTCGGCACGCGGGGCTGGCAGCGGCTGAAGGAGATCTACCCGGCGCGCACGCGTCCGAACGAAATGCTGGAGATTTACGCCGAGCACGCGACGGTGGTGGAGGCCGAGAACGTCTTCAGCGGAATCCCGAAGCCGGAGCGGGTGCAGGAGTGGGTGGATCAGTCGCCAGAAGGGTTCAGATTCGACGTAGTGGCTTTTGGCGGACTCACGCTGTACCAACGACGTCCTGGCGCGGATCCTCGGCGTAAGAAGTCGTGGACCGAGATCGCGGTGGAGCCTCCGGGGGTGCTATTCGAGGACCTTCAGGCGTCGCTGGCGCCCTTGCGAGCGGCGGACCGGCTGGGCGCAGTGATCCTGCAATTTCCGCCGTGGTTCGAAGCCGGGACTGCTGGTCGCGAGTATCTGAGTCGAGTGCGCGAGGAACTGCCGGACCTGCCGCTGGCGGCCGAGTTTCGGCATCCGACCTGGCAGGTTCCGGTGAATTACGAGTCAACGCTGGAGACGCTGATCGAGCTTGAGATCGGCACGGTGGTCGCAGACTTGCCTTCAGAGACAGACGAGTGGTATCCGCCATTCGACACGACGACGGTGGACGACCTGGCGCTGGTGCGGTTGCACGGGCAGAACGCGGAGGGATGGGCGCGGACGCTGCAGTCGCCGGCGGAGCCGGTGGCCTACAGCTACGAGCACGACGACCTGTCTACTTGGGTAGCGCGGATTCGTTCGCTGAGCCTGGAAGCGACCGAGGTGCATGTGCTGGTGGGCACGGCGCCTCCCGACGCGGCGTTGGCCAGCGCGAAGGCGCTGGCGGAGGCGGTGGAGACCGCCGACGAGGCCGAGGCTCGCTGGGGATATGTGCCGTAGCATCCACATGCCGGGGGGCGCGGTTTGGCATGACGCCATCGGCTGAGGCCCGGCCGCGTGTGCTGAGCCTGGTGGAGCTGGACGCGGAGGAGTTGGAGCGCCTGGAGGCGGTGGCAGAGGTTGAGGTCCGGCCGTGGACAGAGACGCTGGTGCTGGCGGATCCCGTTGAACTAGCCGAGGAGCTCACGGCTAAGCAGGTCATGGCGCTCTTTGTCGAGGCCGACTTTGTGATGGCCGAGACGTTCGAGGCGGCGCCGGGGCTCCGATTCGTGGGGATCGGCCGTGGGGACTCGGGGCACGTGGACATTGACGCCGCCACGCGTGCCGGGGTAGTGGTGACCCATTCGTCGGGCCGCAACGCCGAGGCGGTGGCTGAGCTAACGATTGCGATGATGCTGGCGCTGCTGCGGGGGATTCCAGACGCCGGCGCGTACGTGCGGGAGCGGCGCTGGGATGACCCGGTGACGGCCTACACGGAGATGCGGGGATCGGAACTCGGCCGGCAGGTGGTCGGGATCGTTGGCCTGGGAAGAATCGGGCGGCAGACGGCGCGGCTGGCCAGCGCCTTTGGCGCGCGGGTGCTGGCGACCGATCCGGCGCTGAGCGACGCACAGATCAGGGCCGCCGGTTGCGAGCCTGTGAAGCTTGCCGATCTACTGGCGGCGTCGACGATGTTGGCAGTGCACTGTCCGGCGCTGAAGGCAACGCGAGGGTTGATCGATGCTGACGCGCTAGCGCTGATGCCGCGGGGCGCACGGCTAGTGGTGACGACCGGCGAAGGGGTGGTCGGAGAAGGCGACGTGGCCGAGGCGCTGCGCGACGGGCACCTGGCTGGTGCGGCGTTCGACGTGTTCGAGACGCACCCGATTCGGCCTGACAGTCCTTTGCTGGATGCGCCAAACGCGCTGCTGCTGCCGCATATCGGGGGGGCAACAGACGCTACGGTGCAACGGTACTCGGCGATGGTCGTGGAGGACTTCCTAGCGTTCCTGGAAGGGCGACGGCCGGCACGGATCGTTAATCCGGAGGTGCTGGAGCAGCGTGCCTGAGCGGGTGTACGTGGGGCTGGACATCGGGTCATCAGGTATCCGTGCAGTGTCGGTCAATTCGGAGGGACGGCAGGTTCGGGAAGCGCGGCGGCAACGGGCGAGCGCGCCGATGTCACTGACGGACCTCGAGCGAGACCTTAACCTGGAATCCATCTGGCGGGCATGCCTGGACGTACTGGTGGAGGTAAGCGTCGGGCAGCAGGTAGTGGCCATCGGCGTAGCGGCATGTCGGCACAGCCTGATCGCGACGGACGCGCGGGATGAGGTGCTGTTTGCGTCGGGCAATGACGATGTTCGCGCGTCGCTGGCAGGGGCCAGCGTGGAGTCAGAGAGCGACCGCCCGCTGCTTGAGGTGACGGGGCATACGCCGGCGATGATTCACTGGCCCGGCAAGTTGCGGTGGCTGGCGGAGGAACGGCCGGACGTGTGCGACGCAGCCGCGCGGATCACGACACTGGAGGGATGGATTGCCGCGCGGCTTGGCGCGGAATCCGTTTTGACTCAGGTCTCGGCCGTGGAGACCGGAGCGTGGGATCTCAAGGCGGATGGCTGGGCCACGGACTTCATTCCAGACTGGGCCGAGTCGAAACTGCCCGAGGTATCGCGCGACCCGCCTGCGGCACGAATTCGGGCGGAGATTGGCTTAGGCGCGAACTGCCGAGTTTCCGCCGGGTGGCCGGATTCGCATGCGGCGGAGTACGCGACGCGGGGCGTCGGCCAGGATGCGGACTGCGTGGCGGCGGGGTGGAGCACGACGATCCTTCGACCTGTCGATACGCACGAAGGCAACGTGTTGGTTTGGCGCGGACAGCGGATGGGCGGCGGGCTGGTGGTGGAGGCGAACGCGGGTGACGGAGGCACCGGCTACGGTTGGCTGCGGGCGCAACATCCGGCCGGCGAGCTGACTATGGAGGCGGTAGACGACGAATCAGCGGCCGGCGCGGGCGTGTTTCTGATGTCGGGTTTACGAGTGATGGATTGGAATGCGCCCGGTTTGAGCGTGACGGGCATGTTGAGCCCAACGCCTTTCGTGGTTGGAAAGCCGACGGCAGCGATGCTGGGGGCGGCGGTGCTGGAGGACCTGGCGTTTGCGATACACGGCAACCGGCTGGCACTGGATGCAGCGGAACCAGCCGCAAGGCCCATGCGGCTGACGGGGGGGTATGCGCGGGCGCCGGCGGCCGGACAGACCGTGGCGAATGTGACCGGATCCAGGGTGTGCTCGTTTCCGATGCTGGCGGCGCCGGCGTGGGGCGCGGCGCTGGCCGGGGCGGCACAAGATTTTGGAAGCATGGCGACCGCGCCGGAAGGGCTGGCACCCAGCGGCGTCTGGCATGAACCGGATATAGCGAGCGTGTCTGCGTTCGCGGATCATTACCAGCGATGGCTCGACTTGCGGGAGCGACTGGAGACCTTTGTGCAGGACGCGCTCTAGATGGCTTCAGACCTGAGATTGGCAATCGTTGAAGTGGCGCGTGCGATGTTCAACGAGGGACTCGTGGCTGGATCGGCGGGCAACGTGAGCGCGCGGGCCGAGGGCGACAACACGATGCACATCACGCCGACGCGCGTGCCCTATCCGGATCTAAGGGTCGAGGACATCGTGACGATTACCTTCGAGGGCGATCCGGTCGAAGGCGAAGGGTTGCCGTCCTCCGAGTCGCTGCTGCACGGGGCGGTCTACGCCGCGCGTCCGGACGCACGAGCGGTGGTGCACGCGCACCCGATTCATGCCAGCGCCATGGCGGTTCGGCGGGAGACGATTCCCGCGTTCGTGGACGAGCAGGTGGTGTACCTGGGCGGCGCGGTGGCGGTGAGCGCGTACGCACCGGCAGCCTCGGAGGAACTGGCGGATCACGCCGTGGCCGCCCTGGGTGAGCGACGAGCCGTGCTGTTGGCTAATCACGGCACGTTGACTGTTGGGCGTGACCCGGAGGATGCGTTGGAAATGACGCGCCTGACGGAGCGCCTGGCTCACATCTGGCTGCTGGCCTCGGCACGTCCGGGCGCAACGCACCTTCCGCGTGGCATTGTTGAGGCAGAAATCGAACTTTATAGGATGTTGCAGAACGAAGGGGGCGTGTGATGCCGCTACAGGTTCCCGGGTTTCTGCTGCGACGGCTGTACGTGCGAGGCAGCCTGCAGCGTACCGATGACGGATTTCAACTGGAACTGATGAACACGCTTGGTTCAGGCTACGCGCGGCGGCTGCTGCCGCTAAAAGTCAATGGGGCTGAGATTCCGCTGGAGAACTGCTTCTTTAAGGTGGATGGCGTGCGGCATGCGTTTGCGGACGTGACGCCGGATTCGCCGTTCAGCCTAGCGCTGAATCGGACGTCGGTGCTGGGAGGCACGGGCGCCAGCCTGCCCGAAGGCATCGTCGAGGTGACGATCGGCTTCGAGGTGCAGGGGCTGGGGGATTTGTCCTTCAGTGTGAAGGACACGCCGGCGAGCGACTAGCGACGTGCGCTGCTTCGTGACAGGCGCGTCGGGTCAGATTGGTTCCGGGCTGGTTCGGCACCTGGCGGGGGATGGGCACGAGGTGACGGCGCTTGTTCTACCGGGCGATCCCTGGGCCGACGCCGCATTCGACGGCGTGAGCGTTACGCGGGTGGTCGGTGACATCACCGAGGCGGCGACTCTTCCGGCCGCTCGATTCGATTGGGTGTTTCACCTCGCCGCGGACCAGTCGTTCTGGCGTGGGGACGAGGCGAAGCAGCGGGCGGTGAACGTGGACGGCACGCTTCAGGTGCTGGAGTGGGCGGCGGCCAGCGGTGCCAAAAGCGTGGTGCACGCGAGTTCGCTGATGGCGGTGGGACTGACCGATCGGCCTGCGGATGTCATGGACGAGGACTCAGTTGTGCAGCCGGCGTCGTCTCGATTGATGTACGCGGAACACAAGCGGGCGGGAGAGCGGCTGGCGTTGGAGGCAGCCGGACAAGGCTTACCCGTGACAATTGCCTGCCCCGGAACGGTGCTGGGTCCGTGGGACCACGGGCGGCATGCCGAGCAGCTCTTGCAACCGCTGATTCGAGGTCCGATCCGATTCACGCCAGCCGGAGGCGTAAACGTGGTGGATGTGCGGGATGTTGCCGACGGATTGGTACGGATGGCCGAGGTCGGGAGGCCCGGGCGGCGTTACTTGCTTACGGGGCACAACCTGACGTATGCCGAGATTTCGGATCTCGGTGCCGAAGTCCTGGGGTCACGTGCGCTTCGGATTGGGTTGCCGTCGGGTGCGTTGCGTGTGTTAGCAGCGATGTTGGAGCGGCCGGGACTGGTGCTGGGGTGGAAGCCACCGGCTACGCCGGACGAAGTGGCGGTGGGGGCTCGGTACCTGTATTTCTCGCACGCGCGGGCTGTGGCCGAGCTCGGGTATCAGGTGCGACCGGCACGGGAGACCCTTGTCGACGCGGTTGCCTGGTATCGCGAAACGGGCGTCTGGCGATAGGCGGCGCGGGAACCCGACATGGCGATCAGGCCGGCAGGGTCTGCCTGTCTTCCGTTGAATAGGTGACGACTACCACACAGGGTCGGGCGTCGCGATTGTGGGCCTGGTGAGGCGCGCCGATCGGGATGTGCAGGAGGTCACCGGCTTCGAGGCGGACGGTGGCGCCGTCGAGTTCGTGATCGATGGCGCCTTCAACCACGAATAACAGCTCGTGACAGTTGGGGTGGAGATGTCGGGGATTGGACGCGCCGGGTTCGAGGCGGACGTGGCCGAATGTCATTTCCGATCCAGGGGTGAGTCGGCGATTGGCCAGCCACTCGATGGTGCCCCAGTCGGAACGCTCGGCGATGCCCTGGCCGAGGTGGACGATGCGCGGTTTGGCGGGCGAGGCGGCTGAGTCTGTCATCGGGATTCACCGCAGATGTCGGTCGGCGCAGAGGCACGATACCCGGCCGACGGCTGGCGCCGAGGTGACGGCGGCGGCTGAGCCTCCGTAGGCTTGGTGCCGGTGCGCGACCACGTGAGATTGGGCGTATGAAGGACGCATTCGATCACCTGCAGGCGGACGTGGTCGTGGCTGGCGCCGGCATTGGTGGGTTGACGGCAGCTCGGACCGCGCTGGAGAAGGGCGCGTCGGTGCTGGTGATCGAGAAGGCGCCCGAGATCGGTGGGTCGGCGGCCGTTTCCGGGGGATCGGCGTGGACCGCGGCGGATGTGGACGCATGGTTGAGCGTGCAGCCAGGCGGAAACGCAGCTATGGGTCAGGCCCTGGTAGACAACTACCTGGGGGGAGTGGCGTGGTATGAGTCGTTGGGTCTGCAGATTGAGGAGCAACTGGACCCGACGCCTTACAAGTTCGCCCGCTACGTGCACGCGTTCCGGCCGGACTCACGGACGTTCATGAACGACCTGGCCGCGAGCGTGGCGGCGGCTGGCGGGACGATCCTCACGAGCACGGGGCTACGGTCGATTCACCTCGGTCGAGACGGCGCGGTGGCTGGCGTGGAAGCGCGGGGCGGCGGGCGAACGGTGGAAATCTCGGCCGGGGCGGTGGTGCTGGCGACGGGTGGCTTTCAGGCGAGCCCGGACCTGCGTGCCCGTTACTTTGGCCGTTGGGCGCATCATGTGATTGTGCGCGGCAACATCTACAGCACGGGCGATGGATTCCTGGCGGCGCTAGAGGCGGGCGCAGGTACGGCGGGGCCGTTCGGGCGTTTCTACGGGCACATGATTCCAGCGCCGCCGGCCAAGACCGGGGTACACAACTTCGCCAGCGTAAAGCCCGACTTCAGCCAGTACTCGGTGTTCGTGAACCTGCACGGGCAACGGTTTGACGACGAATTCCTGGGCGATGAGGTGACCGTTCACGCCACGGTGCATCAGCCGGAAGCGCTTTGCTTCCTCATCTTCGACGAGCGGGTTCGGAAGATCCGAGCGACTGGCATGGGCGAGCGTCCTGGGGCGGTCGACCGGCGGATAGAGAACATCACGAACGCCGGGGGAGAGATCCTGGAGGCGGAGGACCTCGAGACGCTGGCGGCGGAGATGGCGCGGCGGTGGGACGTGTCGCCTGGGCCGCTGATGGCCACGCTTCACGAGCACAACGCGGCTGCGGCGGCGGACGATCTGACGATGTTGAGCGTGCCGCGGAGCGGCGGATTGCAGCCGCTAGACAGCCCACCGTTTCGGGCAATTCGCTGCCTGCCAGGGGCCACGTTTACGTACGGCGGGGCGCATGCCAACGAGCGGGCCCAGATTCTGGATCTGGCTGGCCAGCCGATTCCGGGCCTGTTTGCCGCCGGCGCGGACGTTGGGGGGCTGTACACGCGCGGCTATACAGGCGGGCTGTGCGTGGGCGTCGCCTATGGGCGGATTGCCGGGCGTGAGGCGGCGGCGCTGGTTCGGCAGAACTAGCCACGGCCGGAACGCTGCCTGCCGCCTATTTGCGATTGGCCTGTACCTAGCCCGTGACCTCTGTTCCAGCCATGGAAAGGACCCCTGGCAGGACCCAAGCGGTACAGGGCAATTGTCCAACGGCCTCGCCGTCAACTTCGACCAAGACGTGGTCGGTAGACGTGGCCGTAACACTTTTCGCGCGATAGTGGATGCAGTTGGCATGCGAAAGAATGTTGCCGGAATAGAGAAGCCGGACAGAGCGCAGGAAGTCCAAGTATCCCGTCTCCCGAATCACCGTCAGGTCAATGCAGCCGGATTCGAGTGAGGCCAGCGGGCAAACTTTCATGCTGTTGCCGTGGTAGGCACCGTTGCCTAGGGCGACCTGCATTACTCGCAGCAACTGGCCAGGCTGTTCGTCGTCAAGGGTAAGAGAGACATCCTTCGCACGGTACCGAATCAGTGTCTTTGCCGTCGCCCATAGAAACGCCGCGCGTCCGTTCACCGGCGTGAGCAAGTTGTGCTTAGCTGCTACACAGACCTCTCCGCCGACGCCGAAGCTTGCGACGTTCGCGAAGTAGCGCGTGATCGTGTCGCCGTTGGGCCTTGTCACGCGGACGCCGCACGCATCGAGCTTGCGCACTGGTACCTTCGCAACTGCTTTGGCGGCGTCGTGCGGAGATCTCGGAATGCCAGCTGACCGCCTGAAGTCGCTACAGGTGCCAGCGGGGCAAAATGCCAGCGACGCGTCGGGATTGAGCGGGAGTCCCTGGGAGAGATACCCGTTGACAACCTCGTTAAACGTCCCGTCGCCCCCCACGGCGACCACGAGGTCCGCACCGCCTTGAAGAGCCTCCTTCGTCAACGTCGCGGCGTGGTCTGGTGCTTCCGTAAACCGAACGTCAACCGGCCCGAGCGTGCTCTCAACTGTTGGGCGCAAGCTTGACCAAAGGTGTAATGCTCTTCCGCTGGCGGCCCTTGGGTTGAGAATGACGCAGGGGTTATGAAACCGGGGCTTGCTCATCACATGCTCCAGCCAGGCGGGTGGTGTGGGATTGACGGGCGTCCTGCGGGTTTCCGCCGCTCACTTGCTGTGTCGTGCCGTCTACTGATCCGGTGCAGAGACGGTTGTGGGAACGATCGCGCTGTCGCCCGACCGGACATAGCGCACGGCCTCCTCGAGGGTGGAGCGCCAACTGAATTGCGGCTCGAACCCAAAGTCACGGCGGGCGGCTGAGAGATCAAATTCGTAGAAGGTCGGGGGCATGCCAGCCATTCGGGCTTCGACAACGCGCCGGTCAAGGGCCTCTGCCACGACCGGCACGGCTTCGCGCCAGGTGAATGGTTCGGGACCGCCGAGCTGGTAAACGCCACCCCACGCTTGTTCGACACCGAGTACGCGGTCGAAGGCCTGGACGATGTCGCGGACGTCGAGGGTGTGTTTCTTCCATGAGCGGCCGTTGGCGTCGAGGGCTATCACAAGTGGGTCGGTTCCGTCGTCAAGGGACTCAAGCGTGGCGAGCGTCCGTCGCGCGGCCGGGTCACTGCTGCGGCGGAAGCTCTCAAGAAAGAATGAGAGTCGAAAGTGGGGAAAGTCCAAAAACTCTCCGGCGCCCCAGACCCAGGGAAACCGGAAGACGGTGACTGGCAGGCCGTCGGCGCGCACGTAGCGGTCGGCCAGGCGCTCGCCGAGGATCTTGGTGAAGCCGTACCAGTCGGTTTGGGTCTGGGTGAGCGATTGCTCGTTGAGGACTTCGGGGTTGCCTTCGGGTGGGTACTTGTCGAGGGTGGCGTCGGTGCTGGAGAAGACGATGTGCCGAATGGCACCGGAGCGCTCGCGGGCGGCCTCGAAGACATTGAAGGTGCCTTGGACATTGATCTGCATGTATTGCTCAGGCGTAAAGGGTCCGCCAGCCTGGAAGGCGGCCCCGAGATGAAAGACGGCGTCAACGCCGGCCATGGCACCCCGGATGTCGTCGATTGACTCGAGATGGCCTTCAATGACGTCGGCGCCGATGGCGGCAAGCTTGGAAGCCTGTGGGTCGCCGGGTACGGTGAAGCCGAGAAGGCTATGGCCGTTCTGGATCATGCGCCGGCCGACGTTGGCTCCGATGCGTCCGGTGGCGCCGGTCATCAAGATTCTCATGCGCGGATTACCACCTCGTTTGGCGCGCCGATTCGCTTGTAGGCGTCGTCATTTACTTCGACTCCGAGACCAGGGCCATCGGGAGCCCAATAGGCGCCGTTAATCACCGTCAACGCGTCGTCGGCATACACGCTGGGCCGTATGCGCTCGTCCTCGAGGGTGACCCAGGAGTCCAGGCTGGTCGCGAGGGCAAGCCCGGCGATGAGACCGAAACGGCCGTTGCCGAAGTTGTGGGGGATGGGGAGGATCGAGCGCTCGGCGAGGCGGGACTCCAACTGCTTCCAGCGCAGGTGGCCGATGCGGACGATGTCGGGCTGGTAGCCGTCGATCAATTGCTGATCGATGAGGTCCACGAAAGCGCCTGAGGGCGGGTTGCCGTCCACTTCGCCAGCTACCAGCAGGGTTTCGGGGCAGTGGGTGGCCTGGAGGTCGCGGAGGGTCTGGTACGCCTCCACGGAGGCGGTGACCATTTCCTCAAGCCAGGTGAGCCGGGCGGGACTGGTGGCGCGGATGAACGCCGCGAGGTTCTCGGGCTGGCCGTCGTAGCCAAAATTGGCGTCGACCATGAGTTCGACGTCGGGTCCCAGCGCGTCGCGAATGCCAAGAACGACGTCGATGTCGCGCCGAAGTCCGTCCGCTGGTGTCATGGCTCGGCCGCCGCGACCAACCTTGATCTTGAATTGTCGGAAGCCGTCCGCGAAGCCGCGGGACGCGTGAGTGACGACCTCGGCCAGGCCACGGTGGGGATTGAGCAAGTCCTGAAAGTACGTCGTGGACTCGTAGGCCGGGATGCGGTCGCGGCGGCGTCCGCCAAGCATGGTGGCAATCGATTCGCCGCGAGTACGAGACATGAGGTCCATGGCCAAGGTGTCCATCCAGCCCCACGTCATGAACGCCCGGCGAACCTCCGAGCCCGCAGCCACGGCATGACCATCGGCAATCTCAAGAAGGGAGTCGACCGATCGACCGAGAAAGACTTCGCGCAGGTCGGCGACGAGACGTGCGACGCTGCCGCCCTCGGCGGAGACTCTCTGGCGAGCATTAGCCAGGCCTTCCACGCCGCCGGTGGTTCGGGCGCGGACGAGCCATTCGGTGCGAGTTTCGCCCAGGCCCTCGGGGGTGTAGGCGTTGCGACCGAGTTCCGTCCAGTGGCGGGCAGGGATGGGGGCTAGGGTGATCTGATCAATCGTGTCAGCCATGCTTTAGCAACTCTTCCCGGCCCGGTGGCGAATGACAGCGTGCGCAGGATATCCGCTGATGCGATATCGATCTTGATGAACACTAGGGCTGCGGCCTGGGTGTTGGGTAAGACCTCGTAGAGGACACCGGCGTGCTTGACGACGTTGAGAGCGTCTTTGTACTGCCGGATCGGGCGCTGCAGGTAGAGACGGCGGCCTCTGGCGAGGATTTCTTTGGCGCGATTGAATCCGATACTTCCATAGTCCACGGGTTCAATGCTCAGCCCTCGATGAAGGCCCAGGGCATGTCCCGCGTGGCGGGAGTACTAGGAGGAGGTCCAGTTCGTGAAGTGGACACTGCCCGATTCCGTGTGACGCACGATGCCGAGGCCGACTGAGGCCTGTTCATCGGTGTTTTCCCCTAGCCGGACTACGTAGATGCGCGCTGGTCCGGTGAGTTGCTGGTGGATTCGCAGGCCGGCGGTGAAGGGAACGACACGGGTCATGGCGAGCGAAGCGAGCTTCATGGGATCGGGGGAGAATTTGGCAACCAGTGCCGGAGTTGCCCGCGACCCATCCAACGCCGGCGGCCAGACAGACGGCAATAGATGCGTAGGTGACGGAAGAGTAGCGATCGCTATCCAGCAAGGGCGACGTGACGAGCGAGAACCACAAGGTCCCCAGCCCAGCCCAAGCGGTCCATGCGGCGAGACGGGGGCGCTTGCGACCCATCCGACAAGCGCGGGCATGATCCAGACTCATCCGTACTCGGATAGCGTGTCGTGGGTGAATGACGGCCACTCGGCGGTGAGCCTTTGGCGGCCGGGTGCCAGCATCTGACCGGAAGCGTTAGCTTGGTTCTCCTTTGGAAGCTATCTATCGATCACCCGGCGTCCGAGATAGAGGAGGCAGAGTCGAGTCAGATTCACAGGATGGTCGATGGGCACAGGAACCGAGTGCAGGCAGAAAGTGAAGCCAGGGTGTGAGGCCTAGTGTGAACGCCGCGTCGACGCGAGCAACTGTGCCCGGGCGCGCTATGCCACGGAAACGGCGACTCGCCGCATACTCGACAGTTGCTGGGAGCATGAAGATGCTGAGACTGTGACTGATGAGCGAAAGACCGGTTGCGAACGCCACGGCGAGGAGGCGAGGCCCAGTGGGCTGGTCGTCATGTGCGGAATGAGCAGGAATACCGGCAGTGGCTGCTCGCTAACGAATCCAACGTGCTTGCTTCCGTCCAAATGCTGTAGCCCGTGGCGAACACGACGGTGGCCAGCAGAACCGCCAAGCGAGATCGCGTCAGCAGCCAACCTAAATTGAAGGGGGCTACGCTGGCCGGGACGGCCTAAGTAGCGCCGACAATGTTGGCCACGTGGGCCGGCTCAGCGAATCTAACGACTCGCGTTGCCGGATACGTGCTGCCGATGATGAGCGGATAGCTGCGCGTATGCCCAACTCCGCCTATGTAGCCGAAGGTGTGGAACTGACTCCAGTACCCGCCGCCAGCACGAGTGACCGCACTGGGCCAACTGAACGTATCCAGGCTAATGCGGCGACGGCGCCCCGAAACCAGCACGACAGGAGCAGGGCCCGCATTGGCGGCGAAAGACCGACTGCCGATGAAACGCGCATGCGGAGACGAGCATTCAATCTGGAGTGTTGTCTGTCTGAGACAGCAACGCTGATCAAGGCCAGCGACCGCTCGAATTCGGCTTTAGCCCAACGCTACCGCTTGGCCGACCGCTGGGCGTTGCTGGAGAGGGGGGTCTGGAACGGCGCTCTGGGCGGCCGGGGCGCCGGCTTTGGATGATGCATCTGACAGTACCAAGTGACCGTTTTACCGTCGCCAGCGGTGACACGAAGCCAGCCAGCACGGAATGCGTCCTGCACTAGGGGCTGCCTCGTGCCGCAGGTTAAGCATTTCACCGCCATTGGATCACCCAGAGCCAGCTATCGGATCGACGGGTACTTGAGGATAGTCCACGACAGTTTGCAAGTTCTGTCAAGCAGCACCGTAGCGCGAGGGTGCGAATCGCTCCGGTAAGGCCTATGCGGGATTCGTCAAAGGGCATAGGCGGGGCTCTGCTAGGCTGAATTCGTCAGTTCAGGTTGCCAAGCTCACCAATGCCGGGTCTTTCTCGCATTCCATGCCTTCGGGCGATCCAGGCTGGCCTGCTGGTTACCGTGGCTCTTCTCGTTGCCGCCGCGTGCGGTGGGGACGATAGCCGATATGGCGGTGAAAAGAGCGGAGCGTTCCAGCCGCGCAGTGGGATCAGTTGGGGGAACTGATAGGTCTCGTGGATGGCGGTTCGGCCCCGCCGATTTAGTCGTTTGCCAAGCGTGGCGTGCCGCCGGTGGGCCAGTCGAGCCGGCCGAGATGGAGGCCGCGCGTTCGATTGGACTTGCGGTATCTGAACTCGGCCGGGTCGCCGGAGCAGTGGGTGATCCACCAGGTGTCGCGCCAATGGAAGACCTCGGCAGCATGGACAAAACCGAGGCGGGAGATGGGTTGATTCGAGAAGTCGAGGGGCGACGCCGACGAGACGTAGTGAGTCCACCAACCGTGTTTGAAGAAGAGCCAGTAGAGGCCGTCCTTACGGATGACGCAAGGGGATTCGACCTCGAGGGTCGGTTCCTCGTCGAAAGGCCAAGCCTCGGTGGAGAAGATCGGTCCGACCTCCTGCCAGTGGAGGAGGTCAGGCGATATCGAGGCGGCGACGCAGACGCGGTTGTGGCCGAGTCTCTCCTGAAGGCGAGAGACCCAGTAGATGGCGAAGGTACCGTCGTCGAGTTGGAGTACGTGCGGGTCGCGGCAGCCGCCGTAGGTGCCGTCAAAGAGCCGGGAGAACCGGCGGCGGCCAGGCCCGCCCATCTCAGGGGCCGAGACGCCGAGTTCGGACGTGTTCGGTAGTCCGTAGCCGGGCCACCTGGACCACGTGAGGGAAGGAACGATGATCGGATTGCCGGGGTACCGGTCCCAGGTGTAGAGGTCGTGTGAAGTGGCCAGGCAGAGACGCTGGATTGTCCACTCGTCAACTCCGCTGTAGTACATGAAAAAGCGGCCCTGATGTTCGATGACATAGGGGGCGATGATGCCGAGATTCTCGGGCCAGGCACCGGTTGCCTGGAGCGGGTCGGGCTGAATCTCCCAGTTCTTGAGGTTGGGGCTGATGGCGTGGGCAAAGGCGGTTTCGCGCCGGGTGGAATCTTCGACAGATCCGGTAATTCCGAACATATGCCAGAGGCCGTTGTGGCGGATGAGGCAATGATCGTTGAGGTAGCGACCGGGAATGGAGAGGACCTCGTGGAAGACGCCGAGTTCCACGTCGCCGTAGGGACTGGGGACGATGCGGGTTGAGGCCATCCGGCGGTCCTCCCGGCGGCAGGCGAGGTATCCATCGCGGTGCGTATCCTACGCGGATAGCGCAGTTGAGGAGTCCACTCAATGCTTGAGGACTTTCGATTCGAGGATCTGACGTGGCCAGAAGTCAACGACGCGGTCGAGGCGGGTCGGATTCCGGTGCTGCCGGTTGGCACGATCGAGCAACACGGGCCGCACCTGCCGTTGAAGATCGACCGCTGGACGTCAACCTCGATCGTGGACGAGGCGGCGCGTCGCTCGAACGGGCTGCTGCTGGCGATGCCGCCGGTGTCGTACGGCTACACGTCGCACGTGATGGATTTTCCCGGCTCCATGACGATTCATCACGAGACGTTTATCCGGTACCTGGTGGATATCGGGCTGAGCCTGGTCTACCACGGGTTCAAGAAGCTGATCTTCATCAACGGGCACGGTTCGAACCAGCAGCCGACGGAGCTCGCGGTTCGACGGATCATGCTGGAGTCGGACGCGTGGGCGGCGATGGCGAGCTGGTGGAACCTGACGCAGGCCAACTCGGGATTCATGGAGACCTGGCGGGACTCGGAGTTCCCGGGCGGCGCGGCGCATGCGGGCGAGGCCGAGACGGCGATTGCTTTGCACCTGGATGCCGACGCGGTGCGACTGGACCTGGCGGTGGACCAGGTGACCGACACGAACCACCAGGAGTCCAAGTACCACTGGGTGGACCTGTTTGGGTCGGGACCGGTGAAGATGGACGGTTACACGAGCACGTATACGCCCGACGGGACGCAGGGCACGCCGACCGTGGCCACGGCGGCGAAGGGCAAGCTGCTGTTCGAGGAGGCCGTGAACAACCTGGTGGAGTTTGGGCGCGAGATGTCTGAGCGGGAGTACTTGCCGCGTGTTGACCATCACCGGCGGAAGCCGACGATTGCGCGTCCAGGTTGACAATGAGACGGGAGCTTTGAGCGTGGAAGGCAGTGCGAAATTGCATGATCGGCACTCGGGACCGTTTCGGACCCTGGTGACGCTTGGGGAGAGCACGACGGCGGGGGGCTGGAGTTCGTCACGGGAGCGTTGCTGGGCGAATGTGTTGGCCGACCTGATCAGCGACTTTCAGGACGAGCCGGTCACGCTGGTGAACAGCGGAATCGGGGCGAACGTGATTTCGACGCGGGCCCCGTTGTACGAGTACTCGGGCAAACCGGCGGCGAGCGAGCGGGTTGGAAAGCACGTGATCGCGCACGACCCGGACCTGCTGGTGATTTCGTATGGGCTGAACGACGCGCGGGGCGGTACGCCGGTCGAGATGTTTCGAGAGGAGCTGACGAGCGTAATTACCGCAATCCGGGCGGAATGCGATCCGCTGATCGTGTTGCCCGGTCCGTACTTCATGACTGACTTCACGTCGTACGACCACTTTGGGTTCGCCAACCATGCGATTTTTGAGTCGTTCAACTTTGTGACGGCCCAGGTGGCGGAGGCTACGGGCTGCCTGTTTGTCGACGTGTACAACGCGTACGGCGGCGCGGAGTGGCTGGTGCATCACGATGGGGTGCACGCGAACGACCTGGGGCACCGGGTGATTGCGAACGAGATCTTCAAGGTGCTGGCGCAGCACTGCTCGGGCCTGGCGGCGCGCACCAAGCGGATCGAGTTTGAGACGGAGCCGTGGAGGGATGAGTCGGTGCTGATGGCCGACTACGGCTACGAGTCGCGGGGCAGGCCGACGATCGGGTTGCCGCCGGGGCAGACCTGATCGGACAGCTGCGAGTTTAGGCGGCGATCTCCAGGAAGCCGACCGCCTGTCGGACGGTGCAGACGAGCACGGGGTCAGCCTTGGTGCGCGCATGCTCAAGGAGCGCGGGTAGGGCGCGATTGTCGGGATCGTGCAGGTAGTGGGTGTAGGGGTGCCAGACCGGGGTCCAGAGGAGGCCGTGGTCGTAGGCGTAATCGAGAGCGGACAGGTTGTAGGCGATCCAGTCGTCCAAATCCGTAGGTCTCGTCCAGGGGCACGCCCAGCTGTCGGGGACGGGCTGGTGGCCTTCCGCGCGTCGCCAGGCGTCCTGGGCGTCCAGGTCTCGGCAGCGGTGGAAGTCAAAGAAGATACGGTCCATCCAGCCCTGAATGGGCAGTTCGATCAGACCGTTCGGATAGGCGTAGGCCTGGAGGCGACCGGGCGCCGCGGCGTCGTGCTCAGCGTCGTAGAGGCCCATGGTGCTGTCCATGTGGCTGCTGACCCAGCGGAAGCCGCTCTCCAGGACGGCCTGCTGATTGGCGTAGAGCATGTTGAGACCGCCGGGCAGGCCACCGGGACCGCGGAGGACGGTTGACTCGACGCCGAGGCGCTGGCGCAGGCGGCGGTTGGTGAGTTCGAGCTCCTGCCGAAGGAGTTTGGTGTCTTGCATGGACAAGTGCACGTGGTTGTAGGTGTGATTGTCGATGACATGGCCGCGGCGCAGGACTTCGTGGAGGTAGTCGATGTCCGGCTCCTCGAGGCCGTTGCCGACGTAGAAAAACTGCAGGCTGACGTCGAACTCCTTAGCGACGGCGCAGAGGTCGAGGGTGTAGTCGCGCAGCGGCGGCATGATGCGGCCATGGTTGACGAGCGTCGGCGAGTAGCCGGCGCACATTTCGAGGTCGTAGCTGAGAGCGACCGCGCAGCGAACTCCTTCGGGTAGCGCGACGCGGATGCTCACTCGAAGGCGAATCCGTACAGGCGGGAGCGCTGGAGGCTGAATCGCACGGCGGCATTGTCGACGGGACAGGCGTCGCCGCCGGACCAGCGGACGGGCTGCGACTTGGAGTCGCCGTGCCAGGGCTGATAGTCGCTGGCGCTGAATCCGTCGATTGCGCGGCCGGAGGCGTCGATCAGTTCGGCCGTCAGTTCGCCTTCCTTGACGGTGGATGTTGCGGCGTTGAGCACGAGGCGCCTGCCGCCGACGGGGAGGACGTTGGTGGTGAATACGGCAGGTTCAGGTCCACCGGTGGCCGAAACGGCGGCCCAGTAGCGGTCCTTCTCCCAGCTCGCGCGGCAGATGGCGCCGTAGAAGGTCTTGAGGGACGGCTCAATGCTGTAAACGTCGCCGTGCACACCTTCGAGACCGCTGTAGTACATGTAAATCCGGTCGCCGTCCTCGATGAGCTGGTGGGTGGGCCAGAGCATGCCGCCGCCGTAGTCGCCCAGCGGGGCGTTCGGCAGTGTTGGCCGGCGGGAGGGACGGTTCCAGATGCGCCGATCCTGGCTGCCGGCCCACTGCCAGTCGATGGTCTGCTCGCGGACGTTGTAGCAACAGAGTAGGCCGATGTGGCCGCCGCGAACCGTGTGGGGCATCAGTTCCATGAACTGCTGGTCGTGGGGGTCTTTCCAGTCGGGCTCGACGATGACTTCGGGAGGCGTCCAGCTGGATCCGTCGGGACTGGTGCGCCGGGCCAATACGCGGCGACCGTATGGGAAGAAGCAGTCGTACGGAACGTAGCCGCCGGGATGCATTTCGGTGCCAACCTTCTGCATCAGTTCGTAGGTGCCGTCCTCAAGGAGGTAGTAGGAAGCCTGGTCGGCGCCTCCCATTGGGGTGGTGTAGGGCATGATCAGGCGGTCGCCGACGGCCATGATTCGAAGCAGCGGGCCCTCGACGGCGGTCCAATGAATGCCGTCGGGCGAGTGGTAGCGATAGGTCGCGTAGGGGTGCGAGTCGGCGCCGGGTTCGCGCGGGAGACCGGGAATCCAGCCTGAGCCCAGGTTCTGGGGGCGGCGGGACGGGGCGCGGATGATGAACATCTCGTAGCGCTGGTCGGGTTCGGCGTCGGGGTGAATAAGGACCGAGGCGTACTGCGAGGAGCCGCCGGAATCGAAGTCGAAGATGATGTTGGTCTTCGGATGCCCTTCATAAGAGTTGAGATCGAGCTCGGGGCGTGTCCAGTTGACGCCGTCCTCGGACACCGAATAGCAGAGGCGACGATAGGCTTCGAAGTTGCGACCCTCCGACGGGGTGCAGACGTGCCAGCCCTTCCAGAGCCCATCAATGGGGTCCTTCAGAAACGTGCCGTGGGCGAACACCGCTCCCTGGTCCCAGGGCATCTCGGGTTCGATAAGGGGGTTGGCCGGATCGGGCGTGGCGGGCTCGACGCGCCAGCCGAAGTTTTCGCGCTCGGCGATGTCGTCGTCCAGGATCATGGAAAGACAGTCGATCCGCGCCACGGTGCCGCTCGTTTCTGTGCGCGCCTGCCAGAGAGCAGGGAGGTGATTCGCCAGCGGCGAAAGCGTATCAGTACGCCGTGTGGCGGGCAGGGCCTCATACGGTGCGCCGGGGAGCTGCGGCGAAGGGGCGAGGTGGATGGCTAACTCACCGCCTGACACCGTATTGCTGGCAGGTCACTTGTTGGATGGCACTGGCGTTGCGTCGCTGGCGGATGTCGAAGTGCGGATTGTGGGTGGGCGCATCGCATCGTGCCGGAAATCGGAGGGGCTGCCGCAGGACCGCACATGCCGGGTGATCGATCTTCGTCAGTACTGGGTGATGCCGGGCCTGATCGACGCGCACCTGCACCTGTGGGGACTGGAGCCCGGGGACGCAACCCCGGCTGGCTTTGAGACCCGACTGGCGCGTGCCAGGCAGCAGGCACGAGACCTGCTGCACGCGGGGTTCACGACGGTGCGGGATCTTGGGTCACCGATCACACCATGGATCCGCGACTCGAGCTCCACCAATCCATCGACAGTGCCTCGAATCCTGGCAGCACATGTCGGACTGACCGGAGCGCGCGGACCGTGGCTGATTCCTCAGCCGTCGTGGTGGGAGGCGCGGGTGGTTCGCGGAGTCGATTCGGCGCGAGAGGCCGTGCGTCGCCTGCACGATGAGGGCGTCGACGTCGTAAAGATCGGGGCATCGACTGGACCGCGAGATGAGGGCTTCGGCGACACCCCGACCCTGACCGTCAATGAGATTCGAGCGGTCTGCGAGGCGGCGCATGGGCTGGGACTTCCGGTTGCGGCACACGCCATTGGCTCGGAGGCCGTGCGGCGATGCGTGGCGGCGGGCGTGGACACGATCGAGCACGGTTACGGGCTCAGCCATGCGGTGTGCGATCTCGTAGCCGCAAGTAGCGCATGGATTGTTCCCACGCTGCGAACGCGTGCAGTGCGAGCAGCGCCCGCGGCGCAGGCGACGGCGAGGGTGCAGTTTGACACGTTGCGGCGGGGCGTGGCAGCCGGGATTCGCTATGCCGTTGGCACCGATTCCGTGGGGGATTCGCATACTCCGCACGGTCCGGGCAACGCGCTGGAGATCGAGCTGTTGGGCCGGGTGCTCACGCCAGAAGCGGCGCTGGCGGCAGGAACTCGGGAGGCTGCGCGAATGCTTGGAGTTGACGGAGAGACGGGAACCCTCACGGTAGGCAGGTGCGCTGACTTGATCGCCGTACCTGGGGATCCCCGGCGTGATCTCTCAGTGCTACAGCGCGTGGCGTTTGTGATGCGGAATGGGCAGGTCGTGCGGTCGGACCCGACTGGCGCGAAGAGTTAGGCGACTCGGTCGACGTCTGACCAGTCGAGGTCGACCCAGCGGCGTTCGGCAACGCTGGTCTGGATTGCTTCGTGCACGACGAGCTGTCGGTGGCCGTCACCGAAGGTCGGGTATTGGGCTGACGTGCCATTGCCGTCAGCAATGTCGGCATAGACTTCGCGGAAGAGTAGGCGGAAGGTCTCGTCGAAACCTTCGCGGTAGGCGCCGGCCTTCTCCACGAAGCGCCGGGCATCGGGACTCATGTGGCGCGGGTCGGCCACTACGAGTTCGTTTGGCTCGTCCCGGTGTCCGATCCAGAGCTCGTTGGGTCGTTCGGAGTCCCAGCTGACGCCAGCGTCCTCCGCGTCAATCTCGACCTGGACCCGGTAGGGATGGCCGGCCGCCACATGTGACAGTGAAAGCACGGCCTGCGTTCCATCGGAAAGGCGAACCAGGAGTCCGGCCAGGTCGTCCCGGGCGGAGCCAGCAGGGGCTGTCGACTCCGCATCGTCCGAACCTGACGGCCGACGGTCCCTGTGCGCGGTACCGAAGGTCGCGCACAGGGCGGTTGGGCGGGCGCCGATGAGAAACATCACGAGGTCCAGCAAATGGCTCCCGGTGGTTGATGTAACCACGGTCGGTCCGCCGATGGTCGGGTCGAGCCGCCAGTCCCAGTCGTTGCGGTGCCAGAGGGTGTCGTCGGCGATGGAGGCGCGGACGAGGAACGTCCGGCCAAGCATGCCTTCGCGGCGGCGGGCGGAGATTTCCTGGACGAGTGGGTAAAAGCGGTTGTTGAAGCAGACGGCGTGGATGACGCCCGCAGCGTGTGCGGCGGACGCGAGGTCGGCGGCTTCGGCGACATTGATGCCCAAGGGCTTTTCGCAGACCACGTGAACGCCATGCTCTACGGCCTGGAGGACAAGTCTGCGGTGCAGGGCGTTGGGTGCGCAGACGTGGACGGCGTCGAGGCCTCGGTCGAGCGCCGCGGCAAGGCTGGCGTCGGCGTGCGGCACGCGCAGAACAGCGGCTGCTGCGTGAGCCCGTTCCGGCGTTGACCCCACGACGCTGACGACGTCCACGCCGTTGCGGCGTAGGGCATCGACGTGGATTCGGCCGATCGTTCCGGGGCCGACGACGGCGGCGCGAATCGGTGAGGTGGCGGCGTAGGTGGCTTGCTGGTTCGTAACTGCACCGTTGTCGCTTCGGTCGCCGCGTATGCTACGCGCCCCGCGCACATGATCCGAATTGCGCGACGGTTGACGCTTCGGCGGCTCAGCCGATAGGTTGCCCCGCCGCGCCGTCCCCAACGGCTCAGCCGGAGATGGGGGCGCGGCGCATTGTTGTCGAGATTCGGCAGCTTGGCGTGCGATTGGAGCATGAGCCGAGCGCACCAGACGCAGGACGGCGCCGCTTGGGTTTTCGGATCGGCATTGACACAGGAGGCACGTTCACCGACCTGGTCGTGATGGACGAGGACTCGGGGCAGGTCAAGGTCGTCAAGCTGCCGTCCACACCGGACGAACCGAGCCGGGCGATCCTGGCAGCGCTGGAGCAGGCTGGGGTGGATCCCGCCCTCGCGAGCTACCTGGTGTTGGGCACCACTGTTGCCGTCAACGCGCTGCTGCAACGGCGCGGGGCACGGGTGCTTTACATAACAACCGACGGCTTTGAGGACGTCCCGTTCCTGCAGAGGGTTGATCGCAAGTTCCACTACGACCTGGACTGGGAGCGTCCACTGCCGCTGGTGGCGCGGCGGGATTGCCTGGGGATTCGCGAGCGGATCGACTACCGCGGCGAGACCGTGACACCGCTGACCCGCGAGGGGATCGAGGACTTGATTGAGGCGATTCGTGATCGGCTGGCCGATACGGATGTGGAGTCGGCGGACGTCGCGTTTGCGTTGAACTTTTTGTTCTCATACGTGCATCCGCACCACGAGACCGTGGTGCGCAAGGCGCTGACGGCGGCGTTTCCGGATATCCCGATCTCCGCATCGCACGAGGTCGCGCCAATCTGGCGTGAGTACGAACGGGCCAGCACGACGATTGCGGACGCGGCGGTTAAGCCGCTGTTGAGCCGATTCATTGGCTCGCTGGATCAGGGGCTGCGCGAACGCGGATTCTCGAGGTCTTGGTCAGTGATGAAGTCCAACGGTGGGCAGATGCTGGCGGATACGGCCGGTGAACGTCCCGTGCAGACGGTCCTGTCGGGTCTGTCCGGGGGGATCATTGCCGGGCAGGCGTTTGGCGAGGAGGCCGGCGCGTCGAATGTCATCACGTTCGACATGGGCGGGACAAGCACCGACGTGGGCGTGGTATCGGACGGACGCGTTGGCTACACGACAGCCTGGGAGATTGAGTTTGGCCTGCCCGTGGCCGCGCCCTTTATCGAGATGACGACGATGGGGGCAGGCGGCGGTTCAATTGCCTGGGTGAACAAAGGCGGCCTCCTGCAGGTTGGGCCGCAGAGCGCCGGCGCGGTTCCGGGTCCGGCGTGCTACGCCCAAGGTGGCCAGGAAGCCACAGTGACGGACGCCAACGTGGTCTTGGGCCGGCTGAATCCGGACAATTTTCTCGGCGGTGATCTGCCGCTGGACGCCGACCTGGCGCACAGGGCGATTGCACGCGTGGCCCGGCAGGTAGGGCTTGCGCCGATCGACACAGCGCACGCCGTCGTTGAGATCGCGGTCGAAAACATCGCGGAAGCCATGCGGCTCTTGACGGTGCAGCGCGGACTGGACCCGAGGGAGTTCAGCCTTGTGGCATTTGGCGGCGCCGGCCCTCTGCACGCGGCGGCGATTGCCCGGGTGATTGGGACGCGGGCGACGTTGATTCCGCCGCACCCGGGTCTCTGTTCGGCCTTTGGCACGCTGCTGGCGGATATCCGCGTGGACAAGACGTGGACGCACCTGGTTCGCTCCGACAACCCGGATTTGGCGGATCTGGATAGGCGCCTGGAAACGCTGGTGCGGGAAGCGGTTGAGGATCTCGGCCGCGAAGGGTTCGGCGGCGAGCCGACTATTCGGCGGTCAGCAAACATGCGGTACCTGGGGCAAAACTACGAGGAGGAGATCCCGATTCCGGATGGGACGCTGACGCAGGACTCGTGGCAGCGGCTGATCGACGGCTTCGAGCGGCACTACGAGGCGGAGTACGGCTATCGAATCGCGAGCGAGGTGATTGAAGTCGTGCAACTGAACGTGAGCGCGGTGGGCGAGTCTTCGAAGCCGCGCCTGTCGAAGCTGACACCGCAGGCACCCGCCGCGGCCCGCGCTCGCCGGGCGGTCTACTTCGAGCCGCAAGCGCCCGTGGCGTGTCCGATCTTCGAGCGGAGCGAGCTATCGCCAGCCGACGTGATTGAGGGTCCCGCCGTGATTGAAGAGTTGGATTCCACCACGCTCGTCCATCCGGGTCAGGTGCTGACCGTCGGCGAGCGCGGGCTAGCGCGCCTGGTGTGGGCGTGAGTAACTCCTTGGGAGCGGCGGGCAATGATCCGGCGCGCGACCTGGTGACGCAGACGGTGCTCTACAACCGGCTGGTGGGTGTGTGTCGCGAAATGGGCACCACCATGATGCGGACGGCCTACTCCCCGATCTTCAGCGAGAGCCGCGACTTTTCGTGTGTTCTGTTTGACCGCGAGGGTCGAATGCTGGCGCAGACGGAGTTTTGTCCGGCCCAGGTGGGCGCGATTCGGTTCGTGGTGAAGTGGCTGATCGCGGAGCTCGGTGAGGACGCTGTTAAACCCGGCGACGTGATCGTGCACAACGACCCGTACCGCGGGGGCGTACACATGCCCGAGCACGTGGTCATCAAGCCGGTGTACTACGAGGGCGAGCTGTTTGGCTACGTGGCCAACATTGCGCACCTGGTGGAGATCGGGGGCATGGCCGTTGGCGGGTTTGCCGCCACGGCGACCGAGGTGTACCAGGAAGGCCTGCGGCTGCCGCCGGTCTGGCTGATGCGCGAGGGCGAGTACAACCACGACGTCTGGCGCGTGATCATGTCGAACCACCGCGCGCCCCGGTACTCCTGGGGCGACTTGCACGCCATGATCGCTTCGTTGACCGTGGCCGAGCGGCGCTGCCACGAGTTGCTGGACGCGTTTGGCCTGGAGACGGTGCGCCAGGTGAGCAATGCGCTCATGGACCACGCCGAGCGCTGGATGCGGAACGAAATTCGCTCGATTCCCGACGGGGAATATGAGTTTGCCGACCACATGGAGGATGCGCGCGATCCGCCGGCGCGGGACTGGATTCGGCTGCGGCTGATCGTGAACGACGGCGAGATCGTGGCGGACTTCACGGAAAGCGGTCCGCAGGCGGCGCACGTGTTGAACTGCACCTACGGCGTGACGGCGTCCGGCGTGTACAACGCGATCTTCCACTTCGCGGACAACGACGTGCCGCATAACGACGGGGCCTATCGGCCGATCACGGTGATTGCGCGGCCGGGCTCGATCGTGAATGTGATCCATCCGGGAGCCTCGGTAGGCGGCAACACGGAGACGCATCCGCGGATCTGGGGGATCGTGATGGGGGCGCTGGCGCAGGCGGTGCCGGAACGCGTGTCTGCGGCGACCGGCGGCACGTCGTGCAACTTTCTCTTCGGCGGCACACATCCCGACACGGGCCACTACTACGTCCACTATCACTTCGACGGGGTAGGCTGGGGCGGTCGGGCCGCGGCCGACGGCAATAGCCACCAGGTCGTCCCCAACGGCAATTGCCCCGCAACACCGGTGGAGATATTTGAAACTCGTTATCCGTTCATGGCGCGCGCCTATCGCTTGCGTACCGATTCCGGCGGAGCGGGTGCGCAGCGAGGAGGCCTCGGGTCCGACCGCATCCTTGAAGTCCGGTCCCCCTCCATCACCGTCTCGGCGCTATTCGACCGCATGGTGTCGCGGCCGTGGGGCCTATATGGAGGACACACGGGCGATTCGTCGCGACTGCTGGTCCGCAGGGTCGGAACGCCGACGTTTCAGACCTTTGGCGAAGCGTTTGGTACGACGAGCAATTCGCGCATCGCGAACATCGAACTCCGCGAGGGTGACGAGGTGTTGATTGGCAGTCCCGGCGGCGGAGGCTACGGTGCGCCCGAACTTCGGGAGCCCGACCAGGTGCTGCGCGACGTGAGCGAGAGGTTTGTGTCAGTCCCGGCGGCGCGCGAAGTGTATCGCGTCGCAATCGAGGAAGCCGACGGACGATTCGTCGTTGACGAGGAGACGACGGCAGCGCTTCGGACTTCCGAGCCTGCGGGGCAATCCACAGGTCGTGTCGGCGGCCAGCCGTTGCTGGCGAAGTCCGAGGAGCGACCTCCGGCGGGCGGCCGGTGGGAGCACGTGGCCGGCGACTGGTGGCAGACCGACGTGACCAACTGCGAGTTTTGCGGACAGGTCATCCCGAGTGACATCTGGCGGGCAGGCGACGGACATCAGTTCTGCTCAAAGGACTGCGACGAGCGTTACCGCACATACTGGCTGCCGCGATACGGGCAGCGAGCAGACGCGAGGATTCAATGACAGAGAACGGCGCCCTGCTACGCGTAGACGATCTGGCAGTGGAGTTCGACACCGACGAAGGTGTTGTCCACGCCGTGAATGGGATCTCGTATGAGCTGAATTCCGGCGATTCGCTTGGAATCGTCGGCGAATCCGGTTGCGGCAAGAGCGTGAGTTCGCTGGCAGTCATGGGGCTGGTCGCGCGGCCGGCCGGAAAGGTCTCTCGTGGCTCGATCGAGTTTCGAGGTCAGAATCTCCTCGACGTCGACGGGGATGAGATGCGGCAGATTCGCGGCAAGCAGATTGCGATGATTTTCCAGGATCCCATGAGTTCGCTGAACCCGGTGTTTCCGGTGGGTCGGCAGATCGAAGAGTCGGTGCGGCTTCATTTGGGACTGGACCGGCAGCAAGCTCGTGCCAAGGCGGTGGAATTGCTGGACACCGTGGGGATTCCGGCGCCTGACGAACGGGTGAAGGATTATCCGCATCAACTCTCAGGCGGCATGCAGCAGCGAGCCATGATTGCCATGGCCATTTCGTGCCAGCCTGACTTGCTGATTGCCGACGAGCCGACGACCGCACTGGACGTGACGATTCAAGCCCAGGTGATCGAACTGCTAGCGGAGTTGCGGCGCGAGTTGGGCATGGCCGTGATTCTGATCACGCACGAACTGGCGCTCGTTGCCGGGTTCTGCGACCGCGTGGCGGTGATGTACGCCGGCTATATCGTCGAATATGCGCCCGTGCACGAGCTGTTTGCCAGGCCGCAGCATCCCTACACCCTGGGGTTGATGCAGGCGGTACCAACCATTACCGGCGACCGCTCGGAGAAGCTATCGAACATTCCAGGTTCACCGCCGGACTTGATTGGGCTCCCGCAGGGCTGCCCATATGCGCCACGTTGTCCGTATGTTCGAGACGCGTGCCACGCCATGGTCCCGGATCTCGCCGACCGGGGGACCGGCCACCCGGTTCGCTGCATTGTCGATCCAACGACGGGAGAGTTGCGGTGAGCGCATCGGTCCGTTCCGTGCCTGAGACAGACGCCCAGTCCAACGGCCACCTCCTCAGTGTCAAACACCTGGTCAAGCACTTTCCCGTGACCCGGGGCGCGCTGATACGACGGCACGCCGGCTGGGTGAGGGCCGTGGATGACGTGTCGTTCAACATCGAGGCAGGAGAAACCCTGGGGTTGGTCGGCGAATCGGGTTGCGGGAAGACCACCACAGGCAATGCGGTGATGCAGCTAGAGGCACCGACGTCGGGTGAGGTGGTATTTGAAGGCAAGACGATCACAAGTCTTAAGCGCGACGAGCAGCGGCGCGCGCGACGCCGGATGCAAATGATCTTCCAGGATCCGTATGGCTCGCTGAATCCACGGATGTCGGTAGGCAAGATCATCGAAGAGCCGATGATGGTCCACAAGCTCTACGAGAGCCGTCAGGACCGGCGCGATCGCGTTCAGGAAATCCTGGAGCTCGTCGGACTTAGCCGTACGCAAGCTTCGCGGTATCCGCACGAGTTTTCGGGCGGGCAGCGCCAGCGAATAGCCACGGCGCGCTCGCTCGCCGTCGAGCCATCGTTCATCGTCTGCGACGAGCCGGTGTCGGCGCTGGATGTGTCCATCCAGGCCCAGATCATCAATTTGCTTCAAGACCTGCAACAACGTTTGGGCGTGGCCTACCTTTTCATTGCCCATGACCTAAAGGTGGTGCGCCACATCAGTCATCGGGTCGCGGTCATGTACCTGGGCAAGCTGGTTGAGGTCACCAACAGCGATACTCTGTACGAACGCCCGCTGCATCCATACACGAGGGCGTTGCTGTCCGCGGTTCCGGTCGCCGATCCGGTAGTTGAGGCGAAGCGCGAGCGAATCATCCTGCCTGGGGATGTGCCGAGCCCGGTGAATCCGCCTTCGGCCTGCCGGTTTCATCCGCGCTGCCCCTGGGCCCAGGAACGCTGCAAGACCGAGGAGCCTTTGCTGGCTGAGACGGGTGATGGTCACGCTGTGGCGTGTCACTTCTGGCGCGAGATCGAGGACTCCGGCGGTGTCCCGCCGGTGTCCGCAGCCGAAGCGTTGCGCGGCGGCGAGGCCCGCGGCGGCTGAGCCAAACGATGAGAATCGTCTGGCGGTTGCTTCGCATTCAGGCATGAGCTGGGAACGCCTGCTCGCACTCGAAGGCGGGACGGTTGGTTCGATTGCCTGCGCACGCGACCGAGCCGGGACGGCCTTTGCCGCCACGTTGGCCGGAGTCTTCAGGTCCACCGATCGCGGCCAGCGCTGGGAGTGGATCGGGAAGGGTCTGATTAGCCCGTTCGTTCAGGACGTGGCCGTATCGCCGGACTTCGAGCATGACGGGGTTGTGGCCGCGGCGACGGTCGTGTCTGGTCTCCACATGTCATACGACCGCGGCGCAAGCTGGTTTCGTCTCGAGTTCTGGGGCGTTCGACCAACTGTCACGCGAGTCGCCATTTCGCCGGACTTTGCACGAGACCAGGTGGTAGTGGCCGGGACGCAACACGAGGGGGTTTACGTCTCCCGTAATCGGGGCCGGAGCTGGAACGGCTTTGCTAGGGGCCTTGAAGAAACCGAGGTTTCAGCGGTAGCCATCGCCCCCTGCGCCTCGGAAGGCGGAGCGATCCTGGCCGCGAGCGCGACCGGGATTCTGCTGCGATCGACGGACGTCGGAAGGACGTGGCAGCGCGTCGCACGCACCGATTCCGATCCGCTGGAGTGCTGTGCCTGGATCAACAGAACAACGGCAGTTGCTGGAACAGTGTCGGGTCGGCTGCTGCTCTCGACCGACGGGGGGCAACACTGGGACTCAGTGTGGGCGGCGGACGGAGACACAGTCAACGGGGTTGCCGTGGGAGCGGCACCCACGGGTGGCCGGCTGGTTGTGGCCGTGACAGGCAGCGGACGTTTGGTGCGCTCGTGCGACGACGGGCTGACCTGGACGGAGCAGCCGATCGCGCCTGAGGCCGGCGCCTCGGCCCTGTCTGTCGCGATCTCCGATGGATCCGTGCTGATTGGGACCGACCGGGGTGGGGTCAAGCGACAGACAAGGGATGAGGCGCCCGTTTCGGCTAACGCCGGGCTGGTTAGTCGGCCAATCCTGGACTTCGCAGTATCACCAGCGTTCGCCAAGGACGGGACGTTGGTGATTGGGACGCTGCAGGACGGTGTGCTGGTCTCACGCGACCGTGGAGTGACGTGGACCACAACGCTCGATGACCCCGGCCTCGGACCCGTGACGGCGGTGCGACTGTCGCCAAACTTTGAGTGCGACAGAATCGCCGGAGGTGTTGCAGGCGGCCAGGTTATCTGGAGCACTGATAGCGCACAGTCATGGGTGCGCATGGGTGGCGTAACGGCCGATTCGGCCGCCAACGTGGTGGAATTCTCGCCTGTCTTCGGATCTGATGGCCATATGGCGGTCGGCGGACAGAACGGGATGTTGTACGTCTCAGACGACGGCGGTGAAACGTGGCGAGCGGTCTGGTCGGGGCTCGACGGCAGCGACTTTCTGGCACTGGCCTATTCGCCGCATTTCGGTCAGGACCGTGCGATGGTCGCGGCTGCGGGCGACACGCAGCGCCTGGTGGTGATCCGGTCCAATGACGCCGGAGAGACCTGGACACCCTGGGTCGAGTACGACACCGGTCTCGGCTGGGCCTCGTTGGCGATTCCCCCATCCTTCAAGCCAGACGTCGGGCCACTACTTCTGGCCGCACGCGACCGAATAGCGACGCCACCGTCGTCGGGACGCGGGCCGTGGCCGGGAATGCAGGTTGCTGAAAGCGGCGTGGCAATGCGCCAGGTCACGCTGTCTCCAGACCTCGACCACGACGGGCTGGCGGCGGTCGCCACCAGCGATGGCGTGTATCTCTCAAACACCGAAGGTCGCGAGTGGTCACGTATGGATGGACCACTGGCCGGACAGGCCGTCGAGCGGGTGAGCATTTCGATAGTGGACGCTGGCGGGCGAACAATTCACGCCGCGCTGGGACGCGGCGAACTATGGAGCTTCAGCACATGAGCGACGAGCCGCTGCGAAAACCGCCGTCGCCGACGGCCCACGCGTTTATTCCGGGCCCCCCGTTCGACGAGTCGCGCAAACCGCCGGCCCGAGTGGCCAACGTCAACACGACCAGCATTCCGGCGGCGGTCGAACTGGCCTGCAGCGCGATGGGGCACGTGTTCAACCCCGGGGACAACGGGTACCCGTACATGTACACGCGCATCTGGCCGGACGGGTGGCTCGGGTTCAGTCCCTACCACGGCGCCATTCAGCTGTCGGGGCGTCACCTGGACGCGCTGCTGGCGGCCGAGGATGCGCTGGGTGTGGAGTTGGACGAAGACGTGATTGCGCAACACACCGAGGCGACGTTCTTTTCGCTGCGCGCTGGACCCTTGCCGTGCAATCACGACACGCCGGGCGGACCGCTGACGTCTGTAGACGAGCATTCGATTCGGGAGGCCGTTCACGGGTTGCACGCGTTGGCGCGGTACAGATCCTCAGATCGGGCCGTGGAAGCGGCGGAGGCGCTGATTGCCGAAATCCGGCGCTTCTGGCGGGCGGACACAGACTGGGACCAGGTGGCAGTGAAGGGGGCGTACAGTTTGCCGATGACGGCGCGGCCAACGTTCGTTGAGGGTGTTGGTCGTGCGATCGGTCCGCTGACGAAGCTCTTTGACGCAACGGGGTCGGCTGCCGCGTTGGACGTGGCACAAGACCTGGCCGCGCACGCGACGGATCGGTTTTTCCTTGCCGATGGCTCGTACGACGCGGATCGGCTGGGGGCGCACACGCATTCGACCACATGCACGCTGTCGGGGATGGCGCTGCTGGGCAGCGTGACGGACGACACGGGGCTGCTTGAGCGCGTGCGGGTGTTCTACGCCAACGGGCTTCGCGTGATTCGCGACGAGGTGGGATGGGTGAGGGAGCGTCACCATCCGAATTATCACCCGGAGCAGGGTGAGATGAACAACGTGGGGGACGTGATTGAGACGGCGCTGATCCTGGGGCGGTACTACGGGGACGCGTACTACGAGGACGCCGAGCGATATCTGAGGTCTCAGCTGTTGCCGTCGCAGGTCCGAGACCTGAGCTTCATGGACGAAGCGCCGGGCGGCGACGAACGACGCGGTCTGCGCACGCGACTGCTTGGGCTGTTCGGCTTCAACGCTGTGTACGGCCATCTGCCGCTGGGCAAGAACGAAGTCACCCCGAGCATCGACATCGTGGGCGGCGCCACCGCTTCGCTGTGCGCGGCCTTCCGCGAAGTTGCGGTAACCAGCGGCGGTGTGACACGAATCAACATGCTGTTCGACTTCGAGAGCGAGGCGGTACGGGTCGAGTCGCCGTACACCGGAGATGACCTAGGCATAACGCCCAAGGTCGACGGAGACATTGCCGTTCGTGTGCCGTCGTGGGCGGACGTAGACGCGATGACTGTCAATGGCCAGCCGGCTGGACGATTCATGGAAGATGGGCGCATCAGGTTGCGGCGCCCGCGTGTCGGGGAACGGGTGAAGATCGGTCTGCCACTGCCCGAGCGCAATTTGACGATTCGCCACCAGGACCATGACATCGGCGCCCGCCTGCGCGGCGATGCGGTTGTTGCGATGGATGACCTGGGCGCCGGGTTGGCCTACTTCGCGCCGCTGAACTGAGGCCAGGCCTCAGCGGATCCCACGCTCCGGATAGCGGGCGTTGGGTCCTTCCAGAATCTCGCGCTGACGCTCGGTGAGCCCTTCGAGGCCGGCGGGCGTCGGGTATTCGCCCCACCAGGCCAACGGGTTCGGGCTGTACTTGTAGAAGATCGTGCGGCGCTCGTGGTTGGCGGTCCACGGCAGGGGACCGTGCGTTAGCGCCTCGGTGAAGATAATGGCCGTGCCGGCGGGGCCGGTGACACGCTTGACCGAGTCATGTTCGTTGGTGAGGTCCTTCCAATCGTCAGGGAACGGCAGGTTGCTCTTGTGACTGCCAGGGACGCAGGCGAAACCGCCGTCGCCGGGATTGACGTCGGCCAGGTTGAATGCGACCACCGACAGGCCGTTGTGAAACTCGCCGTTGCTGTAGTGGAAGTACTGCACCGGGTTGAATGGCATCGCGCCGCCGTGCAGCTTCGCCCCAATCGGACTCAGCCCGCCGCGAATGATGTCCAGGTAGGTGTGGTCCAGGCGGAACTTGGGGCCCAGGATGGCGTCCAAGAAGGGAACGATTTTGGGCGGATCGAGCAGGTCGATGTACGGCTGTCCCCAGTCAAGAAGGCTTACGAATCGATGGGTGGTGGCGTCGGCGGGCGTTTCCTTGGCGATCTTGCGATCGAGGATTTCGTTTAGCGCGGCAACGGTATCGGCATCAATGGCGTCGGGAATCGTCACGTAGCCCTGCAAGTCGAACAGGTAGCGGTCATGGTCATTCATGCGATTCTCCAGACTTCCGCTTCAGCACGGGGCATGCGACCGCGCGGCGTACCGGCGCACGGCAGCGGCCGAGGCCGCGAGCCAGGCTTCGACGTCGTGTTCCGGCCGAGTGACGATTTTAAGGCAGTGGATGACGGAGCCCGGGTCAGCCGCACCATCGTTGACGACGTCGAGGATCTGTTTCACCGGGATGTGGCCCTCGCCGATTGGCGTGTGGAATAGAGCGCCAGTGGCGATTTCGGTCAGCGCCTGCATGCGCATGTCACGGAGATGCGTGGCGGCGACGTAGGGCGCAGCGATTCGGGCTGCGTCGAGCGGGTCTTCCGTGACAGCAAGCGGGCTGGCCACGTCCAGGACGAGGCGCAGATGGGCTGAGGCGATAGTTTCGACGACCGGAACGAGCTCAGCGCAGCGGTAGTCCATGTGCGGTTCAAGAGCCAGCGTTACTCCCGCATCGGCCGCGAGCGGCAGCAACGTACGCACGTTGGACTCAATACGCAGCAGTTGTTCGGCCAAGGACGGTTCTGGCGAATAACGGTTGGCGCGATCGGGCTGCCCGTGGATAAGGCTCAGGACGGCTACGCCCGCATCGGCGGCCAGGCGAATTGCCGTGCCGGCGATCGATGCTTCACTGTCGCCGATCCAGCCAGACTGTAGTACGCCTGCTTCTGTAGGGTCGAAGTGAGCGTTCGCATTGTCGGACGTCGAATACCCCCAGCGGTCACGTTCAGCGACCAGGTCGACAGGCACGCTGCCCAAGAGTCGGACACCCACGTCGGTACAGCGGCTGCCGAATTCCGACGCGCGGGACCGACTCCCCAGCAAGCCCAGGTCCATCGTGAGCGCGGTAAACCCATGGACAAGAACTCGATCCAGAAGCCAATCGGGAACGTCGGCGCCTGATTCCGGCGGCGTGACGGAAAGAATGTGCGGGGCATAGTGGCCGGAGGCGCGAAACGCCGGCCGGTCGGCTCGCATCCACGGAAAGGCGATCCAGCGGTATGTGTCGGCGGAGAGTCCCAGCCTCACGTCACGGCCTGGTTGGGAAAGTGGTCGGCGGCATGCCGGCGCAGGTGCGTGGCGCTTGCACGCACCCAGCGGTCCGGATCCGTCTGCGGCAGGCCGGCGATTTCGATATGGGCCAAAAGCTGATCCGGGTTCGGCGCTTCCGACTGCAACAGGTCCAGAATCTGGGCAATCGGCGAGTCTCCGCGGCCGACCGGCGCCCAGCGAAGCTCGGGTTCCCAGGCTTCGGTAAGTGGGTGAACCGTGAAGTCCTTCAGATGCACCGCGACCGTGTAGGGCGCCGCGAGCACAGCTCCTTCAAGCGGATCTTCGAGAACCAGGAATGGGTTGGCCGTGTCGAGCGTAATGCGGGCGAATTCGGAATCGAGACCTTCGACGATGGCCACGACCTCGCTGAGGCGGTAGTCCATGTGATTCTCGAAGGCGAGCGTTACCCCGTGGTGCCGGCAGGCCGGCAGGATGGTGCTGAAGTTGTGGATGGCGCGCTCAATTTGCTCCCCGATTGGGGGATCGGTGCTGAAGTGGTTGTGAACCCCGGCCATGAGGTGAGTGACAGTGGCGATGGTGGCGCCGCTGCGAGCGTTGAGTTCGACGTGTTCGATTGCTCGTTCGCGGTACTCGCAATCCCATTCGTCGGCCGTAGCCGCCCAGTTGGCGGTGAGTCCACCGTTGAAGATGAGTCCGGCGGCGCGCATGCGAGCGCCAAAGTCCTCGACCGTCGCGAGGTCGCCGACGTCGGCGGCGTGCATGTAGAAGCCTTCCAGGCCCAGGTCGCGCGTCTTGGCCAGCATCCAGTCGTGGCGCATGACGCCCGGCTGCGGTGGGGCGTCGTTTTGTAGGAAGGCCGGAGGCCAGCCGAAGTTTCGGTGCTCGGGGCGATCACGGCGCCGATGCGGATCGAGCATCCAGCGGTAGCAGGCGGTTGAGATGCAAAGCTTCACGTGAACGGGCGGACGGGTGCGGCCCCGAGGGACCTGGCGACGTTAGTTTGAGGTTTGATCTGTCAGGCGAACGCGGGGATCAACGTAGGTGTACAGGATATCCACCAGGAGATTCACAACGGCGTAGACAACAGCGGCAAGCAAGACCAGACCCTGCACGACCGGATAGTCACGGGCGTTGATTGCCTCGACCAGGCGCATACCCAGACCCTGGCGGTGGAAGACGGCTTCGATGGCGACTGCGCCACCCAGAAGTGCTCCAAACTCCAGTCCAACGACAGTAATGACTGGAATCAGGGCGTTGCGCAGGGCATGCACCCAGATCACGAACCGCTCTCGCAGCCCCTTGGCACGCGCCGTACGGATGTAGTCACGGGAGAGCACGTCGAGCATTGACGAACGAGTAAGCCGGGCCAGAATCGCCGCCGCCGCAGTTCCGAGCGTGATGGCGGGCATGATGAGCTGGGGACCGACGCCGTTCGAGATCACCGGCAGCCAATTCAGATGGATGGCGAAAATGAGGATGAGAATGGTGCCCAGAAAAAAACTGGGGAATGACACGCCCAGAATGGCGAAGACCTGCGCGCCATAGTCGGCTGAGGAATGGCGGCGAATGGCCGAGATGATGCCGGCCCCCAGGCCGATGACAAGCGCCACGGCCATGCCCGCAAAGGTGAGTTGAATAGTGGCGGGCGCGTGATCCTTGATGATGTCTGTGACCGGGCGACGGTATTGAATCGAGTCGCCGAAGTCGAGACGAAAGACATCCCACACATACAGTACAAACTGGTGCGGAACGGACTTGTCGAGGTTATAGCTCGCTCGCAGCTTTTCGAGTGCTGCCCGGCTGACTTCACCGCCCTCGCCGGCGGTGGCGCCTGACGATCCACCGATATCGCCCGAAGAATAGAAGAGTTCGATCGGGTCGCCGGGAACGAGTCGCATCAGGAGGAAGACGACCAGCAAGACCCCGAACAATACGGGGATGGTGTACAGGCCTCGTCGCAGGATGTAGGCGCCCATGGCTCAGTCGTCTCCCGACCGGTACGTTGCAAGAAGGCGTGGGGGCCGCCCGCACCCCCCCCGCCCCCCGGGGGGGGGTGGGTGGTGGATAAAAGGGGGGGGGGTGATAAAACCCAAAAAACCGCGGTGTGGGTT
>JAPPLN010000052.1 GCA_028874175.1 Chloroflexota bacterium
GGCGACGAGCTTTTCGCGGAGCTCGTAGGACTGCATGAGGTAGTCGTCGAAGTCCCGCATTGGCGTCGCTCCACTGCCGACGGTGGCTTAATGTAGTGGGTAGGGGGACGGTGGAAGAGGCTAAGTCGAGACTCCTCGGCGGACCTCGGAGTGACAGGGAGATGCGTGGAAGGCGGGGGAGATGTCAGAAGGCGAGTTGAGCGCTTCGGAGTTGATCGATAGGGCGATCGCGGAGTTGGGGGATTGGCGCGGGGAGCGGTTGGCGGAGATTCGGGCGCTGATTCACGCGGTGGACCCGGAGGTGGTGGAGGAATGGAAGTACCGGGGGAGCCCGGTGTGGTCGCGCGACGGGACGCTGGCCGTGGGCAACGCGCAGAAGGACAAGGTGACGATCAGGTTTATCAACGGCGCGCAGCTGAAGGATCTCGGCAAGGTGTTCAATGCGGGGCTTGGCGGGAAGCAGTGGCGGTCGATCGACATTTCCGAGGGCGACGAGATCGATCGGGACGCGCTGAAGACGCTGCTGCGCGAGGCGGTGCAATACAACATCGAGAATTCGTACGCACGGCGCAGGGCGCGCTCGAGCGGCAAGCCCATGCTGCTGTCGGGCGGCAATCCGCAGATTGCGAAGGCCGATGGAGACGCGCCGGTGCAGGCGTATATCGCGGCGATGCCGGAGTGGAAGCACGACGTCGGACGGCGGCTGGACGCGCTGATCGAGCGGACGGTGCCCGACGTGCGGAAGGCGGTGCGCTGGAACTCGCCGTGGTACGGGATCGAGGGGATGGGCTGGTTTGTGACGTACCACGTGTTTACGCGCTACGTGAAAGTGACGTTTACGAACGGCATGCGGCTAGACCCGTTGCCACCCGGCGAAGCCAAGGACCCGGATTCGCGCTGGATTAATATCCACGAGGGCGAACTGGACGAGGCGCAGATGGAGACGTGGGTGCGGCAGGCGGCGGCGGTGCCGGGGTGGTATGGGTTTGACACGATGTAGCGGCGCTGGGAATCCGCGGAGGGCTCCCGGTCCGTAGGTTCGTTACATGCGGCGCCGAGGGAATCAGGCGGCCGATGAAGGGTGTGGAGCGGCCATGCGGGTGGTGAGGGTGGCGGCCCTTGTCGTGCTGCTGGCAGTGGCGGTGGTTGGTTGCGGTCCCAGTGGGGAGGACTCGACTACAGGCGTTGGTACAGCCGCGGTTGAGACGGCGGCGGCACCAGAGGCGGACTGCGAGGCGACGCCGCGGCAGACGGAAGGGCCCTTCTATTTCGATATCGGTGAGATTCGACGGGAGATCACCGAGGGGAAGCCGGGGACGCCGCTGCTGGTGGCGTTGCGGTTTGTGGCGGCAGGTTCGTGTGAGCCGATTCGGGATGTGTTCGTGGACATCTGGCATACCGACGCGGCGGGGCAGTACTCGGGGTATCCGGGACAGGGCGACGATCGCGCGGATACCTCGGGCGAAACATTTCTGCGCGGGCGGCAGGTGACGGACGCCGAGGGGCGGGTGGAGTTCGAGACGATCTATCCGGGCTGGTATCCGGGCCGGACGGTTCACATCCACTTCAGGGCCTTCACAAGCGAGGGGCGGCTGATCGCGTCGCAGCTCTACTTTCCGGACGAGGTTTCCGACGCCGTCTTCGAGTCCGAGCCCTATTCCGGACGCGGGCCTCGCGGAACGAGGAATACGAACGGTTCGGTCGGGAGGGACGACGCCGATCAGCAAGCGCTAATGGGGCAACTGACGTCGAACGGCGATGGGTACGTGGTGTCGCTGACGGTCGGCGTGGTGCGCTAAGAGCGGATGCGGCAGGGTTGCGTGTTCGGTGTGTGGTCTGAGCGAGTCCGGCGCCGGTAGGGGGATGCGATGAGGAGTTCCCGACCAAAGGTTCTGATCGTCTGCAGCCGAGAGGTGCACGACCTGAGCTTTCTGGCGGAGGACCTGGAGCGGTTGTCGGCGGTGGCGGAGTGGGCGTGGTTGGAGTTGGAAGGCGGGGAGGCGTTTGGGGCGAATGAGGATGCGGGGGCGATTGGGCAGCTGATGGCGAAGGTGGGCGACGTGGACGGGGTGGTGGTGTCGCATGGGTCGCCGAGGATCAGCGCGGAGGTGATGGACGCGGCGCCGCAGCTGAAGATCATCGGCGAGCTGGAGGGGGACCGGTTCGCGTACCGGATCGATGTGGAGGCGGCATGGGCACGGGGAATCCGGACGGTGGATACCACGCATGGGTCGTCGTACCCGGTGGCGGAGTGGGCGCTTGGGCTGATCCTGATTTCGCTGCGGAACGCGGGGGAGAGTTTCAGGAAGATCCTGGCGGGAGACACGGCGAAGCCGGCCAGGGACGACTTTGGGTTCGTGCACGGCGAGTTAACCGGCAAGCGGGTGGGGCTGATCGGCTGCGGGCACATCGGGCGGCGGCTGGTGAAGTTGCTGGCGCCGTTCGAGGTGGAAGTCCGGGTATACGACCCGTACCTGGCGAGCGAGATGCCGGATGCGATCGGGGTAGTGAAGACGTCGCTGGAGCAGGTGCTCTCGAAGTCCGACGCGATCGTCTGCCTGGCGCCGCATACGCCCGCAACCGAGGGCATGATCGGGCAGCGGGAGTTGGATCTGATTCCGTCCAACGCGGTGTTTGTGAACGTGTCGCGCGGGGTCGTGGTGGACAGCGACGCGTTGATCGAGCGGCTCAAGCGCGGGGATATCGTGGCGGGGCTGGACGTGTTCGATCCGGAGCCGATTCCGCCGGACAGCGAGATCATCGGGCTGCCGAACGTCTTCCTGAGCCCGCACATCGCAGGAGTGACGCTGGCAAGCCGGCACCGATTCTTCAGCCTGATGGTGGATGAGCTGGAGCGGTTCTTCGGGGGCGAGGAGCCGCTGTTTGAGTTGACGCCGAGGTCGATGGCGAACCGGCGGGGAGCGGCGGCGGAGCAGGGCTGAGCGGGAAGCGTCAGCGCTTTCGGGCAAGGACTAACGGATGGTCCTCGGTGTCTCCCAGAGTGGTGTCGTCATAGCCGCGGGCCGTTGACGATGTCTCAAGCACCTGAAATCCAACGCCGGCCAGCGTCTCCAAGTATTCCTCGAGGCTGTAGTTGCTCCAGTACATGGTCACGCCGAAGAAGCCGTCCTCGGTGTAGCCCGCTTCGTGGTGGTGACTCAGGGTGCAGAGGAGATATCCGCCGGGCTTGAGCCAGCGATGAATGCTTTGGAACAGCGCCGACTGCTGCTCTCGAGGCAGGTGGAAGATCGAGCAGATGGCGACGACGGCGTCGAAGCTGGACGGGTCGAAGTCGATCGACGTGACGTCGGCACATACGAAGTGGCCGGCCGGGACGTTTCGGCGTGCCAGGCGGACCATTTCGGGCGAGACATCCACGCCGGTGATGCGGTGGCGCTTGGCCAGCGTCCAAGCGATTGGCACGCCTGCACCGCAGCCCAGATCCAGCACGTCGGCAGCGTGGTCCAGCCGATCCAATAGTCCCCGCAACTCGGTCGGAGCCTGTGTCTTGCGAGCCTCGTGGTACGCCCGGGCGCAGGCGTCATATCCTCGTCTGACCAACGCTCGGTAGTCAGCTTCTGGATTCGTCGCCGGGATCACGGCACCACGTCCCTCAATGCCTCCGGCGTCGATGCAGAAGCCGTGCCGAGATGTCGCTCGAGGCAGGAGACACCCTCATGGACAAGCTGGCATTCGTCGATACGCACATTCACCTGTATGACATGCAGCACCCGGAACTGATTTACGGCCACTGGCAGCCGGGGGTTCCGCATCACACGCTGGGGTGGCAGATACAGAAGCTGGCCGAGCGGAACTACGTCGCTGAGGACTATATCGCCGAGACGCGGAACGCGAACGTGACGAAGGCGGTGCACGTGCAGGCGGCGATCGGCAGCCCGGACCCGGTGACGGAGACGGAATGGCTGCAGGAGGCGGCGGAGCGGACCGGGTTTCCGCACGGGATCGTGGCGCACGCGGACCTGCGCGATCCCGGCGTGGGCGAGGTGTTGGAGCGGCATTGCGAGTCGCCCAACATGCGGGGGATCCGGGACTTCTCGTATGGCGACTACCTCGTGGAGCCGGACTATCACCGGGGCTTTGCGCTCTTTGAGCAGTTCAACCTGGTCTCGAGCATGCCGGCCCAGTGGCAGGACATGGAAAAGGTGCGGGACCTGGCCCACAAGTTTCCGAACATCACGATCGTGGTGGATCACACCGGGATGCCGGATGAGCGGACGGAGGAGTACTTCGAGAACTGGAAACGGGGCGTGGCCATTGCGGCCAGCTGTGACAACGTCCGCTGGAAGATCTCGGGCCTGGGGATGGGCGACCACGACTGGACCGTGGACAGCATCCGGCCGTACGTGCTGACGTCGATCGAGACGGTGGGCGTGGAGCGTTGTTTCTTCGGCACCAACTGGCCGGTGGACTGGCTGTGGAGCACGTACGACGCAGTGATCGACGCCTACACGGAGATTGTTGCCGACTTCAGCCGGGAGGAGCAGATCCGGCTGTTCTCGGGGACGGCGGAGGAGATTTACCGCATCTGAGCGAAGGCGGCTGTCGGACGTCCGGTCAGTAGACCCAGGGGCAGATGCGGTACTTGACGCGGGCCTTGTATTCGGCCCACTTCTCCTCGCCGTACTTCTCGGCACAGTGCGCCTCGTCGTCCCATTGGCGCCAGGTGAATAGCGAGACGATGAAGATGAAGTAGGTCCAGGCCCAGAGATTGGTGAAGTGACCGAAGGAGAGGCCGATAGCAAAGCAGGCGAATCCTTCGCCCATGTAGTTGAAGTGACGGGCCGCGCCCCAGAATCCGCTGCAGAGAATCTTGCGATCGCCGGCCTGGATGTATTCGGGCTCGATGATCCCGAGAAACTTGCGGTCGGGCCAGCGCTTGAACCAGTATTTCTGCAAGTTGCCGCCGCGCGAGATGGACCAGCCGAAGACGAGGAGAAGCGCGGTTCCAATGAGCCACACGTAGGTCCAGGGCGCCGGGAATTCGGGGTTCGGATAGACGGCCATACCCCAGAGCGGGAGGATGTACAGCCAGCCGTAGATGATGAGTCCGCCCCAGATCAACTTGAAGCCGAGTTTTTCGTGGATCAGGTCGTAGGTGTAGAGCTGAACGCGCTCGAAGATGAAGTAGTCGAAGATGTATAGCGTGAAGAATGCGGTATAGAGAAAGACGCCGGGATTGAAGTTGTCGCCGAAGCGGTCGTAGTGCCATGAGGCTCCTGACATTGCGTTGAGCACCAGCATGGTTCCGCCGACGACGTACAGGTACATCTTGAGATCGAATCGCTCATTGAATAGCGAGTGCTCGAGGGAACGGCCGGTCCAGAACGCGTGGAAAGGATTCTTGATCTCGCCTTGCGGCTGACTGAGCATGGCGACGAGGGCAATGAGCGCGGCAAATACGGTGCCCCCGGCCACGGCGTAGACCGCGGAGCGGTAGAACCAGTCGCGTGGCATGCCGGTGACTTCAGTCGCCCATACGACGATGGCGATGATGAAGACGAGCAGACCGTTAAGCCGATAGTTGCGGGGCTCTCCGGTTTCCGGGTTGATGACGTAGCCGGGAACGCGGCGGGCCGGCAGGACGACCTGGGCAACGAAGAACACGGCAAAGATGATGAGAGGCGTGAAGAAGCCGAGGACTGCTTCGGTTGGGGAAAGCTCGAAGAGGTGTTCGATACCAAGCCATTCAATCATGATCGGTTCCCCCAACTTTCAGTGCCGCGGCGAGTATGGAGACGATGATGGAAGCGGTCAATGAGTGGCCAGCCTTTCCTCGCAGAGTCGGCGGCACACGTTTTGGCACTCACTGGGACGTAGCTCAGTAGACCCAGGGACAGATGCGGTATTTGACGCGGGCCTGGTACTCGGCCCATTTCTCGGGGCCGTACTTCCGGGCGCAGTAGTGGTCGTCCTCGCGCTGGCGGATGACGAAGAGGGTGACGATCCAGATGAAGTAGGACCAGGCCCAGAGATTGGTGAAGTGGCCGAAGGCCAGCGCGATGGCGGAGGAGTGGAACCACTCGCCGAGGTAATTCATGTGGCGGGACGCGCCCCAAAAGCCGTTGACCAGGATCTTGCGGTCGCCGGCCTGGATGTACTCCGGCTGGATGAGCCCGAGGAACTTGCGATCGGGCCAGCGCTTGAAGGTGTACTTCTGCATGTTGGCGCCACGGGAAATCACCCACCCGGTCAAATACAGGGCCGCCGCCGCGATGAGCCAGACGTACGTCCAGACCGTGGAGAATCCGGGGCTGGGATGCGCGGCCATGCCCCAGAGGGGGAGGATGTAGATCCAGCCGTAGACCATGAGGCCGCCCCAGAACATCTTGAAGCCGAGCTTCTCGTAGATCACGTCGAAGGTATAGAGTTGGACGCGCTCGAAGATGAAGTAGTCCGTTACGTAATACGTATAGAACGCGGCGACCAGGAAGACGCCAGGATTGGCGTTTTCGCCGAAGCGCTCCAGGTGCCAGGCGGCCGCGGACAGGGCGTTGAGCGAAAACATGGAGCCGCCGACGACGTAGAAGTACATTTTCAGGTCGATGCGTTCCTTCAAGAACGACAACTCCTGGACGCGCCCGATCCAGAACGCCGCTATTGGGTTCCCGGTTTCGTCTTTTGGCTGGCTGAAGACGGCTATGGCTGTAGCTATGGCTACGACCACCGTGCCGCCGGCTACGGCGTAGACGGAGGACTGGTAGAACCACTCACGCGGCATTCCGGTGAGCTCGAACGCCCACACGATGACCGCAATTGCATACACCAGGAGACCGTTGAGCCGATAGCTGCGGGGTTTGCCGGTCTCGGGATTTGTGACGTACCCCGGAACACGGATTCCCGGCAGGACGAGCTGCACGACGAAGAATATGGCGAAGATAATCAGCGGGGTAAAGAAGCCGAGAATCGATTCGGTTGGGGAAAGTTCGAAGAGGTGTTCGATTCCGAGCCACTCAATCACGACTGAAAGCCCCGCCCTCCAGCGATGCGGTAAGTATGGACAGGGGGCGGGAGACGGTCAATCAGCCGCGACGGCAACGAGGCCGCGACCATGCGAGTTGCCGTTGGTCAAGAACAGCGTTGGAGGCCACATGCGACGCGGCGCATTGCGTCACCGCATGGCCGGCCCCGGTCCAGCTGCCATAGGCTGGTCAGCGGTGGAGTGATTGTTGCACCGACGCACCTCAGGAGGAGACGGCCGCGTGAGTCTCGACCAGATTCGTCACTACCAGAGCAAGCTCGCCTATGAAATGGATTCGGCGGACCTGTATGAGGCGCTGGAGAATGGCGAGCCGATCGTGGTGGTTGACGGACGCTCGGCGGGCGCCTTCGAACAGGAGCACATTCCTGGCGCCATCAGCCTTCCGCATCGAGAGATCAGCGCCAATGCGACGGCGTCGCTCGACGCGTCAAAGCGCTACGTCTGTTACTGCGACGGCATCGGCTGCAATGCTTCGACGAAGACGGCGCTGAAGCTGTTGACGCTTGGCTTTGAGGTGCGTGAACTGACGGGCGGGCTGGACTGGTGGAAGCGGGACGGCTACGCCACGCACCAATCTCCAGGAGGAACCGGAGTCGAGTCGGGCTGCGGATGCCACTGAGCCGCGCCGGTGGGCGCTACCAGACTTCGTTCTTGGCGTAGAGGGACTTTGCGGGCCCAATCAGCTTGGGATCGGGTTTGGGCACGCGCCTCGCGACTTCGGGGTCGTACTCGAAGCTCCGCAGCACGTAGCGCATGCAATTGAGGCGGGCGCGCTTCTTGTCGTCCGACTTCACGACCACCCAGGGGGACGCCCTGGTATCGGTGGCCGCGAACATCAGCTTCTTCGCCTCAGTGAATTCGTCCCAGAGCGGGAGCGACCGCCGGTCGACATCGCTGAGCTTCCACTGCTTGAGGCTGTCCCGGGCGCGCGACATGACGCGGCGGAGCTGCTCCTCCTGGCTGACCGAGAACCAGAACTTGAACAGGCGGAGGCCTTCGTTGATCAGCATTTCCTCGAAGAGGACGGTGTCCCGGAGGAAGCGGACGGTCTCCGCCGGCGTGCAGAAGCCCATGACAGGCTCGACCACCGCCCGGTTGTACCAGGAGCGGTCGAAGAACACGATTTCTCCGTTCGTGGGCAGGTGCTGGACGTAGCGCTGGAAGTACCACTGGCCACGCTCGCGCTCGGTGGGGGCCGGCAGCGCGACGACGGTGGCGCCGCGCGGATTGAGGTGCTCCATGAAGCGCTTGATGGTTCCGCCCTTGCCGGCGGCGTCCCGCCCTTCGAACAGCAAGACGATGCGCTGTCCGGACTCCTGGACCCAATTCTGAAGCTTCAGCAACTCGACCTGAAGCTCGGCCTTGCTGGCCTCGTATGTTCGCCGCCCCATCTTGGTGGGGTAGGGGTAGGAGTCGCTGATGATCTGCCGGCGGCCGGCCTTTCCGACTTTTCGCAGGACTTTCCGAGGGATTCCGTCCGTTGGAATCAGAATCCCGGAACTCTCTTGAACCGCAGGTGCTTCCGCCACGGAATTACCGTACGAGGGAGGCTCGGCCGCGTCAATCGCCGACGGCGGGGCCGCCGCGCCGGATGACACCCGAGGGTTTCGAGGCGCGGTGGTAGGTTCGAGGGCGCGGCAGGTAGCGAAGCGGAGCACAACGCTGCGACGGATTGCCGTTGTCGGTGGCGGTGTCTCCGGATTAGGCGCCGCGTGGGCGCTGCATCAACACCCGGACCGCTTTGATTTCCGGCTGTTCGAGGCCAACGTACAGGTTGGCGGCAATGCGATTACGGCCGAGATGCGGCAGGACGACGGCAGCGACATTCCCTTTGACATCTCGGTAACCGCGTGCATCCCGTCGGTTTATCACCACATCCTGTTGTTGATGGAGAAGTTTGGCATTGAGCTGATCGACACCCGGTTCAGCTACAGCGTGAAGTACCAGGGCCGCGTGTACGCCCATGACTTCGATTCCGACATCAGGGAACAACTGCAGCCCGAGATCAGGAAGTTCCAGCGACTCTTACGGCGTCTGCATTGGATTGGATTCCTGACGCGTTCGCAGTCGAAGCTGTTGAACGCACTGAACCCGTTCAACTACATCAGCATGGGGACGGTGCTGAACCTGGGCGGGTTTTCGGGGGACTTCAGGTACAAGATTCTGAAACCCATGTTTGTCAATTTCCTGATGGCGACAAACGTGTTCGACATGCCGGCGGCGCTCTTCAGTCGGTACCTGGAGTTCTTCGACATCGAACGGTCAACGCCGATGCAGACGTGGGACCAGGGCACGCGCCGGATCTACGAGAACCTTACCGCAGATTTTCAGGACAAGATTTATTTCAGTCGACCTGTGCGCAAGGTGTATCGGCGGGCGTCCCACGTGGTGGTCGAAGACGATGCCGGTGAACGCGAGACGTTTGACGACGTGATTTTTGCGTGCAACGCGAACCAGACGCTGATGATGCTGGACCAACCGACGTTGCTCGAACGCTTTCTGCTCTCATCGATACGTTACGACAGCGAGTTGCATAACCATGCGGTGGTGCACTCCGATGCCTCAGTGCTTCCGGACAACGAAGTCAAGCCGCTGGAGACGCGGAGCAATCACATCGAGCAGTACGGGGCCAGGCCGGACAACTATGAGATCACGTACATCATGCATAACCAGCAGCCGTGGGCGAACCGGTCGGACAAGCCGTGCCTGGTGACCTATAACGCGATCAGTCCCATCGACGCGGACAAGGTCGTCAAGCGGTGGTGGTTTCAGCACATCGTGCATGACGTGAAGCACGTGGCGGTGCTGATCAACCTGTTCCAGTTCATCCAGGGCCGGCGGCGAACGTGGCACTGCGGGGCGCACACGCTTATCAACAGCCAGGAAACGTGTTTCGTCACCGGGCTGGCCACGGCGCGGCAGTTGGGGGCCGACTACCCGTTCGACGACGCCGCGGCGCGGCGGTCCTTCAACTATTACGGGAGCATCATGTACGGACCGGGGTTCAGGAAGGCGTAGCGCCGAGCCTCAGGTTGAGGCGCCGTTGCTGTCGCCGGGTTCGGGATAGAACTGGGCGCAGTAGTAGCGGAAGGGCATGATCTCGCCGTCGGAACGGCAGAGGCGGGGACGACTGGTGTACTGCTTGCGTCCCCAGATGACGACGTCCTGCAGGACGTCCTCCTTCTGCTGACTCGCCATGAACTTGTTGATGAGGGGGGCGCGAAGCGGTGGCGGGAGGAATCCCAGGCCGACAAACAGGCGCCTGGGCTGGCGGATCTCGCGCACCTGGGAGACCAGCGTCATGTCGATGAGCGTGCCGTCGACGGGCGTGGCGAGGACCCACAGCCGCATGTTCATGCCGATGGAGTGCTCGCGGATGTCGACGAACGAGTAGCCGAGTCCGTAGATGTGGGTCTTGGCGGAGACGCTGAAGGTCAGTTTGGCGAATCCGGCGATCGTGCGGACTCGCTTGAAGTTAAAGTTACTCAGGAGACGGTGGCCATCCACCGACAATCGCTCAGGGCGGTCCACGTTGTCGTAGCCGTGGACGTAGCGCAGGTGGGCCAGGTCGACCGAGTTCTCGGTCGTCTCCTGGGGATGGCCGGGAAAGCGAAGCGTCTCGATCTCGTAGTCGCACCAGCCGTCCTGCTCCAACGGTTCGGTTGGCAGCGTCCATTGCGGCGGGCGGCCGTCGACGCCCCACCAGGCGAAGATCAGGCCATGGATGTCGTGTGTTTCGAAGACTCGCAATTTGGCGGTTCTGGGCGCCGGTGCGAACGGCGTGGCCACGCACTGGCCGGTTGCGTCGAACTCGTAGCCGTGAAAGGGGCAGACGAGCCGCCCGTCACAGACGCGACCGCCGGCGTCCGGACCCAGATCAGCGCCCAAGTGTGGGCAGATGGCTTCGGCGACGCAGATGCGGTCGTCAACGTCGATCCAGACGACGATGTTTTCGCCCATCCAGGTTTTCTGGATCAGCCCGGCCTCTCGGACGGCCTGGCGCGACGCGACGAAGTACCAGCCTTCGGGGAATGGAGAGAGCTCGGGAGCAAGAACGGCCTGCCGGCGCTGGGCCGCCGTTGTTCTGCGCTCGGGATCGTCCAACCCGGCAAGGCCGGTTTCCTGCCGGACCTCCATGTGCACGCGGCGTCTCCTCGGACTCGGGGAGCGTCCCTATCCCCCACCTCGTATGATAGAGTCGAATGAGTCGCGGCTCGCCCGATATAGCGTCAGTTTACAGGCTAATCAGGGTCAGGCGCGGGGAGCAAGAGCGATGACTCTCACTTCTGAGCCGGTGGCAACCAAGCAACTAAGTTTGCCCGACGAACTCGTGCTGATGCTCCTCAACGAGGAGTCCGGCTACTTTTACCAGGTACCCGGTTGGCACTTGAACTGTGCGGTCGTGGGCGCCGTGCTTGCCGAACTCTCACTCTTATCGCGCATTGACACGGATATGGACTCCTTGTTTCTCGTGGATTCCACGGAAACCGGGAATGCCATCCTCGACTCAATACTCAAGGAAATAGCCGAGGAATCCGACCAGCGGAACGCCCAATATTGGATTGAACGGCTTGCTCCGCGTGCAGAATCAATCGTCGATTCGACGCTGGAACGACTCGTCGACCTGAAGATCCTGGAGTACCACGAGGGTGAGTTCTGGACGCTGTCACGGACTGCCTGGCAGTCCGAGCTTGCAGGCGGTCCGGCCGAAGGCACGGCGGCTCAATTCGTGAGGACGCGCATCGGTAAAGTCATCTTTAACAACGAGATACCTGATCCACGCGATGTGATCATCGTCTGCCTGGTCAACACATGCGATGTATTTCGCTTCATGTTCCAACTCGAGGACCAGGACGAGGAACGCATTGATCTCATCTGCAACATGGACCTGATCGGCCGGTCCATTGCCGCCGCGGTATCCGAGAGTCTCGCCGGACCGTTGCTTCAGCGCTCAGCCCTGACCAAGAAGATTCCGGTAGTCCCGCTGCGCCGGTTGGTGTTCAATCGACATCTTCGCAGTGGCAATTTTCCCGCACTCTTCGCGGATCTGGCCGAAGAATTCGGCCCGGTGTTCGAGCTCCGACCGCCCTTCCAGGATCCAATGATCTTCCTGGCCGGTCCCGAGACGAATCGCTGGGTGCATCGAAACGGGCGCATGTACCTCAGAACCAAGGACTATTTTTCGGACTTCGAGAAGGTTTACGGCGCGTCGGGCGTATTGCCATCCCTGGATGGCGCGGATCACTTCCGGCTTCGTAAGTCGTTGGGGCCAGCATATTCCCGCGGAAGATTGATGGGGCAACTGGACCAGGTTTACAAGGATGCGCGGACCCATATGGCGGACTGGACGGTGGGAGATTCCTACCCCGCCACGCGCATGTGCCGGCGAATGATAAACGCGCAACTCTCGCCGCTGATGATCAGCATTGACTCCCAGGATATTTTTGACGACTTGACGGTTTTCAAGGAACGGGCGCTCAACGTTCACATCCTGAAAGTCCTACCCAAGTTCATGTTGAAGACGCCGAGCATGAGACGCCGGCTGAAGATCCTGGACCAACTGGTGGAGAAGGTCCAAAGCGGGCATACGCCGGCCCAGCGGGCTGGAAGTCCGCGGGACCTGGCGGATGACCTGCTGAGCCTGCACGCCAGTGATCCGCAATTCGTCCCGGAGACGAATCTGCGCTTCGTCCTCTCAGCCGCGCTGATTGCCAGCGTCTATCTTGGCGATGCGTTCAGCTTCGTGCTGTACGCCATGGCGTCAAAGCCGGAGCTCTACAAGCAAATCCGTGTCGAAGCCGACGCCTTGTTCGCCGATGGCGATCCCGATGCAGGGGCCTTCAGACCGCAGGCGATCGACGTCACGCACCGATTCCTGATGGAATGCCTGCGGGTGTACCCAATCGTCCCGGTGTCTCTGCGAACGGTGATGAATACGTGCGTGGTCGAAGGCTACCGAATACCAATCGGGTCACAGGTCTACATTGCCCAGACGGCCGCGCATTACATGAGCGACGTGTTCCCCGATCCCTTGAAATTCGATATCGACCGCTACCTGCCTCCGCGCAACGAACATCGCAGTTCCGGGTATGCCCCGTACGGGCTGGGCACGCACCGGTGCCTTGGGGTGGGGTGGATGGAACTGCAGCTGGCCGTCAACGTGCTCCTGGTGGCGCACCACTTCACGCTCGAAGTGTCCCCGCCGAACTTCCAGCTCGGGTTCAACCCGCTGCCGTCGATGAAGCCGAGCAAGAAGCTGAAGTTTCGCATTGCCGAACAGCGGCGCGAACTCAACGTCTGAGGCGCCCGCGGGCACCCGCGCGCCCGGGCCGGAGCCAGCCTAGCCGGGCTTGCGCGCCAGGAAACAGTACAGCGGGGTGAAGATCCCGGTCTGCCCGCCCGCGACGTAGGCGTTGGCGGTCCGATCCATCAGCCGGATGACGTCCGCGGAGCCCCTGGGAAAGAGTCCCAGCGTCTCGGCCAGCCTGGATGTCGCGACGAGGACTTTGCGGCCGACCGGTAGCCTGCGGATGGCGTTGCCCACCGTGCCCCCCTGGGTCAGCATGGGCTGATACCACGGGGTTGTCGGACCGTCTTCGACGACTGCCCGGTCCCTGCCCTCGATGACCTGAAAGCCGGCCATTTCGAGGGCTGAGTTCACCTCGCCCATCGTCGCGATGTCCTTGAGGGCAATGCCGTGCATGAGCTCCTGCCTGATGGCCCGGTGCCGGTCGTCGTCGGGATCGAAGCGATCCGTCAGGCACATTTCCTGACCCCAGAAGAGGGCGCCGGGCTTCAGCACGCGGTAGATCTCGGCGAACGCACCCACCTTGTCCGGCGCGTGGCAGGTCGATTCGATCGCGTAGGCCCGGTCGCAGGTGTCGTTCGCGATGGCGCCCATGTCCATGAAGCTACAGGCGAGATAGTCGACCATGTGGTCCAGCCCGGCCTCGGCATTTAGCGCTCTCGCCTTGTCCAACTGGACTTCACTGCTATTGACCCCGATAACCCTGACGCCGGCCTCGCGGACGACCCGGCGCATGGGGCCGCCAATCCCGCAGCCGACATCGATCACCGTCATTCCTTTGCTCAACTGGAGCCTGGCAATCATCAGCCGCTGGTGCCGGATCTTGGATTCCTCGAGGCTTTCCGTGGGCGACAGCGGCGCGAAGTGGAGCGATGCGCCCCAACCGAACACCATGAACTCGCTGCACAGGTCGTAGTACTCCCTAACGGTCTGAGCGTGGTCGTAGCCCGACGCGCCGGCGTCCTTTCCAGACGCTCTGCGAGTCCATCCATCGAAATGGGACACGCGACGCCGGGGGTCCGATCCGCGATACGCAGCCTTCAGGCCGCTGGATAGATTTCGGAGTTGCGAGAACTCGTTCGAAAACGGGAGTTGCACGTCTAGTTCTGGAAGCAGTTCACGGGCCGGGTGTGAACGTGCGGCCCGTTTGGCATGGCTCTACCGTAACCGAGCAAAACCGCGCCAGCAACGCTCACCCGGCGCTTAGGAGGCGGCCGGCCATTTACCGTCGATCGAGCGATTTCCGGAAGCGAACGACCGCGAGCTGAGCCGCTCTCCGGCACCGGTCAGGCCGAACCTTGTTCCTCTTCGTGCCGCCGATACACGTCCTCGATCGCGACGTCGAGGTCGGACCACTCGCGCTCCACCATCGAGCGCAGCCGCATGTTCTGGTAGGCGCCCCAGATCGTCATTGCGGGCGGCACCAACACGATGGCCACGATCAGGGAATAGGCGATCGTGATCGCCGCGGTGATCCCGAACTGCTGCGATCCGGCCAGCGGCGACGCCGCCAGGACGCCCAGGCCCAGCGCGGTGGTCATCGCCGAGCCCAGCAGGGCCGACCCGGTGGTCGCCAAGGTCCGCACAGCGGCCTCCTCCGGGTTGCGCAGGCGGGCGAACTCCTCCCGGTATCTGTGGATCACGTGGATGGTGTAGTCCACGCCGATGCCGATCGAGAGCGCGGTGATGATCGAGGTGATGATCGTGTAGGGGATGCCCAGGAGCGCCATGGTCCCGAGCACGCAGATCAGCACGAGCACGATCGGTCCGACCGCGACGATCGCCAACGCCGGCTGGCGAAGCGTCACCCAGAAGAAGAGGGCCAGGACGGACAAGGCCGCCGCGACCGTGGTGGCGATGGCCTCGGTCTGGCGCGCGGTTACCGAATCGGTGACGGTGATCGAGATGATGCTCTCGGAAGTCGCCGTGATTGCCTCGTCGTCACCGGCCCAGATCGCCTCGATTTCGCCCTGGAGCACTTTGGTTGCCTGCGTATCGCCCCCGTAACTCTGGAACTGGAGCAATATGGCGTCGATGCCCTGCGGGTTGTTGACCAGGAGGCGTGAGAGGGCCGGATCCCTGGCCTCGATCCGGTCAAGGACTTCCTGCATCAGCTGCGGATCGAGCCGCACCCCGGCCGAGGCTTCGCGGAACAGCGCCGCGATCTCGGGGTCGTACTTGTCGCCGGGCAGACCACTCTGGGTGGTCCAGTCACGCACCAGCAATTCGTACGAGGCCTGGATGGGACCTGCCGCGGTCGGCGGACGACGAGTCTCGTCCGCAAACGCGTCTGTGAGGTCCTGCACATTGAGGAGCGTACGGGTCTGCGTCGCCTCGGCCTTAATGAGCACACTCGTCACCTCGGCCGAGCCACCGACGGCCGCTTCGAGGGTGTCCATGTCCGCGTGTATGTCTCCGCCCCTTGGGAGGATGTCCTTGATGCTGAATTCCGATTTGAGCCCGGTGGCGGCAATCCCGAGCCCAACGGTGACGGCGAGCACGACGAGGATGTACGGGAGGGGCCAGCGGGTCACGCTGCGACCAATCAGCCCGGCCAATCCCTGAATACCGGGCAGTGCGTTGACGATCGGGCGAGCGGGCTTCAGCTTGCCGCGGGCCTCGCGCCGCCGGTCGATGATCGTCCGACTGGCCGGGACCAGCGTGAGCATGACGATCAGGCTCATGCCGACGCCCATGCCGGCGACGACGCCGAAGTCGCGAACGATGCCGATGGGTGAGAACAGGCTGGCCAGCATGCCCACGATGGTGGTGACGGCGGCCAGGAGCAGCGGAACCGTGACGTGGCTAAGCCCCCGGCGAATGGCCGTGAGCACGTCCTGACCTTCGACCCGCTGCTCGCGGTAGTGCGAGATGGTCTGGATTGCATAGTCCACGGTCAGCCCGATCACGATGATCGGCACCAGCGAGGTCAGCGAGTTCGGCGGGCCGATCAGACCCAGCGCGTTCGGGCCGAGCCAGCCTTCGGCGCCGATGATCCAGATGATTGAGGTGAGGAGTCCGGCCAGCGTCAGCCACATATCCGACAGCGCGCGCGTAAAGAGCAGCAGCAGCAACGCGATCAGCAGGAAGGCCACGCCGATCAGCGGCGCCATCCCCTCCTCGATGCCGGCCTTGTATCCGTCCTCGATCACGATGAAGGAGATGCTGCTGGCGCGCAGCGGGCCCTTGGAATCGGCGGCCAGCTGGTTGATCTTCCGTTCAGCCGCCGCCAGGTTCTCGTCGCCGGTGTCAAGGAGGCGAATGTTGCCGATCGCGATCTTGGTGCCGTCCGTATCGGTTCCGGTCATGAGAGCGAGGAGCGGCTGGACTTCCGGAAGTACGCGTACCGTGTCGATCTGGGCCTGCGTAACCGCCTCCAGACTCTGGATCTGAAGCGCGAACTTGATCAGGGAAGAGGGCGCAAAGACCGGGTTTTCAGGGGCCAGGAGCTGTTGCACGCCCGGGTCGCTGGCGATGTCGTTGACCAGAGCGTCCATCTGGGCCAGCCCGGCGGGCGTGAGCGCGTCGCCGCGGAACAAGAGGGTGACGGCGCTGATTTCACCGTGGTCGCCGAAGAGCTGATTGATCTCGTCAATTGCGTCAGCAACCGGGCTGTCATCGGGCAGCGTCTCCGCCGTTGACGGGAGCGGGGCGCGCACCGCGCCGCCGGCGCCGAGGGCAATGGTGACGATGAAGACGACGAGGAGGGTGATCCAGGGGCGGGCCGTGACCAGCCAGCTGAACTTGGTGAGGACCTGGTTCATGCCAGGTGAATTCCAGCGGGGCCGCGATCGACGCGGGATTCATTCGGTGCGGTCGGCAGCGCGACTAACGCTGATGCAGAGCTACGTGCCATAACTCTGTCTTTCATCTCAGCCAAGACGGAGTCGGTCACGGCGCAACCAACGCACAACTCCGCCCGGCGATGTGCCAGTCGGCATCATACGTCTTCACCGCCGCAGCTTCGCAAGCCGGTCCGACGCATCGAGGGCCAACGAGGCGAGGCTGGAGCCCGCCGCCACGAAGCTGGAAGGCAGACTGGCAATGCATAACGCTCTGACTCGGATTGCCTTCAGTCCACCACGCATTGGGGAGGCCCATGTCGAAGACTAAGCCGATTCCGGACGGATATACGGCCGTGACGCCGTACCTGATCGTTGAGGACGCGGCCGGATACCTGGAGTTCCTGGGAAACGCGTTTGGGGCCGTGGAGCGGCTGCGGATTCCGATGGGGGAAGGCCTGATCGGCCACGCCGAGGCGGAGATCGGGGGCGCGGCGGTGATGCTGTCGGACGCGTTGCCGCCGGACTTTCCTGTCACTCGCTCCCAGATCCATCTGTACGTTGAGGATGTCGACGCCACCTACGCGCTGGCCGTGGAGGCAGGCGCGACTTCCGTGGCCGAGCCGGCGGACCAGTTCTATGGCGACCGCATTGCCCGCGTGACCGATCCCTCAGGCAACGTGTGGTCGATTGCCTGTCACGTTGAGGACGTGGACATGGACGAGCTGATGCGACGGATTGCGGCGATGGGAGAGGGGTAGGCCAGCCTGACGCGCGCCACCGGGAACGGTCTCGACGATGCCTGACGGAGAGCTGTCGAACCGACGGTCGTGTGATCTGCTGATTCGCAACGGGCAGATCATCACGATGGATGCCGAGCGCCGCCTCTATCGCTGCGGGGCAGTTGCGATCAGTGGTTCGCGGATCGTTGAGGTCGGCCGGGATGCGGAACTGTCGGAGCGTTTCGACCCGACGCGGACGGTGGATGCCGGCCGGGGGATTGTGCATCCGGGATTCATCGATGCGCATAACCACATCGTGCATACGTCGTGCCGGGGTGTGTTCGGCAGCATTCACGACACGAGCGCATCGCCCGTTAATTTCGCGGATTGGAAGGCGGGTGTAACGGCAGACGACGAAGCCGCAGCTACGGCGATGGCTTGCGTGGAGATGCTGCGGTGCGGCTTCACGATGTTCGTGGAGCCGGGGTCGCTCTTTTCGACGGGGGCGGCAGCGGCTGCGATTGAGCGGGTAGGGCTGCGGGCGCTGGTTGCCCCGCTATATCTCTGGGATCGACGGGAGTGCTTCCAAGCGATGCCCGCCCTGGAGAGTCGGAGCCTGATGGCTCGGGCGCCCATCGACCTCGACCGTTCGCTGGCGCAACTGGACCAGGAGCTGCACCGCAATGCGGACCCTGACGCGCTGGTTCGCGGCTACGTTTTCGTATACGGGGTTGGAACCGGCTCGCCTGATCTGCTGCAGGCCGCCCATGCCTGCGCTCGCGACAACAAGGTGCCGTTGCACCTGCATGCGGGTTACGTGCCGCAGGAGGGCCAGATCTATCGGGACCTGAACGGCGCCAGCCAGCTTGTGCACCTGCACGAACTCGGCGTTCTGGACAATGACACGGTGATCGTGCACGCGAATGCGCTCGACGATGCCGAAGAAGCCGCGGTCCACGAAAGCGGCTGCATGATCGTGTGGTGCCCGAGCGCATTTTTCTCGTTGGGGATTGGACGAGGTGCGAACTTCAAGATGGCCGAGCGCTATCGGCGGGGGGTCTGCGTCGCGTTGGGGACGGACGGATCCTTCGACGGCACGCCGGGGGACACGATGCAGGCCGCGCACTTCGCGGCCCAGACGTACGCGGATCCGATTTCGGCGGAGGCCTTGCTGGAAATGCAGACCGTCAACGCGGCCGCGGCGGCCGGACTGGAGTCCAAGCTTGGAAGCCTGGAGCCGGGCAAGCGCGCAGACGTCGTGGTGCGGTCCGCGCGAGTGGCCGAAGCGCATCCCGACAACAATCCGGTCCATTCGCTGGCGTTGCGACTGGGCGCCGGAAGCGTGGACACGGTGCTGGTCAACGGTGAGGTGGTGTTCAGCGGCGGGCGCTCAACCCGGGTGGACGAACGGGAGGTCTACCAGGGGGTGTCAACGTCGGTGGTTGGGCGGGCGAAGCGGCTGGGCATCGATTTGTCGGCGGAATGGCCGACAATCAACTGACACGCCAGCCCGACCAGGCAGGAAAAGCGCAGATGACGGGGTCGATGACGCGCGTCGTGGGAGTCGCGCTCGTGCTCAGTGCCCTGTGGTTCCTCGGGAGCCTGGCCGCTGTCCACGCGTGTAAGTGCGTGGTGCCCGGTTCGCCGACCGAAGAGCTGGAGAAATTTGACGCCGTCTTTGCTGGGACGGTGATTTCGGTTCAGCACTCCTTCGATCCAAATGCGACGCCATACAAGCCCGGTGACCGAACGACGGTCGGCTTTGACGTCAGCACGGTGTGGAAGGGCATCGTGCATGAGCGGACGTACATCACGACGCCGCCAACCGGCGGGAGCTGCGGGTTTGCCTTCAGCGAAGGTGAACCCTACATCGTGTACGCCTCCGGGAGCGCTTCAGGCGACGCTGGCCACCAGGCGAGTATCTGCAGTCGGACCGCTCATCTGCAGGAGGCCCAGTCCGACCTGGAGGCGCTGGGCGAGGGCCGGGCCCCGCAGGTCGAGACAGGCGGCCCGGAGCCCGAACAGCCGGAGGGCTCGCTGGCTGCCGGCGCGTGGGTGGGGCTGCTGGCGACGGCCGTGGTAGTTCTTGGATCCGGTGGGATTCTGGCCTACGCGAGTCGGCGGCGCTAGCGCGGATCCGAGCGGGTCGACGTGAAGGCCCTTGCCAGGGCGTAGAGCACTGCAACGGCGGGCACGACGGTAAAAATCGCCGGAAGCACCCAGTCACCTTTCATGGCGCCGCCGGCAATTGCCGCGGCCAGGGCCAGGTCCGCGGCCACGGTGGCCAGCAGCAGCGCGGCGATGGCGAGCACAAGCTTCCGCGAGGCCTTGGTCCGCAGAAGGAGCAGGAGGAGAGCACCGGCGGCCAGGGGATGGAGCAGTACCAGCACGAGCCGCGACCAGAGGTCGCCTCCGTCGGCGAACGAGCCCACGGCCGCGGTAAACATGGCCAGCGCCGCGTAAAGGAAGGCCAGCACGAGCATGGCGATTCGCATCAGCTACCCCATTTCCGTTCGCGCGTTTCGTAACGGCCTCAGGTCAGTCGGCATCGGGCTCTGCGCCGGTGTAGAAGGCGATGGTGCTCGCCGCGGCGGCTCGGGCGGGCTCGGGGTCGGCTCCGGCGGCAATGGCGGCTTCGCCCCAGGCGTGGCCGCTGCCTGTGAGGAGGGCCTTGCCGTCGGGTGACATGGCGAACTCGAGCGGGTCGGGCCTGGGCTGGTCCGGGTCTGTGAGGTGCATGTGGAGCCCCAGCAGGCCCATTTCGAAGCCGACGCCGGTTGCGCCTGGACCGTAGGTGTCCCAGTGAGCCGAGTGGTGGGCAGTATGGGTAATTGTGAATCGGGCGTGGTCGGGGCCGGCGTTCGATACCCGTATGTCGACCCAGGTGACGAAGCCGCCGAACTCCCAGCTAATGGCGTAGCTGGACGGCGGCTGGCAGGCGGTGATGCGGCCGCCGGCGTTGCCTTCCAGCTGATAGCTGCCGCCGAGCTCGAGGTTGCCGGAAATGGGCAGGAACCAGCGCGGGATGCGTTCGGCGCTGGTCACGGCGTCCCACAGGTCCTCATGCGTGGTGGCGTAAGTGCGGGCCAGGATGACCGCGTGCGCAGGCTGCCCATCGCGCTGGAGTGCGGAGACGGAGCGATCGACAGCGCCCAGATTCTCCTCAACGTTGAAATGCATGGATTTCCCCTACGTTGCCTGCCTGATTATGGAATGCGCAGAGCTTGCGGGCGGAGCGGCGTCTCACCCTAAGGAGCCGGTCGCCCCGTTTGACCCGGTCGTCGGAAGCTGCTTCCAGTACTTTCGCTTCCAGCCGTCGGCTTCACGGTACCTGGCGAACTGATAGTTCCAGGCCGGCTCGATCAGGCGCTGGTGCTGTTGCTCTTCGGCGGCGATCTCGGCTGTACCCGGGCAGTGGATGATGTAGCCGGCGGGGGCTACGACTCGCTCGAACTCAGCCAGCTCGTCGTCAAGGCGCCAGCCGAGGGCGTGCGACGTTGTGACTACGTCGGCGGAATCATCGGGCAGCGGAATGTCGTGGCCAAAACCAGCCACGACGCGGATGTTGCGCCGACCCGCTTGCGCTGCCTTGTCGCGGATGAACTGCCGCAGCCGGGGGACAGGCTCCACGGCAACGACGGCCGAAGCGGTGGCGGCGGCTTGCAGAGCAACGCGACCAGTCCCGGAACCGACGTCAACGACCACCCGACCCTTGAGGGGCGTGATGTTCGTAACCTCGGCGAAGTCCCAGTTATGGAACTCCAGACGGTCATAAGCCTCGGGGCACTTGCTGTAGACGATTAGGTCGGCAATCGTCCAGATCACCGTGTCCTCGGCTTGAGCAAGATCACTCCGCTCGGCCGACGACGGATGCCGAGCTTCTGCTGCGTCCAGGAACGCTGCGATTGCCGGCGCCCTGGTCCTGAGAAAGCGATCGATGGCGGGATGGGCCCGGAGCACCGAGGCAAGCTCGCGCTCCGGGACCCAACCCGGGAAGTACTCGATCTGGAAAGATTCCAGCAGGTAGAGGTCCTGGATGTGCAGGTCGACTCCCTCGAACACTTTCCTTAGTCGGGGGTTAGACAACGCCCTGCTCGCCTCCCAATGACGTTCGGCAGGATGCGCGTGAGGTTCGTCGGGACGTTCAGCTCATTCTCAAGCGTCTGGCCCCGCCAGCGGCCTAATCAGGACGCCGAAAGGCGGATCCAGGCGATTCCATCGACGTGTTCGAAGTGGCGGTCGGCGGAGACGAGGTCGGCGCCGGTTTCCATGGCATGCGCCGCGAGCCACATGTCGTTTGTCGGAATAGGGCGGCCTTTGGCGCGTAACGAGGCCGAAACTCGGGCATAGCGGTCGGCTGTGACGGAATCCACGGGAACAACGGATGCGAGTGGTTCCTCCAAAAATGCGTTCAGGTGAGCCATGTTCTGCTCGAAGCGCGATCCACGCCGGAAGCCAGCGAGCAACTCACCAAGCACAATCGCGGAGAGAAGTACTTCGTCGGCGCCCCGCACGAGTTCAGCGACCTGACGCTGACCAAGCGCAAGCAGGCTGAACGCATTGGAGTCCAGGAGCAGCCTCACCGCCAGATTTCCTCGTCAATCGTGTCAAATTCTTTCAGCGCCTCGTTCAACTCGTCAGCTTGCTCCTGGGTCCAGGTCCCGATCAGGTGGTCCAGAGACGACCCAATCTTCCCGCGGCCTTCGGAGCCGTCGGCCAGCCCGGCGCCTTTGCGCAGGAGGCGTAGGGCGGCCTTGTTGAGGGAGATGCCCTCGCGCCTGGCAAGGCCCTGGATTGCGGAACTGAGTTCGTCGTCGAAGCCGCGCACGGTCAATTGCCGCACAGAAGTCATCCCCTTGAGTCATCGTGTGAGTCATTGTGACTCATGCGGTGACTCACATCCACTTGCGGCAACGTCGCGCCCGGTCGGAAGCAGCGTGATGGGCTGAGTGGCGAGGGAGCGACCGGGGCTCAGAGTGACTCGGGGCTCCAACCGTGGCCGTGAGTTCGAAGGAGCGATGGGTCGAGGCGGGCGCCGAGGCCGGGGCCGGTGGGGAGGTGCAGGCAGCCGTTGTGGACGTGTTCGGGCGGGTCGATGAGGGCGGCACGCCAGGGGCATTCGTAGGCGCCGAATTCGAGCGGGAGGGCCGCGGGCATGGCGGCGGTGACGTGGGCGCCGGCAAGGATGGAGACGGGGCCGCTGGGACCGTGGAGGGAGGTTTGGCCACCGTGCCGAGCCACGAGGGCGGCCGCCCTGACGGCTTCGCGGACGCCGCCGCAGTGCTTGATGTCGGGCATCGCAACGTCGACGGCGCGTGAGGCGACCAGGCGCTCGAAGAAGCCGGCGCCGTAGGCATGTTCGCCCCCGGCGACGGGCATCGAAACCCGGGAAGCAATCTCAGCAAGGGCTTCCGGGTCTCGTTCCGGATTGACGGGCTCCTCGAACCAGCCAACGTCAAGCTGTGCCAACTCTTCGGCGACGATGGGCGCGGACTTGAGGTCGAAGCGGCTGTGACAGTCGACCAGGAGGGTGATGTCGGGGCCGATGGCGCTGCGGGCGGCGGCCAGTCGGTCGAGTCCGGGACGGGCCAACTCGAGAAGATTGGCGCCGGGGTCTCCGGGATCGACTTCGTCAAACGGGGTGCACTTGATGGTGCGAAAACCGTCGCGAGCGGCGCGTTCGGCGGTGGCGGCGAAGTCGTGGGGGCGGCGCTCGGTGGTCAGCAGGTGGCGATTGGTGTTGGCATAGAGCTCAACGCTTTCGACGGGCCGACCGCCCAGGGCCTGGGTGAGCGAGAGGCCGTCGCGCTGTGCCTGGATGTCGACAATCGCGGTGCGCAGGGCGCTGACGGCGGTGGCGAGGGCGAAGTCCCTCGTGAGTTGGCGCGGCGTGAGTCCGGCGATGCCCACAACATCGGCCTCGCCCGGGATGGGAAGGCCCGCGACAGCCAGCATGAGAGGCGTGAGGCAGCTGACGACGTTGCCGCCGGAGGTGGTCTCGACAACGGCGGTCAGGCCCTGATCGTCGCCAATCTCCGCGAAGTTCCAGCGGGTGCGGTGGTTGACAGTGACGGAGGCGTAGCGGAGCGAGGCAAGGACGATGCTCTCGGCCACGGTCCGGTCAGCCTACCGCCGCAATGGAACCCACCGGTCAGCAATACGCCGGTTGCGGCCTTACTTTCGCCTCTGGGAAGATCGGGAGGCTTAAGTCCAAGCAAAAGACGCGAGTGGAGGGCTAAATGGCGGGCTATGTGATTGTGGATCTTCAGGTGACGGACGCCGAGGTCTACGCCGAATTTCGAGAACAGGTGGCGGGGACCGTTGAGGCCCACGGCGGCCGGTATTTGGTGCGCGGTGGGTCCGCCGAGACCATCGAGGGCGATTGGGCGCCGGAGCGGCTCATCGTGATGGAATTCGACAGCGTGGCACAGATCAAGACGTGGCTCGCCTCGCCCGAATTCACCGACCTCAGAGAGATTCGGCACAGGTCGGCCACGGCCAACGTGATCGTCGTGGAGGGCGTATAGCCCCGGAATCGCGGGACTACGCGTTCGGCGCCGCCGGATGCGCATCGACATGCCACCGACTACAGGCGATCGGAGGCTGCTGTTGGCCGGCGCGCCCCAATTCGGACCTCGTAACCGAACCGTTGCCTGAAGCGCAGCGGACGCAGCCTCAATGAACGAGCACATCCGCTACGAGCCGGACGAGCGCTGCCCGCCGGTCGTAACGATCGGCGTGGCGCTGCAGGGGATCATGCTGGTCCTGGCCAACACGGTGCTGATGGTCACCATCACCGCCCGCGCGGCCGACCAGAGCGAGCGCTACCTGACCTGGGCGGTCTTTGCGGCGATGATCATCGGCGGCATCCTGACGGCGCTGCAGGCGGCTCGGCGGGGGCGGGTGGGGGCCGGACACATCCTGATGTCGGGCGCCAGCCCGCACTTTGTCGCCATCTCCGTCCTGGCGCTGACCAAGGGCGGGCAATCCCTGCTGGTGCTGCTGATCGTGGTCTCGTCGCTGTTTCAGTTCGCCCTGGCGGCCTGGCTGCCGCGGCTGCGTCGAATCATCACGCCGGTGGTCGCGGGAACCTCGCTGATGCTGATCGCCCTTACGGTCATGCCGGTGGCGTTCAGCCGGCTGACCGAGGTCAACGAGGGCGAGCCGCTGGGCGCAAGCCTGGCCGTGGCCGGCGTGACGCTGGCAACCAGCGCGGCCCTGGCGATGCGCGCGTCCGGCGTCTGGCGGTTGTGGGCGCCGTTGATCGGCATCACGGTCGGGAGCGCGGCCGCCGCGCTCGCCGGCCTGTATGACGCCCAGCGCGTGCTCGACGCACCGTGGATCGCCCTGCCGGACGTCAGCGCCTGGCCGGGGCTGGACCTGCGGCCGACCGAGCAGTTCTGGGCGCTGTTGCCGGTGTTTGTGGCGGTAACCCTGGTGGTGGCGATCAAGACGAGCGGGGACGGGGTGGTGATCCAGAACGTCTCACGGCGCCGGCCGCGCGCCATCGACTTTCGCCTGGTGCAAGGCACGCTCAACGCCAACGGGGTCGGCAGTTTGCTCGCCGGCCTGTCGGGGACGCCGCCCACAGTGGCTTATTCGCCGTCCAGCATCTCGCTGATCAACTTCACCGGGGTGGCGGCGCGGAGCGTTGGCTATGCCATCGGGATCATGCTGGTCGGGCTGGCGTTCCTGCCCAAGATCGCCTCGATCCTGCTGGCCGTTCCTAGCGCGGTGATGGGGGTCTTTCTGCTGACCATCATGGGCCTGCTCTTCGTGGAAGGCATGCGCATGGTCGTGCAGGACGGGCTGGATCACCGCAAAGCGTTGATCGCGGGTGTCGCGCTGGGGCTGGGCGTGGGACTTCAGCATCGGAATGTGGCCGAAGAACTTCTGGGCGAAACGCTGGGCGCGTCGCTTGGCAACAGCATGACCGTCGGCATCGTGGCGGCCATTCTGCTGACCGCCTTCATCGAGCTGACCAGCCCGCGAGTCCGACGGCTGGACGCCGAGGTGTCGACCGCGGCGCTGCCGGCGATCGATACCTTTCTGAGCGAACTCGCCGCACGGATCGGTTGGAACGACGCTTCGCGGGACCGCCTGCGCGCCGCCGGCGAAGAAACCCTCGCGAGCTTTGCCCAGATTCACGCCGCCGACGAGGCCGGAAGCGCCCCGCGCCTGATTGTGCTGGCGCGTCCCGGTGACGGCGCGGTGGAGATGGAGTTTCTGGCGGTCCTGGAGGAGCAGAACATCGAGGACTGGATGGCGCACCTGGGCGATCAGGCCGAAACGCTGAACGAAGAGGCGATTTCGCTGCGCCTGCTGCGGCATTACGCGGCCGCCGTGCGCCACCGGAAGTATCACGGCATCGACATCGTGACCGTGCAGGTCAAGGGTTCGCGCTAGGGCCGGCCACTCGCTCGCGGCGACGGCGGCCGCGAGCCGGTCAGGCTGCCAGACCTAACTCTCGCGTTGAAAGAACTCCGAACCTGAGACGCGCAGCCAGTCTCGTACTGACGTGACGCTTGGATAGACGGGCACGTCGGATTCCATGTCCCACCACAGGAATCCATGGATTTCACCAGCGGACCTGACCTCGTCTTCGTCCAGCGGGCCATCGGCCTCGACCGCGAAGACGTGATGCCGGTTGCTTGCCGTCTCGAACACGTACAGGTGCGCAGTGCGGGTTGCGACCAGGCCTGTCTCTTCGAGTAGTTCACGCACGGCGGCAGCTTCGATCGTTTCGCCGGGATCTACACCGCCGCCGGGAAGCATGTACTTCATCGTGTGGTCCGCGACCAGCAGTAGTTTTCCGTCTCGGAGCACGACGCAGGTGGCCCGGTCGCGGAGTTTTTCATTCATATACGCACTTGTGCTCGCGCCGCGTGGCTCGGCGTTGGCGCGAGGGCCGAGGAAAAAGGCGCTCACCCTACCACCGGCTTGAGTTAGGCGATAGAACGACCATCCGAGGCGCGACGCCTGGGGCCGAATGCCGCGGGTGGACGGCCAGCGCGCGTGTGGCAGCATTACCGGGCCGAAAGAATGCTCAGGTGGGTCAATGGCGACAGAGCATGTGAACGAGAACATCCGCTACGAGCCGGACGAGCAGCCGCCCGCACCGCTGGCCATTGGCGCCGGGTTTCAGGCCGCCCTGATCATGCTGGCCCCGGTGGTCCTGGGCGTGGTCATCGTGCTCCAGATTGCTGGGCAGCCCGCGGAATACACGGCATGGGCCGTATTTGCCGCGCTGCTGGTGAGCGGCGTGTCCACCATCCTGCAGGCCGTTCGGGTAGGACGGATTGGGTCCGGGCACATCCTGTTCATGGGGACGTCCGGCGCATTCATCGCCGTCTGCATTGGCGCGCTGTCGGTTGGCGGTCCGGCCACGATGGCCAGTCTGGTCGTCATTTCGTCGCTCATTCAGTTTCTGCTGGCCTCGCATCTGGCTCTGCTGCGACGCATCTTTACGCCCGCGGTAACCGGCACGGTCATCATGTTGATCGCCGTGACGATCGTGCCGCTGCTCTTCGACGCCCTGGCGGACGTGCCCGAGGGTTCACCCGACGCGGCCGCGCCCGTGGCGGCCCTGCTCACGCTGACAACGGTGGTCGCGCTGGTCTTGCGCGCGCCGCCGGCCTGGCGCCTGTGGTCCCCCTTGATCGCCCTGGTGGTGGGATGCGTGGTGTCGGCGCTCTTTGGAATCTACGACCTGAGCGGCGTGCTGGACGCCGACTGGATCGGCATTCCGTGGGGCGCCTGGCCGGGATTCGACGTGACGCCCGACGTGAAGTTCTGGGCCCTGCTGCCGGCCTTCGTGATGGTGACGATCGTGGGCGCCATCGAGACGATCGGCGACAGCGTGGCCATCCAACGCGTTTCGCGTCGACGGCCGCGTGCGACGGACTTCCGGGTGGTGCAGGGCTCCCTGAACTCGGACGGGGTTGGCAACCTGCTCTCCGGCCTGCTCGGGACGCTGCCCAACACCACCTATTCCAGCAGCATCCCGCTCACCGAGGTCACCGGCATCGCGGCGCGGCGCGTGGGAGTCGTGATTGGCGTCATCTTCGTGGCGCTGGCGTTCCTACCCAAGGTGGCGGCCCTCTTGATCGCGATTCCCGCCCCGGTGGCGGCCGCGTACATCGCGTTCCTGATCGGGATCCTCTTTGTCCAGGGCATGCGGATTGTTGTGCAGGGCGGGGTCAATCACCGGACGGCGGCAATCGTCGGACTCTCGTTCTGGATCGGAGCGGGTTTTCAGAGCCAGCTGATCTTCCCCGACTTGCTGGGCGATGGCTTCATCGGGGTTCTGCTGGGCAACGGAATGACCTCCGGCGCGGTGGTGGCGATCCTCATGATGGTGTTCATGGAGCTGACCAGCCCGCGGCGCCGGCGGTTGCAGGTGGCGTTGGGAATGGACGCGCTGCCACAGATCGACGAGTTCCTGCGCGGGTTTGCGTCGAAGCACCGATGGAGTGCCGCTTCAACGGATCGACTGGCTTCGGCCGGTGAGGAGACGCTGTCCATCCTGCTCCAGGAGGGCGGTGATGCGGCCGAGCATGGGCGGCAGTTGTCAATTTCCACGCAGATGAACGACCGCACGGCCGAGATGGAATTCGTGACGGCGCTCGAGGGCGCGAACATGGAAGACCAACTCGCCTACCTGAACGAAATGCCGCCCGCGCCGGACGAGCGCGAGGTGTCGTTCAGGTTGCTGTGGCACTACGCGGCGTCGGTGCAGCACCAGAAATATCACGGTGTGGACATCGTCACAGTAACCGTGGATCAGCAGGGCTGACGGCAGCGCGCCGGGCGATTCTGAAATGGAATTCATCAAGGGAGGCGCCGCAAGGGTTCGCGGGTCAGTTGCGCGTAGCCCACTGGTGCGCACCATGCGCCGACCGCATTGGCGGCGTCTTCTATTCCTTGGACTACTTACGGTCCTGGCGCTGACCCTCCAGGGCTGCGGCGAAGACACCAGCAAGCCATTCCGCATCGGCGTGATGGAGTCGCTGACGGGCGCCGGCGAGACCTACGGCACGGTAGCCAGCCAGGCGAAGCAGATGGCGTTGGACGAGATCAACGCGGCGGGCGGGGTGAACGGCCGTCCGCTGGAGTTCATCGTGGAGGACTCCAAGTGCAACGCGCAGGACGCCATCACCGCGTATAGGAAGCTGACCGAGGTGGACGGCGTGAAGATCATCCTGGGCACCTCGTGCAGCGGCGCCATGCTGGGCGTCGCGCCGCTGGCCGAGGCCGACGGGATCATCCTGTTCTCCGGCCTGGCCAGCAACCCCGACATTGCCAACGCCGGTGACTACATCTTTCGAACGCAGATCAGCGATATCCAGGTCGGCATCGGCACGGGCAACGTGCTATGGGCGGACGGGATTCGCGCGCTGGCCACCATTACCGAGACGACCGACTACGCCGAAGGCGTGCGGCGAACGACGGCGGCCCAATTCGAAAAGCGCGGCGGACAGATCGTGGCCGAGGAGCACTACGCCACGGACGTAACGGACTTCCGGTCGCAGCTGGAGAAGCTGCTGGCGGCGAATCCCGACGCGCTGCACGTGTCGCCGCAGTCGGAATTCGCGGCCGGGACCATCGTCAAACAAGCTCGCGAGCTTGGCTACGAGGGACCCATCTATGCCGAGACCGTGTCAGTGGGCGCGACGGCGCTGGAAATCGCGGGCGATGCGGCGACGGGCATGAAGGCGATCACAGCCGACCTGGACCCCGACAACGCCAAGGGCCAGGAAGTGCTGGCCAACTTCAGGAAGCGCTACGACTACGTGACGCTGCCGTGGCACCTGGGGTCGGCGTACGACGATGTCTACATCGCGGCCGAGTGCCTGAAGCAGACCGGCGACGACCAGGACGCGGACGGCTTCCGCGACTGCATGTACGAGATCACCTGGAGCGGTGCGATCGGCGACAACTACAGCTTTGACGAGCAGGGCGAAGTAGTCGGCCTGTCGCGAGTCGTGGTGGAGGTGTTGCCAACGGCCGAGCGAACGGAGGACCGAAACTACGTGGTGCTCGGGCCGGCGCCGCGTTCGTAGCGGCACAGTTCTCGCTGGGCGCCCGACGTGACAGGCGAAGTCCTGCACAACGCGTGGATCGTATTCGTCTTCGCGGCGTATTTCGCGATCCTGATTGGAATCGCCATCGTCCGCGTTCGAAGCATGTCCGCGATGTCGGACTACGTCCTGGGGCGGCGACGGCTGAGCAGCTTCACCACGGCGCTAAGCGCCGGATCGTCGACCACTAGCGGCTGGACCATGCTGGTGTTTCCAGCGCTCGCGTTCACGAGCGGCGCAAATCAACTGTGGCTGGTCGTCTTCCTGGTGATCGGCGCCTGGATCAACTGGACGATCGTCGCGAAGCGCTTGCGTCGTTACACCATCTCGATGGACGACTCGCTGACGCTTCCTGAATTCCTCGAACGGCGGCTCCGGGACGAAACGAAAGTGCTCCGCGCGATCAGCGCGGCGTTCACCATTTTCTTCATCGTCTTCTACATCACGTCAGGCCTGGTCGCCGGGTCCAAGCTGCTCAACACACAATTCGGACTTGACTCCACGCTGGGTCTGATCCTCACGCTGATTGCCATCTCGTCGTACACCTTCATCGGCGGTTTCCTGGCCGTCTCGCGGACGGACGTATTCCAGGCGCTGCTGATCCTGGTTGGCTTCGTGATCATGCTGGCTACCGTGATCATCGCGGCCGAAGATCCCCTCGGTGGTGTGGGCGGCGGCGTGGAAGGCTTCATGAACCCGTTGACCGACACGCAGGGCCAGGTGGTCACGCCGGTATTCGTGATCGGAATGATGGGGTGGGGGCTTGGATTCTTTGGCGCACAGCACGTATTGCAGCGCTTCATGGCCGTGGAACGGGAAGACCTGATCAAGCAGAGCCGCAATCTCTCGACGCTATGGCTGTGCCTGGTCTACTCGCTGAGTTTCTTGCTTGGACTGTTCGCGCGGCCTGCGCTGGACGAAGCCGGGATAACCATCCTGGATGCGGAGCGGGTGTATTTGCTGGTGGCGGAGTACTTCTTTCCGGCAGTCATCGGGGGCCTGCTGCTGACGTCGGTGATCGCGGCGGTAATGAGCACGGCGGACTCGCAGTTGCTGCTGTCGTCCGCCATCGCGGCCGGAGATCTGCCGATGCTGCGCGGGTTCGCCGGATCACTCAGTGCGTCGCGACGAGTCTGGCTGGGCCGCGGGCTGCTGATTCTGATCGGGACGCTGGCGGCAGTCCTGGCCATAGCCTTCCCGGACACGGTGCTGAATCTCGTGGCCTATGCCTGGGGCGGGATGGGCGCGACGTTCGGTCCAGCCGTGATCCTGGCGCTGTACTGGCGGCGGTTCAATCTGAGCGGGGCGATTGCCGGCGTAGTGGTTGGATTCGTGGTGGCGTCGCTCTGGCAGTTCGTGCTGTCAGGCGGCCCGCACGGCATGTTCGAGGTGATGCCGGCCCTGCCGGGATTCCTTGCGGGCGGGCTGGCAGCCATCGCCGGTACATTGCTGACGGCCCCACCGGCGGAGGACTGCGCGCGCGAGTTCGACGAGGTGGTACGCGGCAGCCCGGCCCAGGCCGGAACTCCGGCCTAGGGAGTTAGGCCCAGGTCAATACGGGGTCCGATGCCGTCCTGCCCGCGCATCGACGCCGGTGGAGCGGCCGGGGCTATGTGCCGGGAACTCGCTCGACGTCAATCCACAATTCCCGCACGCCGCGTAACACGACGACGTCCATGTGCTCCGGCTCGGCCGCCAGGCGGATCGAGGAAAACCGCCGCAGGAGTGTGGTGAAGGCGATCCGCCCCTCCAACAGCGCCAGAGGCGATCCCAGGCAATAGTGAATGCCCCGGCCGAATGACAGGTGGCTCTTATCCCCGCGCCCAATGTCCAGGCGGTTCGGCCTGGCAAACGCCTCGGGATCTCGATTGGCGGCGCCGATGAGGCCAATCACTCGCTGGCCCGTGCGGATGCGCTTGCCGCCGATCTCGAGGTCTTCGCGCACAACCCGGCTGTCGAGTTGCACCGGTGCGTCATAGCGCAGCAACTCGTGGATGGCGGAGTCCATTAACTCGGGATGGTCGCGCAACCGCTGCATCTGGTCGGGATTCCTGAGCAGCGCCAACATGCCGTTGCCAATCAGGTTGCGGGTGGTCTCGTGTCCGGCCACCAGCAGCAACATCAAGGTCATCAGCAGTTCTTCACGAGTCAGCCGGTCGCCGGCCTCCTCGACGGCCACCAGCGCGCTGATCATGTTGTCCTGCGGATCCCGCTGATAGCGCTCGATCAGCCCATTGAGGTACTCGCGCAGATTCCCGAAGGCGCGCTGGACTCGCCGCACTTGCCCGTGATCGAGCGCCGGCTCGACTGAGAGCGCTGCGTCCTGCGACCAGTTCTTGAATCTATCCCGGTCCGTAGGCGGAACCCCCAGCATTTCAGCAACGACGATCACCGGCAACGGAAACGCCAGGGCCTCGATCAGGTCGAATCGGGTCGTATCTTCGACGTCGTCGAGGAGTTCATCGCAGGTCTGCCGGATTCTGGGCGCAAGCTCGGCAACCGCCCGCGGCGTAAATGCCTTGACCACGAGCGACCGCAAGCGCGTGTGATCCGGCGGGTCCATGTCGAGCATTGATATGTAGTCGACGTACCCATAGTCCCGGCCGCCGTTCGAGAACCGTCGGCTGTCGCGGAGCATCGCGTCGATGTCCTCGTGCTGGGTGATCGCCCAGGCGTCGACCAATCGCATCCGGTGCACCGGATCTTTGCGCCGCAGCCGTTCGTAGGTCGGGTAGGGATCACGCTGGATCTCTCTGGATGTGGGGTTGTAGCTGACGCCCGACTCAAGACGCTCCCAGGCCAGCAGCGACTGAATGACCAGTGGACGAAGTACCGAGCCGGTCGTGGCCAGAAGTGCTTCCCAGGCTCGGCGTCCGGCAGGGACAGTGGTGGGAGCGTCACCATGCGGAGATTCGGACTGCGACTGCTTCAAATCACGATCTCCATGACCACATCTTCATCCCGGCGATTGTATTGGCTTCAAGTATTCACTTCTGAGAAGCGGAATTCGCGCAGGTAATGCTCAAATGGGAACTCGCACGAGTTCCCTCAGGTGTTGGGCCTAGCCCGCGCCGGAGCCTGGGCGAAATACCGCCAGGCTGGCGGTGTAGCCGTGGACGAAGTTGGCCGAGCCAATGGGGCCGATTTCGCCGCCGCAGAAGAAGCCTGTCACGGGCACTTGCTCGCCCAGGGCGTTGCCGATGATCGCGACGTCGGCATCGCGCTCACCGAAAAAGCGCTCACCGCGACCGTTGCAGGTGAACAGCAAGGCCCCGGCGGCGGTTTCCTCGAAGACCTGCGGAGTGAGCAGCATCTCAAGATCGTCGCGGGCACTCTGCGCGTCGCGCACGTGAAACTGCACGTACTCACCCTCCCGCACGCGGTCGGCCACGCTGATGGCGCCGGATTCCCGGTCCGCACCGAGGACGACGCGGATGATGAAGGATCCATGGCCGAGATCGTCCGGCTGCTGGGCAACACCGCGCCCGAGGAGGATCCCCGAACGCATGAGCTTCTGATCCTCAGGGCTGGCTTCCGCAAAGACTTCCTGAAGGACCTCGAGCGGGGGCTTGCCGTCGAGTTCCTGGATGAGGTTGCTACGGCTGCCGGTGACGGTGAACCAGTCGCCGACGGGGCGGCACCCCTGAGACACGATGGTGCTCACCCGTACATTGCCGTGGAGTGTGACCCCAACGAAGCCAGCGTTGGAGATCTCACCGTCGAGCACCAGGCGATTGCGCCCCGGGGCTGAAGCCCAGCTAGCGACGCCGCCCATAACCGGTATGCCGGGCGCCAGCTGGTCAAGCCGCCGTAGCAAGGCTTCAGTCGCCGTGGAGAACGGATCGACCAGCACGACGCAGGCCTGCAGGTCATCCGGCTCCAGGGCAGCGGCGTCGTCATCCAGGTCGGGGAGGGGATCGACCCTCACGCCGGGAAGTCGAGCGGCCAGAACGGCCGTCGCAGCATCGTCCTCGATCTCACGTCCAGCTCCGACCACACCGCCGGCGGTACAGCCAATGAAGCGTCCGGGCGCCAACTGCTGGTGCAGGCCGGCGAGAACTTCGGCGCCGGCCGCATCGGTTTGGGGCCGGGCAAAAACGACGACCAAGTCGTAGGGCGCGTCCGCGGCGAGCTGGTCGTGGATGTCCTGAGCAATGCGAGCCGGTTCGGTCTCAAGGGAGATGGCGGAGACGAACTTCACTGGCCGAATCTCCCATAAGCGCTCACTTGTTTAGCCTACATGGCGGCACAGTGGCCCCGGATTGCGAGTCGGAACCTCGGCTAGAAGCCTGACCATACGACGAGGCGCCGCCGACCTCGCCGAGGAAGACCGCCGACGGCAGTCCGCAGGAGCTCGGAAGCCACGACCTGCCGAGGAAGAGCATTCCGCACGCCCCGATTTGGCTCAAGCTGGCGTACGCGTGGCCGCGCGAGTGGATCTGGGGCCAAGCTGAACGAAAACCTCGCCGTTATCGACTTTGACCGGAAAGGCGCGCAACCGTTCCGTGCGGGCGCGCAGGCGGCGCCCCGTGTCCAGGTCGAACTCCATGCTGTGCCAGGGGCAGATCAGCACGCGGCCTTCCAGGACCCAGGCCAGCCGCCAGTCCGTATCGGCGGTGGCGACCAGGGTGCCGCTGACCGGACCCGTGCACACCGGCCCCTGCTGGTGGGGACAGCGGTTGCGGTAGGCGCGGAAGCCGTCGTCCACCCGAAACACCGCGATTTCGATCTCGCCGTGCGTCACGAATGCCGGCTGGCCGGGCTGGATCTCGCCCGCCGGCCCCACCCGGATGCGGGGCATCAGGCGACGGGAACTGGGACCGGCAGCTTGAAGAGGCGGCGGGCGGTTTCGCCCATGATGTTGCGCTTGAGGTCGGCGTCGAACGGCATGTTCAGCACCGTGCGCGGATGGTCGAAGTCGTGGTGCGGCCAGTCTGACGCGAAGATGACCTTATCGCGCCCATCGAACAGGTCGATCATGGTCAGCAGATCGCGGGAGCGTTCCGGCTCTTCGATCGGCTGGGTGCAGAAGTACATCTCCTTGATGTAGTCGCTCGGCGGGCGCTCCAGGAAGGGGGCGCCGGTGGGAATCTCGGCGTACTCCTTGTCCATCCGCCACATGCAGAAGGGCACCCACGAGACGCCGCCTTCCGTAAAGACAATCTCCAGGTCCGGGTACCTGACCGGTACGCCGGAAGTGAGCATCGTAAACAGGTTGGCCATCAGCGCGAACTCGTGGTTGATGGGATGGCGGACGATGCGCGATTCGATGTGCTCCAGGTTGAACGGGAAGTGGGGATGGATGATGCCGACGCTATGGAGCATCACCGGCAGCCCCATCTCCTCGGCCGCTTCGTAGATCGGGTCGTACATCCGGTCGCCCCACAGCGGGCGCAGGCCGGCCACGGGGAGGTAGACCGCAACGAACCGGTCGTCAGCCCCATAGGTGCGGATCTGCTCCGCCGCATCCTTCGGATCCTGGGGCACGGCCAGGACGGCGCCGTACAAGCCCGTCTCGCGGCTCACCCAGGCATCCGCCAACCAGGCGTTATAGGCGCGGCCCAGCGCCGCCGCGTAGTCGACGTGCGGAAACACGGCGATCTTGAGCAGGTTGTCGGGAAAGAGGATGCCGACGTTGATAGACAGCTCGTCCAGGTCGTCGCGCATCTGCCGGGCCGTGGTGACCGTGCGGTTGCCCAGCCCGCGGTCGGGAAACGGAGGATCGAGGTTGAGAATCGGCGCGTAGCCGGGAATGTCCAGGTAACGCTGCGGCCCGCGACCCAACAGCTCAAGCGAGCGTCGCCACGGCATGTCGATGTACGGCGCCAGCGCCTCGGGCGGTTCGTTGGCGTGCACGTCGCAGTCGACGATGAAGACATCGTCAAGCCCAAGCGGCTTCCTCGAGTCCCGTGTCATAAGCTCAGACCCGTCCTCCGAACGGCCTGGGATTCTAGCCCGGTGACCCCGGTGAGGTGGCGCGTAACCCGGCGCTGCTTCAGGTAGGAGGGGCGCAGGCATCCAGCGGCCGTTCGGGATGGAACTCAGAGCGTACGACGGCGAGCTTTTGCGGCAGCGGGAGAAGGAGCAAGCCATGGCCGGGAACAAGAAAGTCGTAATCGTCGGCGGCGGGCACAACGGGCTGGTGGCCGCCGGGTATCTCGGCCGGGCCGGGCTGGACGTGCAGGTGCTGGAGCGGCGCGACGTGGTCGGCGGCGCGGCCGTGACCGAGGAGTGGTTCCCCGGCTTCCACATCTCCACCTGCTCCTACGTATGCCACATCCTGCAGCAGAAGGTGATCGACGAACTCGAGCTCCGGAACCACGGGTTCCACGTCTACCCGCTGGACCCGGGCCGCCTGCACCCGTTTCCCGACGGGCGCGCCGTCCGGCTGTGGCACGACGACGAGAAGACGGCGGAAGAGATTCGCCAGTTCTCGCCCGAGGACGCCGAGGCGTGGCTGGACTGGGCCAACTTCTGGCACCGCGCCGTGCGGATTCTGAGCGACTACTACCTGGGTCCGCCGCCCTCGCTGGCCGAGCTCACCGAGCGGTTCAGGGACGAGGAAGAAGAAGAACTGCTGGAGACGCTGCTCACGGTTCCGGTGCGCGACCTGATCGACCGCACGTTCGTCTCGGACGAGATGCGGGCGATGGCCAGCATCGGCGCAATTGACATGGGCAACCTCAGCGCGCCCGGCAGCGCCTACATCATGGCGCTCTACCGGTTCAGCGCGTACCGCGAGGACACGGAGAACTACGGCATTGTGCGCGGCGGCATGGGATCCATCACCCAGTCGATGGCCCGCTCCGCCGAGTCGGTGGGGGTGTCGATCCGCACGGGCGCGGAGGTATCCCGCATCCTGACCGAGAACGGCCAGGCCACGGGCGTGGAATTGGCCAACGGCGAGGTGATCGAAGCCGACCTGGTGCTCTCCAACGCCGACCCGAAGCGCACCTTCACCAAGCTGCTGGACGGGTCGGACGTAGACCAGGACGTGGTGGACGAGGTTGAATCGCTGAAGACGCAGTCCGCCTCGGTCAAGTTCCTCTGCTCGCTGCGCGAGCTGCCGGACTTCTCGCGCCACCTGGGCGACGACTACGACCCCAAGCACCTCTCGATGATCAATCTCGCCCCCTCAACCGACTACTGCGAGTCGAGCTGGTTCGACGCCACGAATGGGCGGCTTCCGGAGACGCCGGTCATCCAGGTGCAGATCCCAACCGTGTACGACCCATCGGTGGCGCCGGAGGGGCAGCACGTGCTGTCGATGTGGGTGTTCTTCGTGCCGGCGCACCTCAAGGAGGGCTCGTGGTCGGAGAAGCGGCAGGAGTTCGGGGAGCAGCTGATCGACGAATTCTGCCGCTACGCCCCCAACTTCAGGGACGCGATCATCGACTGGACCATGCTCACGCCCGAGGACATCGAGGACCGCATCGGCCTCACCGACGGCAACATCCGCCACGTGGACATGATTCCGCAACAGATGATGTCCCGCCGCCCCCTCCCCGGATGGTCCGACTACCGCACGCCCATCAAGAACCTCTACCTCTGCGGCGCCGGCACCCACCCCGGCGGCGAAGTCACCGGCGCCCCCGGCCACAACGCGGCGCACGTGGTCTTGGACGAGCTAGGGAAGTAGCCAGACGCGGAGCTCTGCGGGTGGCCCGTGGGGCCTCGCCGTCAGTCAGCGCCGTGACTTAGCGCTCTCCTCGCGCAGATGCAAGAAGCTGTGGCTGTCGTCAAGCCTTGCCGGCGCGAATCGCTGTCGAAGCGAACCTGCAGCGCTATAGACAGCATTTGCGACTAGTCATACTGTATGACCATAGATTTCACTCATTGAGTGCGAAGCAACATGCGGACGATCGGGGCGGCGCAGTTCAAGGCCCAGTGTCTGGCGTTGTTGGACGAGCTCGAAGCCGATGGCCTGGTAGTCACCAAGCACGGAAAACCCGTCGCGAGGGTTCTGCCTTATCCCGAGCACGACGCGGACCTGATCGGGAGTCTGCGGGACAAGATCAAGATCAAGGGCGACATCTCGACCACCGGTGTCCGCTGGAATGCCGATGCTGAATCTTGATACCCAGATTCTCATTCATGCCGTCCGGCGCGAACTTCGGCCTGCCGAACAGCGTTTGCTCGCGCGAAACAAGTGGTCAATCTCGTCAATTGTGCTCTGGGAACTGGCCAAGCTCGTTCAGCTTGAGCGAGTGGACATTGACCTTGATGACGTTGACGTCACTCGCGTTCTGAGCCGCCTGCACCGATGGCCAATCGACCTTCAAGTTGCCCGCGCGTCGACACGTCTCGACTTCCGCAGCGATCCGGCAGACGAAATCATCGCCGCGACCAGCGTGGTTCACGGCGTGCCCCTACTGACCCGCGACCAGGTCATCCTTGAATCGAAGCTGGTGCCGCTGGCCGTGTAGCACGAGAACCGCCAGGCGATCCCGCTTCGAGGGTCTTTGAAGCGGCTCGGGCGCGCGTCTGACGTTAGCGACTCTCCGCGCCGTAGAGCTCTCGGACGATGCGGAGAATGTCCTCTGGGATGTACCGGCCCTCGGCCTCAGTCTGGAATTGGGCCGGGACCCCATGGAGCGCCTCGGCGATCGGACCGGCGATGGCGGCCAGGGTGTCGGAGTCGCCGCCCAGCGAGACGGCGTTACGGACGGCGTCCTCGAAGCTGTCGGACTCCAGGGCGCAGGTGATGGCTTCGGGGACCGTGTCCTGGCAGATCTCGTTGAACTCGTAGCCGGGGCGGATGTCGTCAACGCTGCGGGAGAGATCGTAGTCATAGGCCTCGGCGATGGCGGCCCGAATGGCCGGCGCCGGCTCGTCCTGGAAGGCCAGCCAGATGGCGTGAACGGTGGCGCGGGCGCCCTTGAGGCCTTCCGGATGGTTGTGGGTGATGGCGGTCACCAGGTCTGAGGCCTCCAGCACGTCCGACAAGTCGCCGTTGCGGTTCAGGTAGGCCGCCGGCGAAACCCGCATGGCCGCGCCGTTGCCAAAGCTGTCGTACGGACGAGGCGGGTCCATCCAAATCCAGGACCTGAAGTGGCCGCCATAGCTCGCGTCCGGGTAGCGCCGACACCAGTCCTGGAGAGCCAGGTCCGGCGGGCGGTCATGCAACAGCGCGTCGGCCACCGCGGCAGTGCAGACGGAGTCGTCCGTGACGAAGCCGTTGTCGCTGAAGAACTCGAACGACTTGGTCTTGATCCACTCCCACTCGTAGACCGAGCCGACGATGTCGCCAATGATCGCCCCGATCACGATGTGCTCCTCTGACTGGCGACGAGCGCGTCCGCGCCGACATTAGAAAGTCCGCAGCGCCCGTTCCCAGAGAGGTGCACCGAACTATTGATGTTCGCCGGTCCTCGTTCCGGTCAGCCTCCCGAGCCGGTCAGGGATCCACACGGCGGACTCCCGGCACCCGGTCAAAGTCCCGGTCGTAGCTCACGATCTCCGAAATACCTTGCCGTTCCATATGAGCCGCTGCCAAGGCGTCCTCAAAGTCAAGGAACGGCGACGCTGCATAGATGTCCAGCGCCCGCAGGTAGACACGCTTCTGGGGAAGCCGTAGACCTCGAAGCGTGAGGATCAGCGCCAGGCGACCGCGAATGGCCTCGCGGCTGAGGCCATAGCCCGCACGCCGCGACGACAAGACATACACGACTTCGCTGACGACCGCTTCGCAGATCAGGATCTCTTCGTCGCCGCGCTGCGCCCGCTGAAATAGCCGGAAGCAAGCCGCAGCCTTCTCCTCGTCGTCGCGGGTCAGGAATCTCAGGATGACGTTGGTGTCCAGGAACTTCATTCCCCACGCAATTCCCGTGCCGTGGCAATGGCCTTGTCGTCCTTGGCGTCTCGGGGCACCTGCTCAAAGTCCTCGGGCCGCGCGGTTGGCCGGACGGAGCCGTAGGCGGATTCCAGGGTGAATTGAGCGGCGGCCAGGCGAACCGTGCCCGCGTCGTCAATCGTGAAGGCGACCTTGTCCCTGGGCTTGATGCCCAGCAGTCGTCGAACCGCGGCCGGAATGGTGACCTGGTTTCGCTGCGTGGTGGTCGCGGTGTATTCCTTCATGTGCTAAGCAATGCCTTAAGAGAAACTCAATGCTTCCTAAGTTTATCATTGTCTTGATTTACTCAGCAGACACGAGGGTCTGAGCAAGATTGCACTCAACTGTCGATGGGCAGCCGAATTGTCACCGTAACCCCGTGCCCAAGCCCATCGCTCGTTATGTCAACCGCTCCGCCGTGCGCTTCCACGATCGATCGGGCAATAGACAATCCCAACCCCCGCCCCTGCCTGCGGCGCAGCCGCGAGTCTTCAGTCCGATAGAAGCGGTCGAAGACGTGCGGCAGATCGGCCGCGTCGATGCCGACCCCGTCGTCAATGATGGAGATGGCCACCGCCGCGTCGCCTTCCAACTGCGCCCTCAGCGCGACATTTCCCCCGTCCTGCGTGCAGCCGATGGCATTGCTCAGCACATTGCCCAACGCCTGGCTCATCCGCATCCGGTCAAGGTGCAGGTCCGGGAGGTGTGAGCCTACCTCGAGCGACAAGTCGATCTCACGAGCCTGGGCTTGCGGCCTCCAGCGGTCCATCTCCGAGGCCAGCAGATCGCGAAGCGAAATCTCCTCACGCGAGAGACTCAGCTCCCCGTGCTCGGTCTCCGCCAGCGAGTTCAAGTCGGTTACAAGTCCTCGCAGCCGGTCGACTTCCTGGATGATGTGGTCCGCCGTCTCTTCCGGCGTCTGCAGCCCGTCCCGCAGCCCCCGCGCCTCAAGCTGGATCACGCTCAGCGGCGTATTCAATTCGTGCGCCACGTCGTTGACCAGCCGCCGGCGGAGTTCGCGTTGCGCCGCCAGGCTGGACGCCATGCGGTTGAAGGCCGCGCTCATCTGGCCCAACTCGTCCCCGGACGTGACAGGGAGGTTGGTCGAATCTCCTCGAGAGATCGCCTGGGTCGCCTTCGTCAGGGCCGTCACGGGTCCGGTGATCCGCTTGGACAGCCAGGCGGCCAGCGCCACCCCAACGCCAACCGTCACCAGGCCGCCGATGCCGGTGATGAACAGGAGCGTATTGAGGAATCCGAGTGTCTCGGTCGCCAGGAACTCCTGGTTGACATCCACATAGACGTGGCCGACCGCCTGATTCGTCGCCAGGTCGACCACGGTTCCGCGCCGCCCGCTCAGGTCGGGTGCGACAGTGCCCGGCGTCAGCTCAGCGGTGGTATCCGTCACGACCCGTCCATCCAGTCCCACGACGACCACGCGCAGCGCATCGCCGTTGCCCGACTCGCTGCCTTCGCCCGCGTGTTCTCCGGAGCGTTCGCCCTCTAGGCCGGATTCCGCGAGATGTCCGGCCTCGGAGAGCGGGCGATCCACCGTCTGCCAGCCGCCAGCCGTCGTGTACGCGCGACTCAGGTTCTGCGCCAGCCGGCTCGTCTGGGAGTCGCCAAGCTCCTCGACAAACACGCCCAGCCGTGCCTGCGTCGTGACATATCCCACCACCACGCTGACGACCACGGTCAGCAGGATGACCGAGACGATGGACGCCATGATCCGCCAGCGCAGCGACATCACGCGTCCTCGACCACGAACTTGTAGCCGGCGCCGTAGACCGTCTGGATGGGCTGGCGCCCGTCTCGCGCGATCTGCTTTCGCAAGCGCGTGATCTGGCTGTCGATGGCGCGGTCGAACCCGTGGAATCCGTCATCGAACGTCAACGCAATGATCTGATCGCGCGTGAGCACCTGGTTCGGATGGCGCATAAAGGTGGCCAGCAGCGCAACCTGCCGCCGGCTCAGCGACACGGGTTCGCCATCGATGGTCACGCTGCCGGTCGTCTCGTTGAGGTCGATGTGGCCGCCGGTCAGCACTTGCTGAACCCGGCCCTTGACACGACGCAGCACCGCGTCGGCCCGTGCAATCAGCTCGCCCGGATCGAACGGCTTGACGATGTAGTCGTCGGCGCCGCTCTCCAGTCCGATGACTCGCTCCGTGTGGGCTTCCCTGGCCGTCAACATGATGATCGGAACGTCGGACTCGCGACGCAGGGTTCGACACACTTCCACCCCGTCCAGGCGGGGCAGCATCAGGTCCAGGATGATCAGGTCCGGCGATAGCTCGCGGGCTCGCGCCAGGCCGGCCACACCGTCGTGCGCAACCTCGGCGGCAAACCCGGCGCGCTCGAAGTACACCTGCACCCATCGCGCGATGCGCGGATCGTCTTCCACGATCAAGACGGTCTGGCTCACGTCGCATCCTCCACGCGACCGGCGGAGCCGCGGTACCTCGATGAGGTACCGCGGCTCCCCACGGTTGGGCCGTCTAGGCTAACCCTAGCCGCCACTGCGGCCCTCGCCGCGACCGCCGTGCTCACCGCCGCCGCCTTCGCGGCCGCCGCCGTGTTCGCCGCCGCCTTCACCGCCCTGGGATCCGGCGCCATGCTCGCCGCCGGCCTCGCCGCCACTGCCAACTTCGGCATGGGCGATCCAGCCCGTGAACGGCGCCGCCGTCGCCGGCAGCTCCACCGCCAGCACCTGGCCCGGCTGCAGGTCCACCGGCGTCGTCGGCCCCAGCTCCACCCCGTTCGACAGGTGCACCTCGATCCGCACCTGCCGCAGGATGCCGCCGGTCGTGTTCGCCACCGTGCCCGTGAAGGCGTTGCTCGCCGCGTCGTAGGCCAGGATCAGCCGCGCCCCGCCGCGCACCGCGTCGAAGGTCTCGTCCAGCGCCAGGTTCGCGCCGCTGCCTTCTTCGCTGCCCGCCGCTCCGCCGGCACCTGATCCTTCACCACCGGAGCCTTCGCTCCCGCCTTCGCCGCCGGGGCCGTGGCCTTCGCCGCCGGCGCCCTCGCCGCCGGACCCTTGGCCGCCATCCCCGCCGCTGTGCGGGACCGGTCCCGGCCCGCCGCAGTCGAACACTTCCACGTGGATCACGTAGCCGTCGAACGCCACTCCGGCCAGGTTCGGCTCACTCGCCAGCCCCAGGCTCGACGTGGCCTGCTGGCCCGGATTGAGGTCGCCCACCTGGCCCGGCCCCAACTCGCCGACCGTCTGCGCGCCCGCCTTCAGGTGGGGTTCCACCTGCACGTAGCACTGTTTCTGGCCCAGCGCGTTGCGCACCGTCGTGTGGATCGTCTGCGTCGCCGCGTCGTAGCGCGCGTCCACCGCGATCCCGCCCAGCACTCCGGTCCAGGGCTGGTCCAGCGGCGTGATCGGGCTCGACATCGCGGCCTCCCGCGCGGCTTCCGCGCTGGCCGTTCCGCCTTCGCCGCCACCTTCGCCGCCGGCCCCGTGGCCCTCGCCGCCGGCGCCTTCACCGCCCGAGCCTTCACCACCGGCCTGGCCGCCCTCGCCGCCGCTGCCCACTTCCGCGTGGGCAATCCAGCCCGTGAACGACCCAGTCGTCGACGGCAGCTCGATCGGTATCGCCTGGCCCGGCTGCAGGTCCACCGGCGTCGTCGGCCCCAGCTCCACCCCGTTCGACAGGTGCACCTCGATCCGCACCTGCCCCAGGACGTTGCTGGTCGTGTTCGGCACCGTGCCCGTGAACGCCTGCTGCGCCGCGTTGTAGTTGAGGATCAGCCGCGCGCCGCTGCGCACCGCGTCGAACGTCGCGTCCGGCGCCAGCGTGGCGCCGCTGGCTTCCTCGCTGCCCGCGGCGGGGGCTCCACCCTCACCGCCGGCCCCTTCGCCGCCCGCGCCATGTTCCCCTGCGACTTCGCCGCCGCTGCGCTCGGCGATCGCTTGCCCGCCGGCGCCGTTCGGGCCGCAGGCCACCAGGACGCCGGCCCCGAGGATGGCCCCCAGCACCGTCCCCGCCAACACCTGCTTCGTCCGCCTCGTCAGCTTCATCCCAGTCATCGCGCTCCCACCTTCCTGTGGTGTTTTCCCTGCCATCCGTGTGATTGCCGTCCGAACCGTTCCAGTCATCGCTCGCCTGCCTTTGGGTGTGGGTCTTGCCTGTCACACCCCTGACGGTAGGGACGAAATGTGGCGGAAATATGTCGCCGCCAACGGAACTTTGAACTCCGCGATTTCTCAGACCCATAACCGAGAAATACCGTTCACGGCCCATCCAACTGAAACCAAGCGATGTCGCCAACGATCCCCCGAGCACCGTGCATTCCTTGGGCACGTGGAACTTCGCGCAGCGCAGATAACAGATGTCGGAATGCAGCGACACGGAGATCCAACACAGCGGTCGGACCTGTCTCCAATGGCAGGTGCTGATCTGTCGCTATGGCCGAGCCCGCGGGAGGCAGCCCGGGCCTCACGAATCGCCGGAGGCTAAGCTCGCCAGCGACGGAAGACTCTCAGGAACAGGATTTGACAGTCCACGCGTCCGCGGAATCGAATCCAACGTCCGGCGGGTCCGCCTTTACGATCCGCGATTTCATCAAGCTGGAGTCGGCCGGCGGGATCCTGCTGTTCGGGGCCGCGGTGGCGGCCATGATCGCGGCCAATTCGCCGCTCTCGGGCGTCTATGCGTCGTTGCTGGACACCGTCGTTGCGGTACAGGTCGCGGACCTGGTGATCAACAAGCCGCTGCTGCTGTGGGTCAACGACGGCCTGATGGCCTTGTTCTTCTTCGTCATCGGCCTGGAGGTCAAGCGCGAGATCCTGGAAGGCGAGCTCTCGTCCGTGCGTGCCATTGCCTTGCCTGGATTCGGCGCGCTGGGCGGCATGCTGGTGCCGGCGGCGATCTACCTCGCCCTGAACTGGCAGGACCCCATCGCGCTGGACGGCTGGGGCCTCCCGGTCGCCACGGACATCGCCTTCGCCCTGGGGCTGTTGAGCGTCTTTGGCCGGCGGATCCCGACGCCGCTCAAGACCTTTCTGCTCACCCTGGCCATCTTCGACGACCTGGCGGCGATCGTGATCATCGCCATGTTCTACTCGGGTGACCTGGCCGTTCCGGCGCTCCTGATCGGCGCGGCCGCGCTGGCGGCCGGGGTCGTGTTCAACCGGTTGGGCGTGACGCGCGTGTCGGCCTATCTTCTGGTCGGGACTGTGCTGTGGGTCGCCGTGCTGAAGTCCGGGGTGCATGCCACGTTGGCCGGCGTCCTGATCGCCTTCTGCATTCCCATACGTGACCCGCAAGGCGAATCGCCGTTGCGAAAGCTGGAGCACGATCTGCACACGCCCGTGGCGTTCGTGATCCTGCCCGTCTTCGCCTTCGTGAACGCCGGGCTCGCGCTGTCCGGTATCGGTCTGGATGAGCTCCTGCATCCCGTGACGCTGGGCGTATCCGCGGGGCTCTTCCTCGGCAAGCCCATCGGCATTCTTGGCTTTGTCGCCGTTGCCGCCGCCCTTGGCCTGGCGACCCTGCCGCGCGGCGTGACCTGGGCGCAGATAGCCGGCGTGGCCTTCGCTTGCGGAATCGGCTTCACCATGAGTCTGTTCATTGCGGGACTTGCGTTCGAGCACGGCAGCGGCGACTACTTTGCCGGCGACCGGCTGGGAATCCTTGCCGGATCGCTGGCTTCGGCGGCGGCCGCCTACCTGGTGCTGCGGCTGAGCTGCCGGCGTGCGCCTGAAGGAACGGCCGCCACCACCCGCTGACCGGCGACACATCGGCTGAGCTGTCCTGCCCCTACGGGCTGTCTGGTGCAGGCTCGTCGTCGCGGGAATTGAAGCCTGGCCGCCACCCCCGCTCGCAGACCTCGCCGACTGCAAACTGGTGCGTGCTTGCCACTCGTTCTCGTACAGTGTACACTATTCCCGATGTCTCCACAACCCCATTCCCGGATGCCTGCCGATCCCGCCGTCCGTCCTGAGACCGTCGACCGACGCGCCGCCGATACCTCGCCCGGTGGCGTGCCGTTCGTCTCGCTTCAGATCGGCGCTGAGCGGCATCCAGTCCGCGACGTCGATGGCACCCGAAACGCCTCCAAAAAGTGCCCCGCCGCGGGTCAAGAGTTTTTTGGAAAAAACTCTTACGCGCACGAAGGCGCCCACTCCGCCGCCCCATTCGCCGCCTCGGGATGCCGACTGCGCGGGTCGCTGGCACCATGGTTGCCCAGGGCCGGGGTTCCGAATTCTGGAGGGCACGATGCTTGGTATCGGAGTGGTCGGACTGGGCGGAATCGCGAACGCGCACCTCACCGCGCTGAAGATCGCCGAGGACGAGGGGTTCGCGCGCTGCGTGGCCGCGGCCGACCTGGTGGAGGAGCTGCGGGAGTCCCACCGCAAGGAGTGGGAAATCCCGGCGGTCTATCCCAACCACCACAAGCTGCTGGAAGACCCGAACGTCGACGCGGTAGCCATCATCCTGGGCCACCACCTGCACGCCGACCTGACCGTCGACGCGCTCAACGCCGGACGTCACGTGCTGGTCGAGAAGCCGATGGCCAACACGCTGGAGGAATGCGACCGCATGATCGAGGCCGAGCAGGCCTCCGGCAAGATCCTGCAAATCGGGCTGACCGGCCGCTTCCACCCGGCGCCGCGCAAGGCGCGGGAAATCCTGGACTCCAACGAGCTGGGACCGGTGGTTACGGCGCTCTCGCGATTCAACAAGAACTGGGGCCACGGCGGGCGCCGCTACCAGTACCGCACGCGCTGGATGGGCGGCGGCATGTGGATGGGCAACGGCGTGCACGCCGTGGACTGGCTGACGCACTGCATTGGCGCGCGCGCCGTGGCCGTGAAAGCCAAGCAGAGCACCTCCATGCACTACCAGGGCGCCGACGACGCGACGACGGCCTTCGTGCAGTACGCCAACGGGATTCCGGGCCTGCTGGTGGTCGTGGGCAGCGCGCACGGTTGCGCGACGGACGGGATCGAGGCGCACTGCGCACTGGGCGAAATCCAGTACACCATCCGCGGATCGGTTCGCGTCGGCCGCAACAACGAGTGGCGCGAGGTGGTACACGACGGCAGGCACGGATTCTGCGAGCAGTACCGGCACTTCGCCCAGTCGATCGAGATGGGCATGCGGCCGCAGACCAGCAGCGAATACGGCCGCCACATCATCGAGGTCCTGCAGGCCGCCGAGACATCCAGCATCACCGGCCGCGAGGTGCACCTGACCGACTACCACCGCATGCCCTGGTAAGCCCGCCCGTGTGCGCGCTGTTCCGCAAGCGACGAGGCCCTGATGGCGGCTGGTAGCGCGGCGCACGCGATTCCGCCGTTCAAGGAGCGGCTGCGGGAGGCGCTGGAATCGGAGTCGCTGCCGGTGGCCCTCGGCCGCTCGCTGCCGCAGCTAAGCGAGCGGCGCGACGCGGCTTTCAGCTCTCGCGACTTTGAAGGCAGCCAGGCCGACCTCGGCGGGCGACGTCAGGCCGCGCTGGACCGAATGCCGGAGTTGGTCGAGGAGTTCAGGACCGCCGCCGAGGCGGTCGGGACCGTGGTACACGGGCCCACCGACGCTGCGGGCGCCGTGGCGACGGCGCTCCAGGTCTTGCACGACCACGAGGTCCAGATGGTGGTCAAGAGCAAGTCGATGGCCACCGAGGAGATTCAGCTCAACGCGGCGCTCGAAGACGACGGCATCGAGGTCGTGGAGACCGACCTCGGCGAGTTCCTGGTGCAGGTAGCGGGGGAGCGCCCTTCCCACATCGTCGCGCCCGCCCTTCACATCGTCCGTGAGCGCGCGGCCGAGCTAATCAGCCGGGCCACCGGCGAAGACCTGCCGCCGGATCCCGACGTGCTGGTGGGAGCGGCGGCTCGCCACCTGCGCAGCCGCTTCATCGAGGCCGGCGCGGGTATCACCGGCGCGAACGCGCTGGTGGCCGCGACCGGGACTGTGATGCTGGTCTGCAACGAGGGCAACACGCGGCTGGCCAGCGCGCTGCCGCCGCTGCACATCGTGATCGCCGGTATCGACAAGCTGGTGCCCTCGCTGGCCGATGCCACGACGATGCTGGAGAGCCTGCCGCGGAGCGCGACCGGTCAGCCGATTTCGACCTACGTGTCGTTCATCTCGGGTCCCAGCCGGAGCGCGGACATCGAGCTATCGCTTTCGATGGGCGTGCACGGGCCGCGGCACGTCCACATCGTGCTGCTGGACAACGGACGCGAAGCAATCCGCACCGATCCGCGGATGCGCTCGGCACTGCAATGCGTGCGCTGCGGGGCCTGCTCGAACGTCTGCCCGGTCTATCAGCAAGTGGGCGGGCACGCGATGGGGCACATCTACACAGGGCCCATCGGGCTGCTGGTGACGCCCTATCACCACGGTCTGGAGCACATCGCCGGTCCGCAGTCGCTCTGCGCCGGCTGCGGGGCGTGCGCCAGCGTGTGCCCGGCGGGGATTCCGATTCACGACCTGATCCTGGACGTTCGCGAGCGGGCAGTGGCCGAGGGGCATTCCAGCAACACCATGAAGCGACGCGCCCTGGGTGCACTGGCGGACGAACGGTTGCTGGAGCGCGGGGCGCGCCTGGCCTCGAAGGCTCCGTGGCTACAGGGATTGGGACGGAGACTTCCCGGCTCGCCGCTGAAACGGCGGCCACTGCCGAACGTGCAGCGACGCCCGTTTCGGGACCGGATCGGTGAACTGACGGCCAAGCGTTCGAAGGCGGCCACGCGGGTGGCTTACTTCCCCGGCTGCCTGACGGACTGGCTATCGCCGGAGACCGGCGAGGCTGCGGTCGCGGTCTTGGAGGCGCTGGGACTCGCCGTGGAGCCGGTGCAGTTTTCGTCCTGCTGCGGGCTGCCGGCGATCAACGCCGGATACAAGGACGAGGCAACGCGGATGATGCGGCAGACCGTCGAAACTATTGAACGGCTTGAGGTGGATGCGGTGGTAAGCACGTCGACCAGCTGCGCCGGGGCGATGCTGCATGACTATGCGCGGCTGTCAGAGGACGATCCGGCGTGGGCCGAGCGCGCCCGGGCGGCGGCCGCCAAGGTGCGGGACTTCACAAGCTATGTAGCGGAGCGGGGAATTCCCGACGAGATGCTGGGTCGCGCAAGCGGCGTGGTGACGATCCATGACGCCTGCCAGTCCAAGCACGGCCTGGGGCTGGGACCGGAAACGCGCGAGCTGCTCACCGACGCCGGCTATACGGTCGTCGAAGCCGCCCCTTCAGGCGAATGCTGCGGCTTCGGCGGCTCCTTCTCCTTCGATCACCCGGAAGTTGCGCGACGAATGCGCGCCCGCAAGCTGGAGGCCTACGCCGCAACGGGCGCGGAGGTGGTGTGCGCGGACAACCCCGGGTGCCTGATGCACTTGAGGGAGGGGCCGGCAGTCGCCGGAGCGGGTCGGCCCGTGCATCTGGCCGAGTTGCTCAGGGTGGCGACTGGTTAGGGCATGACGGCCGTGGCGTTTGCTGGGGACTGCTGTGCGGCCAGTCGGATCAGTTGGCTGCCGGACGACGCCCTACGCACGCGCCGATGGCCGCAGCGATTGCGCAACGTGGATAGGGAACGTCCGGCTACACCAGGGGTCAATCCGCTGTGATAGACGGCTATTCACAGCATCCCGCGTCTGCACAATCACCAATCTGGCAACTCCGCAGCGTTTGCTGGGTGTTCCGTGCTCGCCAGTTAGTCATTGCGGTCACAATGGGTCTTTGCATAGTGGGTTTGCTGCACGCTGGCGCCAGCGCGCAATGGCCGACTACCTGCGTCGCCTTGAACGACATTGTCGAAGCGCATCTGGGCAACGAACAAAACGTCGGCATCTATCAGCGCGCATTCGGAGATCAAGCCGAGCAGGCCTGCCGTAGCGACCATCGCGACGATGTCCGGCGAACCTTTGGCTGGGCTGTCGGCACTGAGCACCAGTCGGAACCGAATCAGCCAGCCGAGCAGGCCTCGAGTCCCTCGACCTCGACGACTAGCGACCGCGACCAGGGATGGCCGGTCACGTGCGTTGCACTCAACGACATCGTCGAAACGCATCTAGGCAACGAGCACAACGTGGGGATTTATCAGCGCGTGTTCGGAAACCAGGCCGAGCAACCTTGTCAACGGGACCATCACCACGATGTCCGGCGAACCTTCGCCTGGGCAGTCCGTGATGGTCGCCAGCCACCGGATGCAACGGTCCAAGCCACGGCTAATGCTCAACAAGCACATTGGATGCCCGATCCGGTGTTGCGACAAGCGGTCCGCAATGCACTCGGACTTCCCACAGCTGTTCCTTTAACGAAGGAAAGGATCGCACGACTACGGTTCTTAGACGGTAATCACAACGGGATTTCAGATCTAACGGGCTTGGAGTACGCCATCAACCTTAAGGAACTTCATCTCGGAGGCGCTGAAAACCGCATTGCATCAATACGATCGATCTCCGAGTTGACTCAGCTCACAGAACTTCATATATGGGGTGACGACACACCTCTCGACATCGGGCCGTTGGGTGAATTGATACACTTGGAGGTCCTGACGTTAGGCGACCGCGGCATTAAGGATATATCCTTTATTGCACGCATGACACAATTGAAGGAGCTGTGGCTAGGCTACAACCTTATTGAGGATGTATCTCCATTGGCGAACCTGTCAAGCCTCCGGATGTTATATCTGAATGGCAACCCTATACGCAACTTGGCACCTATTAGACATCTGAATATCTCCGATCTCAGCTATGACTGGATGTGTGCTATCCCGGCAATTCCATCCGCTCCTCGCATTGACGCGAGAACATTCCCTTCCGTCGCATTGCCAGGGAGCAGCCTTGTCGATATAGATTCAGAGCCGCTAAGGTGGCTCAGTAACGACGACGAGAATTACCTTGAGGAAGCGACGCAACACGATCTGAGCTTCTTCGGAGAGACATCCTTCAATTTAAGGTGGCACTTGACATCGGCCGAGCCAACAAATGGCTTGTCAACGCGTCTCTATGGGGATCAAGAACAGGCAATATCACTGCATCGAGAACGTACTCAACGTAATCCTAACATGCTCTTCCTGTTTACAATTACAGTGCGCATATACGGGTCACTAGATGAACTCCCACCAGGTTCTAGCTTTTGGCTTAGAGATGCGGATGGTCAAATCGTCGCAAATGAGACACCTTGGGGCGAATGGGTGATCGATATTCTAAACCCAAGAGTCCAGCAGCTCATCATAAATCGCATTGTCGCCGTTGCTGAGTGCGGGCTCTTTGATGGTGTAATGATCGATGGACTTAGGCCGCAATTCTGGAGCTATTATGGCTTAGGAACAGATGAGCAATATCTCGAAGCGGTCACGGCCATCTTGAGAGGTGTAAGGGCACGTGTGCGCGACGATTTTCTTATACTCAACAATGCAAATAGAAGAAAGATGGTGCATTATACTGAGTGGATCAACGGTAGCCTAATGGAAGTAGCGGTTGATTACCGATATGGTTACACACGCGAGGACCTTATTGAGATAGAAGAAGCAGTACTGTGGAATGAGACGCATCTACGTGTTCCCACAATCAATGTACTGCAGGGTGAAGGTGTGGAGGAACCCATCAACGGTCCTGATAACCTGCGCTGGATGCGAGTGTTCACGACCTTGGCTCTCACGCACTCCGATGGCTACGTCATATTCAGAGCCCCTCAGATGATTGAAGGATATACCCAGGCAACACACATTTGGTATGACTTTTGGGATGCTGACCTTGGCACGCCTGTCGGAGATACGGGAAAGCAGTACGGATTGCGAGACGGCTTGTTCATCCGTGAATTCACCAAGGGTTGGGTTGTCTACAACCGCAGTGGACAAGCACAAGAGATACGGCTGCCGCAGATTGCAACAGGGGTTGCAAGCGGCCTCACAGATCATCGGCATAACGTGCCGGACTTAGACGGCGAAATCTACTTGAAGAAATGAGTAGTTCTTGCGGATGGCAATAGCCGGTGCAAAGTCTTCCTAAGCCCACCCTGCCGCCGCGCGTGACGCTCAGGCGTTCCGAGCTTCACGCTCCGAGTATAGAAGGCATGGTCTTTCCGTTGCGGTCATTGCTCACCGTTGGGTTTGTGGTCGTCGATCACCTGCCAAAAGTCCGCGGTCACCGGCCAGTCGAGCTGGTGACTGCCGACCCACAGCTTGCGCACCATGCCGGCGGGATCGATAAGAAACACGGATGGCCGCGCGGTGTTCCAGGAGTCGTAGCGGAACCGGACGTACACGCCGTAGTCTCGGGTCATCTGGCGATCGGGATCGGCCAAGATGGGAAACGGAATCTCCTCACGCGTGGCAAACCCCGAGACGGCGTCATAGCCCTGGGGAAAGACGCCGGCGACGGCGGCACCCCTTCGCGCCCACTCGTCCAGCTCGACCTCGAGCCGCGCCAGGTAGCCCTGGCAGCTCAGTCACCAGGTGTGTCGCAGGAAGACGAGGCAGAGCCACCGACCGGCAAAGTCCTGCAGGGTGACGCGCTCATCGGTACCCGCCACGGGAACATCGAAGTCCGGCGCGCGATCGCCAGTCGCGAATGTAGTTGAGCCTTCGGCGCGGGGCATGGTCCAGATTCTGCGTCACAGTTCGCCGACGCAGTCACGGTAGTACCGAATCGACGGGGCGAGCAAGGGAGCTAGGGGTTAACCATGACCTTGATGTTGGCGTCCTTGCGGGTACGTGCGTCTTCGAGCGCCTGGCCGGCAGCCTCAAGCGGATAGTGCGCGGTGATCAGGGGTGTGATGTCAACCGCGCCACGAGTCAACAGGTCGACGGCGAGCGGCCAGGTGTTGGCGTAGCGAAAGACACCGGCTACGTCGAGGGCCTTGTCGACCAGTTCATTGGTGTCGATGGGAGTCAAATCCGCGTCCGTCATGCCCACCAGCACGACCCGCCCGCCACGGCGGGCGATTCGGGTGGTCTGGGTGAGGGTGGTGGAATTGCCGGCGGTTTCGAAGACGAGGTCGAACTGCGTGGCGCGGGTCTGGTCGACGTCTTCGGCACTGGCGTCGATGGCGTCGGCGGCGCCGAGATCGAGAGCTTTCTGGAGGCGGAAGGGTTCAACGTCGACCAGTGTGACGTCGCGAATGCCCTGACTCTGGAGGGCCAGCAGGGTCATGAGGCCAATCGGGCCGGCGCCCAATATGGCGGCGCGGTCACCCAGGCGGGCCTTTCCGCGACGGGCGACGAACAGGCCGACCGAGAGCGGCTCGATGAGGGCGGCCTCGTCGTATGAGACATGGTCGGGGATGCGGTAGGCGAAGTCGGCGGGATGGGTGACGTACTCGACAAAGGCGCCGTGGACGGGCGGGGTAGCCATGAAGACCACGTCGTCGCAAAGGTTGTAGTGGCCGGTTCGGCAGTGCACGCAGGCACGACAGGGGACGCCTGGCTCGATCGAGACGCGGTCGCCTTCCGCGAGCGTGGTTACGCCCGATCCGAGCGCGACGATTTCGCCCGCGGGCTCGTGGCCGAGGATGAGCGGCTCACGGACGACGTAGCGGCCGATGCGGCCGTGCTCGTAGTAGTGAACATCCGAGGCGCAGACGCCGACCGAGCGGACGCGGATGAGCACCTCGCCAGGGCCGGGCTCGGGCAGAGTCACGTCGCGGGTGTGGACCTGGAGGGCTGATTCGAGGTAGGCGGCTTTCATCGGCGGCTCCGAGGTTGGTAGGTCTGTTGCCTGATCTAGGCGATCGCGAAGGGTCGGACCGGCGAGGCAGTAGCACCGACGATCTTGAGCGGGGACATGACAAAGAGGAATTCATGGACGCCGGCGGCGGCCAGGGATTCGAGATCGGCGTTCTCGAGGATGTGGATGCCGTGGTCAACGAGAAAAATCCCGTGGACCGGAAGGCGGTCGTCGCCGGCAGGGATGAACTCGAAGGTCATGGTGTCGGCGCCGCCAAGGTAGACGCCTGTCTCGGCGAGCCACTCGGCGCAGTCGGCGGTGATGCCGGGCTGGCCATTTTCGAGGTCGAGAAAAGCCGGGTCGTTCCAGCGTTGCATGAGACCCGTACGGACGAGAATGGCGTCGTCCTTGCGGACTTCGACGCCGTGCGCGCGGGCGACCGCCTGGGCTACGTCGGCGGTGATGGCGAAATCGTTGGGCAGGATGTCGACGCCCTCGGCGCCGGCGACGTCGAGCAAAACGCCGCGGCGCACGATGGGGGGCACGCGCTCAATGCCATGCTCGATCATTCCGCGGCCACCGCTTTGGACCTCGGCTGCTTCGAGACCGCCGCACATGATTCCGTCGCGCGCGAAGTGGGCAAGCGCGTCGAGATGCGTGCCGGTGTGGCCGCACATGACGATCAGCTCGTTGGCCGAACCAAGGCCTCCGGGGCGCATGGTGTCGCCGTGGCGCCGCTGCAGGGTAAACACGTAGGGCGGATGCGACGGATGGACCGGCATACCCATGTTGTAGGGCGTGCCGAGGTCAAACACAGGTCGATTCACGACCGACTCGAGCACGCTCGGATCCATGGTTCAGCCTCGGGCGCATACGGTTTCCGAATCCTGCCGGTCCGTGTCGAGGCAGGCAAACGCGCATAATCGGCACCGCTCGATCAGCTCACCGGAGTCGATGCTTCGGTGAGCGCCTACCGCGGTTGCGCGACGACTGCGGACAGACGCACAGGTCCGAATGCGAATCGACACCCAAAGCCACATCTGGCCCGCACCATTCCTGGACTATCTACTGACCCGCGACGAGGAGCCGCTGGCGTTCCGGGACGGCGGCACGCTCTTCATCGATACCGGGAAGTGGCGGCGGACAGCCATGCCGGGGCACTCGGATATGGACGCCAAGGTGCGGACGATGGATGCGGCGGGGATCGACTTGACGGTGCTCTCGCCAAACGATCCGGGACCGGAGCGCTTTGGCGACGACGGACCGATGGTGGCGCGGCTGTTCAACAACTACATCGCCGAGCAGACGCGCGCATATCCCGGACGCTTTGCCGGGCTGTGCGTACTACCTCTCTACCACGTGGCCGAGGCTCGCGAGGAGCTAGATCGGGCGGTGCACGACCTGGACATGCGGGGCGTGCTGCTCTACGCCAATTTGGACGGACGACACCCGGACGAGCCGGAGTTCGAATGGCTGTTCGGTCGGGCCGAGGAACTGGGCATCCCGCTGTACCTGCACCCGGCCTGTCCGGTGACCATCGACCAGGTGGAAGGCCGGAACCTGACCGGCGCGCTGGGCCTGATGTTCGATACGACGATCGCGCTGGCGCGCCTCATCGTGAGCGGGCTGATGGACCGCTATCCGGATCTGACGATCGTGTGCCCGCACGTCGGAGGCGCGCTGCCGTACCTGATCGGTCGGCTGGACCACCAAACAATGGTGCTGAAGCGCGGCGCGGAGAACCTGACGAAGCCGCCCAGCGAATACCTGCGGCAGATCTGGTTCGACACCGTCTCGCCGTGGCCGGCGGCCGTGCGCTATGGCCTGGAGTTGGTAGGGCCGGACCAACTGATGTTCGCCAGCGATCACCCGTGGGTGGAGCCGGACGTGATCAGTGCAATCGTGGACGACCTGCCGGTAAGCGACGAGCAGCGGGCGAAGATTTATGCAGGGAACGCGGCGCGGTTGTTTGGTTTGGACGCGTAAAGCGACGAACGCCGCGCGCTAGTCGACCTTGAATCCGTGCCGCACTAATGGCCAGCGGCCTTTTCACCGAGCGTCCGGCACAAGAGCACGTTCGGAGCCTAAGAGTTTAGGTAGCCCAACCGAACGGCTTCGTTGATCAGGTTGCGAGCGAAGGCCCAGAGAGTCGCGGAGCCGTGGGCGATGTGGGCGTTGACGGTTAGGACCTGGTCGCGGGTGACGCCGTGTTGGCGCCAGGCCCGGCCCTGGGTGTGGAAGTTGAGGAGCAAGGGCTGGAGACGGTCGAGGGCGGCGGCGAAGCGAGCCTCGGGGCTGTGACGGGCTTCGAACTCCTCCCAGAGGCTTCGGAGGTAACGGCCCTGGCTAGGCGGGAGGATGCCGTATAGGCGGTCCGCGGCGGCGCGTTCGCGTGCGGGTTGCTGGGCCTTGGCTTCCTCGTCGTAGACGAAGGCATCGCCAGCGTCGATCTCCACGATGTCATGCACCAGCAGCATGGCGATGACGCGCGCAATGTCGACGTCTGGCGGGGCGTAGTCGGCCAGTACAAGCGCGAACATGGTGACGTGCCAGCCGTGCTCGGCGTCGTTTTCGCGACGCTCCTCAGCCGTGATGAGGTTGCGCCGGAGGACGCCCTTAGCTTTGTCGAGCTCCAGCAGGAACTCGACCCGGCGTTGCAGGTCGGCGTCGATGTCCGGCGATTCGGCGCTCAGGGAATCAGGAGCACCTTGCCGCTGGTTTCACGTCCCTGGAGGGCGATGTGCGCGTCGGCGGCGTCTGCCAGTGAAACTTCGCGGTCGATCATGAGGGTGAGATCGCCCGCAGCGACCCAGGACAACACGTCGCCCGCGCGCCACTCCAGTTCGTCGCGCGTGAGCGTGTAATGCCCCAGGCTCGGACGGGTAAGGAAGAGCGAACCCTTGGCGTTGAGGATCTGGGGGTTGAGCTCCGGCACCGGGCCGCTGGACGCGCCGTAGAGAGCGAGCAGGCCGCGCGGCTTCAGGCAGTCGAAGCTGCGTTCGTAGGTGGCCGCGCCGACGCCGTCGTAGACGACTTCGACACCGGCTCCATCGGTCAGGCGGCGGACCTCATCGAGGAAGTCAGCTTCCGTGTAGATGATGACGTCGTCGGCACCGGCCGCGGCGGCGATTTCGGCCTTTGCGGCGGTTCCGGCAGTGGCGATTACGCGGGCCCCGGCGCGCTTGGCCATCTGGCTCAGCAAGCGTCCCACGCCGCCAGCGCCCGCGTGTACGACGGCGGTGTGACCGGCAGCCAGCGGATAGGTGCTGTGGGCCAGGTAGTGCGCGGTCATGCCCTGCAGCATTGCAGCCGCAGCCTGGCGGGTGTCGATGGCGTCGGGCAGCTTGATGAGTTGGGCGGCCGGGACGGCCTGTAGCTCGGCGTAGGAGCCGAGATGCATGGCGTGGGCGACGCGGTCGCCAACCGCAAGGCCGCTGACATCGGATCCGACGGCCTCGACGACGCCAGCGCCTTCCATTCCGAGCGTGAAGGGCGGATCGAGCGGATACAAACCGCTGCGCTGATAGGTGTCGATGTAGTTGACGCCTATGGCCTCAATTCGAATGACCGCCTCGTCGGCGGCTGGACCGGGGTCGGCGATGGACTCATACGAAAGGGCTTCGGGTCCGCCCGGCTGGTTGACGCGAATGGCCTGCATGGGATTCCCCTAGAGCTCGACTGCTTGCGCCATTGTCCACGTTCGAGCGTGGCGTTGTGTCATACCATGCGCGCCCGTGCACTCCGGGCGCGCGCTAAACACCGTCACTGCGCTAGTTCCGCGCGTCTACATACAGATATTCACGGCATCCGTCGGCATGGGCATGCTGGTGCCCACGCTGCCGCTGTTCGTGGCCGACCTGGTGCGCGACCCGCGGACCGGCCAGGAGAACATCACGCTGGTCGGCCTGGCGGTGGGAATGGCGGCGTTGGGCACGTTGCTCTGGACCCTGCCGTCGGGCCTCTTGCTGAATCGAATCTCCGAGTGGGTGGGTCAGATTGCCGGCCTGGTGGTGATGGCCACGGCAGTGATGGTGCTGGCCCTCTCGCCGCCGTACTCGGTGCTGATCGTCGCCCGACTGCTGATGGGCGCGGGGATGGGTCTGTGGGCGCTGTCGCGCATGCAGTACATGCGGCGCGTGACGCCGCGGCATCAGCGTGGGCGGATCATGTCGCTGTTCGGGGGCACGAACCGGATTGGCATGTTCGTCGGTCCGGGCGTCGGCGGCACCGTGGCGGGCACGCTGGGCTACGAGGCCATGTTTCTCATTGCCGGCACGTGCATGGCCGTGGGGCTTATCCCCGGACTCGCCTATCGGGATGCTCCTGACAACGAAAAGGAGAGTACGCAGTCGGCGATCAGCCTGCTGCGGGGGCTGGGCGAGACGCTGATGACACGCCGCCGCGTCCTTTTCACGGCCGGAACCGGTCACATCTTCGCCCAGGCCATCCGCTCGGGTCGGCCGGTGGTGCTGCCGCTCTACGGCGCCTTTGCGCTGGGCCTGAATGAGCAGGAGATCGGGCTGGCCGTCAGCGCCTCGGCCGCCGTTGACATGACACTGTTTCCTCTAGCCGGCTACCTGATGGACCACTTCGGGCGGAAGTTCGCCATCGTGCCGTCGTTCGCGCTGTTCAGCGCCTCAATGGCGTTGCTGAGCCAGGCCAGGGATTTCACGGGGCTGATCCTGATCGGGCTGCTGATCGGTTTCTCGAATGGGATCGGGTCCGGCTCGATGCTGACGCTGGGCACCGACCTGACGCCGTCGGAACGGCCCGGTGAGTTCCTGGCCGTGTGGCGCCTGGTGGGTGGGATCGGTGACATGGGCGGGCCGGTGGTGGTGGGCGGCGTGGCCGACGTCTTTGGGCTGATGCTGGCCCCGTTCTTCGTAGCCGCCCTGGGGCTGTGCGGTGCGCTGACGTTTGGCCTGTTTGTCCCTGAAACGTTGGAGAAGCGATCCTCGGTACCAGCCGCTGAGCCGTAAGCAGGACTGGTACCGTGACGGTCAAGAGGCGCTCGGAGTCCCTGGATGTCGGACGCTTTTGCGGGATTCCCGTCCAGCGGCTTTGAGTTTCTTCGAGACCTGGCCGCGAACAACAATAAGCCGTGGTTCGAGGCCAACCGTCGCGGATACGACGAGGGGCTGCTGGTTCCCGGGCGGCTGTTTGTGGTGGCGATGGGCATGGCGCTATCGGAGTTCGCGCCGGGGATTCGCGCCGAGCCTCGGGTAAGCGGATCGATATTCCGCATCCATCGCGACACCCGCTTCAGCCGGGACAAGCGGCCTTACAAGAACCACTTCGATATGTGGTTCTGGCAGGGGAATCGGCGCAGCCGAGACTGCCCTGGCTACTTTCTCCGGCTTGAGCCAGATCGGGTGAAGGTAGGCGCCGGACGGTATCGGTTTGACAAGGATCCGTTGCAGGCCTTTCGAGCAGCGGTCGCCGACGATCGTCGCGGGGCGGCGCTGGAACGCGCGCTTGATCAGGTGCGAGCGGTAGGAGGCGAGGTGGGCGGGGAGCATTACAAGCGGGTACCGCGGGGGTTCGAGCCGGATCATCCGAGGGCCGAGTTGCTGCGGTTCAAAGCGTTGCACGCGTGGATCGATGGACCCTTGCCGTCACAGGTGCAAACGGCCGACTTCGTGGAGTACTGTGCCGAGCGCTGTCGCATGCTTTCGCCGGTGCAGCGTTGGATACTTGACCTGTATGACTGGTAGCGATCCGGCGGCGAGAGGGAGCGTGACCCGATGACGACGGACATCAGCACGGCCTCGCGAGCCGTAGCTGTTGCCGCCGAGATGGCCGAGGCGGCTAGCGGCTTTGTGGATTCACTCGATGCCGGTCAGCGGGCAGTCGCGACGTTTCCGTTTGCTGGCGATGAGCGGTATTTCTGGCACTACACGCCCGTGGAGCGCAATGGGCTGCGGCTGAAGGAAATGACGGGGGCGCAGCGTGCGGCGGCGTTCCGAATGATGAACACGGCGCTGAGTTCCCACGGAGCAGAGAAGGCCAGGGAGATCATCGAGTTGGAGGCCATCCTGGACGAGTGGGAGGGCATCCAGAACACGCGGATGCACTGGGTGCGCGACCCGGAGATCTACTACTTCAGTGTCTTCGGGAAGCCCGGCGGCGAGGAGCCCTGGGGCTGGCGGGCCGGCGGGCACCACATCGGGATCCATGCCACGGTGATTGCGAATACCTATGTGTCCGTCCTGCCGCTGTTCCTGGGCGCGAATCCGGCGGAGGTTCGGCACGGCGAGCACAAAGGCGTGCGAACGCTAGCCGAGGAAGAGGACCTGGCGCGCGAGCTGCTCGGTCGGCTGGATGCCGAGCAGAAGTCTCGGGCGATTGTGGATGCGATTGCACCGGACGACATCCTGACGAAGAACTATCGGGTTGCCGACCCGGACGAGATCCCCGTTGGCGGAATCACGCTGGCGGAGTTGCGGGACGGGCAGCGGGACGGGCTGATTGGGCTGCTTCGACACTATGTCGAGCGAAAGACCGCGGATCTGGCGGCCAATGAGTGGCGAAAGATCGAGCAAGACGGGCTGGATGGCATCCGGTTCCTCTGGGCTGGTCCGGAAGCCCGTGGCGCGGGGCATTACTACGTGCTAGCCGGGCCTTCCTTCGTGATCGAGTACGACAACACGCAGAACGAGGCGAACCACATTCACTCGGTGATGCGGAGCTTCGCCGGCGACTGGGGCGAGGACCTGCTGGCGGCGCATTACGCGCACGGGCATCACCACTAAGACCTAGCTGGCGGCGGCTTCGGCGGCGGCGGGGTCGGGGGGTGAGGGCCAGGCGTTGACGAGGGTGAGTTGGCGGCCGGGTTGGGCAGGGACGCGGGCGTCGGGGGTGATGACGCCGGTGAGGTTGAGGGGGTCGACGGCGGCCAGGCGGAGCGTTTCGCCGGAGTCCTGATCGCGGCGTGCGCGGCGGAGGGCGTTGACAGCGTCGGGGAGGGCGAATTGCTCGCCGGCGAATCCGGCGACGAAGCGGCCGCCACGGACTTCGCCGCGGGCTTCAAGGCGTCGCAGCGCTCGGAGGACATCGCGCCAGGGGAGGCGGAAGCTCTCGCGGCGGACGACGTCGCGGAAGACGACGCCATAGCGGTCCAGAAGAGTCGTGGCGACGGCTTCGGCAACCTCGTCTGCGTCGATGCCGGCGGCCGGCGGCTGGAGTATCGACCAGCGGCCCGGGGGGCCGCCGACGGCGAAGCGACCGGCGCGGCGAGTGTGGCGCCAGCGGCGGCGGCCGGTGCTGGACCAGCCGGAGGCGATGGCGCGCAGTCCCTCGTAGCCGTCGGAAGTGACGCGGCCGGCGGCGATCAGGTCGCGGAGGCCGTCCTCCACGTCGGCGGCCAGGCGCCGAGTGCGCATGACGATCTGCTCGAAAAAGAGGGCGCCGCTGTCTTGTAGAAGGGCGTCGATGGAGCGGGCGGCGCCGGCGAGTTCGGGTGGCTCGCTTTCTGAGTCGGTGCCTCCGTTGCGCCAGCGAGCGGCCTGGAGGAGCAGATCGAAGTCGCCGCGGAGGCCGAGGGTGACAGGGGTGGCGCGGGTTGCGGGGGCGCTGCGACGGTCAGGGTCGGAGTTGCGTTCACTGAGGCGACCCCAAACGACGTCGCCCGCGAGGCAGAGCTCGTCCAGCCACTGGGTTCGGAAACCGCGGACGCGGGCAGGGAGCACCGCGCCCTCCCAGGCGGCGGCCGGGAGTTCGAAGCCCTGCAGGCGCTGGATGGCGCGCCGCAGGCCGGTCTTGCCGTAGAGGGTGTGGCCGGGGGCGGCGTGCTGCCAGCGAATGAGGAAGCGCATGAAGTCGCGGACGGCGACGGGCTCAATTTCACGGCGCAGTCGGTCGAGCGTGAGACGGTGAATGCGGGCGAGGAGGCGGCGGTCGCAGACGTCCTCGACGTTGGGATCGCGGAAATGTCCCGGGAGGATGAAGCCGCTGACTTGAAGCTGCATAAGGCCCCGGGCGACGTCCTTGGGAGTCAGACCGCAGCGAGCGGCAAGTTCGTCGGGGGTGGTTGGCCCGCAAACCTCGGTGTGACCCCTGAGCAGCAGGCGGCGGGCTTCTTCGCGGTCGTCCACCTGGATGGCCACGCCGGAAGGGATCGCCAGGTTGGGTACCACATCGTTACCGAAGAGGGCGCGCATGACGTCGACGTTTTCGGCGGCGAACCAGAGGGTACGTCCGTCGACCTCGCAGCTGGCGGTACGGCCGACGTCTCTCAGTTCGTCGAGCCAGCGGTTCCAGTTGGCGACGGCTGTGCTGTCGACGGCGACAAGGCCTAGCAGGGCGTCGTGGACTTCCTCGGCGTCGCGGGGTTGGGGCCAGGCTTCCTCGACCACGCGCTCGATGGCGGCCGGGTCGAGGCGGCCGAGGTCGCGGGCGCTTTCGGGGAGGGCGCGTCGGGTGGCGACAGCGCGTGAGCGGCGCTCTTCGAGCGGGGCGTCGTCCAAGAAGGTGTAGGGGCGACCGTTGAGGATCTCGTGGGCGAGGGGCGACGGCTCGGTGGTGTCGCGGGCGTGGAGGGTGATGTGGCCGTCATCTATGCGCTGCAGCACCTGCTTCAGCCCGCGAACGTCCATGGCCTCGTGGAGACAGTCGTCGAGGGTCTGGCGGATGAGTGGGTGGTCCGGGGGAACCAGCGGACCGTGGACGTTTTCCTGGCAGCCGATCTGTTCGGGGAAGACGGCGGCCATGAGGTCGTCGGACCGCATGCGCTGGATGTTGGGCGGGATTTTCTTGCCGCCGCGTAGCCGGGGCACAGCCAGGGCGCGGGTGAGGTTCCAGCGCCAGCGGGTGGGGAACATGGGGGTGTAGAGGATGGACTGCTCGACGGACTTGAGCGCGTTGTTGGGGGTGACGTAGCGGAAGGTCTCTTCGAGCGGGAAGGCGTGCTGGGGGCCGAGCGAGAGGAGGATGGCGTCGTCGTTGGCGGCGGCCTGGAGTTCGAAGTCGAAGCGGACGCAGAAGCGCTTGCGAAGGGCGAGCCCCCAGGCGCGGTTGATGCGCTGGCCGAAGGGGGCGTGGACAACCAGTTGCATGCCGCCGGAGTCGTCGAAGAAGCGTTCGAAGACCACGTCATGGTCAGAGGGCATGACGCGCAGGCCGTCGTGGGAGGCGCGCAGGTAGTCGGCGATCTGGTGGGCGCCGAGGTCGGAGACGTTGCACTCGGCTTGCAGCCAGTCGACCAGGGCTGAGTCGGTGAGGCGGCTGGCCACGTCGCGGCGGAGGCGGCCGACGGCCTGGGAGAGTTCGATGGTGCGGCCGGGGGCCTCCCCGAGCCAGAAGGGGATGGTGGGTGGCGCGCCCTGGGCGTCGATGACGCGGACGGTGTTCTGGACGACGCGGCGGATCTGCCAGGAGGTGTTGCCGAGCAGGAAGATGTCGCCGGCGATGCTCTCGATAGCGAAGTCTTCGTTGACGGAGCCGACGTAGGTTTCGTCGGGTTCGGCGACGACGCGGAAGTCGCCGAGTTCGGGGATGGTGCCGCCGTTTTGCAGGGCGGTGAGGCGGGCGGCGCGGCGGCCTCGGATGACGTTGTTGATGCGGTCGAAGTGGATGAGGGGCGCGGCGCGGCCGCCGCCGTCGCCGATGCCGGTGGCGAGCATGTCGACGATTTCGAGGTAGGCCTCGCGGGTAAGAGATCGGAACGGGGTGGCCCGGCGGAAGAGCTTGAAGAGGTCGTCCAGTTGCCAGTCCTCGCAGGCGGCCTCGGCGACGACCTGCTGGGCGAGGACGTCGAGGGGCGCGACGAGTTGCACGATGCGGTCGAGTTCGCCGGCGCGGACGGCGCGCATGAGGGCGGCGCTCTCAACCAGTTCGTCGCGGGTGGTCGGGAACAGGCGCCCCTTGGGGCGGAGGCCGAGGGCGTGGCCGGAGCGACCGATGCGTTGCAGGAAGACGGCGATGCTGCGGGGCGAGCCGATCTGGCAGACGAGGTCGATGCTGCCGATGTCGATGCCGAGCTCAAGCGAAGCAGTGGCGACAAGGGCCTTGAGCCGGCCGTCCTTGAGCTGCTGTTCGACGTGCAGGCGGCGTTCGCGGGACAGGCTGCCGTGGTGGCTGGCGACGCCTTCCTCGCCGAGGCGGTCGCGCAGGTTGTGGGAGACGCGCTCGGCCAGGGCGCGGGTGTTGACGAAGACGAGCGTGGTGTGGTGCTGGACGATGAGGTCGGCCAAGCGGTTGTAAATGTCGTCCCACTGCTCGCGGGGGGCAACGGCTTCGAGGTCGGAGGGGGGCGTTTCGACAGCGAGGTCGAGGTCGCGTTGATGTCCCAGGTCCACAGTGACGCAGGAGCGGGCGTCGCCCTGTTCGTCGGCTCCGGTGAGGAAAGCGGCGAGTTCCTGGATGGGGCGCTGGGTGGCGGAGAGGCCGACGCGCTGGGGGCGGCGGCGGGCGATGTGGTTGAGGCGCTCCAGTGACAGCGAGAGGTGGCTGCCGCGGCGGTCGCGGGCGAGGGCGTGGATCTCGTCGA
>JAPPLN010000014.1 GCA_028874175.1 Chloroflexota bacterium
GGGGTCGAAGGCGTAGATGACGTGATCGGCGGGGATGCGGGGGCGTTGGGTGGGCATGGCGGGCGTGGGTGGTGGAGGCGAGGGGGACGTTAGCACGGGTGGGAAGGGGAGAGGGGAGAGGGGAGAGGAGTGAGAAGGAGGAAGCGAGGAGAGGACGAATGCGGCCCGGTTGGCTGCGTGCACGGGTGTGGTTCGACACGGGCCGGCGAAGACGCCGGCCCGGCTCACCACGAACGGGGAAGCGATACCGGCGTGGGAGATGAGAGTTGGATGAGAAAAGGGGGATTTGGGGGTGGTTGCGTCACTTCCATTACGGAAAGAGCGTTGTGAGAGGCGGTTTACTCAGTCATCCGGCGGGGGAACCCGCGGGAGACCCGCCAAGGACAACGGGGTCGGCGGCGGGAGGATCCAGCGAAGGACGTGAAAGGGCCAGCGGGCGATGACTACCGAGATGGCAGCGGACACGGTTCAAGCGATGGCGACAACGGCGCGGGCCAATGTGGGCGCCACGATTGCCAACGAGTTGGGGCTGGATGACGTGGTGTGGGCTGAGAAGGAGCTGGGCGAGGAGCGACCTACGGCGCGCACCAGCCAGTCGAACCGGACGACGGCGCCGTCGTCGAGCGGCGGCGAGGCAGCCGGGGACCCGGTGCGGCGGTACCTGAACGAGATTGGACGGATTCCGCTGCTGTCGGCGCAGGACGAGGTGCGGCTGGCGAAGGCGATCGAGCGCGGCGACGAAGCGGCGCGTCAGCAGATGATCAACGCGAACCTGCGGCTGGTGGTGAGCGTGGCGAAGAAGTACACGGGCCACGACGTGCCGCTGCTGGACCTGGTCCAGGAGGGCAACAGCGGGTTGATGCGGGCGGTGGAGAAGTTTGACTGGCGGCGCGGGTACAAGTTCAGCACGTACGCGACGTGGTGGATCCGGCAGTCGATCACGCGGGCGATCGCGGAGCAGTGCCGGACGATCCGGCTGCCGGTGCATACGCACGACCGGCTGGCGAAGGCCTCTCGGGTGCGACGCGACATGCAATTGACCCTGGGTCGCGAGCCGACGGACCGGGAGATTGCGGACGAACTGGGATTCAGCGAGGAGCAGATGGCGGCGCTGAACCGGATTTCGCGCGCGCCGGTTTCGCTGGATGCGCCAGTGGGCGAGGACGGGGCGACGGCGGTTGGCGACCTGGTTCCCGATGAGGACGCCGAGGAGCCGCTGGAGCAGATTGCCGACCGGATGCTGACGGAGCACCTGGCGGAGGCGATGGATCAGCTGGAGCCGCGCGAGCAGGAGGTGCTGCGGCTGCGCTACGGCCTGGGCACCGGGACGCCGCTGACGCTGGAGGAGATCGGCCAGCAGTTCGGCCGCACGCGGGAGCGCATCCGACAGATCGAGTCGATGGCGCTACGCAAGCTGCGCCGGCCGAACATGGCGGGGCATTTGAAGGCGTTCATGGCGTAAGACGCCTCTAGTCCCGGCCGGCGCAAGCTTGAGCGTCGGCCTGGGACAGCGCCTGAGCTGCATGCGGGCGTCGTGCGAGCCGCGCTGGGTGGCGATTGGTCCACCAGTAACATTGGCTCCACTGCTGCTGAACGAAGGCCATCAATGCGGCGTGCGCTGAAGCGGATAGGCCTTGCCGCGGTCGTGGTTGCGGTGCTCGCGGTGTTTGCGCCGTCGGTTCGCGCCGTCGAATGCAGCGGCATCGCCCTCGACGATGGTTGCCTGTTCACGACTACCGGCAGCGATACGCCCGATCCGAACGACGGGTTTGCCGTGACCAATGCCTACGGGGTCCCGATGTGGGATTTCGTCAAGGAGCGGGACCTGGAGGCGCTGGGGTACCCGATCAGCCATCGGTGGGTCGATGGCGTCTTTACGCTGCAGGCCTTTCAGAAGGTGATTCTGCAATGGGACACCAGCGCAGGCCGGATGTACTACTACAACACGCTGGATGCCCTGGCAGATCACTATCCGGCTGTGGAGTTACCGTTCGTTCCAGCTCACCAGGTGCTGGAGGCCGTTCAAGGCACCGACTTTGGCACAGTGATGCGGAATCATCTTGAGATCCTTGAACACAACGCGGCGATCAAGGAGCGCTTCCTGGCCGACCCGGACTGGCTGAACTTGTACGGGCTTCCCATCGCGTACGAGGAGCGAGAAGTCAACGGAAATCCTCAAGGGGTCCAACTGCTGCGGTCGCAGCGGACGGTGTTTGTCATCTGGAACGTACCGACGCCTGGGACGACTGTTGGACGCGTGCAACTGCAAAACATACCAGACAAAGTAAAGGAGCTAAGTAACGTCATTATTCCGGACCGCGTCAAGCGGCCCATGCCGCAGCTTGATACCGGAACAGTTGATTTCTTACAGCTGCTAACGTCGAGTTCAATTCTGAGCAATCCAATCGAGACCAATCCACTGGCACAGGCGTCGGCCTACCTAATGGAAACTATTGCACTAACCGCGCCCGATCTATTCTCGTATTTCTTGCGCGATAGCGCCGCAAGCTGGAATTTCCTATCTCCCAGCAACCTTGACAATCCGAGATTCTTTGAATTCTCACTCGAACTTGCAGACCTTCCGTGGACGCAAGACGGCCTTACCAGAAACGAGCGCGTGGCAGTAGATCTGATTCTCAACGATGCGCGCCATCATGAGTGGCCACGCTATGCCAGGCAGCTCGTCCGTATGGACTGGTTCAGAGACGGAATCAACGAGGACGAAGTCTGGGTAATCAATACGATGGGTAACTATATGTATGAGATTTGGACACGCGCGTCGAATCCTCCAGGGGTTTCGAGAGATGCGGCTCGACTTTATGCCCGGAACGTTGTTTCGAAGTTGCTGTTCATGCCATTCATGCAGTCCATCGATGGTGTTGAGCTCGATGCTATTACTCGGCTATTCGATAAGTATGCGGGTGAACGCACTGGCAGTCCTGAGCGCATAGTCAACGCAATACTTCATATCGAGTCCAGGGGAGGCCTTACGGACGACCAAGCGATATTGTTCGCTTACACAGGCCTATCGCATATCGCGGATACGACCGCACCTGAACACCTCGATATTTATTTGAATCCACGACATGCCGGGTATACGTCTGATGTTGGTGTGATTATCGACAAGCATCGAGTCTCCCTCCCAATTAGTGGAGACATGCTGCTGGCGGTCGTACGTCGTGCACATACTGCAGGGTTGCCAGTCCACGTTGTCGAAAAGGCGATACGCTCCATTGAGAGTGGTACAAAGATACCGTATCGATCAAATAACATTCACATATTCCTGAAGGAGAATCTGTATTATGCGCCTACTCTTCATGAGCGATCGTTTATTTGGATGCGAGGCGCTGGCATGCATGGTGATGCGGGTGGCGAGAGACCGTCGTCGTCTCTTCTGTATAGGCTTGCAAACAGGTACTGGACAATCTGGCCGATGGTCAGTCATTTGTGGCTGACTGGCGGGGCCAGCAACTTTGTCATGGTGGCGTCAGGTCAGGTTGGCCGCGACTATGTGGAAGCGATCGATGCCGGCTGTAGGTACAATAGGACCCGCGATACATTTGCGTCATATGCAGACTACTCAGCCTGCAACTATGGTCTTGGGGCTGGGCTGTTCCTTGACTTGTATAGTCATCTCGGCGATGCGGCATTCTATCGGCGATTCGCACGGCTATATGACCAAATGGCGGATATCCGGTCGCGTCGATGGCGAGAGGGGATTGCTGCTGAAGAAGATATAGGCTTGGGATTGCAATATCTCCAACATGCATTTCTTACAGACACAGATCCAGCTACCGCAGAGGTCATCAATAGAATCGTGGACTACTGGTTACACGGGATTCGGTAGACAAAAGGGAATCTCATCACATTGACACTCGCAAATTCTTCGAGATCAGAGCATGCGGTGGAGGTCTCAAGTAGGCGATTGCACACGCTTCTTATCGGCCTGACAACATAGGAGAGAGGCGAAGAATCACAAGAGGCCTTTCGGTGGGTGAGTTTCTCGAGAATTACGCTCGATTCAGCTAGATCGCAATAGATGGGAAGTACAGGTTGGCGGTCAAAACGTTGTCGATGAGGGCGATATGCGTGAGCTGCCAAAAATGTACGCGTTTGTAGACGTGTAGGTCAGATTCGCTCGCAGGGTGCGCACGGAGCGAGACGTGTGCGGAGGGGGCAGCATCTCAGAGGCTAGCGTTGACTTTGATGGTGCAAAGGCGTGCAAGCCATATCTGAGCGAGACCATTGATCAGGGAATGGGGCTATGACTCTTTAGCGTCGAAAGCCGGGCGGCGTGGGAGAATCACGAGCCCCTGAGCGTTTCCGGAGGTGCGTGCTGGCTGTTCCGGTGGTTTGGTCGGATGGACATTTGGGGCATGCGCCGGTGTTGCAGACGGTGGATGGGCAGGTGTATGACCATCCGGAGACGCCGGCGCGGCCAGGGTTGATCCGGGAGGCGCTGGAGGCGGCGGGGTTGGTGCGGCCGGTGGGGCCGACGGCGCATGACGACACGGCGCTGGACGCGGTGCATGAGCCGCGGTACCGGGCGTTCATCCGGGATACGTGCGCGGAGCTGACGTCGGACGAGATCGTGACGCCCCCTGTGGTGTCGATGGATCCCGGAGTGCTGGAGCGGTCGAATCCGGCGGAGCGGGCGGCGTTTTACTCGTTCGGGCAGGACGCGCCGCTGATGCAGGCGACGTATGGAGCGGCTCGCGAGGCGGTGGATGTGGCGCTGACGGGGGCGGACCTGGTGCGGGAAGGCACCGCGGACGTGTTCGCGTTGTGCCGGCCGCCGGGGCATCACGCGGAGCATGACCGGATGGGCGGGTTCTGCTATTTCAACAACGCGGTGGTGGCGGCGCACCTGCTGAGCGGCGACGGGCGGGTGGCGATTTTGGACGTGGACTATCACCACGGGAACGGGTCGCAGCACCTGACGTACGAACGGGATGACGTCTTGTACGTGTCGCTGCATGCGGATCCGCGATTTGCGTATCCGGGGTTTTCCGGGCATGCGAACGAGCGGGGACGGGGGGCGGGTGAGGGGTTCAACCTGAATCTGCCGCTGCCGCCGCACATGGGGATCGACGCGTACCTGGAGGAGTTGGACCGGGGCTGCGAGGCCATAGCGGCGTTCGATCCGCAGGCGCTGGTGGTTTCGCTGGGGTTCGATACGCACCGGGAAGATCCGATCGCGGTCCTTGGTCTATACAGCGAGGACTTCGGCAGGGTGGCCGAACGGATTGCGAGCCTGGGGACGCCTCGCCTGCACGTGCTCGAGGGCGGGTACGCCTTGAGCCGGCTGGGTGAGTCGGCGGTGGCGTACGTGCAGGGGCTGGGTGGCGCCTAGGCCTGGGCCGCCGCCTCGCGCTGGCGAAGGATGGCGCGGGGGAGTTCGCTGCGGACGACTTCGCCGGAGATGATGCGGGCGCTGCGGTCCGGCAGGGGCAGGTCAACCGGCTGATTGCCGCGACGTTCGGACTCGCGAATGGCGATGGCGATTTCGAGCGCCTCGCGCGCGTCTTCCCCGCTGCAGCGCGGGTCGTCGCCGGACTCGATGCAGTGGATGAGGTCGTAGACCACATTGACTCCGCCGCTATGGCGCCGTACCGGTGGCGGAAAGTGGCGACGGACGAAGCTGCGGCGTTCCCGGAGCTGCCGGTAGCCTTCCAACGCCTCGTGCGCGGTCCAAACCTGGATGCTGCGGGCGTCATCGATGATGCGGATCATGCCGTCGGTACCGACGATGTCGTGGGAACTCTCGTTCGGCCCGTTGTCGTAGGCCCGCACATAGCCGCGAACATTGCCGGGGAACCTGAGAAGGCCGGCGCCCGAGAAGTCGTTGTCGGGGTTGGCTTCGTCCAGTTCCGCCTCGCCGACGACCGAGACGGCACGCTCGGGCACGTACATGGTGAGCGTCGTGATCAGGTGGCTGCCGTTGTGGGAGAGGCTGCACCTGGATCGTGAATCCACCGAGACCACATCGCCAATGGCGCCTTCGTCGATCAGGGCTTTCACCTGCAGGTAGTCATCCCGCCAGCAGCGGGTGCAGTTGATGGCCAGCGCAATGTTGGCTCGCTTGCAGGCGTCGATGGCGGCATCCGCCTCGGCGAGGGAGAGCGTGATGGGTTTTTCCGCCCAGATGGCGCGGACGCCGTAGCCGCCGTTGGCGATTTCCAACAGGATGTCGGCACGCGGTTTGGCGGAGGTGCACACGCTGACAATGTCGGGGCGGGTTTCCTCGAGCATCTGGCGATAGTCCGCGTAGAGCGCCTCGAAGCCCCATTTGGCGCCGGCGGCTTCGCGTTGCTCGACCCAGGTGTCGGACATGCCGACGACTTCGACTTCGGGCATGGACATGTAACAGGGGATGTGGCCGTAGGGGAACTCGACGCCGTCGAAGTCGCCGAGTTCTTCGTCGATCGTGCTGGCAATGCGTCCGAGCCCGATCACCGCCGCTTTGAGCCTGGCCATCAGGACGCCGCTCCAGTCCGGGCTTCGGCTTCGCGCCGCCGGAGAATGGCGCGGGGTAGTTCGGATACCAGGACTTCGCGGGAGACGATGCCGAGGCTGCGGTCCTGGAGTGGCAGATCCACGCGCCCGCCGCCGTTCCGGTGGGACTCACGGACTGCGAGAGCGACTTCCAGAGCTTCGCGGGCGTCTTCGCCGGTACAGCGGGTGTCTTCGCCGGTCTCAATGCAGTCCATCAGGTCGTACAGCACGTTGACGCCTGCGGGCCGGGGACTGTGGCTGGGTCGGAAGAAGTGACAGGCGGGCGTCGATCCGCGCTGGCCGGGCAGGCCCTTCTCGATCCGCCACAGCTCGGGACTGCGGCTGTCGTCCATGAGGCGGATCATGCCTTCGGTGCCGGTGATGTCGTAGGAGAGTTCCAGCCCGCCGGTGCGCATGCCTCGGAACAGGCCGCGTACGCCGTTGTGGCAGACGAAGTAGCCGTTGCCGGCAAAATCGTCGTCGCCGGCGACGGCAGCGTCACTCTCAGCCTCGCCGGCAACCCAAGCGACCGACGCGTCGGTGAACATCGTGAGGCGGGTAATCAGGTGACTGCCGTTGTGGGAGAGGTTGCAGTTAAAGCCGCCCTGCACGTGCAACACGTCCCCGATGAGTCCGTCGTCGATCAATTCGCGGGTCTGGGTGAAGCTGTCCCTCCAGCGGTGGGTGCAGTTGACGGCCAGGTGAATGCCGGCCCGGCGACAGGCGGCGATCACTTCGTCGGCCTGGGCCAGCGAATAGGTCAGGGGCTTTTCGGCCCAGATCGCCTGGACGCCGTAGTCGCCGTTCGCGATCTCCAGCATGATGTCGGTACGGGGCTTCATGGACGTGCAGACGCTGACGATCTGCGGGCGCGTCGTGGCCAGCATCTCGCGATAGTCCTCGAAAAGGGCATCGATGCCCCACTTGGCGCGGGCCGCCTCGCGCTGCTCGGCCCAGGTATCCGAGAGACCAACAATCTCGATCTCCGGGACGGCGGCCATGCAGCCGATGTGGGCATGCGGGAGGTGCCAGCCGTCGTACTTGCTGCGCTCTTCGTCCCAGGTGCTTGCGATACGGCCAAGCCCGATCACCGCGGCTCGTGTCATGGGCGGATGCCTTTCCCTGGACGCCGTCGGGCAGAGTATGGCGTATGCGCGCACGGTTCGCATCTTCGGTGGGGCGCCGAACGACCACGCGAGGATCCTGGAGGCCCGGGCTGATGCTAGCTGGGGTGGTGGCGCTGGGTTTTGACACGCATCGAGAGGACCCGATCGCGATCCTCGGACTGCGCAGCGAGGACCTCGGTCGTTTGGCCGAGCGGGTTGCCAGACTGGGCAGGGCGCAGCTGCACGTGCTGGAAGGCGGGTACGCGCTGCACCGGTTGGGCGAGTCCGCCGTGGCCTACGTGCAGCGGCTGGGCAGCGCCTAGGCCTGGGCCGCCGCCTCGCGCCGGCGAAGGATGGCGCGCGGGAGTGCGTAGCGGACGACCTCGGTGGAGATGATGCGGGCGCTGCGGTCCGCCAGCGGCAGGTCAACCGGCTGATTGCCGCGCCGTTCGGACTCCCGGATGGCGATGGCGATTTCCAGAGCCTCGAGCGCGTCCTCGCCACTGCACCGTGGGGCGTCCCCGGACTCGATGCAGTGAATGAGGTCGTAGACCGCATTGACTCCGCCGCTATGGCGTCGTACCGGCGGCGGGAAGTGGCGGCGGACGAAGCTGTGGCGTTCCCGCAGCTGCTGGTAGCCTTCCAACGCCTCGTGCGCGGTCCATACCTGGATGCTGCGGGCGTCGTCGATGATGCGGATCATGCCGTCGGTGCCCACGATGTCATGGGAATTCTCGTTTGGGCCATTGTCGTAGGCGCGCACGTAGCCGCGAACATTGCCGGGAAACCTGAGAAGACCGGCGCCCGTGAAGTCGTTGTCGGGGTTGGTCTCGTCGAGTTCCGCCTCGCCGACGACCGAGACGGCGCGCTCGGGCACAAACATGGTGAGCGTTGTAATCAGGTGGCTGCCGTTGTGGGAGAGGCTGTACCCGGCTCGGGAATCCACGGACACCACATCACCGATCGCGCCTTCGTCGAGCAGGGACTTGACCTGCAGGTAGTCATCGTGCCAGCGGCGGGTGCAGTTGACGGCCAGCGCAATGTTGGCCCGCTTGCAGGCGTCGATGGCGGCATCCGCCTCGGCCAGGGAGAACGTGATGGGCTTTTCTGCCCATATGGCGCGGACGCCGTAGCCGCCGTTGGCGATCTCCAGCAGGATATCGCCGCGCGGCTTGGCCGTGGTGCATACGCTGACGATGTCCGGCCGGGTCTCTTCCAGCATCTCGCGGTAGTCCTCGAAGAGGGCGTCAATCCTCCACTTGGCCCGAGCCGCTTCGCGCTGCTCGGCCCAGGTATCCGAGAGACCGACGATCTCGATCTCCGGGACGGCCGCCATACAGCCGATGTGGGCGTGCGGCAGGTGCCAGCCGTCGTACTTGTTGCGCTCTTCGTCCCAGGTGCTGGCGATGCGTCCGAGACCGATTACCGCTGCTTTCATCCTGGCCATTACGACACCTCCCCTGCCTGTGCGGCGGCTTGAGCCTGGCCCCGCCGAAGAATCGCTCGGGGCACTTCGGACACGACGACTTCGTGCGAGACGATGCCCAGGCTGCGGTCTTCAAGCGGAAGGTCCACGCGGCCTCCGCCCTTTCGATGCGATTCGCGGACAGCGATGGCGATTTCGAGCGCTTCGCGAGCGTCTTCGCCGGTACAGCGGGAGTCCTGGCCGGTCTCGATGCAGTTCATGAGGTCGTACAGCACGTTGACGCCGGCCGCCCGGGGCGTGTGGCTGGGCCGGAAGAAGTGACAGGCGGGCGTCGATCCGCGTTGGCCGGGCAGGCCCTCCTCGATCCGCCACAGCTCGGGGCTGCGGCTGTCGTCCATGAGGCGGATCATGCCTTCGGTGCCGGTGATGTCGTAGGAGAGTTCCAGCGCTCCCGCGCGCATGCCGTGAAACATGCCGCGCACGCCGTTGTGACAGACGAAGTAGCCGTCCCCGTAAAAGTCGTTGTCGCCGGCCACGGCCTCGTCACTCTCGGCCTCGCCGGCGACCCAGGCGACCCGCGAATCGGTAAACATGGTGAGGCGGGTAATCAGGTGACTGCCATTGTGGGAGAGATTGCAGGACCGGCCGCCCTGCACGTGCAGCACGTCCCCGATGAATCCATCGTCGATCAGTTCGCGGGCCTGGATGAAGCTGTCTTTCCAGCAGTGGGTGCAGTTGACGGCCAGGTGAATGCCGGCCCGGCGGCAGGCGGCGATCACGTCGTCGGCCTGGGCCAGCGAATAGGTCAAGGGCTTTTCGGCCCAGATGGCCTGGACGCCGTAGTCGCCGTTCGCGATCTCCAGCATGATGTCGGTGCGGGGGTTCATGGAGGTGCAGACGCTGACGATTTGCGGCCGCGTCTCGGCCAGCATCTCGCGGTAGTCCTCGTAGAGGGCGTCGATCCCCCACTTGGTCCTGGCCGCCTCGCGCTGCTCCGCCCAGGTATCCGAAAGGCCGACGATCTCGATCTCGGGGACGGCCGCCATGCAGCCGAGATGAGCATGCGGGAGGTGCCAGCCGTCGTACTTGCGGCGCTCTTCGTCCCAGGTGCTTGCGATTCGGCCAAGCCCGATCACAGCGGCTCGCGTCATGGGCGCGTGCCTTTCCCTCGGCGCTGTGGGGCAGAGTATGACGTGTGCGGACGACGTTTGCATCTTCGTGCGGTCGAGGACCAACCGTGAGGCAAGTTTGGACGCTGCGACTGCTTGTGGTTGTCGGTCTGGTGCTGGGCGTCTTTGCCGCCTGCGACGGTGCCGCCGAACCGCATCCCGGTGCCATGCCTACACCGACATCCTCGGTTGTACTGACGAACCAGGACTGGCCGGTGGTCCATGCGGATCCAGGAGCAGCCGTCGGTCAGCGCGTGGTGCTGCGTGCCCGCGTGTACAGGATTGCCCAGGTCGCCGGGGACTTGAGGCTTTGTGCGTGGGTGGACTTTGACAACGACCAACTCTCAACGGCCTTTCGGATTCCCGACAGGACGGAGGGCGTGGAACGCGACAACTTCGTCTGGGTTGAGGGCACGGTCAGCCACGTTACCGACATGGAAGCTGGCTGCGGAGAGACGCCGCAACCGGAGGTCGAGGTCTCGGGCCTCACGGTCACCGACCGGCTTGGTGTGAGGCCGGCGCGGCGGGTGGCACAGGTCGGGCAGTCGCTTGAGCAGCGCGGCGTGCGGGTGGTCCTGGAGCGCATCGAATTCGCGGCTGAGGAGACGCGCATTTACTTCGCGCTGGAGAATCGACGCGAAGAAACCCTGCTGGCTTTTGCGACGGGACTGGTTATCGACATCGATGGAACGGAGATCCCAGCAATAATTCCGGTTGGCGAGGGCATCCCGGCACCGCGGGGGCGGGTTGCGCCCGGCTCCATCGAGCACGGCGGCTTTCAGTTTCCGGCGCTGGCACCTGACGGTCCGCCGCTTACGGTGCGTTGGCGTGGAGCGCGAATGGCGCCGTCCGGCGAGGAGATTGGCGAGTGGACGTGGGTGGTGGACCCATCCGGCACGGTGGCTCCGGCGGGATAGGTCAGCCGATGGCCAGCGTCCTGGCCTGAGCCCAAACCAAGACTATCGGCTGCGCTTCGGCTGCTTACGGCACGCGGTGGCCTGGCGCCGCAGGCGTGGTTGAATCTGCGCCACCGATACGCAGGACCTTGGGATGGCGATGCCTGGTCCGGGCCGCATGACGGTGACGATCGGCGCCAGATGGCCGCCCGTGTAGGTTTCGATTGGGACGAGGCTGTTGGCGTAGGCGCGGTTGGCTTCATGACCCGTGCGGCAGTCGTAGCCGAGATTCAGCGGCGAGGGGTTGCCCTGCTGCACAGCCTTGGCTTCCAGGGGATGCCCGTAGTCCGCCACCCAGACGCCCCGGAACGCCCGCGGCAGATCCACGCGCAGCAGCACGTCGCCGATATACCCGCGCCAGCGGCGACCGCCATCGCCGCCGAAGTACGGCGAGTCGTCCAGCCAGTTGGGCTGTGGGTCGAGGAATCCCTCAACCATGAACAGATCGTCAAAGTCGGGCGTGAGCTCGGTGCTAAAGAACGCCGGTCTGGTGGCCTTGAGCCCGCCGGCCGTTCCGAGTATGAATTCCAGGCGTTCTTCGCGGGCGTAGTGCCAGATCGTCAGCCCGCCATCGGAGCGCCAATCCGGCCGGCCCGGATCGTCCTGAAATCCGCAACTGCCGAGGAGTTCGCCGCGCCGATTGAGAAAGCGGTCTCCCAGCCTTTCCTCCCGACCCGACGTCAGGTCACCGCCAATCGGAGCGTCCGTGATCTAGCTCCAGTCGAACAGGATTTTTCCAGCGGTGGCGCCGTTGGCCAGTTCGAACGCCTCCACCGCGTCTTCGGGCCGGAACCGGTGCGTGATCATTTCCTTGATCGGAACCTGCCGCCGCCGAACAAGGTCCAGCAGCCCGTTCCACTCGTGCTGCTTGTAGATCCAGGATCCGCGCAGGATCACCTCGCCGAAGATGATCTGCTGGCTGGGCCTGATGGTTGGGTCGTGGCCGACGCCCACCTCCACGTACGTCCCCTGGGTCCGCAGTGCGTCCACTGCCGCGCCACGCGCCGTCGGCTGACCGCTTGTATCGATCGAAGCCGCCGCCCCTTCGCCCCCGGCCGCCTTGACGATGCGTGCAATCAGGTCGGGGTCGGAGCTGTCCAGCACGGCTTCCGCTCCGCACCTCAGCGCCATCGCCCGGCGTTCGGCGACCGGATCTACTCCAATGACCGTCGCGCCCAATGCCCGGCCCAACATCACGCAGGACAGCCCAACAGGGCCCAGCCCAAACACCGCCAGGGGCCGATCGCCCGATGCCTCAGTCTTGCGCAGCGCGCCGTAGGCCGTGCCGACGTTGCACGACAGCAGCGCGCCCATTTCCCAGTCGAAGTCGTCGGGCAGCGGCATCGCGTTGCGCGCCGGCGCCAGCAGGTACGCAGCGTTGGTGCCGTGGCGGTGGCGGCTGAAGTGTTCGGCATTCGCGCAGAACACGTCCTCGCCGCGGCGGCAGTGCACGCAGTGGCCGCAACCCACGATGCCGTAGACCACCACGCGATCGCCCACGGCGGGATAGCCGACGCCCGGTCCCACCGCGTCCACGATCCCGGTGTTCTCGTGCCCCAGCGCCCACTGGCTAAAGCCGTTTTCGTCACGCGTGGCCGCGGGCGTGCGGTAATGATGCAGGTCGCTGCCGCAGATGGCGGACATCATGGTGCGGACGCGCATCTCGCCCGGTCCCGGCTGGGCGATCTCGGCACTGCCTACCTCGACCCGCAAGTCGCCGGGGCAGCGCACGCACGTCATCCGGGAATCAGCGGCCATCGCGATGTCTCGAACCTGGGACCGGCCCTTCTATCATGCGCTGTCGGACGAGGGGCTCCAAGCGAGGACCATGCTCACGGCGAACGCGGCCGCTTTTCGGCTTATCGCCCACCGTGGCGCGTCAGCGGCGGCACCCGAAAACACACGGGCCGCGTTTCAGCTGGCGGCCGAACATGGCGCCCAGGAAATCGAAACCGACGCTCGCTGTACGCGGGATGGCCGAGTTGCCTTGTTTCACGACAAGACACTTCGAAGGAAGCTCGGCCGAGCCGGCCGGGCCGAGGATTTGACACTGGCCGAACTTCAAAGGCTGGACATCGGCGCCTGGTTTGACCGGGAAGGCGCGGCGGAACTGAACGACCCGGCGGCCGGCTGGGACGAGGAGCGTCCGAGACCGGCCGCTCTGGAGTACGTGCTCGGATTCGACGACTACCTGGAGGAGTTCGGCGATCGCTTTCACCACAACGTTGAACTGAAAGGCGAGACACCCGAGCTGCCGCGGGCGGTGCTGGACGCGCTCGACGCGTGCGGCAAACGGTTGCGCTGCACGTTTATTTCGTTTCACCTTGAGCAGCTTGAGCGGATACGCGCCCTCGCACCGGACGCCACCGCCGGCTGGCTGTTTGCACGTGCCGGCGAGCGGCCACCCTCGCCGAAAGTCGTGGTGCGTGAGTGCCGCCGGCTTGGCCTGCAGCAGTGCAATCCTCGGTATTCCGCCCTGACCGAGGAGCTTGTGCGGGCCGCGCACGACGCCGGCCTGGAGGTTCGAACTTTCGGAATTCGTACCACGGCGGAGCTGCAGCGGGCCGTGGGTTTGGGTGCCGACGGCGCTACGGTCGACTGGTTCCGGGCCAGCCACCGACTTCTGGCGGGCGACCAGCGCAGCGCAGGGCGGACCCGCGAACCGGAAACAGCGCGTGGCTAGCGGGGGGCGCGTCTACCTGCCGGTTGCCCTGAACTTGCAGGGCCAATCCGCCGTGGTGGTGGGCGCGGGCGAGCCGGCGTACTTCAAGGCCTGCCTGCTGGTGGACTTTGGGGTGGCGACCACGGTGATCGCCTCGCCGGACTTTGCCGACCCGTTCGATCGTCGACTGCAGGCCATGGGCGACGCCGGGGAGATCCGGCTCAGGCGCCGCTCGTATGCGCCTTCGGACCTCGATGGGCATCGCGTCGCGATCATCGCGACTGGTGACCGATCGGTGGACTACGCCATCGAGGCCGACGCCCGCGGCCGCGGGCTGCTGGTCAACGTGGTGGACGACCCGGCGCACTGCGACTTCTTCGCATCGGCCTACGTGAAGCATGGATCGATCTCGATCGCGGTGAACAGTGGCGGCGCCAGTCCCGGCTTCACCGGCGCGCTCAAGGACGACCTGGCGGAGCGCTACGGACCGGAGATCGAAGACCACCTGGCGCACTATCTCGCCTGGCGCCGCCTGGTTCGCGAGCGAGTGGACACGTTCGTGGAACGTGAGCGCCTATGGCGGGGGCTGCGCGCCGACGGGCTGTACGACCTGTTACGCAGCCAAGGTCCCGAGGCGGCGCAGGAACTCGTTGAAGCTCGAATCGAGGCCTGGGCCGCCTCCCGGCAGGACTCGAACGCCGGGAGCTAGATCTCGGCGTCGTCGCTGACCATGGCCGGCATCATCACGGACTCCGAAGTTCCGTGGATCACCTTGTTGGCAGCGGGTACGACGGTCACCAACACCCCGCAAAGCCGGGTTTTGCCGTCCACCACCATGTAGTAGGGCGACAGGCGTGCCCGCCCGGTCATCGGACGAACCGCGTCGAATTCGACGTCGTAGTAGCTCACGTGAACCCGGCGGCTTTGGTGGAACTGCTGGAGGATGTAGGGCGTGGTCTCGAAGTTCGCCAGGGCGTTGTCCACGGCCCGGTTCCACTCGTCCTGGTTCACGTCATGACCGATGGTCACGCCGCGGCTGCCCCAGGCCAGTTCCGAGAAGCCCGAGGGCTTGAGCACCAGCCGCCGCTCGCGCTGGGAAAGCCCGCGAAGGTCCGCCCAGTGCCGGATGCGGCGCTTTCCGGTCATCAGCGGAGGATCCAGCGCCGCGGTGGGTGGGATGGGTTGCGGATCAAGTAACCACGTCGGCGGGAGCATGCGGCGAAGCCGGGCATGCGTGTCCTTGTCGAGCGCGCCGCGCCAGAACGGTTCCAACTCGGGGTGGTGGAAGAGATAGAAGAGCAGTTTTTCTTCCAGGTAACTCTTGAACGGCGCCGTGACCGTTGCCAGCCGGTGCTTCATGGCGTAGATGACCAGATCGATCTTGGGGATGTTGGGCAAGTCGTGCAGTTCCAGGAATCGATAGACCAGATTCACCGGTTCCCAGCCGTGGCAGTTGCGCATCTGCAGCGCATCATCGTGGAGCCGCAAGTCGCGCGGGTGAATCTGACGCGTGGGCAGGCCGGCTTCGCGGAGGGCCGTGGCAGCCCAGTCCATTTCCGGCCGATAGTCCTCGGATTCGTCGGCCACCACCAGCGCGACCGAGGGGTCGTCAACCCTGGCTGCGGCGCGCAGCGCCTCGACCAGTCCATCGACGATGCCATCTGTCCCGCCTACCAGGTCAAACCCAAGATCCTGATACGCCCGGCTCATGGCACCTAGAACTCCGAACCCGCCCGGCACGGCATCCAGTTCGGTGGCCATGAATCCACCGCCGTCCAGAGCCATCAGGTCCGGCCGAATCATGACGGGGAGCGCGGAACGATAGCGGCGCAGTCGTCCGAGTTCGCGAACGCGTTCGGGCTTGCCTTGCTCGAGGCACTTCAGCACCCAGGCGGGCGTGCGGCCGCGCGCGGCGCTGGCGTAGAGCCGGTTGGCCGCGACGTAGAAGGCAAGCAGGTCGCTGCCCAGGCGCTCCAACTCCTCCACGGCGGAGGGAGAAAGCGGGAAGGGGCTGGGGGCGATGCGCCAGGGCGTGCTGGCCGCATCTGCCGGCTCAGTGCTTTCGAGGGGCGTGGCCCTGCCAATGCGGCGGGCGGCCGCTCGCTCGTTCCTTGCCGTCAGATCCGCCGTGGTGCTCAGGGGCGTCAAACGGTCTTAGTATTTCGGGGCCCGGGACTGGAAAAGTCTACCAGTGCGAGGACGCAGGCTGGATCAGCCTCAATCCGAGGCTGGCAGCGCCGTTCAGTTCCTGGCTTCTGTCAAGATTCTTACCGGACTGGCGGCGGCGCATGTGAAACAATGGCTTCAACTCGCGCCAAACGCCCCGCGCGCGGGAACTGATCCCGCCACCACGACCTGAAAGTCCATGGCCTTGTTGCGACGCACTCTCACGCTTCGACGGATCGGCTTGCGGTTGGCGAGCCTTACGGCCCTGGCGCTGGCCGGGACCGTACTGGCCGCCTGCGAGGCGTTTATTCAGACGGTCGAACCGACGCCGACGCTGATCACGCGCACCGAGTCGGTGCGACAGCGGCCGATGGTGCCGGTGACGCGCGGCCAGCTCATCGAGGCCATACGAACGACGGCCCGCGTCGAGGCACTCGACCGCACCGAACTGGCGTTCAAAGCTGACGGTCGGGTCAAGACCATGTACGTGGCCCAAGGCGACGAGGTCAAGCAGGGCGACATCCTGGCTGAACTGGAGACTGGTCGCCTTGACTCGGACATCGAGAGTTCACAGGAGGCGCTGCAGAACGCGGAGCTGCGGCTGGATGCCGCGCGTACTCGCGCGCGCGACGAACGGGCGGCGGCTCAGCGCGCCGTCGCCAACGCCGAGCTGGCGCTGGAGAACCAACGGAAAGCTTTCGACCAGCTGCTGCGGCGCGCTACGGCTGAACAAGTTGAGGCGCTGGACGTCGACTTAGCAACCCGCGAAGATCGGGGCAATGTGGACCTGAGCCTCACCGAGGCCGAGGCTGCGGTGGTCCGTGCGCAGCGGGCCGTGACGAATGCCGAAGGCGGACTGGCCGAAGTGAAGGCCGAGGCGGCCGGAGTTGTTTCGGAGGCGCAGGCGCAGGCGCAGGCACAAGCCACACTGGACGGGCTCCAGGCCGACCTGACCGTGGCGACCGAAAATCTGCGGGCTCTCGAGGCCGGGACAGTATCCACCGGAGCCTCTCCGGAAGACACGGCCCGCGCCCAGGTGGACGCAGCCATTGCCGCCGTGACCGGGGCCCGGTCCGCGGTCGTGCGCGCTGATCAGGATCTGGTGAATGCGCAGAATGCACTGGAAACCGTTGCCGCGACCATGCGCGCCCAGACACGCGATGACAGTAGCCGGGAGCGGGCCGCCATCGTTGCCAAGCGGGCCGCCATCGTCGCCAAACGCGCCGAAGTGTCGAGACTCGCCGAGACGCTACACGAAGTGACGTTTCAGCCGTTTCCACACGTCGTGGAGGCTGCCGAGCAAGATTTGGAAAAGGCGAGGCTGACGCGGGATGAGATCACGAACCAGAGTTCGCGTGCGTCCGCTCAGGCCAAGCAGCGCGCCGAGCTTGATTTTCGGGCCGCGCAGCAGGCGTACAACGAGGCCATCATGCCGGCGACGCCGGCGGAGATTGCAACAGCCCAGGCAAGCTACGACAACGCGCTGGCGGCGCTGGACCTGCTTGAAACCGAGCTCGCCGAGCTGCTGGACGACGGCACCGAGGAGGAAGAGGCCGAGCAGCTGGTGCAGAAGGCTCTAGCTGAACACCGAGTCGACGTGGCGACGGCAACAGCCAATGTCCAGCTGGCCAACCACAGGCTGCGGGAGGCGGAGATTAGCCTTGACTCTCTCGTCGGCAGCGGAACCATCCAGCAAGCCATCGCTCGAATAGCCAGCGCGATCCAGATTGACCAGAACAGCTCTCTGGCCGCTGCGCGAGCCCGCGTGCAGGCGGCGTCGGCCAGGATCGATCAGTATTTGCGCGGCCAGACGGAAGCCGAAGCCCTGGCGCGCCAGGCCGGCGAGATCCGGACCACCAGTCTGACGGCGTTGCCCGACGCCGAGGCTGCGCTGGAAGCGGCCCTGGCGGATTTGCGGGTGGCCGAGGCCCGCTTTCAGGAAGTCACCGGCGCTCCCTCGCTGGCCACGTTGCGCGTTGCGCTGAACAACGAAGAGGCCGCGCTGCTGGAATTTGATGCCACGGTTGAGAACTTTGATCGGTTCGAGCGCGGCGAGTCGGCAACCGACTTTGAGCTCCAAATCCTGGAGAACGAAGTCGAACGCAGCCGCATCGCTCTGGAAGCCCTGCTCACTCAGTCCGAGGACAACGTGATCCGGGCGCCGTTCGATGGAGTGATTACGTTCACGCGAGGACGGGCCGGCTCTCAGGCCAGGGCTTTCAATGAGGTTATTGGGATCGCCGATCCGTCGGATTTGATCATCGAAGTCAGGATTGCCGAACAAGACCAGTCCAAGATGTCGGTTGGGCAGCCGGCCGAGGTTGCGTTGGACGCGTTTCCCGGCGTGAAGTTCGGCGGCAATGTGAGCGCCATTCCGCGCACCATCGTCACCCAGACGGGGCAGACCGTGCGAATCCCCGATGCGCTGGTTAAGGTGGACTTCGAAGGTCAGGAAGTGCGCATGGGCATGCTGGCTCGGGTCAACATCACCTTGCAGGTCAAGGATGATGTCCTGAAGATTCCGGTCACTTCCCTGCGCGACCTGAACGAGCGAACGTTCGTCGAAACCGTGGTCAACGAGCAGCGGCGCAGCTTGCCGGTGGTCACCGGCATCCGGAGCGACAGCGAAATCGAAGTCCTCTCCGGACTGGACGAGGGCCAGATGATCTTCGCCGCGCCCTAGGCAAGCGCTGCCGGGCATGCCCAGCGTTTCCGAGAGGATCCAGTGCCGCTAGCCATTATTCGCTTCGTGGCGAAGCGCCTGTTCAGCAATCGGGCGCTCGTGAGCTCCACGGCGATCGGGCTCCTCGTCACCGTGACGCTGGCTACGTCCGTTCCCCTTTACGCCGAGGGCATCAGCGGCCTGTTGCTCCAGCGCGAACTGCGCAAGCCGATTCCCCAGGCGCAGCCGTCGTCGAGCATCTTTATCCGGCACAAGGACACAGATGCCGCGAACCCGACGCCCGCCGGAGACTACCTGGCCTACGACCAGTTTTTCCGCTCCCTGATTCCGGAGGCCGTCGGGCTTCCAACCACGCAACTGATCAGCTATCTGTCGACCGGACGGCGGGCAATGCTTGACCTCTCGCCTCCCGAGAACGGCGACCTCTCGGCACCACCACGACGATTCGGCTTCGCGTTTCTGTATTCGATCAACGATCTCTTCGACAACGTCATCATCAGCGAAGGCCGCCGGCCGTCGGCCGAGACCAGCGAGTTCATTGGTCCGGCCGGCGCCAGGATGCCCCTGTTTGAAGCCGCCCTGACCAGCAACGCGCTGGACAAGCTGGGGTTGCTGGTTGGCGACGTGGTCGGCATGCAGTTCCCCGATCCCGCCACCGGCGATCCCGCTCCAGTAGCCGTTCGCATCGTGGCCCGGATGCTCCCCAAGGACCCCGAAAGCAACTACTGGCCCTATCCGGTCCGGGCGGCGTTCGACGAGGGCGGAATCTACATCGCGCGGTCGGCGTACCTGGGCCCCCTCCTGGAATACGCACCGGCAGCCTTTAGCGAGGCGACCTGGTATGCCGACTTCGATATCGACGCCATCCGGGCCACCAACTATCGACGCATCACCGGCGGCCTGGTGGTCATCCGTATCAACGCCAACGCCGTTTGGGAGGGCACGCGTCTCGAGAATTCGCCGGAGCCGATCTTCTTCGACTTCGAGCAGAAGCTCTTTTTCCTGACCCTGCTGCTGTTGATCCTCAGCGCGCCGATCGTGGCGCTGACGCTGTACTACATCATTCTGACGTCGGGGATGGTGGTTGATCGGCAACGAAACGAAATTGCCATCTTAAAAAGTCGAGGCATCGGCACATTGCAGATTGTGGGGATCTATGTGCTTGAGGGTCTCCTGATTGGAGGGATTGCCACTGCCGCCGGCCCGTTCCTTGGATCGCTGCTGGCCCAGGTCATCGGCAAGACGTTCACGTTCCTGGTGTTCACCAACCGAGATCCGCTGCCTATCGATATCACGACCCAGCACTTCGTCTGGTCCGGAGCCGCGGCTGCGCTGGCCATCGTGGCTACCCTGCTGCCGGCAATCGGGGCTGCCCGCCACAGCATCGTCACGTACAAGCAGGAAGTCTCGCGGAGCACCGACCGGCCCTGGTTTCAGCGCTTCTTCGTTGACGTCATCGTTGTCGTCGGCGCGGCTTACGGCTATTTCACCCTGCGTCAGCGCGACCAACTTGTGACGGTTGGTGAGGGCGGCGACCTGTTCTCCGATCCTTTGCTCGTCATCATTCCCATCATGTTCATGTTCGCCATCACCCTGCTGTTCCTGCGCTTTTTCCCGTGGATGGTCGCCGGCCTGGCGCTGCTTGGTAACCGATTCCTTGGCGTATCGATGCACCTGGGCCTGCGCCAGATCGCCCGTGAGCCACGGCAGTTCACGCGCCTGATATTTCTGCTGGTGCTTACCCTGGCCATCGGGTCGTTCAGCGCCTCGATGGCCGCCACGATGGACCGCAACTTCGATGACCGAGTTTATTACTCGGTCGGGTCGCAGGCGGATTTTCTGGAAATCGGCGACTACGACGAGGAAACGCAGGAATGGTCGTTCCTGCCCGTGGAGCGACACCTGGAGGTCCCCCAGATTCTTAGCGTCGCGCGGCTCTGGGAGAACGAGGACACCGGCTTCCGGCGTCCCGGCGAGGCCCTGCGAGTGGGGGTGAAAACATACGGCGTTGATCCGCTCGATTTTGCGCAGACTGTTTGGTGGCGAGACGACTTCAGCCCGTGGCCGCTCAACAGTCTCATGAACCAGTTGGCATTGGACGAGCAGGCGCTTATCGCCTCGCGTGAGAAGTTTCAAGGCGAGTTGAACCTGAATCTTGGCGACCCGCTGCGGATCGACTTCGGCACCCCCCAGACGCTTGAGTTCTTTATCGCGGGGTGGACCGACCTGTTTCCCACGCACTATCCGGAAGATGGGCCGTTCGTGATCGTGAACCTGGACTACGTGGAGCGCAGCCTCGGGCAAACGCCATGGACCGTGCTCGCGCATACAGACCCAGACGTCCATGCCCTTGAACTTCGCCAAACGCTGCTGCTCAAGCGCTTCAAGCCGCTTGACGCCCGCGATGCCCGGGCCGAGATTGCCGCCGCGCGTGATGACGCAACCCGTGTGGGCATCTTCGGGATCCTGTCCATCGGCTTCCTGATTGCCGCCGTGCTCACCATCATGGGCTTCCTGATGTACTCCTACATGTCGTTCCGGCGGCGCATGCAGCAATTGGGCATCCTGCGGGCCATGGGCCTTTCGGTTCGACAATTGGTGGGCATCTACGCATTTGAGAACGGGTTTCTGATTCTGCTGGGCGTCGTGTTGGGCACCGCCCTCGGCGTACTCACCGGCAACCTGTTTATTCCGTTCCTGCAACTGAGCGTGGACCAGTTTGGCGACACGCCGCCGTTCGTGATCATCACGGCCTGGGTGGACGTATTGAAGATATACATCCTGTTTGGCGCCGTCGTCGCCGTGGCCTTCCCAGTGAGCGCGTGGTTGCTGTCCAAGATCCGGATCAACGAGGCCGTGAAGTTCGGCGAGGAGCAAGGATGAGCACCGCGCAGGCTCCAGACCGCACCAATGGGGCACGGCCCTACATCGTGTGCGACAACCTTGTGAAGATCTACAAGACCGAGGACCTGGAGGTCGTCGCGTTGCAGGGGCTTGACCTGGAGGTGCAGCGCGGCGAAATGATGGCGATCATCGGCAACAGCGGGTCGGGCAAGTCCAGCCTGCTCAACGTGCTGGGGGGCCTGGACAGACCGACCGCGGGACAGTGCCGGGTGGGCGACCTGGACATTCTGCAGGCGTCCGAGTCCGACCTGGTCGACTACAAGCGCCACCACGTCGGCTTTGTCTGGCAACAGAGTTCCCGCAACCTCGTGCCGTACCTGACGGCCTTCGAGAACGTGCGGCTCCCCATGCTCTTCGGAAACATGCGCAAGGCTTCGGACCGGTCCCGCTCGCTGCTGCGGGCGGTCGGACTCGAAGACCGCATGCATCACCGGCTGAGTCAGTTGTCAGGTGGACAGCAGCAGCGCGTGGCCATTGCGATTTCACTGGCCAACGATCCCGATCTCCTGCTCGCGGATGAGCCGACCGGCGAGGTGGACACGCAGACGGCCGGGCAGATTTACGACATCCTGCGCTATCTCAACCGCGAACGTGGTTTGACCATCATCATCGTCAGCCACGACCGAAATATCGCCCGCCAGGTCGATCGGGTCGTGGCGATTCGCGACGGCCGCACCAGCACGGAAACCGTTCGCCGCGTGAGCATTCATGAGGACGGCGACGACCACACGCACGACGAGTTCGTCATCGTGGACGACACCGGGCGGTTGCAGGTTCCCCAGGAGATGCTGGACCAGCTCAGCATCCGCGGACGGGCGCTCGTGGACATGGAAGGTGATCGCATCGTGATTCGCCCTGGAGCCTCCGGCATCTCCACGGTGGCGGCTTCGCAGGCGGCACCTGGGCCGGACGACGGCGCCGCAGAATCGCCGGCAGACCAGGCAGTCGTTCCCGCACGAGTGGAACTGGCCCAATCTGTGGTTCCCGCCCGACGTCGCCCCGCTCCGGCCCCGCCGAAGCCTTCGCGTCCGGCTCCTGAGCCCCTGAAGCGTGACCGGCCGCGGGATGTCCCCGACGAACATCAGCCCTTTGCACCGCCCTCCGGCGGAGACGCGCGGGATGACTGAGGTTTTCGGCGCGCGGCCGGCAGCCGGCACGCAAGAGCGGGAAGTCATCATTGAAGCGGTCGACATCTCCCGGGTCTTTCGGGTTGGCGCGGAGGAAATCCGTGCTGTCGACCATGTGTCGTGCGTGGCCCACGAAGGTCGGCTGATTACTCTTCGGGGCAGATCCGGATCGGGGAAAACCACGCTCCTCAACCAATTGGGCTCGCTCGACAAGCCCGACGAGGGCGAGGTTTATTTCCGTGGCCGCCAGGTGAGCCGCCTGCGCGAGTCCGAGCTTACGAAGATCCGCCGCCACAACTTCGGGTTCGTCTTCCAATCATTCGCGCTGCTGCCCGTCCTCTCGGCGTTTGAAAACGTCGAACTCACCATGCGCATCGCCGGTCGCTCGTCTAGCGATCGCGCAACTCGAACCATGGAAGCGCTGGAGATGGTGGGGCTCGCCGATCGTGCCGGACACCGTCCGTTCGAGTTGAGTGGCGGTGAGCAGCAGCGAGTCTCGATTGCCCGATCGATCGCGAACCGACCGGCCGTGCTGATCGCGGACGAGCCGACCGGCGAACTGGACAGTATTACGGGCCTGGAGATCATGCTGCTGTTCCGCCGCATCGTGGATACGGAGGGCCTGACGGTCATCATGGCGACCCACGATCCGGCGCTGAGTCAGTTTGCGGACGAGTCGTGGGTGATGGAGGACGGGCGCCTGGAGCTGGCGGAAGGCGAGCTGGATATTGACATTCCCGACTTGCGGCAGCGGATCGAGTTTGTGGACGAGTAGGCGGACCGGCAGCTAGATCTTCGCGGCGGTGGACCCCTCGCTCTCGCCGTGACGCATGATCCACAGGCCCCACGCACCGGCAGCCAGAGATATGGCAGCCAGCAGGGCGCCCACGACACCAAATCCGGCTGCACCGACGATGAGCCCAATCAGCGGCGTCAGGCCCAGTCCCACGCCGTCCACCAGGAATTGCGTGATGCCCATGGCCTGTCCCAGGCGCTGCGGTGGGGCGCGCTCGGTCAACATCATGATCACGATGGGTGAGCTGATGCCGGTGAGGGTGTAGGCAACAACAAGGCCCGCAAATACCGGCAGACCTGCGGGGGCGTACATCACGAGCGTGCCGACCGCTCCGATGATCGTTGCAATCAGCAGCGAAGATCCCAGACCAAACCTGTTGACAAAGGCACCGCTCACATAAGTGAGGGCCGCTCGGCCTCCCAATGCCAGACCCATCAGGAGGCCGATACCGCCGGGGTCCAGCTTCAGCGCCTCGCTGCCGTAGTAGGGGAGCACAAAGCCGCGAGTGGTGTTGTTCCATCCCCAGAGCAGGACGGCCAGAACGGAGACCTCAAGCACGACACGTCCTACGCCCAGCCCCGGGCGTCGTCGTCGTGACGGGGTGGTCCCTTCCCGACTGGCCGGTTCCGGCGCTGATGATTCAAGCGTCCGCACCGATGCCACGCCCGCGGCAGCTGCGATCGAAAGCACCGCGACCAGAACGAAGGCGGCTCGCCAGCCCAACAGGCTGGCGGCGCCGCCGGCCGCGATTGGCGCCACGAAGGCACCAAACATCCCGCCTGACATTACGCGGGCAATGTTGCGCCGCCGATCCTCGCCGCTGCCGCGACGCGCCAGGTGGACCTGACCGCCCGGTCCAACCAGTCCGCTGCCGGCGGCGCTGGCCACGATGCCCACGCCAAAGACCCACTCGCTTGGCGCCACGGCCGTGACCACCGAAGCCACGCCGGTCAGAAGTAGTCCCAGCGGCATCAGGCGGCGGGGCGACATGCGGTCGGCCAGCGGCGCCAGGATGAGCATGAATCCCCCGCGTCCCATGCCCTGCACGGCCACCAGCAGGGCCGTGGACGCAGGGGTGAGATTGAACTCGTCCTTCACCTCCCCCAGCACCGGTCCCATGGCCGCCATGGAAAACAGCATCAGGGCATAGGCAAACCACAGGGCCAGCAAGTCGGGGTTTGCCCGTATGGCGCGAATCCGCGGATTCAGGAGCGAACCGATCAACGGCGTCAACGGACGGCTGTCGCTCCGGGGCGCGGCAATGCCGAGAGTCTAATCGGGCGCACCGCCCAGCCCGCGCCGGCACCGCCGCTGCCAACGCGAATCCTGGCGTCCAGGGCGCTGCATGCCATCAGCGCATGAAGCGAGCCCGGATCTACGACTCGCTGTGGCGCAACTCCACTCTCTGGCCGCCAGCGGTCGAGTGCTCATCCAGCCCAAGCTGCAGGGTGTTCCAGCTCAGCACGGCGCACTTGATGCGCACCGGGAATTTGCGGACGCCCTCGAGCGCCACGCCGTCGCCCAGCAGCGCTTCATCGGGCGGGTCGCCGTTGAGCATCATGCCCCGGAAGCCGGCGATCACCGCGTGGGCGTCGGCCAGCGGCTTCCCGGTTACGGCCGCCGTCATGATGGAGGCGGACGACTGGCTGATGGAGCAGCCGTGACCGTCGAAGGCCGCACCTGTGATCACGCCGGCGTCGTCTATGCGCAACCAGAGCTTGATCTCGTCGCCGCAGAGCGGGTTGACGCCTTCCATGACGACATCAGCGTCTTCCAGGGTTCCACGGTTCCGCGGCCGCCGGTAGTGATCCATGATGACCTCGCGGTAGAGGTCTTCAAGCGTCACGCAAAGAACGCCTTCGCGCGCGCAACGCCCTCGGCCAGGCAGTCCACCTCGGCGGCAGTGTTGTAGAGATACACGCTGGCGCGGGTGGTGGCCGCGACCCCCAGCTTGCGCATCAGCGGCTGGGCGCAGTGATGTCCGGCGCGCACGGCGATACCCTCGGCGTCAAGCAATGTTCCGACGTCATGCGGATGGACGTCGCCAACATAGAACGAGATCACGCCGCCGCGATCCGTGGCGTCCAATGGTCCGAATACGCGTACGCCCTCCAGGTCGCTCAACAGGGTCAGCGCGTATTCGGTGAGTTCATGCTCGTGCGCCGTTACGTTCGGCATCCCGACCGTTTGCAAATAGTCCACCGCCGCACCCAGGCCGATGGCGCCGGCGATGTTGGGCGTGCCGCCCTCGAGTTTGTCCGGCAGGCCGGTCCAGCTTGACTGGTGAAGCTCCACAACGCGGATCATGCTGCCGCCGCCGAACAGCGGCTCCATCGCGTCCAGCAGCGATTCGCGACCGTACAGGACGCCGATGCCGGTAGGACCCAGCATCTTGTGGCCTGAGAAGGCGACGAAGTCCGCGCCCAGCGCCTGCACGTCAACCGGCACGTGCGGAATCGACTGGGCGGCGTCCAGCAACACCGGAACGTCGTGGGCGTGCGCGATGCGAACGATTTCGGCAGCCGGCGTGATGGTCCCCAGCACGTTCGACATGTGCGTGACCGCCACGAGCCGGGTCCGCGGGCCAAACATCCGCGCGTAAGCCTCCAGGTCGATGCGGCCTTCGACGTCCATCGGGATGTAGCGCAGTTGCGCTCCGCGTCGCCGGGCCAGCATCTGCCAGGGGACCAGGTTGCTGTGGTGCTCCATCTCGGTAAGGAGGATCTCGTCGCCCTCGCCCACGTTCTCGTCGCCCCAGCCGCGGGCCACCAGGTTGATCGCTTCAGTGGTTCCCCGCGTAAAAATCACTTCATGGGCATGACGCGCGTTGACGAAGCGGGCCACGCGTGCCCGGGCGTCTTCGTACTCGGCTGTGGCTCGTTCACTTAGCGCGTGCAGACCGCGGTGGATGTTGGCGTTATAGGTCTCGTAGTACGTCTGCAGCGCGTCAATAACGGCTCGCGGCTTCTGCGACGTGGCGGCGTTGTCCAGGTAGACAAGCGGACGCTCGTGTACCTGTTCGGCCAGAACCGGAAAGTCCGCCCGAATCGCGGCGGCATCCAACCCGGCGGTGGACGTGTGTACAGCCATATGCCCTAAGTATCGATAAGAATCAGGATGCGCCCAGCTTCGAATTTGGCCTCGTAGGTCGCTACCGGACGGATAGCTGGAAGCGTGCGCGGCCGACCCGTGGTCAAGTCGAATGTTGAGGTGTGCCTGGGACAACGGATGGAACGCCGTTGGGGGTCGAAATCGCCTTCCGTCAGCCACGCCTGATCGTGACTGCACAGATCATCCATGGCGTACAGCTCGCCGCTCACGTTGTACACGCCGATGCGGCGATCGCCAACCTGGACCTGTCGCGCGGTTCCAGGCGGAATGTCGTCGGCGGCCGCCACGTCGACGAATGCTGCCATCAGACCGCGGCGCCGGCGTGGAGCTTTGCCCGAACCGCGGTGCGAACAGCGGACCGAACGGTCTCGCTTGGAATCCGATCCAGCACTGGTTCGAAGGTTCCATCCACGATCAGGGAGCGCGCCTGGTCCCGGTCCAGACCCCGCGAACCCAGGTAGTACATGTGCATCGGGTCGATGGTGGACGTGGTGGAGCCGTGGGTACAACGTACGTCGTCCGCCATGATCTCGAGCCTGGGGATCGAGTCCGCGCGCGGCCCGCGGTGCAGCATCAGATTCCGGTTCTGTTGGTAGGCGTTCGAACGCTGGGCGTGCGGCTGCACCATGATGGTTCCGGCGTAGACGGAACGCGATGTTCCCTCGAGCACGTTTACGTACAGCAAATCGCTGGCCGCGTCTGTCGTTCGATGGTCTTGCAGTGTGTGGTGATCGGCGAATTGGCGACCGTCGAGATAGGCCACACCGTTCAGGCGGACGTTTGCGCCGGGTCCCGTCAGCGTGGCGGAAACGGCGCCCTTGTGAAAGCGGCCGCCAAGCGTGACGTTGGTGGTTGCGAGCTCGGCGTCGCGCCCGACCTGGGCGTACTGGGAGAGAAAACCACCGGTTTCGAGGTCCCACGCTTGGACGTGGGTATAGCTCAGCCGGGCATTCGCGCCAGCGAAGAGTTCCACGCAGCCGTTGGCAAACCCAGGCGTTTCGTCCTCGCTTGAACGCCACCACTCAAGGACGTCGGTCGACGATCCGGCGCCGGCGGCAACCAGGGTGCGTGGAAATATCGGTCCACCGGCGGCGTCAATCACAATCACGATTGGCGCGCTCAGTTCAGCGCCGCTCGGGACCTGGACAAACGCTCCACCGGCCCAGAGCGCCGCATTCATGGCCTGCAGCTTTCCGGTGGCCGGCGCCGCCAGTTCGGTTGCCAGGAGCTTGGACACCGTCGCGGCCTCGTCAGCAGCCGCCGTCGCCAGGCTGGTGACCGTCACGCCGGCGGCCGTGGCTTCGGGGGAGGTGTACAACACGTTGACCGACGTGCCGCGTTGTCGCATGAGCACGCTGGCATTGGGGATCTCTTCGGGAAGGGCCAGCCTGGCAGGGTCGGCGCCGTTCGTGGCTGGGGCCACGCCCGCCCAGTCAACCCAGCCGGTGTCCGTGCGTCGCCATTCCTCGTCGCTCCAGGACGGCGCCGGCGTGTCCTCGTAGGCGCGCCAGGCTGCGGCGCGGCGCTCACCCAGCCAGACGGGTTCGCCATGCGACGCCGAATGGTCGGCAATTGCTTGCGGGGTCGTAGTTGTCATTAGCGTGCGCGAGGCGGTCTCAACAAGTGTGGCAGCCCGTGCTTACGCGTCTCGACAGATTGGTCGAAAACGCTAGCCGATCGAGCCTTCCATCTGGAGCTCGATGAGGCGGTTCATCTCGACCGCGTATTCCATCGGCAACTCCTTGACGATCGGCTCGATAAACCCGCTGACGACCATCGCCATCGCCTGCTCCTGCGTCAGCCCGCGGCTCATCAGGTAGAACAGCTGTTGATCGCTGACCTTGCTGACGGTGGCCTCGTGCTGGATGGCGACGTCGCTTTCCTCGATATCCATGTAGGGATACGTATCGGAGCGCGATCGGTCATCGATCAGCAGGGCGTCACACTCCACGTTGGAGCGGCAGCGCTCGGCCTCCGGCATCACCTGCACGTAACCGCGATAGGCGGTGCGACCGCCCTTGCGGCTAATCGACTTCGATGTGATCAGGGATGACGTGTCGGGCGCGGCGTGCACCATTTTGGCGCCCGCGTCCTGGTGCTGATCTTCGCCGGCAAACGCGATGGAGAGCACCTCGCCGTGGGCGCCAGGCTCCATCAGGTAGACGGCCGGGTATTTCATGGTGACCTTGCTGCCCAGGTTGCCGTCCACCCATTCCATGGTGGCGTCGCGGTAGGCCACGGCTCGCTTGGTTACCAGGTTGAAGACGTCCGTCGACCAGTTCTGGATGGTGGTGTAGCGGCAGCGGCCGCCTTCCTTGACGATGATCTCGACGACCGCCGAGTGCAGCGAGTCGGAGGCGTAGACCGGAGCCGTGCAGCCCTCGACGTAGTGCACGTAGGCGCCCGGTTCCACGATGATCAACGTGCGCTCGAACTGCCCCATGTTCTCGGCGTTGATGCGGAAGTAGGCCTGCAACGGGACTTCCACGCGTACGCCCTCGGGCACGTACACGAAGCTGCCACCGCTCCAAACGGCGCTGTTCAGCGCCGCAAACTTGTTGTCGCCGTTAGGGATGACCGTGCCGAAGTACTCGCGCACGATGTCCTCGTGCTCGCGCAGGCCGGAGTCCATGTCCAGGAAGATCACGCCCTGCTCTTCCAGGTCCTCGCGGATGCTGTGGTAGACGACCTCGGAGTCGTACTGCGCGCCCACGCCAGCCAGGAACTTGCGTTCGGCTTCGGGAATGCCCAGCTTGTCGAAGGTGGACTTGATGTCGTCTGGCACGTCGTCCCAGGAGCGGGCTTGCTTGTCCTGCGGGCGGATGTAGTAGTGGATGTCGTCGAAGTCGATGCGCGAAAGGTCGGCGCCCCAGGTGGGCATTGACTTGCGCTCGAACTGGTCCAGCGCCTCCAGACGGAAGTCCAGCATCCAGGCCGGCTCGTCCTTCTGGCGCGAGATTTCCCGAACGACTTCCGCGCTCAGGCCCTTGGGTGACGTGTAGACGGGCTGCATGTCGTCGTGGAACCCGAACTTGTAAGTGTCGAGTCCGACCTGGTCAATGTCCTTGATTGCCATGCTTATGCGTCCTCGCTGGCCGTCGCGGCGCTGTAGCGTTCGTAACCCTCGGCTTCCAGGCGTTCGGCCACTTCCTTGCCGCCCGACTCGACCACGCGCCCATCAATCAGGACGTGGACGCGATCAGGCTCGATGTAGTTCAGCAGCCGTTGGTAGTGCGTGATCACCAGTACTCCAAGGTCTGAGCCCCGCAACCGGTTCACGCCGTCGGCGACGATTCGCAGCGCGTCGATGTCGAGGCCCGAGTCCGTCTCGTCAAGTATCGCAAGGTCCGGCTCCAGCACCGCAAGTTGCAGGATCTCATTGCGCTTCTTTTCGCCGCCGGAGAACCCATCGTTGAGATAGCGCGAGGCGAATTTGGGGTCCATGCGCAGCATCTGCATCTTTTCCAGCAGCAGCCGACGGAACTCCATGACCGAGATTTCGGACTCGCGGCGGGCGTTCAGCGCGAGGCGCAGAAAGCTCGCGACCCGCACGCCGGGGATTTCGGCGGGGTATTGAAAGGCCAGGAACATTCCGAGGCGTGCGCGCTCGTCGGTTTCGAGCTCAAGCACGTCCTGGCCCTTGAAGTGGACCTGGCCGGCCGTGACCTCATAGGCGGGGTGGCCCATCAGGGTGTTAGCCAGGGTGCTCTTGCCCGAGCCGTTGGGGCCCATAAGCGCGTGCACCTCGCCGGCGGGCACGTCCAGGGTCACGCCGCGCAAGATTTCGGCGTCTTCCACGGAGACATGCAGGTCGCGAATCGAGAGGGTGGTCTGGCCGTTGGTGGCGGACATTCGCGTGCTGAAGGTCTCCTGGTGCTGGTCGCCAAGACACAGTGACATGACGACTCGAAAAACGGTGCGCGTCAGGCTCCTGACCGGGCCCGACTGCTCACTCCAAACGTAGCATCGCGCGTTCGCGCGGCCAAGTTTATGCGGGTTTTTCAGCGAAAACCTGTGGCGAGCCGACGGTTCGCGCGGTATTTCGTAGGCTTGGGACAGTCAGCATTGGCGTCCCGCCGATAGGGCGGGCGTTTCTCCAGGGGTTGCAGCAGCCATGCCGCCAAAGGTTCGCCGTCCACGCGCCGATTGGCAGGAACAACTCGCGCAGGGCGTGCGCGACGTGCGGGCGATTCCCGGACTGACCGAGGAGCAGTACGAGCGGCTTGAAGCCGTCGCCAAGGAATACCCGTTTTTCACGACGCCGTACTACCTGAGTCTGATCGAGGAGATGGACGCCAGCGACCCGATCTACATCCAGCAGATGCCGGATGCGGTGGAGTTCGAGGACTCCTCATTCCTTGAGGACGATCCGCTGGACGAGGAGGACGACATGCCGGTGCGTCACCTCACGCACCGATACCCGGACCGGGTGCTATTTGTCGTCACGCACACCTGCGCGATGTACTGCCGCTTTTGCACGCGGAAGCGGAAGGTCGGGAAGAACCCGGTGCCGCCGCCGCATGAACTGGAGGCGGTGTTCGAATACATCCGGGAGCACCCGGAGATTCGGGATGTGCTGCTCAGCGGCGGCGACCCACTGACGCTGACCGACAACGCGCTGGAGTGGATCATCTCGAACCTGTACGAGATTCCGCATGTGGAGTTGATCCGCATGGGGACCAAGATTCCGTGCGTCAACCCGGCGCGAATCACGTATGAACTGTGCGAGATGCTCGCGCGGTATCAGCCGTTTTACCTGAACACGCACTTCAACCATCCGCGGGAACTCACGCCCGAGGCTCGCGAGGCGTGCGGGCGGTTGGTGGACCACGGGATTCCGGTTGGGTGCCAGACGGTGCTGCTGCGTGGAGTGAATGACGATCCCGAGACGATGAAGCAGCTGATGCACGAGCTGCTGAAGGCGCGGGTGAAGCCGTACTACATCTACCAGGCGGACCTGGTGAAAGGGACGGACCATTTCCGGACGTCGGTGCAGAAGGGCCTGGAGATCATGGAGGCCCTGCAAGGGCACACGACCGGGTTTGGGGTGCCGCAGTACATCATCGATGCGCCGGGCGGGGGCGGGAAGATTCCGGTGTCGCCGTCCCGGATCGTTGAGTTGACCGACGAAAAGATCGTGGTGCGGAACTACGAGGGGAACGAGTACGAGTACCCGGCGGCGGGGTACAACGCAGAGGCGATTCCCGACTACTTTCCGGCGTTCAACGAGTAGGCAACCGGCGGCCGACGAGCCGCACGTCTGGACGCTACTGGCTGGCTGGCGACGCTTCCTCGGAGTCGAGAAGGTCGTTGAGTTCGCGCCATTCGGCGGGGGACATGCCGACGTCACGGCGGGTGACGGTTTCGCCGCGGAGACGGCGGCGGACAACCTCGAGACCTTTGGCTGAGAGGTTGGCGCCGCCGACACGGTAGTCCATAAAGGCGGCGTAGGTGAGGGGCGCCCAGCGGCGCACGGTGTCGAGCATGACGGTGGCGTAGGCGCGGATTTCGTACTGGGCGTGGGCGTCGCTGCGCAGCCAGAGGAAGTGCAGCAGGTTGTGCAGGTTCACCTTCCAGTACCACTGGGTATAGAAGTTGAGGGACAGGTTCATGCGGGCGAGTTCGCGGGCCAGGCCCTGGCGGGACTCGTCGAGGATCTTTCCTTCGACGTCTTCGTTGAGCATTTCTTCGTAGTGGGCGTAGGCGCGCTGGGCGTCGGTGCGCAGCAGGTCGAAGACGCGGGCGGCCTCGTCGCCGGTTACCACGTCGCCGCGGCCCTGGCGGTTGCTGGTGGACTGGGCGGCCAGGTGGTCGGGGTCAGGGACGTAGAACTCGTTGTCGAGGATGGAGTAGCGGGCGGAGTACTCGTTGACGCTGGCGGTGCGGTGCCGGATCCACTGGCGGGCGACGAAGATGGGGAGCTTGACGTGGTACTTGATCTCGCACATCTCGAACGGCGTGGTGTGCGCATGCCGCATGAGATAGCGAATGAGCCCGGCGTCCTGGCGAGCGCGCTTGGTGCCGGCGCCGTAGGAAACGCGGGCGGCCTGCACGACGGCGCTGTCGCTGCCCATGTAGTCGATCACGCGTACGAAGCCGTGATCGAGAACAGGCAGGGCCTGGTAGAGGATTTCTTCGAGATCCGGAACGGTCAGGCGGCGGGTGGGGGTCTGGACGGCGCGAAGGTCGTCGATCTCCTGCTGCTCGTGCGAGCTGAGCGGCATCAGGTCGTCCAGGCGGGCGCGCGGGCGGCGCGAGTATAGGGTGGCGGGCGTTCAGCCCTAGATTGGCGGAGCGAGGCCGAAGGCGCGCATGTATTCGCTGCCGACTTTGCCTATCTGGACCTGCTGACCGGGCGGAGCGTCGGGCGCCCATTCCAGCCGGACGCGCTGGAAGTGCTGGACGGTACGACCGTGCTCCACCACCTCCTGGGAAATGGGATAGCCGAAGCGTTCGAGGCCGCCCTGGGTTTCCCAGAATTGGAGGAAGCCGAAATGCACGCTATGGCCGGTCTCGGGGAAGTAGCGGTGCTGGGGCACGCTGGGGAAGGGGGTGTCGCCGGCAAATGGGCGGCGCGGCGCGGTGAGCGCGTCGTTGAGCAACCCGAGCTGGGTCTCGTAAGGCGTTCCCGCGAGTTCCGGGTGATATTCGAAACGAGCACGTTCGAAGTACTGGACGGTGCGGCCGCCCTCGACGAATTCCTCGGTGAGGGGGAGCCCGAAGGCGGTCACACCGCCGCGGGCATTGAAGTACTTGAGGAAGCCGTGGCGCACGTTATGCCCGGTCTCGTCGAAATAGATGGACTGCCCGTCCGGCAGGTTGAGGGGCGCGACGCGTTCAATCAGCGGGTAGTTGCGCACGACGGCGAAACGCGTGCTGTAGATCAGTCCGGCTTCCTGCGGGGTGCGCTGGTTGAAGCGCAGGGCGAAGTTCCAGGCGCTGATGGTCTGGCTTCCGTGGTCGCCGTTGAGGCCCACGATGATGAGGCGGCCGGTGGACGTACGGCGGCTGAAATCGAGCGACTGAAGCGTGCCGATCGACTCCTGGTACAAGCCTTGCAGGAGACTCGCAGGGAACTCGGGCGTGGACCAGGTGCTCAGGGGTGAATCGGCGTCCCAGGGGCGGCCGTTGGGGTCAAGGTCGGCAACGGCGCGCAGGTACGGCAGCGGGGCGCCGCCAAAGACATCCTCGTTTGACTCGGTGTGCCCGTTGGCCGCGCTGAAGAAGTAGGACAGGATCGGCTGGTCGCCATGGGTCATGACGCGGCGCGCGGTGGCTTGGACGGCGGCGCTGGTTTCGGGCTTTTCGTGGTTGACGCCGAGGTAGACCTGATCCTGCGTGGTGTCGACGACGTCCCAGATTGGGTTGCCGGGCATCAAGCTGACGAGGGCGTAGGAACGGGCGGCCAGGGCCTGGGCCTTGAGGGCCTCGGCGGGCCAGTGGTAGGGCATTTCGGCCGGCACGACGCCGAGCAGGTAGTCCTCGACACTCACGACGTTGACGGTGTCGATGAGTCCCTCCCCGTCGAGGTAGACGCGAATCGAACCGCGATAGACGTCGTAGAACTGTCCCGGTGATCCCACAACCTGGTCGGTGTACTTGTAGTGCACCAGCAGCCGGCTGTGGGGTTCGAGGGGGACGACTTCGATCTGGCCGGGGAGATCGACGTCGAGCATGTGCCCGCCGCCGGCGTCGATAAGACGGACGGTGATGCGGTGGGCGCCCGGGTGATCCAGCAGGCGCAGGCGCGCGCCGGGCGGTAGAGGTCCGGTAATCCCTGTGACGGCCCACTGGCCGCCGACGCCAACGATGTCCCCGGCCAGTCCATTGGAGGACGCTGTTGCGCCATCGATGGAGGCCGGACGGTAGTCCTGGTCGATCAGCACGCGGATGGATGTTTGATCCGTCGGCGAATCGGTGATGTCGATGCCGGTGTAGTAGGCGCGAACGATCTGGTCGGCGGTCTGCCCGGCCTCGGCGCGTCCGCGGGCGCCCCATTGCGACATGCCGACCCCGTGGCCCCAGCCCTGCCCTTCGATCTGAATGGTCTGGCCGGTCTGGAGGGGCAGCACGTCGGCCTGGGACGGGGATGGCGATGCGACGACGAGCGCCAATGCCGCCGCGCACGCCAGCAGGCGAAGAGGTCGGCGCCAGAGATGGCGACGATGGCCGCCGGCGCTCACGAGTTGGTTTGATCCATGCGGCTGCGCGGTCAGGTCATGCGTTGGTAGGCGCCGTAGTCGATGGGCGCCTCGATAACGAGCGGCTCCGCGGCCCTGAGGCCGTCACATACCACTGTAGCGGCGCCGTCCGGGGAATCAACACGCTCAGCTGCGAGGCCGAAACTTCGGGCCAGCGCGACGAAGTCGGGCGGAGCGAAGTCATTGGGCATTGGGTCGTGTTCGAGTTGTTCGGCCTTGAGGCGGATGAGGGCGAGCGACGCGTCGACGAGCACGAGGTAAACGAGGCCGGGCGGCCGCAGCCGGGCCAAAGTTCCCAGCTCGCCGGCGAACATGAGCGCGCCGCCGTCGCCGGTGACGGCCAGGACGGGTTGGTCAGGACGCGCCAGCTTGAACGAGATAGCACTGGGCAGCGCCCAGCCCATGCCGGATAGGCCGTTGGCCACGAGGTAGGTGTTGGGCGTGGGGCCTCCCAGTACTGGGCGAGGTAGAGCTTGTGCATGCCGACGTCTGATGCCAGAGCCGTGTCCGACGGGGCGGTCGAGCGGATGGTCTGGAATAGCGGGTCGACGGCGATGCCGTCGGATGGAGCGTCGGCTGGATGATCGGTACCGGCAGGTCCCGCCTGAAGGTCCGCGCGGGCTGCGTGGCGCGCTTTCGCGGCGCGCGTGGCGCCGTCCGCCCGGTGGTCAGGGCGACCGACCGCCGCCAGGCGCTCCAGGATGGCGGCCACGTCGCCGACGATTGGGGTGTGCGGCAGCGAGCCGTCTGGCGTGTCATGGGCGGTGAGGTTGACGCCGGCCGGGCCGTCCCAGGGCCAGACGAGGTCGACGCCGTCCATGCCAACACCAAGCACCAGGTCGGCCCCGCTAATGAGATCGAAGACACCGCGCGATCCGTACGAGGCCAGGGTGCCGGCGTGGAGCCGATGGCTGCCCGGAAACCAGCCGCGGGCCTTGACCTGGGTGATGACGGGAATGTCGGCCGCGCCGACCAGGCGGGCGAAGTGTTTGGCGATGGCTGGCGTGCGCGCTTCGAGGCCGAGGACGGCGACAGGGCGGCTGGCTCTGGCGAGGCGAGCCTCGACGTCGTGGAGCTCAGGTGGGATGGGCGGCGGGGTCGCCGCGCCGTTCCGGGATGGGACAGGCGTTGCGGAGACGGGGAGCGTGGCGGTGGAACTGGGAACGGCGAGATGGGCCGCGCCGGGCATGCCCTGGATGGCAGCCGACCAGGCGGCCGGGACGACCGTGGCCAGGTTGTCCGGGCTGACACGGGCGGTGTATTTGACCGCGGGGGCCATTGCGCCGGGAATGTTGTAGACCTGATGCCGCTGGCCGGCGGCTTCGTCGGGCGTGACGTCCGCCGTGATGCCGAGGACCGGCGAACGCTCGAGGGTGGCCTGGGCGAGACCGGCGAAGAGGTTGGCGGCGCCGGGTCCGAGGGTGCTGACGCAGACGCCGGGCCGGCCGGTGAGTTGGCCTTCGGTGTCGGCCATGTAGGCGGCGGCCGCCTCGTGGTGAGTCAGGATGAACTCGATGCCGTGGCGCTGGAGGGCGTCGAGCACCGGGAGCATCTCGCCGCCGGTGACGCCGTAGGCGCGACGGACGCCTTGCCGTGCCAGGAAGGCGGCTATGGCTTCGGCGACGGTTACGTCAGGCACGGGCGGTGAGGCAAGTAACGGAGCATGTTCTGAGTGTAGGCGACAGGTGACCGAGGTGGATTGAATTGGTCGTGACCCAACAGAGGGGAAAAGGTCCAGAACGGGGATTCGGGATTTCGTGGCCGCGTGTGTGTCGAGTCTCCGCGCAAGGCCCGAGGCTCAGGCTGCCTGGGATGACTTGTGGAGACGGGCGAAGCAGTGCGGACCCTTGCCTTGTTGGATGTCCTGGTCCGAAGGTTAGGTTTACTGGTCTTCGAGGCTACGGACTCGGCCGATGAAGACTCGGCGAGCTTTGGTGAGCTGTCAGGTCCACAACCGATCGACGGCGACTGCGATTGCAACGGCTAGGCCAGTCGCGCTCAGCATTAGGCCAAGCATCCACTTGATGAGGCGCGCCTCCAGGGCGTGGAGGTCGGCTCGCAAGTCGGCCAGGTCCGCTTTGGTCGCGTAGTGCTGGAGCGTGCGATCAAGCTCGTCGCGCAAGTCGTTGCGGGTAAGCGGGGCGGCGTCGGCAGGCATGAAGATCAATCCTTATCCCGCCCAGCTTCCAACTTGCCACTTCGATAGTTGCACTTCGTTTCGCGATTCGCAATTGCTAGAAGACCAAAGCCCTTGGGCGGACCTGACCCGACCGCGTTCACGCGGTCCCAATCGCTTCAGCCGTGGGGCGACTGGGGCGCAGGTTCGCCAGGGCGTCGTGGACTTGGATGGCGTTGCTACGCCCTCAGCGCCAGGCGTCTAGCTGAAGAAGCGGACGATGAGGCCGGTGACGGCGGATGCGGCGGTGACCGAACCGAGGACGGCAATCACCATCCAGCGGGTCAGGCTGTGCAGATCGGCCTTGAACTCGGCACGCGTCGCCTGGAGGTCGGCTCGCATGTCAGCGACGTCAGCCTTGGTCGCGTAGTGGGCCAACGTGCGATTCAATTCGATGCGCAGTTCGTCACGCAATTCAGCCAGATCGGCCTTGGTTGCGTAGTGCGCCATGGCACGACGCATTTCGTCGCGCAAGTCGGCCAGATCGGCCTTGGTCGAATAGTGCGTCAGCGCGCGCTGTAGTTCGTCGCGCAGGTCGTCTCGGGTGAGCGGGGCGGCGTCGGTAGCCAAGGTTAGTGATTTCCAGCCGCCCATGTACCAGATCAATAGGTCCATGCTTGCACCTGGAAACGAGGTTCGCAACGGGAACGACCGCGGTGCGGCGGTGCGCTTGCGGCGAACGATTCGTGAGTCGCCGCGGGCGGTCTGAAGCCGGCGCCCGACCCATGCGAGCGGCGAGGGTGGGGTGTGGGCTGTTTTTATACTGGGCGGCCGTCCCCGAGGGTGTTTGTGGGTTTGGTGCGCCTTATGCCAGCGCCGGTCATCACGATCGATGGTCCCGTGGGGTCAGGGAAGAGCACGGTTGGTCAGTTGCTGGCCGAGCGGCGCGGTTACCTGTGCGTGGATAGCGGTCTCTTCTACCGGGCGGCGGCACTGGCCGCGCAGCGGGCCGGGGCGGATCCCAGCGACGCAGGCGAGGTGGTACCCGCGATTGCGAACCTGGAGTTGGAGTTTCGACCAGAAACCGAAGGGGCATACCGCACGCGGGTTCTGTCCGGCGGCGAGGACGTGACTGAGGGTGTGTACAGCGTGGACGTGGAAGCGATTGTCTCGGACGTATCCCGGCTGCCGGAGGTGCGGGCGCACCTGCTGGGGGAGCAGCGGCGGGTGATTGGGCAGGGCGGCGTGGTGGCGCTGGGGCGCGACATCGGCACGGTGGTGTGGCCGGAGGCCGAATTGAAGGTATACCTGGACGCCCCGCTTGAAACTCGTGCGCTGCGGAAGTGGCAGCAGCGGCGGACGGACGGGGAGTGCATTGCGTTCGCGAGGGTGCGCGACCTGCTGGAGACTCGGGATCGGATTGACAGCACGCGCGCCGACGCGCCGTTGGCCGCTGCCGTCGACGCTGTGCGGATCGACTCCGACGACAGCAGTCCGGAGGAAACTGTCGCGCAGATTGAGGTGCTCCTGCGGGACCGTGGACTGAACCATGGGTGCTGAAAGGCGCCGTGACTCCAGCTGGGAGCCGCCGTGGATTATTGCGACGATCTACGCCTTCTGGCAGTTGCTGGGACGATTCGTGGTATTTCCGTTCCTGTTTCGAGTGAGCGTGGCGGGCGTGGAACGGGTTCCCGAGGAGGGCTCCATCATCGTCGCGTCGAACCACTTCACGCAATTCGACCCGATCCTGACGGGCTCGTACGTGCGGCGGTACCTGACGTTCATGGCGAAGCGTGAGGTGGTGGAGTCGCGGACGGTTGGGTGGCTCTGCCGCGCCTGGGGCGTGCTGCCGGTAAGTCGGGACGGGATGGACCTGCCGGCGGTGCGGCAGATGCTGCGCATCCTGCGAAGTGGCCAGGCGATGATGATGTATCCAGAGGGCACGCGCAGCCGGGACGGGAAGTTGCGCGAGCCGCAACCGGGGGCGGCCTACGCGGCAATGAAGCTGGGCACACCAGTGATTCCGGTGTCGATCTGGGGCACCGAAGCGTTCTCCTGGCGGCGGCGGCTCACGAAGGGCCGAATGCCGGTGAATCTCAGGGTTGGCGAACCGCTGGACCTGGGACGCCGACCGGGACGAATCCCGGACGACGAGCTGCAGGCGGCCGGGGAGACGATTATGCGAGCGATCGCCGCGAATCTGCCGCCGAGCTATCGGGGCCCGTATGGCTAGGAACAGCCCCGGCAATTCGAGCGCAGCCGTACCGGTGGCGGGAGCCGCGGCGCTGGTTGCCATTGTGGGTCGTCCGAACGTTGGGAAGTCCACGCTGTTCAATCGCCTGATGGGCTCGCGGGTGGCGGTGGTGGCCGACGAACCGGGGACGACGCGGGACCGGATTTATGGGGAGATCGAGTGGCGGGGGCGCGGTCTGGCGATCGTGGATACGGCAGGCATCGCCTGGCGCGATCCGGCGCCGGTGGCCGCACACGCGGAAGCGCAGGCGCGGCTGGCCGCGGCGGAGGCCGACCTGGCGCTGATCGTGACCGACGCGACCACGGGGCCGACCGAACTGGACCAGACGGTGGCGCGCGAGGTGCTGCGAGCTGGACGGCCGCACCTGCTGGTGGTGAACAAGGTGGACGCGCCGCAGCATCGGGATCGCGTACCGGAGTTCTACGCGCTGGGATTGGGCGATCCGATGGCCATTTCTGCCATGCACGGCACGGCGACGGGCGACCTGTTGGACGCCATCGCCGAGCGCCTGCCCGGTTCGGAGTACCGCGCGGTGGCCGACACGCGTCCGCGGATTGCGATTGTGGGACGGCCGAACGTTGGCAAGTCATCGTTGCTGAACGCGCTGCTGGGCGAGGCGCGGGCCCTGGTGCATGACGCGCCCGGCACGACGCGGGACAGCGTGGACACGCTGGTGGAGTGGGAAGGCAACGAGGTTTGGCTGGTGGACACGGCCGGCATCCGTCGTCGCGGTCACATTACGCGCGGCATCGAGCAACACAGCGTGCTGCGGGCCATGCGCTCGATGCAGCACGCCGACGTAGGGGTAGTGGTGATCGACGCGTTCGAAGGCCCGACCCAGCAGGATGCGCACGTTGCGGGTTTCGTGCTTGATGCCGGCAAGGGCGTGACGGTGGCGGCGAACAAGTGGGACCTTGTCAAGGGTAAGGAAGAGGTCGCACGCGTGGAGCACCAGTTGGCGCGTATTTTCCACTTCCTGCCTCAGAGTCCGTTGGCTCGAATCTCGGCGATGACGGGACGCAACCTGGATCACGTGCTGCCGATGGCGCTGGAGATACACCGGATTCGGCAGCAGCGCATCCCGACCTCGCGCCTGAACGCGTTCCTGCGGGCCTGGGTGGGGCGGCGCGATCTGCCGTCGCGACGCGGTCGAGCGGCTCGATTCAAATACGCGACGCAAACCGGGACCGCGCCGCCGGAGTTTGCGCTGTTTTTCTCGAATCCCGAACACGTGCATCGGAGCTACGTGCGTTACCTGGAAAACGGACTGCGGCAGGAGTTTGGGTTTGACGGGACGCCGATGCGCCTGAGTTTGCGGTCGTCCTGAGGTGCGCTGTTCTGGTTTGACAGCGGAGCGGGCCGGGCCGAAGCTGGCGGAATAATCGTCGGGTTGTGGGGCGCTCCCGGTGACTACGATCCAAGCCATACAGGTCATCGGCCTCTTGGTCGGTGCGTACCTGTTGGGCGCGGTGCCGATGGGCTGGTTGGTGTGCCGCATCGGTTTCGGCATCAACATTCTCGAGCACGGCAGCCGGCGCTCCGGCGCAACCAACGTATACCGAACCGTCGGCCGAGGCGCGGCGGTAATTGTGTTTGTGGGCGACATGCTGAAGGGATTCGTGCCGACGCTGGTCGCTCGGCTGCTGGTTGGCGACCTGCAACTTGTCCCTGTCGTGGTGGCGGTGCTCACAGCCGTCGGTCATAACTGGTCGGTGTTCATTGGCCTGCGCGGCGGCCGCGGGGTGGCAACAAGTTCGGGGGCCGTAATCGCGCTGGCGCCGCTGGCGGCCCTGGTGGGCTTTCCGGTTGGCCTGGCCACTGTTGCGATTGGACGCTACGTCTCGCTGGGCTCGCTGGTTGGCGCCCTGGGATTCCTGGTCGGCGCGATCGTGTTCTATGCGCTGGGCCTTGGCGTGACCGGTTTCCACGTGACGCTGGTCGCGGTTTTCGTGGTGTTTCTGATTTCGCAGCATCTGGACAATCTGCAGCGCCTGTTCGCTGGAACGGAGCGCCGACTGGCGCCGTGGCCGGAACTGATTGGGAGCCGCGGCTCAAGCGACCAGGGCAGGGACTGAGCCAGCACGTTTGATGGGGGCCCGTCGCGGCCGGCGCGCCGACCCAATGGTTATCGCCCTGCGGTTCCTGGCGTCTCGCTCCCGTTCCGAAGCTGAAGTGCGGCAGCGGTTGACGTCACGCGGCGTCGATGCCCACGACACGGAGCAAGTCCTGGCGCGGCTGCGGGAACTTGGCTACGTCGACGATGCCGACTTTGCGGCGGCAGTGATCCGGGCACGGACCGAGGGCCGGGCGCGCGGGCGGCGCCTGGTGGCGGAAGAATTGCGGGCAAAGGGCGTCGGTGAGGAGCTGGCCGAGGACGCCCTGAGCCATTGGTACCGGGACGAGGTTGTTGTGGCCCGGCCCTTGGCGGAGCGGCAGGCCGGTCGCCTCCACGGGTGCGGGTTTGGAGAGTTTCGACAGCGCCTGGGAGCGTTCCTAGTGCGGCGGGGATTCGAGCACGCGACCGCCGAGTCGTTGGTCACGGAGCTCTGGGAGACCTACGGGGCGCCCGACTGACGCCAGGGTGGGCAGCGGTGGCGGCGCCACGACCGCCGGCGAGGACGCGCTCGCCGCAGGTTGGCCGCCGCTGCGACAGCAGCGGCGACCTGTTCCATGGGCACGCCACGGTCGTCGCGACCGCCGGCGATGCGGGCCGCGCGGCTGTGGAGCCAGACGCCGAGGCGGGCGGCTTCCCTGGGTTTCAGACCCTGCGCCAATAGGGAGGCGATGGCGCCGGCGAGCACGTCGCCCGAGCCGGCGGCGGCGAGGGCGGGGTTGGGCCGGGCGAGGATCCATACCCTGTCGGCCGAGCAGACGAAGGTGGGGGAGCCTTTGGCCACGACGGTGGCCCGGGTTTGGGCGGCCACGTCCTGGGCCGCCGCGAGGCGTTGACGGCCTTCGGGCGGCGAAGGCAGGCGCAGGAGCCGCGCGAGTTCGCCGGGATGCGGGGTGAGGATGCACCGAGAGCCGAGTGATTTCAGGAGGTCGGCTCGGTCGGCTAAGGCATTGAGGCCGTCGGCGTCGATGACGGTGGGGGTATCAGGCAACGTGTCGAGTAGGCCGTAGACCAGCGTGTCGGCAGCGTCGCCGCGGCCCAGGCCAGGACCGAGCAGGAGGGCGGAGGGTCTGGCAAACGATGCCGCGACGTCGGCAGCGGTGGCCTCCACCTGGCCTGAAGGCGAGGCTGACAGCGGGACGAAGGTGGCGGCGGGCGCTTGGGCGGCGGTGACGGCGCACGCCGGTTCGACCGCCGCGAGGGTGACGAGACCGGCGCCGGCACGCAATGCCGCGACGGTGGCCAGCGCGGCGGCACCGCGGTAGCGCGATGAGCCGGCCACGATGGCTAACCGTCCGAAGGTGCCTTTATGGCCATCCTTCGGACGTGTGGGCAGCAGACGGCGCACCGTACGGGCGTCGATGCGCGAGGTTCGAAGTGGCGGGTAGGTGTGGGCGGGAAGGCCGATGTCCAACGCGATCTGCCGTCCGGCAAACTCAATGGCGGGGTGCAGCAGCGCACCGAGCTTGATCGGTCCGGTGGCCAGAGTGACGTGGGCCCGGAAGGACGAGGGGTCGGCAGCGCCCGAGTCTGCGTCGATGCCGCTGGGGATGTCGACAGCGAAGCGCGCCTGTCCGGTCACTTCAGGCAGGGCGGTCAGGATGTCGGCGATGGGACCACGCAGCGGAGGGGTGCTGCCAATGCCGAGGAGTCCGTCCACCATGCAGGATGCTTGGTGAGCGTCTTGTGTCAGTGGGCGGGGATCGGCGTTCCAGACGCGCCAGCGCACGCCGCGAGCGGCTGCGGCCGTAACGAGCGGGTCGTTGGGGCGCTGGCGGGACGCCCAGGCGGTGACGCGCGCGCCGGTGGAGGCGAGGCGGGCGGCGGCGATGAGGGCATCGCCGCCGTTGTCGCCGGGGCCTACCAGCACGACGATGGAGCGGGCGCCCAGGGCGCCCGTACGCCGGAGGATGGCGGCGGCGATGGCGTGGCCGGCGTTTTCCATGAGGTTGACGCCGGGGGGCGCCTGGGATTCGAGGGCGCGCATTTCAGCCGAGTCGACCACGCGGTCGAACGCCGGACCGTGACCGGCGAGGCGCGCTCCCATCACTACGGCTCGTCCGCCGTGGCGACGACGAAGGCGATGGCGAGTTCGCGGCTGTGGGTGAGGCTGATTTCGAAGGAGGTGAGGCCGAGCTCCCGGGCGCGGGCCGCGGCGGCGCCGTGGAGGTGCACGGTGGGTTTGCCGCGGCGGTCGTTCAAAATCTCGAGTTCGCGCCAGAGGACGCCGCGCATGCCAGTGCCGAGGGCCTTTGAGATGGCTTCCTTGCCGGCGAACCTGGCGGCCAGTTCTTCGGCGCGACCGCGGCAGTGGCGCTGTTCGCGCTCCGTGTAGAGGCGGTGGATGAAGCGCTCGCCGAAGCGGTCGAGTGCGGCCTGGATGCGGACGATTTCGATGGCGTCCACGCCGGCGGTGAGGCGGCGGTTGGTGGGGCTAATAGCCAGTGAGCTCCACGCGCCGGATGGCCGACCGGTATTCCCAGCCGCTGCCGAGGACTTCAAGCCTGCGCAGGCGAACGGGGGCGGGACGGGTCTCCTGGAGCAAGGTGGGGTGATCGAAGGTAATCCACTCACCGGGAGGAATCTGGCGTCCGAGTTTGACGCTGAGGCCAGCGTCGTTTTGATGGTAGAAGCCGGTGGCCCAGATTTGCTCGCGACCCTCGGCGTCGAGGTAGGTGAGGCGCAGCATGAGGGGGTACTCGGTGCCGGCCGTGCCGCCGCCGGAGAGGGTCTGACGATCAGTACGAACGTCAGCACGCAGGCTCAGATTGACATAATCGCGAACATCACGATCCAACTCCTGAACCAGGCCGCTTTCGCCGTGGCGGTCGGTGGCGCCATCGGCGGTCTGGCGCTCGAACCAGACGCCGTCTGGCTGCGGGTTGACGGTGCCGGGGGTGCCGGCTTCGGTGACGACGAAGGCGCTCCAGGCCGAGGCGTCGGCCAGGCGCTCAAGAAGAGGATCGCGTATCAGGTCGCGTTCTAGCGGGAGCGGTCCGGTGATGGTTTCGGCGGGGGTGAGAACCACGCGTCGCCCCGCGGGGGCTTCCAAGACGCGACTACCGAGCCAAACCAAGGCGGTGCCCTGCCGCACGCTCAGGTGCACGGTGCCGTCGGGTTCCATCTCAATCCGGTAAGTGCCTGTCCCAAGGTCCAGGCGGCCCTGGCCAGCCAGTAGGCTGATCCGCCGGTCGGGCGCGGCCGGGTGCAGCGCCACGCCGATCTGGATGCGCCCCTGGAAGAGTCGCAGCACGCTGTCCTGCAGGGCGGGATTGAAACGCCCGTATTGCATGCGCTGCACGGCGAGTTCGGTGTCGTTGTAGAGGAGCACCGTGGAGCCCTCGCGGGTGCGCAGGAAGGCTCGCGATCGGTCGTCGGTCAGGAGGCGCGTGCCTTCGGCCAGATCGGCCCGGGACGCCATGCCCTGCCAGGTGGCGGTGGCGGGGGGCTGGACGAGGACGGTACCTTCCAGCACAGTGGCCGAGATGGGGCGGGACTCGCTGACGCCGCTGAACAGGGCGGCAACGCCGCGCGGTACATAGAGGATAGCGGCGGCCAGCAGGCCCACCGCGACGACCAACGAAACCCAGGCGAACGCCTGCATTCCACGGTGGCGCTCACGCGCGGGGGCGAGAATCCCGCGCGTGTGCGTTCGGGAGTTGGGGAGGCGCTGCATCACCTGGTCCCTAGGCGCGAATCGCGAACGCCGGCAGGTCGTCGGCGGGCGCTTCCCGCGCCACAGTAACCGACTCGACGATGGCAAGGGGTGGTCCAGCCTGTAACTCCTGGATGAGCGCGTCGAGCGCCGGGCGCGGGCCCTGCGCGATTACTTCCACGCGACGGCCACCCGGGAGGTTGCGGACATGGCCGCAGAGGTGGAGGCGTCGACCGACGCGAGCGACGAAGAAGCGGAAGCCAACGCCCTGCACGCGGCCGCGGATGGTTGCGCGGAGCCGTTGGGTGCAAGGGGCTTCGGGTTCCACGTCAGAGCAGCGCGGCCTGTTCGGGCGCGGTGCGCGGGGGGGCGCGGTTGAGGTGTGTGTAGGCGAGGCGGGTGACGACGCGGCCGCGGGGGGTACGAGCGATGAAGCCGCCCTGGAGCAGGAAGGGTTCGTAGTAGGACTCGAGGGTGGGGACGTCTTCGGCCAGGGTCGCGGCGAGGGCCTGGAGCCCGGCGGGACCTCCGTTGAACGAGTCCATGAGGGTCGTAAGGATGCGGCGGTCCATGGCGTCGAGGCCTTGGTGGTCGACGTCCATCTCGGCGAGAGCTTCGTCAGCCACCGCGTCGGTGATGGTGCCGTCGGCTTCGACTTCGGCGAAATCACGAACGCGCCGCAGCAGGCGGTTGCAGACGCGGGCGGTGCCGCGGGAACGGCGGGCGATAGCAAGCGCGCCGGCTTGGGTGATGGTGACGCCGAGGATGTCAGCAGAGCGTTTGACGATGCGGGCGCACTCCTCGGGGCTGTAGAACTCGAGGCGGTGGACCGCGCCGAAGCGATCGCGGAGCGCGGACGTAAGCGAGCCTGCGCTGGTGGTGGCGCCGATGACGGTGAAGTGCGGTAACGCCAGGCGATAGGTTCTGGCGCTGGCCTTGCCGGCGCCGACGACGATGTCCAGCGCGAAGTCTTCCATGGCGGGATAGAGGATTTCCTCGACGGTCTTTCCGAGGCGGTGGATTTCGTCGATGAAAAGGACCTCGGCCGCATCGAGGCTGCTGAGGGTGGAGGCGAGGTCGCCGGGTCGTTCGAGGGCGGGTCCGGAGGTCACGCGTAGGCGTCCTCCCATTTCGTTCGCCACGATGTGGGCGAGGGTGGTTTTCCCGAGACCAGGGGGGCCACCGAGGAGGATGTGATCGACGGGTTCGCCGCGCCGCTTGGCCGCCCGAATCATGAGCCGGAGCGCACGTTTGATGCTTTCCTGACCGATGAACTCGTCGTCGGAGAGGTCGCGGGGGCGGAGGGCGCGGTCAAGCGGCTGGTCGCCGGCGGCGGATTCGACGGCAACGACGCGCTCGGTCATGCGGGCCGGCCTCGGGAGCCAAGATCACGCAGGGCACTGGCGATGCGGGCTTCGACGGACAGGGCTTCCCCGATGGTCTGGTTGAGGGCGATGGTGGCTTCGGTTCTGGTGTAGCCGAGGCCGAGGAGGGCTTCCAGAACTTCACGGGTGTTTTCGTCGTCGGCCGTCTCATCCGGCGGTTTGTCCTCGGGGACGAGCTTGCCGCGGAGCTCGAGGATGATGCGGTTGGCGGTTCGGGCGCCGATGCCGGAGACAACCTGGAATGGCTTGGGGTCTTCCTGGTCGAGAGCTTCGTAGATGCGACTGGCCGGATGGGTGGAAAGGACACGGACAGCCATACGCGGTCCGACGCCGTTGACGTTGAGGAGTGCCTTGAATACGCGCAGTTCCTCCGGGGTCTCGAATCCGGTGAGGAGCGCACCGTCGGAGGCCATGTGGAGAGAGGTGAAGAGATGGACGCTGGCGCCGGCATCAGTCAGCGCCCGATCCGGGACGATGACTTCGAGTCCGATGCCGGTGCCCTCGGCCAGGACGACCAGGCTCTCCTCGCGGCGCTCGGTGACCTTGCCGTGCAGCTCGGCAATCACCGGACGCCGACTTCGCGTTCGAGGGCGCGGGACTCGTACGAGTTGATGTGGCAGATGGCGACGGCGAGGGCGTCGGCGGCGTGGTCAGGTCGGGGCGGGCGTTTCAATTCGAGGAAGCGACGAACCATCTCCTGGACACTGTCCTTGTCGGCGCCACCGTAGCCGGTGACGGCGAGCTTGATCTCGGGCGGAGCATATTCTTCGACCGCAACGCCGTGGTCGGCGGCGACCAAATGGGCAACGCCGATGGCGTGCGAGACGTCAACCGCGGAGGTGAGACGACGGGCATAGCCGAGACGCTCGATGGCGACGTCGGTAACGGCATAGCGTTCGAAGAGCCCCTGCAGGCCGTCGCGGATTCTCGCCAGGCGGGCTCCCAGCGGCTGGCCTGCCGGGGTCGTGAGACAGCCGTGGGTCACGTGGTGCGTACTGCGGGCGCCTTCCACCAAACCGAAGCCAAAGCGGGCGGTGCCGGGATCAATGCCGAGCGTGAGCACGTGTAGGGTCCTTTTGCCGGGCCAGCCGCACAGCCGCCCGGCATTCGTGTCTTCGGCGTTGGTCTGGTCGCGGTACGGGGGAGGTCAACCGGCCGCGCTCAGGCACCGATTCGCTCGAGCAGCGAATCGCTGAGTTCCAGGTTGGTGTGGACGCGGCGGACGTCGTCCAGATCCTCGATGGAATCGATCATGGCCAGCACGCGCGCGGCCCGGTTGTCCTCGAGCGTCATGGGGGTGGTGGGGGCCTTGGTGAGTTCGGCCGAAGTGATTTCGGCGCCTTCGGCGGCCAGTTCGGTCTTGACCCGAGCCAGATCGGTGGCGTCGGTGTAGACGAAGACAGATTCGTCGGTGTGTTCGACATCGATGGCGCCAAGGTCGATCGCGACGAGTTCGAGGTCTTCGGGGTCATGACCGTCGAGACGGATTTCGATAGCTCCACGCGTCTCAAACTGCCAGGCGACGGCGCCGCTGGCCGCCAGCGTGCCACCAAGCCGGTTGAGCGCATTGCGTACCTCGGCGACGGAGCGGTTGCGATTGTCGGTGACGACTTCGATCAGCAGCCCTGCGCCATCCACGGCGTAACCCTCGTACAGCAGTTCCTGGAGCCGTTCGCCGTCAGAGCCGCCCCCGACGCCGCGCTGAATGGCCCGCGCGATGTTGTTCTTGGGCATGTTGGCGGCCTTGGCCTTGGCGATGGCCTGCTCGAGTCGAAAGTTGCCGACCGGGTCCGGGCCGCCCTGCTGGGCGGCAATGGTGAGTTCGCGCCCAAGCTTTGTGAAGAGCTGGCCGCGCTTGGCGTCGGTGACGGCCTTTTGGCGCTTGATCTGCGCCCACTTGGAATGGCCAGCCATCAGGTTCGGGACATCGTGCGCATACTTGTTTCGCGAGTATAGGACAGGGGGCTGGGGCGGCTGTTTCCGGCGAGAGTTCGACACAGGGGTCGGCCCTCTGGGTGGAGGATGAGGGCGAGACGGACACTTCGCCGATACGGCGGATGCGCCGACTGCAATTCGAAGATCGCCTTGCAGATGTTTTGGAGGGTAACCACCTGCGCCACACGTTCACGTGGGGAAGGAACCCCAACCAGGGCGTCCCGCGGGGAACGCCGGTGCGCGTTCGGTTCGCTATGCGCGCCTGCAAGCTCTTCGCGTTTCAGTTCGCCACCTGAATCCCGGGCGGGACCGGGGTGTCGAGGACGCTGTAGTCGGGACGCCCTGTCCCGCTGCCGGGAGCCACGGACACTGAGCCTCGGCAGCCGGCGCAGGTCGCGACTCAAGGCGGCCGCCTCTTCAACCTGCATCCCGCTGCCGCAAGACGGCCATTACCTCTTGCTCAGTCACGCGCTGGGTCGTGCGTCCTGTTTCAATGGCTCGGGCGAGGGCGGCGTCTTCCTTCTCCTCGCTCGCATGGACTTGCTTGTCCACGGTCACCGACACTTCGGCACCTTCTTCGAGGCCTAGCTGTGATTCCCACGAGCCTTGTTGACAAGGACCGGCATCGGCGGTGAGCCATCCAGCGCGGTGTGGGGCCGGTGTTGATTGTAGGCGGCGACCCAGGCCGGCAAGCTCTGCAGGCGGCGTGGGTCGGCAGCCGTTTTCGGAGTGAGTCGTGCCTCGACATGGTCCTGATAGCATCGCGGGAGGCCACCGGCAGACGTTGGGAGCAGACTCTTGGACGCGTCTGAGCTGACTCGGTATGCGAGCGTGGTGCTGGCCGCGTTGTTTGTTGGGGCGATGGTGAGCGGGGCAATCAATCCGTGGGCGCGGCCGCGGCCGGGGCGCGAGGTGATGCAGCTGCGGACCTCGTTTCGGGCGCGCATCCTGCTGTATCGCTGGTATCTGCTGCCGATTCTCGGGATTTTCCTGGGAGTGCGGCTGCTGCCGGGGACGTGGACGACGGAGGGCGCCGACGTCGTTTCGCTGCTGCTGGTGGCGGGGTGGCTGCTGTTCCCCGTCAGCTACTACTTCACAGATCAGGGCGTCGGGCTGCACACGGGTCGCTTCTGGACCTGGGATAACTTTGACAGCTATCGGCGCGCGGGCGGTGTGGTGCAGTTGCGCGGTTCCGAGGGCGGAAACGTGTCGCTGTTTCTCAACCACCCACAGCAGCAGGCGATCTTGCCGCTGCTGCGCCGAAAGATTTCGCAGCGGCGGTAAGTCAGACGCTTCTTAGGCCACTGGGTCGCTCGTGGCGCTGCCGGTCTGGGCGCCGGACTCCCAGCGGGTGTGGAAGACGCCGTCGCGGTCGGTACGCTGGTAGGTGTGGGCGCCGAAGTAGTCGCGCTGGGCCTGAATGAGGTTGGCCGGCAAACGAGCGGCGTGATAGGCGTCGTAGTAGTCAAGCGAGGCGCTGAGGGCCGGACAGGGGATACCGGCGGCCTTAGCTGCGCCAACCACCGTACGCCAAGCGGGCTGGGCGCTGGCCAGTTGGCTGGCGAACGATGGTTCCACCATCAGGTTGAGCAGGTCAGGGTCGTCGCGGAACGCGCCCTGGATCAGTCCTAGCAGCCGGGCTCGAATGATGCAGCCGGCCTTCCAAATGCGGGCCATTTCGGACAGGTCGATGCCGTAGTCGCGCTCCTGCGAGGCGGTGCGCAGCAGCGCCATGCCCTGGGCGTAGGAACAGATCTTGGCGGCGAAGAGGGCCTGGCGCACCTGGTCGACCAGTTCAGGCGTCCGTTCCAGCGTGGCTGCCGCGCGGTTGCCGCCGGCGTCAACACGTTCGTCTTTCCGGGCCGAGATGTTGCGGGACCAGACGGCGGCATCGATCGTGGGGATCGGGACGCCCAGTTCGAGGGCGTCCTGCGACATCCAGCGACCGGTGCCCTTCTGCCCAGCGGCGTCCAGAATCTGGTCGACCAGAAAGCCGTCGCCTTCAGCGTCGCGGACGCGAAAGATGTCGGCGGTGATCTGGATGAGGAATGACTCGAGTTCGCCTTCGTTCCAGGAACCAAACACGTCGCCCAACTCGGGCGGGGTAAGGCCGGCGGCCTTAAGCACGGCATAGGCCTCGGCGATCAGTTGCATGTCGCCGTATTCGATGCCGTTGTGCACCATCTTCACGTAGTGACCCGCGCTGGACTGGCCGCAGTAGGCGGTGCAGGGGCCGTCGTCGGTCTTGGCGGCGATGCGTTCCAACACCGGGCGCATAGCCTCGTAGGCGGCCGAAGGGCCACCCGGCATGATCGAGGGGCCGAGCAGCGCGCCCGATTCGCCGCCGCTGATGCCGGTGCCGAGGAACATGACGTCGGTGGCGCGGACGCGCTCGAAGCGCCGTGCAGTGTCCTGAAAGTGCGAGTTGCCGCCGTCCATGACCACGTCGCCGGGCGCGAGCAGCGGGAGGAGCTGATCCAGCACGGCGTCCACGCCGCGGCCGGCCTGCACCATGAGGACGATGCGGCGGGGGCGCTGGAGCGACGTGACGAAGGTCTCCAGCGTTCGTTCGCCGCGGACGGACGTGCCTGCCGCGTCCCCGGCCAGGAACTCGTCGGTGCGCTGGACGGTGCGGTTGAAGACGGTGATGGGGAAACCGTTGCGCTCGATGTTGAGGGCGAGATTGCGGCCCATAACCGCAAGCCCAATGAGTCCGACGGAGGTGGAGGCCATGGCAGGCTCCGAGAAAAGCGGCGGCCTATTCTGGCGCATTCGACCGGGGGCGCGGTGGCTTTGGCAAGATTGACGACGACACCATGAGCACTGCCGAACCATCTGCCGCCCAGGCCCGACGCGCGCGTCGGCGCGCCGCCCGCGAGGAACGCCAGCGGGCCGCGCGCACGATGCGGCGACTGCGGCTAGCCGGATTGACGGTGCTCGGGGCCGGCGTGGTTGCGGCGCTGGCGGTGCTGGTGATGGCGCTTGGGCGCGGGCCGGAGACCGACGCGCCGCAGCGCCTCCGAATCGAGAACGAGGGGCGCCAGCACGTGGCCGAAGGCAGCGTGGTCGAGTACAAGGCCGACCCGCCGGCGTCAGGCGACCACTATCCGGTGTGGTCTCGCTATGGCGTGTTCGCGGAGCCCGTGAACCCCGGCTACTGGGTCCACAACCTGGAGCACGGCGCGATCGTGCTGCTGTATACCTGCACGAACGACTGCGAGCAGGTGAGGGCCGACATCAATGGGGTCTATGCGTCGCTGCCTGAAGGTGTGTTCGGCGAGGTGAAGCTGCTAGCCACGCCGTATGACGGGGACTTCGGCTCGCGCTTCATGCTGATCGCATGGAACTGGCAGGAGCCGTTCGACGAGTTCGACGCCGGGCGGATCGAACGGTTCTACCGGGAGTTCCTGGACCGCGGCCCGGAGCGCTCGCCGTGAGCTGCATCGGACAATTGATTGGAAGCAACCGGCAGCTATGGCCTAAGGTGGGTGGAACGGTCGCCGCCACAGACGCGTTCGGAGCGCTCCTGGATGATTGAACGAGAACCTTTCATTATTCGCAATGGTCTGCGCATCTTCAGCGTGTTTGTGGCTGTGGGGATGGTTGCGTTGATCGTGATTGGCATCCGATTTCAGATTGAGAACGCTGAGCATGCGAACGAGATTAAGCGGTTTGAGACGCGCGTTCCGAACGCGATTGAACTCAGGGCCGGGTGCGACTTCTTTGGGGGGCAGTACCTCGGCATGCCCGTGGTGGCGCCAGGCAGTGGGGCTCCCGGGCTGCTGGAGGTGTGCAATCTGGCCGGGACCGCGCAGGCGGGCTGGCAGTGTGAGCACTTCGACGGCGCGTATAGCCGCGGCTCGTGCAGCGTGGATGTGGGGGCGACGCTGCAGGCCATGCCGCGGGTACCCGGGTAGGGTTGGCGCGCGCGGGAGCCTGAACTGACGGTCGGCTGCGGGCTCTGGCTAGCTTGACACCCCAGCCGCTTGAGGCGCGCACAATTGGCAGCCGGTCGCGCGTTCTGGAGTTGTCATGCACCCACTGGATTACAGCCGTTCCTATCTGCGCTGGACAACAGCCCCGACGACATCCGATGTCCGAACGCCCGGGCACATGCCCTACGGGAACAGCGTGCGCATCCTGCTGGACGCGCGAGCGCGACTGGTCGATTCGGCCAGCGGGACGGACGAGGAGTTCTACCTGATCGCGCCGTGCCGCACGGAGTGGATGTATCGGGACGATTCCTGCATCCAGCAGCCGGGCGGCGAATACCGGCTGGCCTGGGCGCAGCGCAAGGACCGGGCCCTGCGCTTCAGCCGCGACCTGACCGATCCGGATCCGCGGCCGCAGCCGGTGCTGATCGACGAGCGGTATCTCGAACTTGACTACGCGCTTTCTCCGCTGCCGAATCCGCGTTCAGCCAGCGATAGCGCGGCGCTGGTGGCGGCCGCGGAGTCGCTGGATCAGGTCGTGATCCAGACGGAGATCGAGAACGCAAGCGGCATGCGGCGGGCGGTGCTGGAATACCCCGTGAAGACGTTCAACTATCACCCGGACCGCGTGCTGTTCCAGATGGACACCGGTCCGATGCTCTGGGCCGACCTGGCTTCGTCGGAGGCTGATCCGATGTGCTGGCTGCGGCTGGCGCATACGGTGTTCAACCGCTTCGACCGGGCGGAGTTCGTGCTACGAGGGCCGACGCCGTACGTCGTCGATGGCGAGCCCGTGGGGCAGGTGGAGGACTACCAGCAGGTGGTGGCGCAGCCGGCGCGGCATTCGTTCTTCGTGGCGGGCTGACCGCGGGCGATGAGACCGGTTGGCGCTTCGGAGCCGGTGCTGGGGGTGCTGGCGGCAACCAGATCCGAACTGAACGCGTTCGTGGGCGAGGCCGAGGCGGGCCTGTCCGTGCCCGAAATCGCTGGCGCTCGCCACTATCGCTATGGCGAGGTCGAAGCAATCGGTGTGGTTACCGGCCAGGGGGCGCAGCGGTGTTCAGTTGCGGTGGCGCGCGCATTGGAGAGCCGGTCGTTTGCGGCATTTCTGATGGTGGGCGTGGCCGGTGGTACGCAGCCCGGGCAGGCGCCCGGCGATCTGCTGGTGGCCAGCGGGGCCGGGCCGCTATTTGCCGACCCGACGCCGGCAGCGCCGGACCTGGCGACGTGTATCGCAAGCGAGTTGGAGGCAGCCGAGACGTCGGTGCACATTGGTCCCTTGGCGGCCGTGGATCGGCTCGCCGGGCCCGGCGAGAAGGGCCGGCTGGGCGAGGCGGGATTTGTTGGGGTGGACATGGAAACGCACGCGCTGCTGGCGGGCGCACGGCGGGCTGGGGTTCCAGCCGCTGGTCTGCGAGTTGTGCTGGATCCCCTGGATCGCGGGATTCCACGCAGCGTGGCCGCGCTGGCGGCGGCGCAGGGCGGGCGGCTGTGGCCGGACATCCTGGGACTGGCGCGCTGGCCGGTCGAGGTGCGCGCGATCGTGCGGTTCATGCGTGACATGGGCACGGCGCTCGGGGCGCTGAGGGCCGTCGGGAAGGTGACGGTGCAGGCTGTTCGCGAGGCGAGTTGAAACTTGCGGGCGATAGTGGCCGCGACTCGGACTGTTGAAGCCGTGCCGTACCATGTCGCGGCGGCGGGGTGTTGTGCCCGCGTGGCCCCGCCGCAGTGCGTGTCCAGCATCCCCTGCACACGGGTACCCCAAGAACTGAGCCCATGAGCGAACACGAAGCCGTTGGAACCGGCCTGATCGTGGCCGGCATCGTCATTTTCGTTGTCGCCTATGCGCTGATCGCGAGCGACAAGGTTCCCAAGTCGGCGGTGGCGCTGGGTGGCGGCGCGTTGATGATCATGGTCGGGATCATTGATCAGCACCACGCGTTCGAGCACATCGACCTGAACGTGATCCTGCTGCTGGTGGGGATGATGGTGCTGGCGGGGATCGTGCGGCACACGGGGGCGTTTCAGGCGCTGGCAATCCTGGCGGCGCGCTGGACCGGCGGCGACGGGGTTCGGCTGATGCTGGCGCTGTCGCTGATCACGGCGGTGCTATCGGCGTTCCTGGATAACGTGACGACAGTCATTCTGATCGCGCCGATCACCATTTTCGTGGCGTCGCGGCTGGGTCTGAACCCGGTGCCGTTCTTTATCGCGGAAATCCTGGCGTCGAACGTCGGGGGCGCCGCCACGCTGATCGGCGACCCGCCGAACATCCTGATTGCCAGCGCAGGCGACCTCGACTTTGCGGTGTTTGCGGCGCACATGACGCCGCCAGCCGTGATCTCACTGGTGTTTCTGCTGATTGTGATGCGGTGGATGTTCAGGTCGCAGGTGGTGGCGGATCCTGAGCGAGCGGCTGCGCTGGCGACGCTGAACCCCGCCGACTCCATTACCGACCGGCGCGGCATGTACATCGGGCTGGGCGTGCTGGGGCTAACGATATTTGGCTTTCTGATTCACGGCGCGATGGGCTGGGAGCCGGCGACGGTGGCGATCGCGGGCGCGGCGCTGTTGATGATTCTGACCCGACCGGACGTGCACAAGGTGTACAACGAGGTCGAGTGGGCCAGCGTGCTGTTCTTCGTGGGCCTATTCATGATGGTGGGCGGATTAGTGGTGCTGGGTGTGCTGGATGCGGTGGCCGACTTCACCATCGAGTTGACGCAGGGCAACGTGGGGGCCACGGCCCTCCTGATCATGTGGCTGAGCGCCGTCCTGTCGGCAGTGGTGGACAACATTCCGTATACGGCGACGATGCTGCCGGTGGTTCAGCGGCTGACGGCCGAGGGCCTGAATCCAGACAACATCCTGTGGTGGTCGCTGGCCATCGGGGCGGATTTCGGGGGCAACGCCACGATCATCGGGGCGTCGGCCAACGTGATCCTGGCCGGCATTTCCGAACGCGAGGGTCACCATATTCGGTTTGTCCAATTCATGAAGTACGGCATTCCGGTGACGATCATGGTGCTGATCATCGGCACCATCTGGGTGTGGTTGCGGTACCTGCTGTTTGCCTAGGGGCGGTAGTCGGGCGGAGTTCATGAGTCCGGACGAGCAGCGACCAAAGAGCGCATAGCCCAGCGAACGCGCTCCCCGCGGTCGCGTCTAGAGGGCTTCCTTGAGGGCTTTGGCGCTTGCGGCGGTCATGCCGTCGACGGCGGTCAGGTCTTCCAGTGAGGCGGCGCGAATGCGCTTGAGGGAGCCGAAGGCACGCAGCAGGTTGCGCTTGCGCTTGGGGCCGATGCCGGGGATCTCGTCGAGGATGGATCGGCGGCCGCGGGCGGTGCGGAGCTTGATGTGGAAGCTGACGGCGAAGCGGTGGGCTTCATCGCGGATTTGCTGGATGAGGTGGAGTCCGGGGCCGTCGACGGGCATGAGCACCGGCCCGGAGCGATCTGGTGCGTACAGTTCTTCGCGACGCTTGGCGATGGCGGCGAGTGGGATGTTGGATCGGTCCAAACCGAGTTCGGAGAAGACCTCACGGGCGGCGCCGAGCTGGCCTTTACCACCATCAATGAGGACGAGGTCGGGGGTGACACCCCACTCCTTGGTGGAGCCCACGGTAGGTTCTGAAACTTCCGGCAGCCGGTCGTCCGGACTGAATCCGGCGAGCGGCACGCTGGCTAACGCTCGGGGGTCCTGACCAGCGGCAGCCGCGACGTCTGTTTCTTCGGCATAGCGTCGAAGGCGGCGTCGGAGGACTTCGCGCAGAGATTCAAAGTCGTCGTTGCCCGCGCCGCTGCGCACTTTGAACCGGCGGTATTTTCCGTTCTTGGCGATGCCGTCCTCGAAGACCACCAACGACCCGACGGCCAGCGAGCCCTGAATGTGGGAGATGTCGTAGCACTCGATGCGACGAGGTAGTCGCGGCAGGTCGAGGGCCACACCGATTTCAAGAAGGGCCTGGCGGCGCTTGCGTTCGCTGTTCAGCCAGGTGGTGCGTTCCAGGTGCAGGGTCTCGGCGGCGTTGCGGGCGGCCATTTCGACCAGTCGACGCTTGGGTCCGCGCTGGGGGCGGCGCACGGTGACGTTGGCGCCACGCAGCGACTTTAGCCAGGACTCAAGCACATCCACGTCAGTGAGGTCGTGGGGGACGAGGACGAGTTGGGGGACTTCGGCGGCGCGGTCGTAGTACTCACGAACGAAGTCGTCCAGCATTTCCGCTTCGGTTTCCTCGCCCGTGACGGTGAGGTCGTAGTGGTGGTGGCCGATGAGCTTGCCGCCCCGGATGCGGAAGACGGTAGCCATGGCGTCGCGGTCCTGGCGGACGGCGGCAATGACGTCGACCTGGCGCTCGCGGGCGTCGGGGTCGGAGACCTTCTGCTCGGCCACGACCTTTTCCATGGCCGTGATTCGGTCGCGGAACCTGGCGGCTTCTTCGTAGTCCTGGGCGTTGGAGGCGGCCCACATCTGCTCGGTGAGGCTCTCCTTGACGTGCTCGTACTCACCGCGCAGAAAGCGCACGGCGCCGTCCACGACGTCGCGGTACTGATCCACGGTGACGTAGCGGGTGCAGGGGGCGTTGCAAAGGCCGATGTCGTACTTGAGGCAAGGTCGAGGGATCGGCTTGGCCATGCTGATGTTGCAGGTGCGGTAGGGAAAGAGGCGGTTGAGGAGCTTGAGGGTCTGGCGCAGGGACTTGGCGCTGGTGTAGGGGCCGAAGTAGAGCGAGCCGTCCTTGGCAATGATCCGGGTGGTGGCGATGCGGGGATAGGTTTCCTGCACGGTGACCTTGAGGTAGAGGAATTGCTTGTCGTCGCGGTAGGTGACGTTGAAGCGAGGGCGGTGTTCCTTGATGAGGTTGTTTTCGAGGACCAGCGCCTCCACTTCGGAGTCGGTGACGATGACGTTGAAGTCGGCGATGCGGGCGACCAGCGAGCGGGTCTTGTAGGAGTGGTCGCCGCGCCGGAAGTAGCTGCGGACGCGGTTGCGCAAGGAGCGGGCCTTGCCGACATAGAGCACGTGGTCGTCCGCGGCGCGCATGAGGTAGACGCCGGGGGCCTCCGGCAATTCCGCCAGCTTGCCCTCGATGGTGGGACGGACGGCTTCGCGAGTCATTTCATATTTGCTGCGACGCGGTGCGCGGTGCTCCACGCCAACTAATTCTAGGCAGGTCGAGACTTGCCATCGGGCGGATAGAATCGAGGGTTGCGAGCGGTCCATGAAGGAACCTCGCCCGTCGAGACTCAGCGTCCTGTTCTGATCCTGATCTACCTCGGCATTGCCGTGGCGGCCGCATGGCTGCTGCAATTCCTGTGGGGCGTGCTGAGCCAGGCCGGCGTCTTTGTGGTGATGCTGCTGGTGGCCTGGATTGTCACGGTGGCGACGCTGGGCCCGGTGCGCTTGCTGCAGCGGCTGCGGATTCCACGTCCGGTGGCGTCGGCCCTGGTGTACCTGGTGGTGCTGGGCATCGCGAGTGTGAGCCTGTTCTTCGTGCTGCCGCCGTTCTTCACGGAAGTAGGGCATGCGGCCGAGAGCCTGACCGTGCAGGCCCGCGGGATTCCCGAGGGTCTGAGCAACCTGCAAACCTGGCTTTCCGGGCTGGGCGCGCCGGACGACATCGTGGGCACGGTCACGGAGGATGTCAGCCACAACCTGGCATCGATGGGACAGGAGCTGGCCAGCGGCGTCATTACGACGACGGGAACTATCGCCGGCGGCGTGGCCGCCACGATCGTGACCTTGATCATTTCGTTCTACCTGGTCCTGGGCTGGGACCGGGGCGTGGACCGGCTGGGAAACGCGCTGCCGCCGAGTTGGTCGGCGCGGCTGCATCGCGGCGTGCGGGCCAGCGAGCACACGTTTGGAGCGTGGTTGGGCGGCCAGTTCCTGGCGTCGGTGATCTGGGGCATCGCGGTAGTCGTGGCGTATCTGATCGCGGGGCTGGAGTTCGGCCTGCTGGTTGCGGTCGGTACAGGCATCCTGATGTTCATCCCCTTCTTCGGGATGATCGTGGGCATAGCGATTCCGACGATCATGGCGTTTACGGTTCGTCTCGACCTGGCGATTTGGATTGGGGTTGCCCTGGCGCTGGTGTCTTTGGCGATCGAAAACGTGGTGAAGCCGCGGATTATGGGGACGGCGATTGGCGTGAATCCGATCGTGGTCTTGTCCAGCGTGATCCTGGGCGGTATTGCGGCGGGATTCTGGGGCGTGCTCTTCGGGATTCCGATCGGCGCGCTGCTGTGGACGACGCTGCGAGGGTTTCTCAGGGAATTCCTCGTGATGCAGCGACGTAGTGCGCGCATGGCAATGGCGTCGGCTGCCAGCGACTTGCCCGTTTCTCCGGTGCAGGATGTGCCCGAAACGGCGAGTCTGGGTAGCGAGGACGATGCGAGTCCGGCAACGGTGACCACTGAGGCGTCCAAGGACGAGGCCAAGCCATAAGGTCCATCTGGCGAACGCTCGCCTACATCCGCTCCTACTGGCCGGTAGCGCTGCTGAGCGTATTGGTCTGGCTGGTGTCGGCTGCCATGGACCTGATCGTGCCGCAGGTTCTGCAGCGGGTGATCGACGAGGGCATCGTGGCGGGCGACCGCTCGCGGCTGGTGGCGCTCTCGCTGCTGGCGGCGGCCCTGATCGTGTTGCGCGGGGCCGCGCTGTTTGGCGCCCGATTCTGTCAGCGCTGGTACCAGGCAGGCATCAGCCGACAGCTGCGGAATGAGGTGTACGACAAGCTGCAGCGTCTGCCGTATGCCTACTACGACCGGGTGGATAGCGGCGACGTGATCACGCTGGCGATCAGCGATACCCGGACGGTGCAAGGGTTCACTGGTTACGGGGTAATGGAGGCCGTGCGAACGGTTGGCATTTACGTCGTGATCGTGACTGGGATGGTGATTGCCAGTGCGCAGCTGACGCTGATGGCGCTGATTGTTCTGGCGCTGATGGTGGCCGTGGCTACGGTGTATGGGCGGGTGGTGCGGCCGATGTGGCTGGCCTACCGGAGCCAGCAGGCGCAGTTGACGCGGGTGCTGACGGAGAACCTGAACGGAATCCGGGTGGTCAAGGCGTTCGCCACGGAAGAGCGCGAAATCGAGGCGTTTGGGACCGAGTCCGAACTGATGCGAGAGCGGGCGCTGGCGCCAATCCGGCTGCGTGCGCGGGCGATGCCGCTGATGTTGCTGCTGACCGGAATCGGCTCGCTGGTGGTGATCTGGGCGGGCGGACTGCTGGCCATCGACGGGTCGATTTCGGTGGGGGTGCTCCTGGCGTTCTACTACTACTTCACCCGGCTGATCCAGCCGTCGCGGCGATTGGGTTTCATCGTGCAGCAAGTGGCGCGCACGGCAGTTTCGGCGGACCGGGTGTTTGGTTTGCTGGATGAGCCGGTGGGTATCGAGAGTCCACCGGACGCGGCCAAGCAGACGAGTGTCAAGGGCCGGGTGGATTACGACGGTGTGGACATTGCGTTCAACCGGCGAGCGGTTGTGTCCGGGGTCAGCGCGGCGGTCGGGGCTGGCGACATCGTTGGGGTTGTGGGCCCGACCGGTTCGGGCAAGACCAGCCTGCTGAACCTGATCGCGCGCTACTACGACGCGGCGGGCGGCGCGGTGCGGGTGGATGGCCAGGATGTACGGAGCTTTGACCTGGGAAGCCTGCGCTCGGCGGTGTCGATCGTGCCGCAGGACCCGTTCCTGTTTTCCGACACGGTCCGCAACAACATCGCGTATGGCAATCCGGACGCCAGCCTCGACGACGTGATCGCGGCGGCGAAGGACGCGCAGGCTTATGACTTCATCCTGGGGATGCCAGAGGGGTTCGAGACGGTCATTGGGGAGCGCGGCGTGGGGCTGTCGGGCGGGCAGCGGCAGCGGCTGACGATTGCGCGGGCGCTGCTGCGCGAGTCGGCGATTCTGATCCTGGACGACGCGACCAGCAGCGTGGATACCGAGACCGAGCGCCGGATCCAGGACGCGTTGCGGCGGCGGGCCGGTGGACGGACGACGTTCATCGTTTCGCAGCGCATCAGTTCCGTGGAGCACGCGGACGAAATCCTGGTGGTGGACGACGGACGCGTCGCCGATCGAGGGACGCATGCCGAGCTGCTCTCACGGCCGGGGTTCTACCGCGACCTCTTCGACCTGCAGGTTCGGCAGGCCGAGGAAGCGCGCGCGGATCTGGCAGCAGCCGAGGCGGCCGACGCATGAGGATGGGCATGGGGTCGGGAATGGGCATGGGGACGTCCCAGGCGCGCGGGACGTTCGTGCAGGAAGAGACCGGGTTCGAAGGATTCGACCGGCGAGTCCTTTGGCGGCTGCTGGGGTACCTGGCACGAGACCGGCGCCGACTGCTGGCTGCAGCCGTGGCTGTGCTCGTGGTCGCCGGGACGACGATGGCGCAGCCGGCGCTGATCGGATTGGCGATCGACGACGGCATCCGAGCCCGAGACGCCGGGGTGCTCACCATGGCCGGCCTGGCGTTCCTGGCCGTCACGCTGGGGCAGGCCGGCGCCACGGCGGCCCAGTTGATGATCAACGCAAGCATCGGCCAAAGCATGTTGCAGGCCATGCGGATGGAGATGTTCCGCAAGTACCAATCCCTGCCACTGGGCTTTTACGACCGGCAAATCACCGGTCGCCTGATCGGCCGGATGGCGTCGGACGTGGAGCAGATCGGGGAGGCGGTCACCGAAGGGGCGATCGGGCTGGTGGCCGACGTGGTGATCCTGATCGGAATCCTGGTGGCGATGTCGCTGTTGAGCTGGGAGCTCACCCTGATCGCGGTGGCGGTGTCGCCGCTGATGCTGCTGAGCGGCATCGTCTTCGCACGGGTGGCGCAGGCCGCCTACCGGGTGATGCGGACACGGACATCCACGCTGAACGGGGTACTTGCGGAATCCATCCTGGGCATGCGCGTGATCCAGGCCTTCACCCGCGAGGAGGTCAACGCGCGGCGCTTCGACGAGGTCAACCACGCGCAGGCGCGGGCGCAGATGCGGGCGATGACCGTGTCGTCGTCGGCCGAGCCGGCGGTGGAGGTTTTCACGGCGATCTCGACCGGGTTGGTGTTGTGGTTGGGCGGGTCGTTCGTGCTGGACGGGTCGGACACGGTGACGCTGGGCGTGGTGACGGCCTTTGTGCTGTATATCGAGCGATTCTTTGGTCCGGTGCAGGAACTGGCCACGCGATGGGGCGCGATCCAGGCGGCAATGACGTCGGCGGAGCGGGTGTTCGAAATCCTGGACACCGACGAAACCATGCACGACGAGCCCGACGCCCGGGAGTTGCCGCGGGTCCGGGGCGAAGTGCGGTTCGAGCGGGTGAGCTTCGCGTACGAGGAGGGGCGGCCGGTGCTGCACGAGGCCGACATCGTGGCGAAGCCGGGCGACCGGATCGCGCTGGTGGGCGCCACGGGAGCCGGCAAGACCACGATCATCAACCTGCTGCTGCGCTTCTACGACGCCAGCGCCGGAGCGGTGCGGATCGACGGGCACGACGTGCGCCGGGTCAGCCAGGCTTCGCTGCGACGGCAGATCGGGCTGGTGCTGCAGGAGCCGTTCCTGTTCAGCGGGAGCATTCACGACAACATCGCCTACGGACGGGCGGACGCGACGCGGGCCGAAGTGATCGAGGTGGCGAAGGCGGTGCGCCTGCACGAGTTCGTGGACAGCCTGCCGTTCGGGTACGACACGCCGATCGAGGAACGGGGCGGCGGGCTGTCGACGGGGCAGCGGCAGCTGGTGTCGTTTGCGCGGGCGTTGCTGACCGACCCGCGGGTGCTGGTGCTGGACGAGGCGACCAGTTCGGTCGATACCCAGACCGAGGGCATCATTCAGGACGCGATGGAGACGATGATGCGGGGGCGCACCAGCTTCGTGATCGCGCACCGGCTGTCGACGGTGCGGAACGCGACGGAGGTTCTGGTGCTGGACCAGGGCCGCATCGTGGAGCGGGGCACGCACGCGCAACTGCTGGCGAAAGCGGGGCTGTACTACAACCTGTACACGCTGGGACTTTCGACGGGCGGCGAGGACATCGACGCGGCGGCGCTGCGGGACAAGGGCTCGCGTTAGAGCGCGGACACGCGCGGCTGATCGTCGTCTGTCCGGTGGGGCGCAGGCCCCCGACGGGCACTTGGCGGCGGTTGGGGGATTAAAGGGGGACCGCTCGCCCCCCCCCCCCCCCCCCCGGGGGGGGGGGGGGGGGGGGGGGGGGGGGGGGGG
>JAPPLN010000037.1 GCA_028874175.1 Chloroflexota bacterium
CGGAGGTCGTGATGGCTGGTTTGACCCTCACGGTCGTTTCCCCTGAGCGCGAAGTGCTGCGCGAAGAGGGCGTGACGTTGGTGCTGGCGCCGTCGGTGGAAGGGCAGCTAGGCATCCTGCCGCGCCACGCGCCGCTCATTACCCAGTTGGAGCCCGGCACGCTGGAGCTTCGGCGCGGCGCCGAGACCCAGCACTTCTCGATAACCGGTGGTTTCCTGGAAGTCATGGACAACACGGTCACCGTGCTGGCGGACGCGTCGGAGAACGCCTCGGAGATCAGCCGGGAGCGCGCGGAAGCCGCTCGTGAGGCCGCCGTGCGCGATCTGGAAGAGGCTCGACAGACACACGACGACGTGATGACCACACAGGCCCGGCTGGCGTTACTGCGTGCGCTGGCACGCCTACGAACCGTCGAGCGGGCCCGCCGAGGCTGAGTCCACCGTGGATCCCGACGCCGGACGGGGCGCCCACGACGAGCAGCCAGTACGCGCGACCATCGCAGGCGGCCATCCCCTGCGCGGCAGCTATTTGACGCCCGGGGCCAAGAACGTCGTGCTGCCAATGATGGCGGCCTGTCTGCTGACCGATGAGACCTGCGTGATCCAGAACGTCCCGATCATTTCCGATGTTCTGGTCATGTCGGATCTGTTGCGACAGCTTGGTGCCGAAGTCGTGCTCGATGCCGACGAGCACACCGTAACGATCACCGCCGCCGGCGTGCGATCCAGTTCGCCCAATCCCGATCTGGTGCAGCGCATGCGGGCCTCGTTTCAGGTCACCGGTCCGTTGCTCGCCCGCTTCGGCCGTTTCGATTGCGCGGCCCCGGGCGGCTGTCAGCTGGGGGCCCGGCCGGTGAGCGTGGATATCACCGGCTTTCAGGGCATGGGGGCGACCATAGCGCTGGCTGAAGGCGTGTTTCACGCCGAGGCCGACGCTCTCTACGGCCGGCGCATCTACCTGGACTACCCCAGCCACACCGGTACGCAGAACCTGCTGATGGCCGCGACCCTTGCCAACGGCTACACGACGATCGTGCATGCCTCGCGGGAACCCGAGGTCGTGGCGCTGGTGCAGTTCCTGCGCGGCATGGGCGCCGAGATTCACGGCGAAGGCACCAGCCTGATCGGCGTGCAGGGTCGCAGCCACCTCTACGGCACGGTGGCGCGCGCCATTCCCGACCGGATGGTGGGAGGAACCATGGCCGTCGCCGCCGCCCTGACCAGCGGCGACGTTGAGCTCCTCAACGTGCGTCCAGATCACCTGGAGCCGGTTACGGTGCAACTTCGGGAGATGGGCGTCGACGTTGTCGAAACCAATCGCTCCGTACGCGTCGTCGCTCCGGACACGCTTGGCGCAACCGACGTGCAGGTAATGCCGTTTCCCGGATTCCCCACCGACGTCCAGGCGCCGATGGGGGTGCTGATGACGCAGGCATACGGCGTCAGCACGATCGTCGAGCGGGTCTTCGACAGCAGCATGGGCTACATGGATAGCCTGGCGGCCATGGGCGCCGATGTCAGCGTGCAGGGCACGCGCGCGGTGGTTCGCGGACCTCGCCAATTGCGTGGCCGCCGCATCGATCTGGAACACAGCATCCGCGGTATGACGGCCCTGACGCTGGCCGGTCTGGTGGCCGAGGGCGAGACCGTGCTCGATGGGTTCGAGTTCGTGCGGCGCGGCTATGAGGACCTGGCCGGCGATCTGCGCGGGCTCGGCGCCGTCATTACCACCGAGCCACAGGCCGCTCCGGCGCGGCGCGCGGCTGCGGCGGTCTAAGTGCCCTTCGGCTTCAACGCGCCGCGGTTGGGCATCGACCTCGGAACCGTCAACGTCGTCGTCAACCGGATTGGCCAGGGCATCACGATCAACGAGCCGTCGGTGGTTGCCGTCAGCATGGATCGAAGAATCCAGGCCATTGGACACGCCGCCCACGCCATGGTCGGCCGCACCCCCGGCAGCCTGCGGATCATTCGCCCCATGCAGGACGGCGTGATCGCCGACTACCTGGTGACCGAGGCGATGCTGCGCTATTTCATCGAACGATCGTGCGGGCGATTTCGGCTTGTCCGCCCCGAGATCATGGTAGCCGTGCCGTCCGGGGTCACAACGGTTGAGCGGCGGGCGGTGCTGGATGCCGGTCTCGCGGCTGGCGCCCGCCGGGTCCATCTCATTCCGGAGTCGCTGGCGGCGGCCATCGGCGCTCAAGTACCGGTCTCCGAGCCATCCGGGAGCATGATCGTCAACGTCGGCGGCGGGACCACGGAGATCTCCGTGATTTCGCTCAACGACGTTGTTGCCGACTGCTCGACGTCCTCGCGCGTGGGCGGTAACCGGATTGACGACGCCATTGCCGCCTACATCAGGCGCAAGTACAACCTGATGGTCGGCGATCACACGGCCGAACAGATCAAGATTGGCATCGGTAGCGCCATCGTGCTCAGCCCGGCCGAGACCATGGAAGTTCGCGGTCGCGACCAGGTGCAGGGCCTGCCGCGCACCGTGACCGTGACCTCGGACGAGGTTACGGAGGCCATCACCGAGCCGCTGAGCCAGATCGTTCGCGGCGTGCGCATGGTGCTGGAGAGCACCCCGCCCGAACTGTCGGCGGATATCATCGACAAGGGCATCGTCATGAGTGGCGGAACCTCGCTTCTTCGTAACCTCGATCAGTTGCTCTCGCAGGAGATCGGCATTGCCGTGCATGTGGCCGATCAGCCGCTGATGTGCGTGGCGCTCGGCTGCGGCATCGCCATCGAGCACACCGATGTCCTGCAGAAAGCCCTGACGTCGAGCCCGTAACCCAAGGTCCCCTGGTGGTCCCCATGGACAAAGTGCTGCAAACCTTTCCGATTCCCGAAGCCGTGGAGCAGAAGCTTCGCGCGCACTGCGACGTTCGACAGGCGTTCTTCGTCGAAGGCGACGAGCTTGTCGAGGCGGCGCGCGGCTGCCGGGGCGTTGTGGCGGGAACGGAGCTGTGGCCTCGGGAGGCGCTTGCGGCCGTTCGCGCCGATCTGCGCGCCATCTCGCGGGTCGGAACCGGCGTGGACAGCGTGGATATCGCCGCAGCCACCGAGTTCGGCATTGCCGTGCTCAATGCGCCTGGTGAGAACGCCCAGACGATTGCCGAGTTGAGCGTGGGCCTTATGTGGTCCCTGGCCCGCCGCATGGTCCTGGCCGATCAGGCCGTCCGCACCACCGGCTTCAAGATGCGCACCGAACTCGACGGGATCGAGCTGACCGGCAAGACCGTCGGGATCATCGGCTTCGGCGAGATTGGGCGTCGCGTTGCCGCTATCTGCCGGCATGGCTTTCGCATGCGCGTGCTCATCACGACGGCCCATCCCGACCCCGCGCGGCTGACGTCGGCCGGAATTGAGGCCCAGTTCGTTGATCTGGACGAGTTGCTGGCCGAGTCGGACTTCGTCGCGCTGCACGCGGCGGTGACACCTGAGACCGAGCGCATGATCGGCGCCGCGCAACTCCGGGCCATGAAGGCCGGCGCCTACCTGGTCAACACCGCGCGCGGGCAGCTGGTGGACGAGGACGCGCTGGTCGCCGCGCTCAAGTCGGGGGAAATCGGCGGCTACGGGGCCGATGTGTACGAGGTCGAGCCTCCGCCGCCCGATCACCCGTTTTTTGCACTGCCGAACACCGTCCTTGGCCCCCACTTCGGCAGCGGGACGTTCGAGGCGATGACTCGCATGGGCGGACGGGCCGTCGACAATCTCATCGAGTTTCTGGCCGGCGGCCGGCCGGTGCGGACCGTAAACCCCCAGGTCTATTCCAGCGAGTGAAAGAGCAAGACCCGCGCCGAACCCGGCGCGGGTCTTGCAGCGATTCGATGGAGAGATCGCTCGGCCGTCACGTTTCGGCTACTCAAGCCCAGCAGGCTGACGCCTGGCATTCGTCAAGCTGGAGCGGGGCCGGTTGAGAGTGTCGCGAATCCGCGCGGCCTGCTGCCCCGTCGGCCAGTTAGGCCGCGGGGCGCGACCTGTCGACTTGCCAGCGCCCAATGAGCACGCGAATGTTCCGTCGGCGTGCTCCGTTCAGCCAACGCCGACGGTGACCAAGCGCTACGTCGCGCATGGGAAAACCTCCCGTCGCCGAACTCCAAGCAACATCGCTTAGAGCTAATAAACCATATACGATTTTCCGGTTGGCGTCAATGCTCGGGGGGCGTCTCGGCCTGCGACTCCAGCGCCGCGCTGCGGGCAACGCCGGCACGGCGTAGGTGGTCGCGAGTCAGGGCCTCCACGCTGTCCGCGTCGCCTCGGTTCACCGCCGCAACGATCGCGCGATGCTCCTGCTGTGCTGCTTCGCTGCGGGTGCGCACTGGATAAGCCGTGCGCACCCGCGCTTTCGTCGCCCATAGCTCTTCCACCAGCATCAACAGATGCGCCGACGGACAGCGTGCATACAGCGCGCGGTGCAACTCCTGGTCCAGATACGCCAGCCTCTCGTCGTCGTTCGTTGAGACGGCCGCGTCCAGTTCCTCGAGCGTTGTCTGTAGGTACTGGCGGTCGTCGTCGGTCATGTGTGGGGTGGCCAGCGCGGCGGCCGCGCCCTCGACGATGGCGCTGGCCAGGTACACGTCCTGCACTTCCAGCGGATCCAGACCGGCCACCGTCGCGCCCACATGCGGTTGGTTGTCGATCAGCCCTTCGGCCTCAAGCTGGAACAGCGCCTCGCGCACCGGCACGTCGCTGACGCCGAGCTCCGAACCGATGTGACTGATGACCAGGCGGTCGCCGGCCCGCAGGCGACCGGCTTGAATGGCGTCGCGCAGTGCGCCATACACCAGTTCGCGCTTGGTGTGGTAGACCGCCGTGGGCCGCAGACTTCCGGGCGCTGGCCGCGTCCGCCGGGAGCGTGGTCTGGCGTCCGGCTCCGGCGTCATGGCGGCGGCGCTACTGGCGCTGAACCGCGTCGAAGAACTCGGCGCGGGTGGCGGGGTTGTCGCGGAACGCGCCGCGCGTGATCGATGTGACCATCCGGCTTCCCGGCTTCTTGACGCCGCGCATGGTCATGCAGGTGTGTTCCGCTTCGATCGTCACCGCCACGCCCACCGGCTCCAGCACCTGCTCGATGCGGTCGGCGATCTGGCAGGTCAGGCGCTCCTGGACTTGGGGTCGTCGCGCCAGGTGTTCGACCACGCGCGCCAGTTTGCTGAGTCCGACGATGCGTTCGTCTGGGATGTAGCCCACCGCCGCGCGCCCAAAGAACGGCAGCAGGTGGTGCTCGCAAATCGAGTAGAAGGGGATGTCCCGCACCACGATCATTTCGTCGTGGGCGTGCTCGAACGTGGTCGCCAGGTAATCGTCGGGCTCGCCGACCAGACCGGCGAAGAGCTCCTCGTACATGCGTGCCACGCGCCCCGGCGTCTTGACCAGGCCGTCGCGGTCGGGGTCCTCGCCGATCGCGATCAGGATCTCCCGAATTGCCGCCGCGATCCGCTCATGGTCGACTCGCAGCGTGCCGTTCGGCGAGACGCGGGACGCGTCGGTGGTGTGCGGGACGGACACGGTCGGCGTTCCGTCGTGCAGGGGCGCTGAACTCATGCGTGAAACTCGTTTCCCAGGAAGAGTGGCTTCGTCAGGCCGGCGTGGGTGTGGGTTCCACCCGGTCGACGCAAGCTTTGTCGTCGGGATCCTCGCCCAGCGGCGTATCGAACCAGGCCGTCAGGATCTCGTCGGCCAGTGCCGGGGTGGTCAGTCGCAGGCTCAGCGCCAGCACGTTCGCCCGGTTCCAGAGCCGGGCGCCTCGCGCGGTTTCCGCGTCCGAGCATAGGGCCGCGCGGATGCCGGCAACCTTGTTCGCCGCGATGCTGACGCCCGTACCCGTCCAGCACAGCACGATGCCTTCGTCAACGGCGCCGTCCGCCACGGCTTGACCGACACTCCGTCCGGCTTCCGGCCACTGCTGGTCCAGGCCGGCCAGCGGGCCGAACGGCGCCAGCGCATGCCCGCGTTCCTTGAGGTTCGCGAGGATGTGGTCGGTCAACTCCGTTCGTTCGTCGCTTGCGATGGCAATCCGCATGGTTGGCGTGACCGTAGGCATTCCAGACGAGTATACGAACGGTTATCTGGACGATCGTAAGCGTCCCTGCGCGAACGTTCGCATTACCGCAAACTCGGATATCCACGGGAGCCGCCACGTCGACACCGGCGCAAGGCTCACCATCGTCGGCCACCTGGTCGAGTACGCTTGTGACCGTTGCCAACGAGTTCGAGCGACAACGTACCCTGGTCGCCGGTCGGCCCGCGCGAATCGTCGCGTAGGTTTCCGAGTTGCGCCGGTGCCTTTTCGGACTGGTTCAGTCACTGCCGGTGATTGGTGACAGGATGTAGGCATGGCCACAGCCGACGGTTCAACCGCTCCGCAAGACCTGCCCGGTCGCCTCTTTATCGTCGAAGGCATTGACGGATCGGGGAAGAGCACGCAACTTGACCTGCTCCACAAGTGGCTGGTGAGCCAGGGTTACCTGGTGATCTTCACCGAGTGGAACTCGTCGCGGATCGTCCGTCGCACCACGAGGCGCGGAAAGCGCCGCCGCATCCTGACCCCCCTCACCTTCAGCCTCATCCATGCGGCCGACTTCTCCAGCCGCGTGCACGAGCAGATCATTCCGGCGCTACAAGCGGGCGCCATCGTCCTTGCCGATCGCTACGTCTATACCGCCTATGCCCGCGACGCGGCCCGTGGCGTCAGCGCGGGGTGGCTGCGACGGCTCTATTCGTTTGCGCCCGACCCCACGCTGGCTTTCTACTTTGATGTCCCACTCAACGAGGCGATCCGTCGGATCGAGCTCGGCCGCGATGAACTTAGCTACTACGAAGCCGGCTTGGATCTGGGTCTGAGTGGGGATCCCGCCGAATCGTTCCGACAGTTCCAGGGCATCATTCGCGACCAATACGGGAAGCTGGTTGACGAGTTCGGTCTGGAACGCATCGACGCCACCGACACCCTCGTGAATCAGCAGGAACGCATGCGGGCGCTTGTACAACCGCATCTGGATGGCGCGATGCGAGCCGAAGTTTCGGGACTGCAGGAAGCTCTGGCGGCGACCGGTCTCAGTGGACGGTACCTGGCCGACATGTGGCGGGCGCTATGAGTCTTCCGGTCAATCGCCCGTTACGTTTCTACGGCGAGTCGCCGCCGGGGATCGATCTCAGCCCGCTGCCCGGCCGCCTCATCGTGGTAGAGGGCCAGGATGGTTCGGGTCGCTCCACCCAGATCCGCCTGATGAAGGAGTGGCTCGAAGATCACGGGTTTGGCGTCGTCGATACCGGGCTGACGCGTTCTGAACTGGCCGGCCCTGGGATTCGGCGTGCTAAGTCGGGGCACGATCTGGACCCCATCACCCTGAATCTGTTCTACGCCACCGACTTCTATGACCGCGTTGAACGGCTGATCATCCCGTCACTCCGCGCCGGCATGGTGGTCCTGGCCGACCGCTACATCTTTTCCATGATCGCCCGTGCCGCCACCCGCGGCATCGATCCCGCCTGGACCGCCGACATCTACGACTTCGCGCCGGTTCCCGACGCGGTCGTCTACCTGGATGTGGACATTGAGCATCTGCTACCGAGAATTTTAATCAACGGCGGGTTCGACTTCTGGGAATCGGGGCTGGACGTTATGCGGGGTCAGGACGTCTTCGAGAGTTTCCTGAGCTACCAGGCACGCATCAGCGCGCACTTTCATGAACTTGCCAGGCAGCACAAATTTTCGGTTATCGATGCACGTGGACCGATCAAGAATACCTTTGAAACCATCCTTAAGGAACTTCAGCGCGTGGTGGACGACATGCGCTCAACGCCGTAGCCACTGCCCTAGAGGCGTTCCTTAAATCTACAGATTCCTAAACACTTAGCGTAGTTAACTCATGGCATATAAACCCGGCTATTGAGCTAGATGTACATTGAGGCGTGAGCTGAGACTACCTCAGCAAGCGGTCGATGAGTTCCTCGTCCAACTCCATTCGTTCGTCCGCGGTTTTGAATAGCTCGAACGAGTACGTTGGATAACCGTGGTTGCCTTGGGGCGGACCATGAACGAGCCAGACGATGATGCCTTCGTTCTTTAGCACCCGAACCGCCGGAACGAAGTCGCCGTCGCCGGCAACCAGCGCGATGTGCTGCACCTGGTTCTTGCCCGCCAGCAGCGCCATGTCCAGGCCCAGCAACAGGTCTACCTGCTTCTGCTCGAATATCGGTACGCCCGACTCATCCACGCCGGACATCCGAAGGTGTCCCAGGCGCACCTCGAAGCGCGGCAGATAGCGCAGCGCGTCCTCGAAGCGTCGCGAGTTTGAGTACCGGTCCATCTCTTCGGGCGTCGCCGGGTCACTGCGATACGGACGGCAGTGGTAGTAGTACGCCCGCAGCAATTCGACCTTGTCCGCGCTTGCTTCCTCAACGTGGTCCTGGATTTCGTCAACCAGTTTCTTGACGTCGAGCCGAACGTCGAATTCGTGCTTCTGCAGGGCTTCGAGATAGCCGCCGTCGATAAAGACTGCCAGATTCCCCATATCACATCCTTTCGCCTATGAAACAATCGTGGCGCGACCGTGCCGGTCATTGAACACAAACTATGCCGTGCGCCGATGGCGCGGACGCGCTATTCCAATTCCGCTTAGCCGCCCTATTCGAACATACTGAATCTGATCGCTGTTTCCGTCAAGCAGGAATAGTAAGAAATCTTACTTAACCTACAGCGGAGTCAGTCGTTCACCGCGAGCCTTCAGCCTCTTATCGTGTGCGGTCGATGGTGACTGCCGCTTCCCGGAGAACCGACCCCGCGATCGCCACGCCCGGCTTTGCCACGCGAACACGTACCCTCTGGACTTGCGAAAACCGCTTCAATACTGCCTGTGCGATTCCCTCGGCGAGTGTTTCGAGCAGTTTCACCGGCTCGCCTTCCACGATCTCGGCCACAAGTGCGTACACCTCGCTGTAGTTCACCGTCGAGTCCAGCGCATCGGTTGCGGCCGCGTTACGCAGATCGGCGTCAAGGTCCAAGTCCACGATGAAGCGCTGACCCAACGTGCGCTCTTCCGGCCGCGCGCCGTGATAGCCATACAGCGTGATCCCTGCCAGGCTGATGGTGTCAGGTGGCATTGCTGGCATCAGCCTCTCGCCGCGAGCGCACCGCGTGATACAGCACGAGCGCGCCGGCGACCGACACATTCAACGAACCCACGCCACCGTACATCGGGATTCGCAGGGCCGCGTCGCAGGCCTTGCGGACGCCAGGACGGACGCCGCGGGCTTCGCCGCCCACCACCAGGCAGGTCGGGCGGCTGAAGTCCGCGGCGGTGAAGTCGGTATCGCCGTCCTGCTCCAGCGCGTAAACCCAGGCGCCCGCCTCGCGCAACTGATCGAGGGCTCGTGCGATGTTGGCAACCTGGACCAGCGGCGTACGCAAGCTGGCCCCGGCTGATGCACGGGCCAGTCCCCCGGTGAGCGCGGCCGAGCGACGCGCGGGCACGATGGCGCCCGCCCCATCCACGGCCTCCAAGGTCCGCAATAGCGCGCCAAGATTGCCCACGTCCTGAACCTGATCCGCGGCCAGGATCAGCGGTGGCCCGCCAGCACTGTCGCCTTCAAGCAGATCCTCGATCGACGCTGGCGGCGGGGAACGCACGGCCGCGACCACGCTCTGATGCTGACCGCCGAAACTCAGTTGGTCGAGTTCCGACACGTCGGTAAACGTGACCGGAACGGCCGCCGTCGCGGCGAGCGAACGAACGTCGGCCATCGCCTCGGCCTGCTCCCGTGCGATAAAGACGCGCTCGACGCTGGTGCCGCGCCGCAGGGCTTCCGTGACGGCGTGCCGTCCCCAGACGCTGGCTTCGGCGGGTAGTTGCGGTCGGCCTACCCGCGACGCCAGACCGTGCCGTCGGGCGTGTCTTCGAGCACCACGTCGAGGGCGCCCAGATCGTCGCGAATTGTGTCGGCGAGCTCCCATTGCCTGGCCTCTCGCAATTGCTGGCGCAAGTGCACCAGCAGGTCGATGAACGGCGTCGCATCGTCGGACGCCGCGTCCGGTTCATGCAGTTCGATACCCAGCACGCCCAGCAGGCTGGTAAGCACGCCCTGCGCTTGTTCGACAGCGTCCGATGAAGACGTCGGCGCCAGGCGGTTGATAGCGCGCCCGAACTCGAACAGTGCGCCGATGGCGCGGGGCGCGTTGAAGTCGTCGTCCATAGCCGCTTCGAACGCCTGCCGGGCAGTGGCGGCTTCGGAGTCCAATTCCGCGCCGGATGTTTCACGTGAAACATCGGCGCCGCCCTGGGCTCGGGTGACGGCCAGCAGCCGCTGGTAGCCTGCTCGCGTCTGCTCGATGGCCTCCAGCGAGAACTGCAACGGCGAGCGGTAGTGCACGCCCAGCAGGTAGAGCCGCAGCACGTCCGGCGGCACATCGGCCAGCACGTCCGCCGTGGTGGTGAAGTTCCCGACCGAGTGCGCCATCTTCTCGCCGTCGGTCAGTACCAGTCCGGTGTGCGCCCAGTACGAGACGAACGGCGGACGCTCGGTGGCGGCCTCGGCCTGGGCCAGTTCGTTCTCGTGGTGCGGAAAGATCAAGTCCGCGCCTCCGCCGTGGATGTCGATCTGCTCGCCCAGCGTGTGTCGGATCATCGTCGAGCACTCGATGTGCCAGCCGGGGCGGCCGCGTCCCCAGGGGCTCTCCCAGGCCACCGCGCTCTCGCTGTCCAGCTTCCACAGGGCCCAGTCCCGCGGGTCGCGCTTCTCTTCGTCCACCTCGATTCGAGCGCCCGCCGTGCCGTCCTCCTCGGTCCGGCCGCTTAGCGCGCCGTAGGCCTCGAACGTGCCCGCGTCGAAGTACACGCCGGTCGATGTCGGATAGGCGTGCCCAGCGTCGATGAGTTCCTGCACGTGGCCGATAATCCCGGGAATGCTGTCGGTCACGCGCGGATATTCGTCGGCGCGCCGAATCTGTAGCCGGTCCATCACCTCGAAATACGCCTCCGTGTACTCGCGCGCCCATTCCAGCGGGTCGCGGTCGGCCGCCCGCGCCCGGTCGATGATCTTGTCGTCGATGTCGGTGAAATTCTGGACGTACCGCACGTCGTACCCGCGGTACTCCAGGTAGCGCCGGATCACGTCCATGTGCACGAACATGAACGCGTGCCCCACGTGCGGCCGATCCTTCGGCGTCATGCCGCACACGTACATCGTGACCGGATTGCCCAGCGGCTTGAACGGCTCTTTCTTCCCGGTGAGGGTATTGGTAATCGCGAGCGTCAAACGACGAAACCCAGGCTGGCGTGCGATGAGGGCATTCTACGCAGGGTCCTAAGCGGCGCCGCGTGCTACCAGCACGACTGCGTGACAAGCCACCGCATCTCCGGCGCCCACGGCATCGACGCCTTCGTTGGTCTTGGCCTTGAGGCTGATGCGCTCGGCATCGGTTCCCAGCGCCGCCGCCAATCGCTCCCGCATTGCGTCGGCGAACGGCGAAACCTTCGGCCGTTCCAGCACGATGGTGAGGTCGGCATTCACCAACTCCCACCCACGGTCCCGCAGGTCCGAGATGGTCTCGGCCACGAATCGCGAACTATCGGCGTCGCGGTTGGCCGGATCGGTGTTGGGATAGCGTCGGCCGATGTCGCCGCCGCCCGTCGCTCCCAGCAGGGCGTCCACCAACGCGTGCATCGCCACGTCCGCGTCCGAGTGACCGACGGCGCCACCGTCCGGCGCGATGTCCACGCCGGCGACCCGCAGCGGCCGATCGGCCCCCAGCCGGTGCAGGTCATAGCCGGTACCGACCCGGTATTCCGGGTGCATCGGCCTTGCCGGGCTGAGGCCCGGCGCGTCCTGCTCGCCTACCAGTAGTCCTCGGTGATGACCTGGGACTCGCGGCCTTCTGTCTCGAAACCCTGCTCGGCCAGCACGGGTTTGGCGTCCGCGATCATTTCCGGGTTGCCACACAAGTAGAGTGCCGCGCTCTCGGGCGTCAGGCGTTCCTGCAGGGCGGCCAGCGGCTCGTCGGGCAGCCAGGGTTCCACGCGACCGCTCATTTCCTTGCCGCAGATCAGGCGCACGGTGTCGTTGGCTCGCCCGCGGCCCATGCCCTCGGCGAAGTTGGGGTCGCTGTCCGGGCGGCTGACGGTCGGGATATAGACCAGCCCGAAACCGGGATCCGCCGCCATCTGCTCCAACTCATCCTTGTAGCCCAGCTGATCGGCGTAGGAAACGCCGTGCACGATGGTCAGCCGCCGCTCTACTTGGCCGGTTTCCTGGTACGCGTGCCAGGCCGTGCGCGCCATGGAAACGAACGGCGCCAGGCCCGTTCCGGTGGCCACGCACACCGCGTCGGGCTGGCTGGTGCGGGAGAGCGTGAAGCGGCCGGCCGGCCGCGGCATGTAGAGAATCTCGTCGCCCGGCTTGTGGCGCCACAGCGTGCCCGTGAACACCCCGGGAATGTTGGATCCGTCCTCCCGTGCGTCCCTCACCAGGATCACGTAAAACTCCAGGTGGTCCAGGTCCAGCGGCGTCGAGCCGATGGAAAGCTGACGCGGCCGCGGGTCGTCGGCGGGCTGGTCCCAGAACGCCAGCATCGTGTACTGCCCGGCCTCGAACTTGGAGAAGTCGCTGCCGTCCGGCCGCCGGATGGTGAAGATCGCAATGTCTTCGTCGTCCAGCAGCTCCCAGTTGTCCAGCACGGCCCGCTCCATCCGTTCGCGAATGTCACGGCGCTTGCGCGTAGTGCGGCGTGGCGTGGTCGGGGCGGCTCGGGCTTCAGACACGCGGAAACTCCAGTGCGGGCAGGTGAATTGATGGCCGCGTCAGCTAGCAACGTGCGGCGTCTGGACCGCCAATGATACGCGCTCGGCGTCGTTGCCACGGACCACCTGGAATGCCCGCTGGTGCTGCTGGCTACACGCCGCCGTTCGCCAAGGCCAGAGCCGTCAGCGACCAGTCGCAGAGGTTGCCGAGGCGCAGCGGCAGCGGGGCCCCGCCTTCCATGCCCGGCCAGACGGTCAGGTCCACGCTGCCGTCCTCCTGCTGGAGCTCGAGCAAGCGTTGGCCCACGGACTCGGCGTAGTCGGTGAGCGCTGAGTCAGGCCGATTGACGTTGAGTTGCAGGGCCGCCCAGCCGGTCTTGGAGGCGAACGGCGACGTCCACGGCTCGCCGTGGTGCGACAGGATGACGTCTGCATAGGCGCGGGCCAGGTCGAAGTGCCGGTCGTCGTCGGTCTGGCGGCCCAGCCAGGTCAGACCCGCGATGGCCGTGGCGAACATGGCCGGTCGGCAGGGGCCGTTCAGATCGAAGTAGTTCCGGCCGGTTTCCGCGTCCGAGTCGGTGATTACCGATCCATCGGCGTACAGGCCGAAATGGAAGCGGCAGTCCGACTCGGGCTGAAGGTCCATAAGGCGATCCATGAATCTGGCCGCGTGTTCGGCTGCCTCAAGCTCGCCTGCCGCGGCGCAGCCGGCGGCGGCCGACGAGCTGTTGAGTACGCCCTGCTCGCGGCCCTGGTGGGTCTCGTTCCAAAATCCGCCCAGATTTGGGTCTTGCTCCTGGATGGCTCGTCGGGCGATTCGACGAGCCAGGTCAAAGCGTCCCAGCGCCGCGCTACCCCAGGCCAGCCACCCGGCCTGGTACAGAAAGGCGCTGGCGGGGCCGTTGAACTGGTTGTCCTGAAACGATCCGTCGTCCGCCAACAGGTTGCGCTCGATGTGATCCAGCACCTTCAACGCCAGCTGCCGCCGGTCGCCGTAGGCGAACACGTACGGCAGCTTGAAATGCAACCCGGGGTCGTTGGGATCGATGCGGCTGCGGCCTTTGCCATCAGTATGGGCGGCCAGGAAGTCCAGCGCGCGGTCGGCGGCCTGTCGATACTCGTTCGCTGTGTCAGTCGTCATCACTCGCACCCCCGCCGGTCTGTCGTCTCAGCCTACGCCCAAATCCGCTATCCGACCTACCGTGCGGCGCCCGCCCGTCGCTGGCGCAGGATGCGCGCCGCCGCATCGAGATCGTCCGGCGTCGTGATCTTCAGGTTTTCGCGGCTGCCTTCGAACACCCGCACCGGCAGACCCTCGGCTTCCAGCACCGAGACGTCGTCGGTATAGAGGTCAAGCATCGCGGTCTGCCGTTCGTGCGCGCCCAGCAGGTCCGCAAAGCGGGCGAACTGCGGCGTCTGGGCATGCCAGACCGTCGAACGCAATGGCGTGCGGATAACCAGGCGGTCGCGATCGACGATCTTCAGCGTGTCCGTGGCGGGAACGGCCGCCACGGCCGCGCCGTAGACTCGCGCCATTCGCAGGCCGTCCTCGATCAGCATGGTCGTCACCAACGGTCGGGCGCCGTCGTGCACGGCCACGTAATCGGGTGGCTTGCTGTTCAGGGCGCGCAATCCGTGCAGGACTGAGGCTGCCCGGGAAGAACCGCCGCCCACGAACGCTTGCACCTTGGCCAATCCCGCCTGCGTCACGGCCGAGCGAATGCTCGCGTCGTTGTGTTCGGAAGTCGTAACCACCACGGCACGGATGCCCTGGCAGGCCTCGAACGCCCGCAGGCTCCACACAATGACTGGGTCGCCTTCCAGGTCCGCCAGCAGCTTGTCCGCGCCTCCCATTCGCGCGCTGGAGCCCGCGCCCAGCACCACCGCGTCGGCGCTCACGCCAGCGCCGCGTCCAGGGCCTGGCGCAGGTTGGCCACGGGCACGGCCGTGGTCTGGCTGCCGTTGGTCGGCGCGCCAGCCGGGACTACGCAATGGGTGAAGCCCAGGCGCGCGGCTTCATCCACACGCTGTGCGGCCGACGGCACGGCGCGGAGTTCGCCGGCCAGGCCGACTTCGCCGACCGCGGCCGCTCCCAGGCGCAGCGGTTGGCCGCTGTGGCTGGAGGCGACCGCCAGCGCCACCGCCAGATCCGTCGCCGGCTCGCGCAGCCGCAGCCCACCGACCACGTTCACGTAGACATCGTGGGCCGAAAGCCCAACGTCGGCCCGGCGCGAAAGCACCGCCAGCAGCATGTTCAGGCGATTCAGGTCCAGCCCGTTCGCCAGCCGCCGCGGCAGGCTGTAGGTGGTTGGTGCAACCAGGGCCTGGATCTCGACCAATAGCGGTCGCGTGCCCTCCATCGCCACGGCCACCGCCGATCCGGGCGCCGTCGCATCCCGGCCAGACAGCAGCATGGCCGAAGGATTCGTCACTTCACGCAGCCCGGCCCCATCCATCTCGAAAACGGCCACCTCGAAGGTTGGCCCAAAGCGGTTCTTCACCGATCGCAGCAGCCGGTGCGCGTGGTGATCGTCGCCCTCCAGGTACAGCACCGCGTCCACGATGTGTTCCAGCAGCCGCGGCCCGGCCACCATGCCTTCCTTGGTCACGTGACCGACGATCAGCACCGGCGTGTGCGTGGCCTTGGCGTATTGCAGCAGCCGCAGCGTCGACTCTCGAACCTGCGTCACGCTGCCTGGGGCCGAGGCCAGCCCGTCGGCGCGTACCGTCTGGATCGAGTCCACCACCATCACGCCGGCACCCAGGCGTTCGGCCTCCGCCAGCGCGCCGTCCATGGCGGTTTCGGCGTAAACAAAGAGCCCGTCTCCGCCAATACCCATGCGCTCGGCGCGCATTCGAATCTGCGCGGCCGATTCCTCCGCGGCCACGTACAAGCAGGGACGCCTGGACGACGCCAGTTCGGCCGCCAGCCGCAGCACCAACGTGGACTTGCCTACCCCCGGATCCCCGGCCAGCAGCACCAGCGATCCTCGAACAAGCCCCCCGCCCAGCACCCGGTCCATTTCGCCCATGCCCGAGGGCATTCGGTCGTCGGCCGACGTGTCAATCTGATCCAGGGCCACCGCCTGCGGCGTCGAGCGCGAACCGGCCGGTCCCTCCGTCACCCGCCGCTCCGCCAGCGAGTTCCAGGCCCCGCAGACGCTGCACTGCCCCATCCACTGCCGATGCTCCGCCCCGCACTCGGCACAGGCGAACAAACGACGAGGTTTGGCCACGAGGCATCAGCCCTGGATCAGGCGCCCCGAATGGTAGCGCCGGGCGAAGCGTGGCCCGGAATCGACATCCATTGCCGCTGTTGCTTCGCGGGCTTTTCGGTTGGCCGCGCGCGTCGTTGGCCTGTCGTGGGCGGTGCGATGAGAGTAATCTCGCCTGGCGAGACGGGAATGGCTCGGCGGTCGGGCGGGTCGCGAGCGTCTAAGTGTCTCGGAGGTCGTCAAATGCGAAATCCCAGGGTCGTCGCACTATTGCTTGCACTCACCCTTGCTCTCGTGATCGCAGGTTGCGGTGAGGACTCCGGCGATTCCGCGACCGCTGCTACGTCCCCGGCAACGCCAGCCGCGGGCGATGCCGCCACCGCCGGTAAGCTCTCCGCCAACAACGCAACCGTGGAGGAGTTGGAGGCGGCGTTTGCGGCGGCCGGGATCAGCAATCCCGGGGCGTGGGCCCACGACGTGGAGCATCATCGCCCGTTCCCGGCCGACGACCCGGACTTTGCGAAGCTTCGGCGGGGACTCGCGGATCACAACGCCGCGCCCGAAATCGTGGAAACGATTGTCGGGCTACTCAAGCTGCCGTGATTCGGTCCTTTGCCGGTGAGGGCGCAGCCGGGACACTGCGGTGTGCCATGGCGCTCCTCGTCGTCATCAGCATCCTCAGCGTCGCCGTTGCGCTTGCCTATGAACGACACTGGGAAGAGTTCTGGCAGGTGGTGCCGTGGGTAACCCTGGTTTTGAGTGGTCTGGCCCTTGTCGCGCTCGTGCTTCGCACGTCGCGGACGACGATCCGGATCGCCCGGATTATCGCCGTGGTCGTTCTGGTCGCTGCTTTGCTCGGCATTTGGCGGCACTTTGACCATAACTACGGCACGGCCGTCATGGATCAGGACTACGCAGATCGCTGGGCAGAAATGCCGGTCGTGGAGCGCGTGTGGACGGTAGCCAACGGTTCCGTCGGCCATGTGCCGGTGCCCGCCGCCGGGGCCCTGGTTCCCGTAGGCATGACACTCTGGATGACCACGCTGGGCCTGGGCGAACAATCCAGGCGGAAGGCAGAGGCCCGCCGCCGGAAACCCTAGAGACCGCGCAGCACGCGGCGGCGCGCTGCTCAGCCCTTAGTCAGGCCTCTGTGATCAGGAAAGCCGAGGATTCAGGCTTCGACCGGTGACCGCGACGTGATGGCCACATCGTCGCCATCCTTGTCCACGATCACCTGCGCGCCCGGCTCGAAGGCGCCGCGCAGTAATTCTTCGGCCAGCGGGTCCTCGATCAGGTTTTGGATCACGCGACGCAGGGGGCGGGCGCCGAAGTCGGGGTCGTAGCCCTGTTCGGCCAGCAGGCCCTTGGCGTCCGCCGTGACTTCCAGTTCCAACTCGTGCTCGCTCAGTTGCAAGCGCACGCGCGCCAGTTCCAGGTCCACGATGTCGGCCACGTCGGCGCGCGTTAGCGCGTGGAACACCACGCTGGCGTCGACCCGGTTCAGGAATTCCGGTCGGAACACCTTCTTCAACTCGTTGAGCACCTTGGAGCGCATGTTGCGGTAATAGGTGTCCTCGGTCGACGAGTCGTCACTGTGGAACCCCAGCGTGGCGTTGCGCTTGATGTGCTGCGCGCCCACGTTGGAGGTCATGATCACGATGGTGTTGCGGAAGTCCACCGCGCGACCCTTGGCGTCGGTCAGGCGGCCGTCGTCCATCAGTTGCAGCAGGATGTTGAAGACCTCGGGGTGGGCCTTCTCGATCTCGTCCAGCAGGATCACCGCGTATGAGCGGCGGCGGACGGCCTCCGTCAGCTGGCCGCCTTCCTCGTAGCCCACGTAGCCCGGCGGCGCGCCCACCAGCCGCGACACCGCGTGCCGCTCCATGTACTCCGACATATCGATACGGATCAGCGAGTCCTCGCTGCCAAACATGAAGTCGGCCAGCGCCCGCGCCAGCAGCGTCTTGCCCACGCCGGTGGGTCCCAGGAACATGAAGGCGCCGATGGGGCGCTGGGGGTCCTTCAACCCGGCCCGCGCGCGACGCACGGCACGCGAGATGGACTCGATGGCTTCCTTCTGGCTGACCACGCGGCGCGCCAGTTCGTCTTCCATGTGCAGCAGCCGCTCGGACTCCTCTTCGCGGATACGGGTGACCGGAATGCCGGTCCACATGGACACGACCTGCCCGACCTCTTCCTCGGTCACGCGCGGCGACTGGCCCTCGTTGGACTTGGTCCATTCCTCGCGCAGCGCATTGGCCTTGCCACGCAGTTGCTCTTCTTCCTGTCGCAACTGGTTGGCGGCCTCAAAGTCCTCCGCGTCGATGGCCTTGGACTTCTCCGCCGCCACCTGGTCCGCGCGTGACTCGAGCTCGCGCAACCCCTTGGGCGGCATGCCGTAGCGGATCTTTACGCGGGCCGCCGCTTCATCCATCACGTCGATGGCCTTGTCCGGCAGGAACCGGTCGGTGACGTAGCGGCCGGCCAGTTCCGCGGCCGCGGTCAGGGCGTCGTCCGTGATCTCGACGTTGTGGTGGTCGGCGTAGCGGCTGCGTACGCCGCGCAGGATGTCCACGGTCTCCTCGATTGATGGTTCCTGCACCATCACCGGCTGGAACCGCCGCTCCAGGGCGGCATCGCGCTCGATGTACTTGCGGTATTCGTCCAGGGTCGTCGCGCCAATCACCTGCAACTCGCCGCGCGCCAGCGACGGCTTGAGGATATTGGCGGCGTCCACGGCGCCCTCAGCGGCGCCGGCGCCCACCACCGTGTGCAGCTCGTCGATGAAGAGCACCGAGTCGCTGGAACCCTTGATCTCGTCGATCACCTTCTTCAGGCGTTCCTCGAACTCGCCGCGGTACTTGGTGCCGGCCACCAGCGTGCCCATGTCCAGGGTCAGCACGCGCCGGTCGCGCAGCGAGTCCGGCACTTCACCCTCGATGATGCGCTGGGCCAGGCCCTCCACGATGGCCGTCTTGCCCACGCCCGGTTCGCCGATCAGCGCCGGGTTGTTCTTGGTTCGGCGGCTCAGGATCTGGATCACCCGCTCGACCTCGTCGTGCCGCCCAATCACAGGGTCCAACTTGTCGGCGCGCGCGGCGGCCGTGAGATCGATGCCCATCTGATCGACGACCGGCGTCTTGGACGATCGCTTGGAAGGGGCCGTCGTGGCCGCTTCGGGCTGGCGCTCGCTTTGGCTCTGGCTGACCACCTGCACGACCTGGGATCGCACCTTCTCGAGGTTGACGCCCAGGCTCTCCAGCACGCCGGCCGCGATGCCTTCGCCTTCGCGCACCAGGCCCAGCAATAGGTGCTCGGTGCCGATGTAGTTGTGGCCCAGCCGCCGTGCCTCTTCGATCGACAGCTCGATGACGCGCTTGGCCCGCGGCGTCAAGGTGATGTCGCCCACGACCATGCGCTCGCCTCGGCCGATGATGAACTCGACCGCGCTACGGACCTTGTTGAGCTCCACGCCCAGGTTCTTGAGGACCTGGGCCGCGATGCCCTCGCCCTCGCGCACCAACCCGAGCAGCAGGTGTTCCGTCCCGATGTAGTTGTGGTTAAAGCGCGTCGCCTCGTCTTGCGCGTAGACCAGAACTTTCTTGGCGCGCTCCGTGAACTTATCGAGCCTGTCGTTCACGGCAACCTCCGGTGGCGGCGACCCAGAGCCTACGAACCGCTCTTGGTCTCGTCGCTCGCCTCTATTGTGGCATCCACGTCGTCGGATTCCGTAGCGATTGCCGCATCCGCGTCGTCGGAAACGTCAGCGACAACTGCATCCGCGTCGCCTGAGTCCTCAGCGACGACTGCATCCGCGTCGCCGGAATCGTCAGCGACAACTGCGTCCGGGCTCTCCGCCACCGCGGCCAGTTCGCCTTCGACCTCAAGCTCGTCGTAGTCCTCGTCCGGCGGCGGGTAGATCTCAACCGGGGTTAAGCGGATGCGGCGCCGCTGCGCGTCGATGCTCAGGATGCGGAATTGCCCGATATCGCCTTCGTTCACCATGTGCAGCGCGGCGTTGCCCAGATCCGACGAGTGCGCCAGGCCCTCCACCCCATCCGCCAGCCGCACGAACGCCCCGAAGGGCGCCAGCTTGGTGACGGTGCCCGGGACGACTTCATGCTCCTGGAAGCGCGAAGTCAGATCGGCCCACGGGTCGGTGGTGGCGCGCCGCATGCTCAGCGCGATCTTCTTGTCCACGCGGTCCAGGGCCAGCACGTACACGTCGACTTCCTCGCCCGGCCGCAGGATTTCCTCGGGACTCTCCACGCGGCTCCACGACAACTCGGAGATGTGGGCCAGCCCGTCGGCTCCGCCCAGATCAATGAACGCGCCGAAGCTGCAGATGTTGCTGACCATGCCCTTGCGGATCTGCCCGACCTGCAACTCGTCCAGCAGCACCTCGCGCCGCTGGGCGCGCATCTCGCGCTCGGCCACACGCTCCGACAGGATCAGGCGGTTACGCCGCCGGTCGAGTTCGATGATCTTGACGTAGATCTGCCTTTCGACCAGTTCCGACAGCTTCGCGTTCAGTTCTTCCTCGGTCTCATCCGCCGGCCCGCGCCGCAGGCTGGTGAGTTGTGACAGGGGCACGAAGCCGCGCGGCCCCACGTCCACCAGCACCCCGCCCTTGTTGTATTCCTGGACGGTGGACTCGATGATCGTGCCGTTCTCGAAGAGTTCTTCGGTAGCGCGCCAGACCTTCTCCTGCGCCGCCCGGCGAACCGAGAGCACCGCCGGTCCATCGCCTTCCGGTCGAACCACGTATACGAAGGCAATGTCGCCAACGCTGAATTCCGGCTTCGGCTCTTCCGACCGTGAGTCCCACAGCTCACGCTGCGGAACCACACCCTCGGACTTCAACCCGATGTCAATCAACAGCTCGTCGGGGTCGACCCCAACGACCAGGCCTTCAATCACGTCGCCTCGCGAGATTCCCTGCATCGCGCCGCCGGGCTCGTTCAGCAGGTCTTCCATCGACTCCAGTTCTTCGATCGGCTCGGGTTCGGCAACCGAGACATCGGCTGGCGCCGCGGCATCGTGAGTCGCACTCAAGCGAAGGGACCTTTCAAATCTGGGGGAGTGGCGCCGCCTTCTTGTAACGGCGGCCTCGTCGAGTATATCAACGGCACAGGAAACACCGGCACCTTCGTCGAGACTCCTACGGCATCACAAAGCCGCCGTCGTAGCTGATGTTCTGGCCGGTCATGTAGTCCGACGCATCCGACAGCAGATACGCCACGAATCCGGCCACGTCCTCGGGCGTCTCCACGCGACCCAGCGGAATCCGGGAAATCGCCTCGGCGATTACTTCGCCCGGCTGCTTGCCCAGCAGCTTGGCCCGCTCGCGGTCGATGTACTCCCACATCGGCGTGTCCACGACCCCTGGACTCACAGCGTTGACCCGAACGTTGAGCGGGCCAAGCTCCATCGCCGTCACCCGGGTCAGCCCGTGCAGGGCCGTCTTGCTGACGTTGTAGACGTTCGTTGCGAACGAGGGCATGCGCGACGACGCCGAGGCAATGATCACGATGCTCCCGCGCTTCCGCGCCGCCATCCGCTCGGCCACCGGATGCACGAAGTGGAACGTGCCGTCCAGGTTGACCGACATCACCTGGCGCCAGATCTCCGGCGTCAGGTCCAGGAAGTTCTGCACCCGCATGATGCCGGCGTTGGCGACCGCGCCGGTCAGCCCGCCAAGCTCGTCATCGACTTCGTAGACCCACGCGCGAACCGCCGCGTGGTCAGTCACGTCCAGCTGGGCTGACAACGCCGTGCCGCCGCCGCTTCGAATTTCCTCGGCCACGGCCGCCGCCGAGTCGCCGTCCACGTCGGAAACTGCCACGGCCCAGCCGTCGGCCGCCATCCGCAGCGCCGTGGCCCGGCCGATACCTCGGCCCGCGCCCGTAATCGCGACAGCCCCGGCCATTGGCTTGCCTGCTACCCGTCCAGCGCCGGCGGCACGCCCACCGAGGCGCCAGTGGTCAGGGCGCGCACGCCCGCGTCGATGATGGCCACCACCTCCCGATTGAACCGGAAGCTCCCGCGGCCATCGATCGGCAGCCCCTCCCGCACGCAGTGCGCGAAGTAGGCCACTCCGCTGCGCCGCTCCGGTGCCGGGGCCGGCGTCTCGATTACCTCGCCCTCGCGCCGCGTGTCGCCGTCGTAGATGCACAGCTCAACGCCGTCTGCCGCTGGCGTCAGCACCAGCACTCCCGTCTCGCCGCTGACCTCGACGTGCAGCATCGTTCCCTGCGGTCCCGGATACCCAACCTGCACATGCGAGGTTTGAATCGTGCCCAGGCCGCGAGGGAATTCCAGCACGGCGGCCGCGCTCTCGTCCGCCCGCGCGTTTCGCTCCGTCACCGAGGCGCCCCGCGCCGCCAGGCGTCGCGGCCGGCCCATCCACAGCAGGCAGGGCGCCGCGCCATAGCCCGCGTAGTCGATCCACGACCCGCCCCCCTGCGCCGCGTCGAACAGCCACCGAAACCAGTCGGGCTGCTCGGCCTTGCGGGTCGCTATCGGATTGCCACCGCGGAATACGTACTGCCGCGGCGTGCCGATGGCCCCATCGGCCACCAGCTGTGCGCCCGTCTCGAACGCCGTCTGCCCCAGCGTCGGCCAGTTGATCAGCGCCGGAATCCCGGCGGTCTCGGCCGCTTGCACCATGCGGTCGGCGTCCGCCAATGCGCTCGCCATCGGCTTTTCAATGAGCACCGGCAGCCCGCGCGCCGCACAGGCGTCAACGATGTCCGCGTGCTGGGTGTTGGGCAGGGTGGACGTCACCACGTCCAGGTCCTCCGCGTCGAACATCGCGTCCCAGCTCTCGTAGATCGCCGGAATGCCCCACGCGTCGCTGGCCAGCGCCCGCGCGCTCGGGAAGCTGTCCGCCGCCGCCACCACCTCAGCGTCCTCGAGCTCACCCCACTGCCGGACCAGCGTAGGCGTATGGCTGTGACGAATCCCGGCGATTCCGACGCGCAACTGCTTGGGCATGGGCGGCTAGCCCTTCGGATTGGCAGACGCAGCCGAAGTCTGCGACCCGCTCTGCCCGGATGCAACCTGTACGGACTCGTCCAGGCGTACCTTTGGAATCAGCCCCGTGTCGAACTCGGCGATGCGCTCCCGCCCCAGCCGTTCCAGCTCGTTACGACAGCGCAACGCCGCCGCCCTCAGACTCCGAACGTCCACGCCCCGGCAAGCCGGCTCAAACGGCGCCAGCCGGTCCATCCCGTAGGTCAGCAGGTTGCGCGCGCCTCGAAAGTTCTGCCGCTCCAGGTGATAGAGCCCCACGCCGATCTGCAGGATGCCCCGGTACAGATCCCGCACCGGGCCCGGCTCCGCCAGCCAGGCCTCCTCCAGCGCCTCGTGCTGCTCGAAAAAGGCCCGCGCGTTGAACAGCCGAATGCCTTCCAGCACCGTCGCCGGCAGCGGACCAACGCAGGTCTCGGCGCCGCTGAGCGAACCTTCGCCAACCGCGCTGCCTTCCGCCACGGCTGCTCCCCTGGCCTGCCCATCGAGCGGTCGCCCGAGCCTACGACTGGAAGCGGCCCCGGCGGGGCTATAATTCGGTGGTGAATCGGAGGGGTGTCCGAGTGGCTTAAGGAGGTGGTCTTGAAAACCACTAGGCGGGCAACCGCCTCGTGGGTTCGAATCCCACCCCCTCCGCCAGGTCCTTGCTCCGCGTCACCAACGCCTGGAGGAGTCGCATAGTTGGTCTAGTGCGGCCGCCTGCTAAGCGGTTACCGGGAGTATCCCTTTCGGTCGTGGGTTCGAATCCCACCTCCTCCGCCAATCTCGGCGGATAAACCTCGCCCCAGCCCCGAGCAAGCGAACGCTGTACGGTCTTGCAGTGCCTCTTTTGTTGCCTCTCGGAACGCTGGAGCTGCTGCCGTGCCTGGCACACGAGGCCTCGTCGCCCACTCCGCGCGCCAGTGTGGAGTCTCTGGCAGTCAGGCATGAGAAGGATTGGTGTGTTTGGTCTGGCGCAGTTGACGGTTAGCCAGCCTCGAATACACTGAATACAAGTACGCGAATCGCGAGGAGCTGCCGCCTTGCCAACCTCAGTCCGGCTGTCGCCTGAGTCCGAGCAGCGCCTGAACTTCCTCGCGTCCCAAACCGGGCGCTCCAAGGCCTTCTACCTGCGCGAACTCATCGAGTCTGGGCTGGACGATCTGGAGGACTACTACCTGGCCGCCGATGTGCTCGAGCGCGTCCGCAGGGGCCGGGAACGCCTGCATTCCGCCGACGACGTGAGAGCCGACCTTGGCCTGGGCGGTTGAATACACCGACACGGCCCGAAGTCAGCTCCGCAAGCTCGACCGCCGGATGGCCCGGCGGATTCTCGATTACATGGACACCGTCGCCGCATCCTCGGCGGACCCGCGCGAGCGTGGTCGGGCACTTTCCGGTCCCATGGGCGGTCTATGGCGCTACCGCGTTGGCCGCTGCCGCGTCATCTGCGACATTCAGGACAACGTGCTTCGAGTCCTGGTCCTTAGGGTTGGTGGCCGGGACCAGGTGTATCGCTGAGCATCGCTGCTTTTGCGCTGCGGATCTTCGGCAAGGCCGGCATCCCGCCTCGAAGGTGGTCGAACGCCTGAACCTGAGATTGACGCGATCGGACCGCTACGCCTTGTAGCAGGCTGCTCTCTGTCCCGCCCCCTACTCCTCCAATGGCGGGTGCGGATTGCCCCGACAAGAGTCGTCCTCCTCGTGAGTTCGAATCCCACCTCCTCCGCCACCAGTCTCGCTTCAGCTTGATTTTTGGCGATTCCACCCCCGGCGGGAGCGTAGCCTCGGCACGTGAGTCGCTGCCCGCACGCGCTGCCGCTTGATCCGCTCGCAATTGACAACAGGCCGCCCCGCTTCAGTACTGACGACAGAGCTCCTCTCTGGACGAAGACGCCTAGCCATGGGTCAGCTGGAGTGTCGGCCCGTTCGAATCGACTCTGAACGAAGGCCAAAGAACTTATTTCATGAGCTTGGCAAGGTCGGCACGAGCCGCAATTTCGCTGATCCGGGCCTTGACGATCTTGTCTAGCTGTCCGTTATCTGAGTAGTTCGCCGGTGCCACGCAGTGCACTCGCCCGTCCTTGAGGTAGTTGGTCGCCTTTCTCTTTGCATATCTGGTACGGGGCTTGTAGACGGCAATAGACAAGCCACCCTGATCCTTTACAAGCCTGAAGCAAGGCACATCAGTTGTACCGTCGCCTATGAATATCATGTTTTCAAATGGAACTGGACGATCGTCTTTTTCCACCACCTTATTAATTGCCTCATTGTCGCCTAAATCGTGCGTACCTTTGTTAATTCGAAAGAGATATTGTGTCTTCGTCGTGTAATTAATGGCTAAGGCTGGCCACGAAGCAACACCGTTTTCGTCAAAGATGTATTTTGAAGCGTAGATTTTCTCGAATTTGTCAGCAATCGATGATCCGGCTATGATCTCTTCATTGCCAGACGAGACCAAGTAGTGTTCTATTTGAATGCCCTTGCTTTGGCCGTAGTCAGTGATTCGGTCAAACCACTCATCAACGCCCTCGAACAGCTTGACTGTTTGACCATGCTCTGCAAAGTCGGTCTTTCGAACGGCTACGCCGGCTGTACTTGCATTCCGCAGCATTAGGAGCATGTATGTCAGTATTTCGTCTGCTTGATGTTGCTGAGCCAAGCACTTTGCTTCTTTCCAGAACTTTGCGGGCGTCATTCCGATAACAGGCAAGAAATTGTGTTCCTGCATGTTTCCAGGAGCAAGAGTACCGTCGAAGTCGTAGATGATCGCGATTTTTGTTGGGACAGCAGGCATGCGCTGTGCTCAATTCCAGTTGCAGCCGATCGGCGGCATATCAAGTGGTTTGAAGATTCAGAAGATTTCGATGCGTGTGGTCGCCAGTTTCCTAGCCACGCTAGTGAATGTGCAATCACACACCACTGTGAAGAGTATATCACGATTTGATATATTGACGTAGGTGTGTAGTGGTCAAATTTTCGAGCCTTGGTGACAGAGCTTTCCGATACTGCTGACTGTGCCGACGCAGCCTGCTCAATTGTCCACTATGCCGGAAATCAGTTACCAGCAGATTCCACCCGGCGAGTCTCGGGTTTGAATTACCTGCGTGCGGATTCGCTGTGTTTCTACGTCGTAATCCGCAGTTGCTTACCCTCTGCGCGGATAATGCGGATGACCGTGGAAAACGACGGGTTGCCCTGTTCGGACAGCGCTTTGTAAAGCCCCTCGCGCGTCATGCCGATTTCACGAGCCAACTGGCTCATGTTCTGCGCACGCGCGATGTCGTTGAGCGCGGCGCGAATCAGGCTGCCATCACCCGGATCCTCGTCCGCACAAGCTTCCAAGTACAGCCGCAAATCCTCCTTGCTTTGCAAGTGATCCGCTGCGTCCCAGTGTGTAAACGTTTCAGCCATAAATCGGTTCCATTCCAGCGCGAGGCTCGGGCGCCGAACGCCTGCCTATGGCGCGGGATTCTGCTCGCCAGGCAATCGCCCGCTAGAGCATCAGCCCTTCTACCGGCACCAGTCGCTTGGCCACCGGGTCAACGCCCATGAACACTCCCTCGAGTGCCAGTGCGCCGAGCAGCGGCAGGGTCCCCTCTTCATTGAACAGGACCAGCGTGACGACCTCACGCCCTTCGATCCGCACCCACGTCTGGCCAACGTCCATCAGTCGAACTTCGCCCTGCCCGAACTGAAAGCTCTGCTGGGTCATTGGTGCCACGCCCAAGTCGCGCAGCACGGACGCCGGGACCGACGTTATGGATGCGCCCGTGTCGACGAGCGCGTCCAGCGTCGTCCAGCGCTCGCGTTCCTGGTCGCCGATGCCGATGGGGATGCTGAATGTTCCCATGGGTCGATGGTGTCAGACCGTGGACAGCGGAGCAACCCGCCGTCGCCGACTCCTAGGTGCCACCACGTGGCACCTCCCAGTGATCGGACCTCTACGCCTTGTAACAAGCCACCCGCTGCCCCGCCCCCTTTTCCTCCAGCGGCGGATGCGGGTTGTCCCGGCAGAAGTCGTCCGCAATCGGACACCGGCTGTAGAAGCGGCAGCGGGGTGGGGGGTCGAGGGGGCGGGCTACGCCGCCGGTGATTTGGACGGGGGCGCGGGTGGCGGTGGGGTCGGGGATCGGCACGGCTGAGAGCAGGGCCTGGGTGTAGGGGTGCTGGGGGTCTTGGAGCACGGCTTCGGTGTCGCCCATTTCGACGATCTTGCCCAGGTACATCACCGCGATCCGTGAGCACATGTAGCGGGCCACCGCCAGGTCGTGGGTGATGTACAGGTAGCTGATCCCCAGCCGCTCGGCCAGGCTCTCCATCAGGTTCATCACGCCGGTGCGGATCGAGACGTCCAGCATCGAGGTCGGCTCGTCGGCCACCACGAAGATCGGCTCGATCACCAGCGCCCGCGCGATCGCCACCCGCTGACGCTGTCCGCCCGACAGCTCGTGCGGGTACCTGAACAGGTAGGTGGCGGGCGGCGTCAGGCCCACCATCTCCAGCATGCGCGATACCCGCTCCATCCGTTCCAGCGGCGGGCAGGCGTTTTGGACCTTCAGCGGCTCGGCCACGGTGTCGAAGATCGTGCGCCGCGGGTTCAGTGACTCGTACGGGTCCTGGAAGATCATCTGCGCCTTGCGCCGAAAGGCCTTCAGTTCCTCGCCGCGCAGCGTCGTGATGTCAGTCGATGCGCCCTGGCCGTCGTCGAACAGCACGTGTCCGCCCGTCGGCTGCGCCAGGCGCACCAGCAGCCGTCCCGTCGTCGTCTTCCCGCAGCCCGACTCGCCCACCAGCCCAAAGCTCTCGCCGCGCGCCAGCTCGAACGAGATTCCGTCCACCGCGTGGACAAAGCTGTCGCTGCGCCGGAACCAGTGCGACCCCGCGGGGAAGTGCTTCTCCAGCCCCTCCACCCTGATCAGCGGCTTCGTCCCCACTGCGGTCGCGCCTGCCATCTCGCCTACGCCTCCAGCGGGTGCCAGCAGGCGGCCCAGTGCGCGCCCGAGCCCTCGACCTTCGGCGGCTCGTCCGTCTCGCATACGTCGGTCGCATACGGACAGCGCGGATGGAACCGGCAACCCGACGGCGGGTTCAGCAAATTGGGCGGCTCCCCGCCCAGCATCGCCAGCTCGTGCTTGGGGCCGGTCACGCTTGGGAAGGCCGACATCAGCGTCTGCGTGTATGGGTGCATGGGGTTCCGGAAGATGTCCACCGTCTCGCCCCACTCCACGATCCGCCCCGCGTACATCACGCCCACCGTGTGGCTCACTTCGGCGATCACCGCCATGTCGTGCGAGATGTAGATCAGGCTCATATTCAGCTTCTGCTGCACGTCCCGCAGTTCCTTCAGGATGCGGTCCTGCACGATCACGTCCAGCGCCGTCGTCGGCTCGTCCGCAATCAGTAAATCCGGCTCGCAGGCCAGCGCCATCGCAATGCCCGCCCGCTGCTTCATGCCCCCGCTGTACTCGTGCGGGTAGCGGCCGATGAAGCTCGGGTCCAGGCTCACCAGGTCGTAAAGCTCCCGGACCCGCGCCATCGACACGTCAGGATCCGTCTCGATGTGAGTCTCAAGCGCTTCGATGATCTGGTCCCCAACCGTATAGACCGGATTGAACGAGTTCATCGCCGCCTGGAACACCATCGCAATCCGGTTCCAGCGATACGTGCGCATCTGGTCTTCCGAGAGCGGCGCCAGGTCCGTCCCGTCCAGCAGGATCCGGCCGCCGACGATCCGCCCGTTCTCCGGCAGCAACTTCAGTAGCGTCATCGCAATCGACGACTTCCCGCAGCCCGACTCCCCCACCAGGCCCACGGACTCGCCGCGCCCAACCGCAAACGAAACGCCGTCAACCGCCTGCACGTCGCCCGACCGCGTCCCGTAGTACATCGTCAGGTCTTCGACGGTGAGGACGGGCGCTGACGAAGAGCGGTTCGGCATGGTCCTAAATCGCGTGCCTCGGCGGCGTCACCGTGACCGGATGCGGCAGCGGCTGGTTGAACAGATACCCCTTCTCGTTGAAGGGAATCTCATCCGGCTGCGTATTTCCCGCCGCGTCCGTGGCCCGCGTCATGACGATGTAGTTGCCGGGCACTGGGTCCCAGTCGAAAGTGAACCACGCCCACTCATACCGCTCATACCTCGACAAGGTTGCATCGCGCCACGTCCGGCCTGAATCGGTGCTCCACTCAACTCTCATAATCGGACCATCCGGCGAATGCGCGACGCCCCTGATAATCAGCGGCGGTTCGGACACGCAAACGGAGCTGCCAACAAAGCCTCGAGAGTCCGGCGAATACGCAGTGCAATGAAGACGCTGCGACACGGCCTCGAGTTTCGCCGGCCAGGGCAGCGCCAAGGCGCTCTTGATCACCTGCTTGGTCGTCACCTTCCCCGCTGCCTCGCCCTCCGACGGATAGGCGTCGCCTATCAGCACGTACGAGGTCGTGTTGTTGCGCGTCCAGATTGGATACCTCGACACCACGATCCGCCCCAGCCACTTCACGTTCGTGCTGCCCACCCATCCCGGCACCAGCGCGCGCAGCGGAAAGCCGTGATCACGGGGCAGCCGCTCGTTGTTCATCCGGTAGGCCAGCAACGTATCCGGGTGTAGCGCCTTCTCGGCTGGCAGAACCCGCCGAAAGCCCTCCTCCGGCGACTCCGTGTCCAGTCCGATCAGCAGCACGTTCGCCGCGTCGTCGCTGATCCCCGCCAGTTGCAGCACGTCGCGCAGCGACACCCCGGTCCATGCCGCGCACCCCACGCCGCCTGTCTTCCACTGCGTGCCCTTGGCCTTCTGTCCTTTCACCAGGTCGAACATGGCCCGCTGGTTCCCGGCGCATTCCAGGTACGAGACGATCCTGCGTCTCGGCAGCTTCAGGATGTCGTTATACGACAGTTGGATTGGATTCGTAACGGCGTCGCCCTCAATCGAAAGCTGCCAACTCTCCACGTCCACATCCAGGCTCACGGAGTTGTTGCGCACGAAGAATTCGCGCACGGGCGTGATCACCCCCCGCATATTCTCCAGCCGAGCTTCCAGGCTCTTGCCGTCGTCGTGCACGATGAACGGCGTTGTGTCCTTGAACCATGCCGGCGAGGGTGCAGGCGTCGCGGCACTTCGCGCGTCCACCGCTGCCGCGCCCGAATCCGCCTCACCCCGCTCCCCGCACGCGGCCAGCACCGCCGCCGCCCCGCCGGCCGTCAGTGCCTGCAGAAAACGTCGCCGGTCCATGCCCTGGCGTTGCGCGAACCGCCAGAGCCCCGAAACCTCTGGCGTCGCGACTCCCGGCGCACCCACCGCGCTCACATGAGAGTCCGTCATGGGTCTCGTCAGGTGCGCCGAAGCCGTGGATTCACGACCTCGTCCAGGGACCGGCCCAGCAGGTAGAACGACGAACACAGCAACGTGATCGACAGGCTGGCCGGGAAGATCAGCCACCAGTACTCGCCCACTTGCAGCAGGTAGCCGGCCGACTCCGTGGTGTGGATCATCAGCCCCCAGCTCATTCGCACGTCCAGGAGGCCCAGGAAGCTGAGCACCGCCTCCGAGAAGATGGCGCTGGTCACGGTGAACATCATGTACAGGAACGAGAGCGGCAGCAGGTTCGGCACCACGTGAACCAGGATGATGTGCAGCGTGCCGCCCCCCGAGGTCCGAGCCGCCTCGATGTAGGGCTTGACCACAACCGATAACGCTTGCGACTTCAGCACCACCCCAGTCCCGCCGAAGCCCGACAGGATCCCGATCAGCAGCGCCAGTTCCAGGTGTCCAACCTCGATTAGGGCGCTCAGCACGATCAGGATGCTGATCCCCGGCATCATGATCATGATGTCGGCCAGCCGCATCAGCAGCATGTCGATCAGCCCGCCAAAGTAGGCGGCCGTTGCCCCGACCATCGTGCCGATGCACACCGTCACCACCGCCGCCAGCAGCCCCAGCAGAAACTCCGAACGCGCGCTGAACATCAGCTGGCTCAATATGTCCCGACCCAGCGGGTCGGTGCCCAGCGGATGGGCCAGGCTCGGCGGCGCCGGCTGCTGCGTCTCGTCGAAGGCAAAGCCGATCACCGGGTCGTAGATCCGTTCGTCCCAGACCGTGTTCATCAGGATCGGATGCGCCAGGGCCAGCAGCATGTAGAAGCAGATGATCACAAGCCCCAGGATCCCGATCCGCGTCCTCAGGAACAGTGACCAGTTCTGCTTCAGGCTGCGCCCCGCCAGCCCCAGGCGCACCCGCCAGAGCGACGGCGCGTTCCGGACGGGTCCGGTGTCGACAATCATCAGTATCGGACCCTTGGATCCAGGTAGGCGTAGAGGATGTCGGCCGCCAGGTGGGCCAGCAGCACGAACAGCCCCACGAACACGAACGTGCCCACCGCCAGCGGCAGGTCCTCGCTCACCGTCGCCGCCACCAGCGTCTGTCCCATCCCTGGCCAGGAGAAGATCGACTCGATGATCACCCCGCCGTCAATGGCGAACGCCAGGCTGAAGACAAAGCTGGTCACCACCGGCAGCAGCGCGTTTCGCGCCACGTGCCGGTCGCGTACCGCCTTCTCGGGCAGACCCTTGGCGCGCGCCGCCAGCACGTAGTCCTCGCGAATCACCTCCAGCATGCTGTTGCGCGTCAGCAGCATCGTCCCGGCAAAGCTGATCAGCGTCAGCGTGGCGATCGGCAGCACCATGTGTTTCACGATGTCCCAGGCCAGGTAGCCCACGCCCGACGAGAGCCACACGCCCGCCACGATCAGCACGGACACGGCAATGATTCCGGCCTGCAACGCCCGCGCCATGCCGAGCCGCTTCTTGCTGGTCACGAGGAATACGGTGAATGTGATCACCGACAGGACCACCGCCGTCGCCAGCATCAGGTTGAAGACGGTGTTCGCGTCCGACGGTGCGTCCTGCCAAACCACCGGGTCCAGGAACTTCCCGATCGGAAACCAGCCGGCCTTGAAGGCGAATAGCCAGATCATCATCAGCCCGAACCAGGGCGTGAACACCGTGTACAGCGTCACCCCGCCCAGCGTCGACGTGTACTCCACCCAACCGCCCCGTCGCCAGGCGATGATCTTGCCCAGCCCGAAGCCGAGATAGAACGACACCACGGTTGCCGTCAGGAACAGCACCAGCGTCCGTGGCAGCCGCTCCTTGATGACGTCAGCCACTGTCCTCGGATAGAGGCTGAAGGACACGCCCAGATCTCCCGTCAGCGTGTTCTTGAGATGGACCAGGTACTGCTTCCAGAGCGGCTCGTTGACCCCGAACAGCTCCTGCATCTGCGCCCGCGTCTCCGGTGGCAGGTTCGGGTCCAGGGAGTACAGGCGGCTGATGTCGCCAGGCTGGGCGTTCACCAGGAAGAACACGATCGTCAGGAATACGAACAAGGTCAGCACGATCTGCAGGACGCGCTTGACGATGTATGCAGCCATACCTCTTGCCGGCGAACTCCTATGGCGTCCTCATCGCCGGGCCGTCGTGGGCACGAACCCGGCGATGAAGCACGACCTGGTCTTACTTGATCAGCACCACGTGTTGCAGACCTTGCGCCTGCGCCATTCCTCCAAGCACCGAGGTGTACGGGTACTCGACCTTGACAGGCCGGAACACGTCGATCTTCGGCGTTGTGAACAGGGTCACGTACGGCAGGTCGTCCGCCAGCAGTGCCTGCATCTGGTAGGCCTTGTCTCGCGCGCCCTCGATCGTCGTCTCGGACAGCAATCCAGCGGCCAGTTCGTCGAACTTGGGGTTCGCATAGCCACCCCAGTTCACGCCGCCGTCCTCCAGTTCAGGTGAGTGCCGGCTGTGAAAGATGTTCTCCAGGTAGTTGGGAAAGATCGTGAAGCCCCAACCCAGGATCCACATGTCTAGGTCCTTGTCCACCGTCTCGCTGAACAGCTTCTCCACGATCAGGTTGAACCCGAGCAGCCGCGCCTTGGTGGGGATGCCCAGGTCGTTCAGCCAGCGTTCGATCCAGATGGCGAAGGTCGAACGCAACGGGTCGTAACCGGCGCTCGGTGCGATCAGCTCCAGCTCGGGAACTTCGGTGCCGTCCGGCATACGCAGGCCCTCGCCGCCGTTGACCACGAACGCGCCGTCTTCGCTGACCTCCGGTTCCTTCTCGTAGGTGAAGCCGGCGCCCTTCAGGAGCTCGACGGCCGCGGCGATCCGTTCGCCACGTCCCAGGCCCTGCCCGATCTTGGCCGTCGCGTCGTTGTACCAGAACGCGTTCCCCTCCGGAACCATGGCGTACATCGGGATCGCCGTGTCCTGCAGGATGGTCCGGGTCACGAACTCCTTGTCGATGACCGTGGCCACCGCCTGCCGGAACGCCTTGTTGTTCATCGGCGGCTTGCGCGTGTTGAAGCCCAGGTAGAACACCCCGTTGTCCAGGTTCTCCACGACCTGCAGATCCGCCGTCTGGCGTACCCGGTCCAGGAAGCCCTTCTCAAGCCCCAGCGGGTTGAACAGGAAGTCGATGTCGCCCTTGGTCAGGGCCAGGATTGCGGAGTCCTGGTTCCCGTAAATGCTGAAGATCTCGGACTCGAAGTGCGGCCCAATCTCGAGCTCCAGCACCTTGTCGCCGGTCGGCTCCCCGTAGTAGGTCTCGGTGTAACCCAGCCGCTCGTTGGTCGCCTCGTAGGCGCCATTGGCGTACTCGGTGATCTGCGTGCCCTGGCTGAAGTAGCCCGGGACCGTCGCGTTCTCGAAGAACGCGCCCGGTTCCCATTGGCCGTACTCCAGGCCGTTGGCCGTCGGCTCGCCGTCAGGCACATGCGCGAACAGGGCTTCGATCTGCTGCGGAACCTCGCCGGCTTTCCGCGCCTCCTCAACCACCGGCGCCCAGTAGTGCTCCGGCAGGATTGGCATGAAGGCCAGCCCGAACTGCCAGATGCTCAGTCCCGGCGTCTGCGCGTTCCCTTCGTCGTCCGTCGACGTGAAGTAGATCTTCAGCCGGTGGTCGTCCAGCGCTTCCGCTCGATCCACGAACGCCGGGTGCACCAGCGACGCCCAGTTGGAACCGAGGCTGAGTTCCCGGACCGTGCTCACGGTGAACACGAAGTCGTCGGCCGTCAGCGGCTCACCGTCGCTCCACTCCACGCCTTGCTTGATCGAGACTTCGGTCGTCCAGAATTCGGTTCCGTCAACCGTCTCCTTGGCCAGCGGCGTCGGCAGCCCATCGGCCACCGCCGGTACCCAGTCAAACCGCTGCGGGGAGTAGCCGTACAACGACGTGTGATAACCGCCGATCACGTACCCGGTCCACACCGACCCCGCAGGCCCGCCCAGGTAGTTCCAGGTGTTCCGCGAGATTGGGTCTTCAAACAGCCCCATCTTGTAGATGGATGGCCCCGCGGGAGCGGCGGGCGTCGCGGCAGCTGTCGGTTGCGGCGCCGGCGCTGGTGGCTGGGGCGCCCTGACCTCCACTGGCACCTCTTTCGTCACCGTCACCACCCGCTCGACCTCGACGACCTTCTCGACTTCGACGATTTTCTCGACCTCAACCGGTACGGTCACAATTCGTTCGGTCGGTGCGGGCGCCTCGGCCCCGCAGTCCATCGCCGCCATCGCCAGCGCAAAGCCGGCAACCAGAAGAACAGCACGCGTACTTAGGGATCTGACCACGATCACAGCTCCGCCCGCGGACTCGCAATCACTCTTCAATCTACACGCTACCTGCGCTCGCCTGAGGTGAGTTCGGTTACAGGGCTGGCGCGCTCGACCTTGAGTTCGGCGCGGGCGGCTGCTCTCTATAACGAACTCAGCGCCTTCGACCTGCTCACGTAGCGCGTGATCGCTATCGACACCGGCACCCGTGGCTCCGTGGTCTCCACTTGGGCGTTCCTCGGGTAGTGGGGGATCGTTGCAGGACGCCAGCATCAGAAGACAGACTCGCGCTTGAAGGCGCACGACCATCCCGCGGGGAGGTTGCTCGGCGTGGAGTTTCTACCGGTTCCGGGCACGACCGTGCTGCTTGGCGTCTGGCCGGTGCGGATTAGAGATTGGGTCGCCTCGGGCCGCCACTACGACGGGCCGCGTTCCTTCCGGCATGAGAGCCCGGACCACCCGGTGGGCAACATCAGCTGGTACGACGCCCAGGCGTTGTGCGCCTGGCTCAGCGAACGCGAGGGCCGAACCTACCGCCTTCCGACCGACCACGAGTGGAGCTGCGCGGTCGGGATCGGACATCTGGAGAATCCAGCGGCCGAACCCGCGCGCAAGGACTGCCGGCTAACCGGCGTCTACCCGTGGGGCCAGTCGTGGCCGCCACCATGCGGCGCGGGCAACTATCAAGGTGAGGAGTGGCACGGTCACGCGGCCGCGTTGCGTGCGCTCCGACATGAGTACCTGCACTACTATCCCGACCGCACGGCGGCCGAAATCGAGCAGATCGACGACCCAGTGCCGTGCATCGCGGGCTTCAACGACGGCTATCTGTTCACCTCGCCGGTTGGGACATTCACGCCGAACGCGCATGGGTTCTACGACCTGGGCGGCAACGTCAACGAGTGGTGCCAGGATCGGTTCTCCTCATCCGGCCGACGCATTCTGCGTGGCGGGTCGTTTGGCAAGCTGCGCCCCGATCAGCTGCTGTCGTCGCGTCGCTACCACGGCGACCCAACCCGCCGCCTGGCCAGCCACGGCTTCCGCATCGCGGTCGACATGTGACTAACACGCTGCTCGCGGGGCGGAGTCGCCTGCCGGGCAGCCGTACGGCAGCTCGCCTGCGCTGTTCAGGCCCTGCCTTCGGCCCAGGCCCGGATCAAGTGGTGTGCAATCGCAAAGGAAGCCGGTATCCGAAGCTCGGCGTCCTCACCCGCCAGCGCTCGCTTCACCGACTCTCGCTCGAACCACTGCACGGACAGCATCTCCACGTCGTCCGGCCGCAGATCCGTCGTCAGCGCATCCGCGTGACACCCGATCATCAGCGACGACGGAAACGGCCACGGCTGCGACGAGTGATACCGCACCGCCCCCACCCGGATTCCCGCTTCCTCCAGCACCTCACGTCGCACGGCCTCCTCGATGGTCTCGCCCTGGTCCATGAACCCCGCCAGCGCCGAGAACATCCGCATCTGCGACAGCCGTCCGTGCGACTGCCCCAGCAGGCACCGATCCCCGTCCGTCACCACCACGATGATGACCGGATCCGTGCGCGGAAAGTGATCCGCCCCGCAACTCCCGCAGGTCCGCTGCTGACCGCCCCGCAGCGCCTCCGTCGGCTCGCCGCACACGCTGCAAAAGCCGTGCCGCGCATGCCAGTCCACCTGCGCCCGCGCCTGCGCCGCAATCCCGGCGTCCGCCGCCGCGAGCAGCATTCCCGCCGTCCGCACGTCCACGTAGCGCCGCTCGCCGCCCTCCGTCAGATATTCATCGCCTTTGGACACGTCTACTGCAAAGTGCGTCACGTGGTCCCGCAACCCCAGCAGAAACCGCGGCCCGTCCAGTCCGGCCGCCGCATCGCCGCTCACCCACGCCAGCCGCGCCGGATCCTCCCCTTCCAGCAGCACGTCCAGTGCGCGCAGGGGCAGGAACCGGCTGCCCGGATCCTGCTCTCGCGCTTCCAGCCACTGCGCGTCGCGCCGCTCGTATTCGGCCCGGTTCAGCGGGTTTCCTGCAAACGTGTGTGGACGATTCACGGCGATCCGCGCATCCTTCCAAGCGTCGTATCTGTCTCCCGGAGCGCATCATGCAACGTATCGCCTTCGCTCTGCCCATCAAGCCCGACCGCGTCGACGACTACCGCCGCACTCACGCCGCCGTCTGGCCGGAGTTGCTGGAAGAAAATGTCAAAGCCGGCATCCGCAACTTCACCATCGTCCTCTTCATGAACCACGCTATCGGCCTCCTGGAGTGCGAGGACTGGGAAGCCGCCTCCGCCTACCTCGACAAGTCCGACGTCCAGGCCCGCTGGCAGGCCGAGCACGCCGACATCCTCGACGTCGACACCGCATCCGGCCTCGTCCCGCTCCAGATGCTGGAGGAACTCTTCCACCAGGACTGACAGCCAGCCGCCGCCTGCAGGGGGATATCCCCTCTCCCCACGGAGACCTTTGCACAGCTCCCCTGGTCCTCGAATCTGCGGCCGCTTTCAGTCCCTTTCCTGGGGGCGAGCAGCTGTGTTGGGTGTCAATCTATTCAAGGGGTCGCCGGTCTTCGCCCTCTCCTGGGGGAGAGGCAGATTCCGGCGTCTTCGCCGGAAATCGGTGAGGGGTCTTCCGGGCAACCAGCCTTGGTTTACGCAGGGGCCTCCGACCGGTCACGACACTTCGCGCCTCCTCACCCTTGAATCCCCACGCCTCCGCCCCCACCATGTAGCTCGACACGGCCACAGTCGCCACACCGCAAGGACCCCTCATGTCCGATCCACGCAAGCGCAACAGCGCCGCCATGACCGACGGCCCGGCCCGCGCGCCGGCCCGCTCCCAGCTCAAGTCCATCGGCTTTTCCGATGAAGACCTGGCCCGGCCCATCGTCGGCGTGGCGCACCAGTGGATCGAAACCATGCCCTGCAACTTCAACCACCGGCGCATGGCCCAGCGCGTCAAGGAGGGCATCCGCGCCGCCGGCGGGACCCCCATGGAGGTCAACACCATCTCCGTCAGCGACGGCGTCTCCATGGGCACCGAGGGCATGCGCGCCTCCCTCATCAGCCGCGAGGTCATCACCGACTCCATCGAAGTCGCCGCCATCGGCCACTCCTTTGACGCCCTGGTCGTCATCGTCGGCTGCGACAAGACCATCCCCGCCGGCGCCATGGCCCTGGCACGCCTCAATATCCCGGGCTTGGCCCTCTACAGCGGCAGCATCGCGCCCGGCAAGTTCCGCGGCCAGGACATCACCATCCAGGAAGTCTTCGAAGGCGTCGGCGCCCACGCCGCCGGCAAGCTCAGCGCCGACGAACTGATGGAAATCGAGAACGCCGCCTGCCCCGGCGCCGGCGCCTGCGGCGGACAGTTCACCGCCAACACCATGGCCACCGCCCTCGACTTCCTCGGCATCAGCCCGCCCGGCGCCAACGTCGTGCCCGCCATGGACGGCGGCAAGGCCGACACCGCCTTCGAAGCCGGCCGCCTGGTCATGGACCTGCTCGACCGCGACGTCCGCCCCCGCGACATCATCACCCGCGAATCCGTCGAGAACGCCATCTCCGCCGTGGCCGCCACCGGCGGCTCCACCAACGCCGTCCTCCATATCATGGCCATCGCCCACGAGGCCCGCGTGGACCTGGAACTCGAGGACTTCGACCGCATCGCCGCCCGCGTGCCCATCCTGGCCGACCTCAAGCCCTGGGGGAACTACGTCGCCACCGATGTGTTCCAGGCCGGCGGTCTCTCCCTCGTCGCCCGCGAACTCCACAAGCTCGGCCTCCTCCACGGCGACGAGCGCTACGTGGACGGCCGCTCCATCGCCGAAGTGGCCCAGGCCGCCCAGGAAACACCAGGCCAGCAGGTCATCTACCCCGCCGACAACCCCCTCAAGCCCACCGGCGGCATCCTCATCCTGCGCGGCAACCTGGCGCCCGACGGCTGCGTCATCAAGGTCTCAGGCCAGGAGCGCGACACCTTCACCGGCCCCGCCCGCGTCTTCGACGGCGAGGAAGCCTGCTTCCAGGCCGTCATCGACCAGGACATCGAACCCGGCTCCTTCATCGTCATCCGCAACGAAGGCCCCGCCGGCGGCCCCGGCATGCGCGAAATGCTGGCCGTCACCGGCGCCATCCAGGGCGCCGGCCTTGGCGACTCGGTCGCCCTGATGACCGACGGCCGCTTCTCCGGCGCCTCCCACGGCTTCATGATCGGCCACGTCGCCCCCGAAGCCTTCCGCCGCGGCCCCATCGCCGCTGTCCGGGACGGAGACCCAATCACCTTCGACGTAGCCAACCGCACCCTCAACGTGCACCTCACCGACGAGCAAATCGAGGAACGCCTCGCCGGCTGGCAGCCGCCACCCCCGCGCTACCCCACCGGCGCCATGGCCAAATACGCCGCCCTCGTCTCCTCCGCCAGCCAGGGCGCCGTCACCACCAACTAACCGGCGTGTCCGGCCTCCCGCGTAGGGGCAACCCTTGTGGTTGCCCTCTTCGCTTTGAGCCCCGAGCAATACACCACCCGCTAGGCTCGAAACTGACGCTCTGTCACGCGGGGACTGCTTCGCAGCATGGCTAGGCCTGTATTGATTCTCATTTCCGGAGCGCCGGCTACCGGAAAGACAGTGCTGGCGCGCCGCCTGGCCGAAGCTCTGCCGGTCCCCGTCATCGAACGTGACGCCATCAAGGAAACCCTCTTCGACACCCTCGGCATCGGCGACCGCGCGTGGTCCAAGAAGCTCGGCGCGGCTTCATTCGCGCTGTTCTACCTCACCGTCGAGACGATTCTCAGCGCCGGCCGGTCGGTCATCGCCGAGGCGGCGTTTCATCGACCCTACTCGGCCCGGTGGCTCTCCCGCGTACGAGAACGGTTCGACCTTGAAGTCCTCGAACTCCACTGTCACGCCGACTCCGCCACGGCGTTGTGCAGGTATCTCAATCGAACAGGCACAGCCGACAGGCACGCGGGCCACGACGCCGGGATGAGCATCGAGGCCCAGGCCCGCGAATGGCGCCAGCAGTACCCTGTCTACGGTCCGCTCACCGACGGCGCTGAACTCTTTCGAATCGACACAACCGACTTTGCTGCGATGGAGCATCAAGCAATCGTCGCGCGTGTTCGCGCCGCCCTAAACCTGAGCGCCGGGTGCTAAGCGTCTCGAGGTCCTCAAAGGTTGGCTAGTGACATGGCCGACTTCACGATCCAGCCCTGCCGGCCGGGCGATTCCCACTATCAGGCGACCCACGACTTGGCTGCAGCGTTGCGTCAGACTTCGTGGCTCACGGCGGACCATGCGTGGCATCTGGAGTCGCATCTTCTGATTGCGGTCGTATCTAACCGTCCGGTGGGGTTTTTGCGCGTCGTTGTTCAGCAGATCGGGCCCGAATGCGACCGTCCCAGCATTACCAAATATGGCGAGCCTCTGCGCGAGGCCAAGGTGCTGGCCTTTGGTGTCGCCGAAGATCAACGACGCCGCGGTGTCGGAACCGCGCTGCAAAAGGAAATGATTCGGCTGGCCACGACCCTCGGCTGCTATCAGGTGCGGTCGCGGAGCGGCGGTAAAAATGTGGCCAACCACGCGCTCAAGCTCTCGCTCGGCTTTGGGGTACATCCCACAACAGCAGAGGATGCTGGGGTCTTCTTCGTACTGCCCCTGGCGAAAGATCCCGACGCAAACGCCAGCAGCTAGCTATACCCGCGTGTCTCAGATGCTGCGAGGATCCAAACTCTCGCCGGATCCAAAGCACTCCAGCCCCGGCTGAAACTCGATCCCCAGCAAAAGCCGCTTGCGGCTACATCAGGGGGTGCATCGTTAGGGCCAGGGACGTCTCAATGTCCCAGACCGCCTGCGAAACCTCCCGGCCAATCAGGTCCAGCTTGCGCACCTGCTCGATCCGGCCGGTCACGTGCTCCAGCTCCCGCCGCGACAGCAGCTCGCGGAAGATTCCGCACGCCTCTGCCAGGCACACGATCACGATGTCCCGTGGGTCCGGAATCTCATCGCTGAACAGCACTTCCATGATCCGCAGCTTCACTTCCCGGTCGGCCTTGCCGTCCACCGCCGGGTAACGCCGCGCTTGGAACACCCACAAAAGCTTCTCGTCGCGCACGTGCAGGATGCCGTGGTCCACCAGCCGCTCCAGGACCCGCTCGCGGATCGGGCCCGCGCGCTGGGCGATATCTTGAATCCAGAAGCGCGTGTCCCGTTCCCCGTCCGCCTGCGCAATCCTCTCCAGCGTCGGGTCCAGCAGGTCGTCGCCTACCGGCGTCGGGTCGATCACCGTCAGCCAGTTCGGGTCCGTGTCGATCCGGTTCTCCAGCGCCAGGTCCATCAGCACCGCGCCAGCCAGCGCGCACTGCACCGACCACTCCGGCACCCGGACGAAATCGCCGCCCTCGTCGTCCAGCAACAGAAGCATGATCTCTTCAGGAAATCTCAGCACCGCCCACGCTCCTTTTCGTTTCCCATCTGATCTCCCGTCAGGATACCCGCGCCCGACTGCGACCGTATTCAATTGCTTCGAGAACTCTGCGCGCTGGGCAGCCGAACCAGCCACGTACAATCGGATACGCGGCAATTGGGCCGTTCTCCTGGGCGTGGAATCGGGCTGCCATGACGGCTGACGACGCTGACCGCTCGCTGGTTGTAACCCTCCGATACTGGCGAGAAGACGACTTGTGGGTCGGCAAATGCGACGAACTTGGCGTGTCGACGTTCGATCCCTCGCTCGACACGCTGGTTACCGAACTTCAGGAGATGGCCGAAGACCATATCCACCTGCTCCTGGAGACGGGAAGCCTGGATGACTTCCTGGAGCGCTTCGAGATTAGTCTGGAACCTGATGGCGTGCCATCGCGAACCCCCGAACTGTCAGTCAATTCAACATCAGACCTTGTTCAGCTTCACAAGCTTCGGATTGGCCAGCTAACGCCCAGCGCCTAGGCCGTCGCGTTGAAGATCACCGCCAGGGAGCTAGTGCGTCTCTTGCTGCGCGACGGGTGGACCGACGAAGGACCATCCCGCCACGGAGTGAAGCTCTCCAAGCTGGATGGAGACCGACGGCGCGTAACCCAGATCCCGACCAAGAAGTTCCGCTCGAGATCGGCCATCCTCCCTCAAGGCACGCTCGGAGCAATCCTCAGCGATCGGCAGACGGGACTCGGCAAGAAGGGCCTGCAGCGACTGCTCGACCGGTTCGGCTGAGCGCCCCCTGACTCTCGCCTTCCACTAGCCGTCCGAACCAAGCCTCACCTTCACGCCCGCTCGTAGACCGATACGTGCCCCTCGCTCTTCGACGTAAACGCCGACCGGTCCCAATCACCCCATCGCTCCCGTAGCCGCAACCCCGCCAGCCGCGCCATCAGGTCGAGCTCCGAAGGCCACGCATACCGCAGCCGGGCCGGAAACACGCGGATGCCTTCTTCACTGAGCAGGACATGCCGGAAATCCACCAGTTGCTTCATCGGGTCGTGCGTCGACACATCCAGCCGCACCGTTTCCAGGTCCGGCAGCCGCGCCCGCACCTCCTGCCCCCGATCGAACCTCGTGACATCCGGAACAAACGCATCCACCAGGAATACCCCCGACTCGTCCAGGTGCGACGCCACGTTCTCGAAGCACCGAACCTGTTCCTCCTGCTCCGTCAGCATGAAAAAAGTGTTGTTGATGACGTAGACCAGCGAGAACGTCCCTTCTACCTCTACGCCCGCAAAGTCCCCGACGGTGACCGGCACCGACGCACCGCCCTCCTTGGCCCGTAGCTGCTCCACCATCGCCTCGGAGGCGTCGATCCCATGCACGTCCACCCCACGCGCCGCCAGTGGCAGCGCAAAGCTCCCGGTCCCAACTCCCAGCTCCAGTGTCCGACCGCCCGCGGTCAGTTCCTCAAGCACGTCCATTCGCAGGCCGACATCCACCGAGCCATAGAAGCTGTCGTACACGCCAGCCATCCGGTCCCCATACGTCGCAGCTGTGTAGTCCACCAGGATTCATCTCCATTTCTCGCAGCCAGGGCCAACGAAAAAGGCCTCCCGCTCCGGGGAGGCCTCTGCTGACTTCGACCGTTCGTGCTAGGTCGCTAGCTTCTCCCCTCCGCGCCACGCCGCGGCGCGCCCGCCGGCGCCGGGCTTGTAGTCATGGTCGGGAAAAAACTGGCCACCGCTGTCGCCCCAATCAACTCGCCTACACGGTCATCCTACAGCCAAACCTCGGTTCCCAACCGACGCTCACCGCCTTCAGGCTCCCGCCGCTTTCCTACCCTCACCCGGTGGAAACCTTTGCGAAACCTCGCCTCGACCTCGAAAGCGGGGCAGCTCTTTCTCCCTCTCCCTCTGGAGACCTTTGCAAAATCCCTCTATGTCCTCGAAGGTGCGGCCCCTCTAAATCCCTCTCCTGGGGGAGAGGGCGAGGGTGAGGGGTCTTCCGAGCACCCACCCTCGGGTTACGCAAAGGTCTCTCTCCTGGGAGACCTTTGCATAACGCCCCGCGTCCGCCAAGGCGCGACCGCCCCTACTCCCGCCCCGGGGATAGCAACTGTGATCGGTCTCAATCCAATTCAGGGGACGCCGTTCTTCACCCTCTCCGAGGGGAGAGGCAGAATCGGCCGTCTTCGGCCGAATTCGGTGAGGGGTCTTCCGGGCACCCAACCCTGGGTTACGCAAGGGTCTCTCTTCCTGGGGGAGAGGGTTGGGGTGAGGGGTCTTCCGGGCACCCACCCCCAGGGTTACGCAAAGGTCTCTCCTGGGGGAGAGGGTTGAAGCCTGCCCCGGACGCAATCCGCGGGTGAGAGGTCTTCCGAGCAACCAGGGTTCAAAGTGACCCACTGCCGGAGCTTTCCCCGACACGGACCCACGCCCTGAGGGCGCAGCCCTCACGGGCCGCTCAGCGCGCCGGCGCCGCCTCGGCGTGGCCGCAACGTCATCGGCTACCGTGCCGGGCCCTTCCATCGGGCGCCGCATTCAGCAACGTCGGGTCGCGAGACTTCGCCTACGGGAACGGCCGCAGCGAGGTCCTGCGTAGCCGGGCGATCAATTGAACCCCAGGTCCACCGTCCGGCGGCTGGTGCGGATCAGCTCCTGCCGGATGCGTTGCGCCAGGTCGCGTTCCGCCACCACGCTGCCTTCCACGGTCACGTTCACGGTCACCTCACTGCCCAATCGCGGGTTCGGGATCACCTGCGAGCCGCGCGGCAAATTCACCAACTCCGGCCCCATCTCCCCCACCAGCGCCATCCCGCCCGGCGCAAAGTGCGTGCCGCTGGCGTAGCTCGGAAGCTGATTCGCCAACTCTTGCTTGTGCGCCGTCCACCACGCTTCGGGACTGGCATAGAGCGAGATGTTGTGTCCCATTTCGCGTTGCGACAGGAAGAGATCCTCCAGGTCCGCTGGCGGCGGCATGTTGAGAATCCGCTGGCGCTCCGCCTCAATGGCCTCGCGTCTGGTCAGGCCCGGGTCGGCGTGAGCTACGCCGCCCGTCGGCGGCCCCCAGCCGCCGGCTCCGGCCGGCATCCGCGGCATGGCGGCCAGGAGCTGCAACGCCTCCACCGTCGACAGGCCCTGGGCCTCCAGCATCCCCAGATCGCCGGTCAACGCGAGCGCCTCTTGCCGGCCCACGCCCATCGACGCACTCATGTCGTCCATGCCCAGCGTCGCGAGATCGACCGTGCCGCCTAAAGCCCCGACCCCATCGTCCAGCTCATCAACGCTGTCCCAAAGCCTTCCCGTCGCCTGCGTCGCCTGGTCGGCCGACGGCGCCACTTCATCCAGCGTCCTGTGGAATTCGTTGAGCTCCATGTGCAGGCCCGGATCCCACGACTTGCTGAGCGAATAATCCGTGCCGGGGAGCAGGCTGCTGAGCGACTGATGTGCCCATGTGCCCAGGTCATTGAGCCGATCGCCGCTCCATCCCAATGCAGATCTAATGACCTCTACTTCTGCCAGGCCATGATCAGCTGCCTGCCGAACATTGGTAGGAATAAAGTCATTGATAGCTCCAAAAAATTTATCAGTATGCCTGCTAATCAAATCCACCTCTGTTGGTGTGGGCAAGCCGAGAGTGCGAAATATATCTAAATACTGATCGAAAGCCATATTTACATATGGATCAAATCCCTGATTAAAGAGCGATCCGACATCAGTATCAGGCTGAATAGGGCTGAAGCCTCCACCTTCTCCCATTACCAGGTGTATTCCTGCGATAGGATCGTTGTAGTGTCGGTGACTCGTATTAAGATGCCTGAAGGTCTCAGGCCGCGATTCGTGGAGTTGACCATCACGTTCACTGGCTTCGCCTGCCGATTCACCTTGGCTCATCGAGTCCCTCCTCCAACGACATCCGCGCGCGACGATTCGCGGCGCGGATGCCGGTCTCGTTGGTCCGGCACTCAATGAGGGGCGCTCTGGTCACCACTCAGGCGACCCTCGATTGTACTCAGGACGAGCACCGTGTCAAGCGCAAAGACCTGAAGGATGCGACTCAGGTGGTCTGGCGGCTAGCGGTGCCCCGACTGTCTCGGTTGAATCACCCGCCGACCGAATGGAGCGCTGGACGACACGCCCCCACGCCGACCGGCCGGCCACGCCCCGGTATCGCTTCCACGTCCGCTAGAGCGGCGCGCCACCGATCCCGACAGCGGCAATCCCGCCCGAATTAGCGGTCAAGATGCCGGCTTTGAGGCTTCGGCACGAGCATCGAAACCGAGGGCGCTAGTCGTCTCGCTGCTGGCTCAGCAGAATCATGCGGAGTTCGCGCACATCCTCGCGAACCTGATCGATGCTGGCCTGCAGCCGTTCGTCGGACTTCCGAAGCTCGCTGATAGCCTCTTCGACTCCGCCCGAGCGGAAGATCGCACCACCCGCGGCAACCAGCGCCGCGACTGCGGCGGCCACGGTAACAATCGACTCGGTCATCGTCTCGTCCTGCATGTCGCTCGCCGTTACAACTGACGAGCGGGTGCGCCCAGTTACTCGCGCCCTAAGGCCGTCCGCCCACCACCGCAAGCGTTTAACTCCGAACGTAACACTGTCATCGCGCGGCACTCTCCGGCTCGATCCTCCATGGACTCGGACCCAAGCCCCCAGCGCACGGTGCCCACGGGCCGCTCAGCGCGCTGGCGCCGCTACCCCAGCCATCCCTGCCAGCGGTGGCTGCGATGCCGGCAACGCCTGCACTGATGGCATTGCTTGCATTGATTCCACTGCTCACACCGCCAGCACCCCCATCCCCACCACCCACTCCCCCGACCCACAACCGACCCGTTGCGCCGCCCCCGCTGTGGCTTGGCACGGTCGGCTGGTGACTCGCAAATCGATCCTTCGGAGCTGCCCGCGACTCCAACCACGACACCACCTGACTGACAACTCGCGGCCTGAGCTAACGGTTGGCCCACGCACGTGTGGCGTGGCCAGCCGTGTCCCTGTTCCTCCCTTTCGTGCTACCGTCTAACCCACACGGGCGGCCAAATCTCACTTCACCCCAAAGGAGCCGTCCGTGACCCCCGAACTCATCGCCATCCTCGCCCTCGGCGTACCCCTGATAGGCCTGCTACTCACCTTCCGGCGCGACGCCCGCGCCGACAACCAGGCCCTCCGCGCCGACAACCAGGCTCTCCGCGTTGAACTCCGTGCGGAAATCCAGAACCTGCGCGCGGAATCCCGCGCCGAAAACCACGCCCTCCGCGCCGAAGTCCTCGCTCAAATCCAGGACCTACGCAAAGAGGTCCAGGCAGGCGACCAGCGCCTGCGCGAGGACGTTCATGCCGAAATGTCGAGCCTGCGCACGGACGTGTCGAATCTGAGCACGGACGTCCAGGCCCTCACCGAGCGCACCGCCCGCCTCGAAGGCGCCATCCAGGGCCTCGCCGCCACCCACCACGACCACACCCGCCGCGACGACGCCGCCTGACCGCCGGCTGTCAGTTTCGTCGGCGACACAATCCCGCCTTCAGATCTCCGCTGGCTTGATCGAGCTCCCGGAGCCTTATACGCCAACGCTCGCACCGCACGAACCGCTCACCGCTAGCCGCCGGTCACTAACCTCCGGTACGGCCCTTTTCCCGTCCCCGCCTTGCCCCTCGTTCACATCCAGTGTACAATGCTCCCGTTCTCTTCGCAACCTCCGTGGGAATGTCTCTGACCGCTGCAATCCGCTTCATCGTGCGCTGGCTCAGTCTGATGTTTCTGCGGAAACGATCGGCCACCTGCGGGCGTCAATCCGTCCCGATGCCGACCGATGGTCCTGGGCCACAAACATCCCGTCGTAGAGCCCGCACTCGGCCAGGCCCGCGCATCCCCGGCCCTCAGCCCGTCCTCCACGCCCAGCGGCTGTCCCCCACAGCGACCCCGCCCGCCGGCCGTACCGTGGCTGCGCCATCCATTCCCCGCCACCCCATCCGTCCGTCGAGCCACCCCGCCGAATTGCGGCCCGAAAAGACCCCGCGCCGCCTCAAGAGTTTTTTCCAAAAAACTCTTGAGGCGCGCGAGACCGCCCGTTCCGCCGTCCTCGCATTCCTCCTCCTCGCCGCCCTCCTCACCGCCTGCGACCCTGCCCCAAGCCACGAACTCCACGTCTTCGCCGCCGCCTCCCTCCGCCAGGCCCTCACCGAATCTGCCGATGCCTTTGAGTCCCACAACCCCAACATCCGTATCGTCGCCAACTTTGCCGGCTCCCAGGTCCTCCGTCTCCAAATCGAATCCGGCGCCCGCGCCGACCTCTTCATCTCTGCCAACCCCGATCACCTCGACGCCCTCCACCACGCCGGCCTACTCGCGCCGCCCCCCACCGTCGTCGCCACCAACCATCTCGTCCTCGCCGTCCCCGCCGCCAACCCAGCCGGCATCGCCGGCCTTCAGGACCTCACCCAACCCAACCGACGCGTCGTCATGGCCACCGAGTCCGTACCCGCCGGCGCCTACGCCCGCCGGATGCTCGCCCTCCACGCCGCCGCCGCCGGCCAACCCGGATTCGCCGCCGCCGTCCTCCACAACGCGATTTCCTTCGAGACCAACGTCCGCCAGGTCGCCGCCAAGCTCGAACTCGCCGAAGCCGACGCCGGCTTCGTCTACCGCACCGACGTCCTCGCCTCCAACGGCCGCCTCCAATCCATCGAAACCCCGCCCCACGTCCAGGTCACCGCCCGCTACCCCGCCGCTGTCCTCCGCGCCGCCCCGAATCCCGACCTGGCCCAACGATTCCTAACTTTCCTCCGCACGCCCCAGGCCCAGGCCATCCTCACCCGCCACGGCTTCGGTGCTCCCGCATGACCCGCCGGTGCGATGATTCGCCTCGCCGCTCTGAGAGGACCCTGACCTGACCCCGCCGCCCCGCGCCGCCCCGCTCTCCTGGAGCCAACTCCTCGTCTGGCTCCTCGCGGCCCTCACCCTGGCCCTCGTGCTGGCCCCGGTCGGAGTGCTCATCGCCCGCGGCGTCACCCGGGCCGATATCGGCGCAGCCCTCACCAGCCCATTCGTCCGCGGCGCCGTCCAGCTATCCCTCGTCACCTCTGCCATCGCCGTGCTGGCCATCGTCGCCCTCGGCACCCCCACCTCCTACCTGCTGGCCCGTCGCCGCTTCCCCGGACGCGCCCTCGTCGACGCCGTCATCGACCTGCCCATCGTCCTGCCCCCCGTCGTCGGCGGCCTGGCCCTTCTTTTGCTGTTAGGACGCCAGGGCCCCGTCGGCGGCCCGCTGGCCGGCGCCGGAATCGACGTCGCCTTCACCACCGCCGCCGTCGTCCTGGCCCAGATGTTCGTGGCCGCCCCCTTCTACATCCGCGCCGCCCGCGCCGGATTCGAGAGCGTCGACCAGCGCCTCGAAGCCGTCTCCTCCACCCTCGGCGCCCGCCCCTGGCGCACCTTCCGCCGCATCACCGTCCCGCTCGCCCTGCCCTCGCTGGCCGGAGGCGCCGTCATGGCCTGGGCCCGCGCCCTCGGCGAGTTCGGCGCCACCATCATGTTTGCCGGCAACGTTGCCGGCCGAACTCAGACCATGCCCCTCGCCATCCTCGAAGCCATGGAAGCCGACGCCAACGCCGCCATCGCCATCGCCGTCGTCCTGGCCGCCATTGCCCTCGCCGTTCTGATCGCCTTCCGAGGCCTCGCCCGCGCCGGAAGCCGCGCCCTGTGATCCGGATCGACGTCACCCTCACGCTCGGCGACTTCCGGCTTGCCCCCTCGCTCCAGGTCGGCCCCGGCATCACCGTCCTCTTCGGCCAATCCGGCGCCGGCAAGACCCTCACCCTCGAAGCCGTAGCCGGGCTCCTCACCCCCGACCGCGGCCGCATCGCCATCCACGATCGCCCCGTCTTCGACGCCACAACCGGCCTCAACGTCCCTCCCTACGACCGCCGCCTCGGCTACGTCGTCCAGAGCTACGCCCTCTTCCCGCACCTCACCGTGGCCCAGAACGTCGCCTACGGCGTCTTCGATCTTCCCCGCACTGAACGCGAGCAACGCGTCGACAGCCTGCTCTCGACCCTTGGCATCCAGGACCTGGCCGACAGGCGTCCCTCCCGGATCTCCGGCGGCCAGGCCCAGCGCACCGCCCTCGCCCGAGCCCTCGTCCGCCGCCCCCAGGCCCTCCTGCTCGATGAACCGTTCGCCGCCCTCGACGAAGGTGTCGCCCTAACCCTCCGCCGCGAGCTCCGCCGTCTCGTCCGCGACCTGGATCTGCCGGTCCTCATGGTCACCCACGACCTCACCGAGGCCAGCCACATTGGCGACCGCATCGCCGTCATGGACGCCGGCCAGGTCCTCCAGGTCGGCGCCCGTCCCGACGTGCTTCAGCGCCCCCGCACCGCCCGCGTCGCCCGCCTCCTCGGCATCGCCAACGTCCTCCAGGGCAAAGTCTCTTGCTCGGAAAACGGCGTCGAGGTAAACACGCCCATCGGACAGCTACAGACAGGCCAAACCGGCATCTCCGAAGGCCCGGTCCGGATCGCCATCCGCGCCGACCAGATCATCCTCACCCGCCCCGACCGCCCCGCCGACGACCGTCCCAACACCCTGGACATCCAGATCACCGACGAAGCCGACTTCGGCCACTCCCGCACCCTCTACGCTCGCCTGGCCAACGCGACTGAAGCCTCAGCCCCAACCCTCGAAATCCAAATCGCCCCCCACCCCTACCAGGTCATGGGCGTCGCCACCCGCCGCCACTGGCGCGTCCACATCCCCCCCGAAGCCGTCCACGTCATGCCGACCTGACATGCTTGCACCAGACGCGCCCAACTCATTTCCGTGACTTACACCGCCGAACTCGCCTTTGCAGTCGATATCGTCCGCCGCGCCGCCGAACCGGCCCTGGCGCTCTTTGAGCGTCCCGATCTCCCGGTCTTCGACAAGCCTGACGGCACCATCGTCACCCAGGCTGACTTAGACGTGAACGACGTCATCGTCGAAGCCATCGCCGCCGCCTACCCAGACGACGCCATCCTTTCCGAGGAAGGCCCCGACGACCCGGATCGCCTGAGCAAGTCGCGCTGCTGGATCGTTGATCCCATCGACGGCACCTCCCATTTCGAGCGCGGCGACCGCGACTGGTCGATCATGCTCGCGCTCGCGGTGAATGGTCAGGCCGTCGCCGGCGCAGTCAACCGTCCCGCCATGCGCGAACTTCGGTTGGGCGCTGTGGGAGTCAACCCGACGATGGAGCACGACGGGCGAACGACCCAGCTGAAGGCAACGCCGCTGGCTGGCTCATCGCTTTACATCATGCACAGTCCAACCGCCGCGGCCATCGCCGAAGTGCCCGGAGGTGCCGGCGCGAACTTCAAGGTCTTCTACCACGGCCTCATGAGCATGACGACCATGCTTTCCGCCGGGATGCACGCCTACGTGACGCCCCGCACAACCGGCTACGAGTGGGACCTGGCGCCGCACGCCGCAATACTTGGAGCGGCCGGTGGCCTGGTAACCGACTTCCAGAGCCGCCCACACACCTTCAACTCGCCAGACCCGTTGATCCGTGGTGGCGTCATTGCAGCCGTGTCGCCCGAAGCGCATGCCCGCGTACTGTCGCTGGTGCGCGAGGCCCGGCTCAAACCTTTTCAGGGCAGCTAACGTTGCTGCGTCGCTACACTCGCCGCAATCAACGTCCCGGAGCCGCGTCATGCGCATAGCCACCGGCAACATCGGGCACGAGTCCAGCACCTTTACGCCCATCGAGACGCCCTACGAGGCCTTTTCCGAAGCCTCCCGCGGCTTCCACCGCGGCCCCGAGCTCATCGAGGCCATGCGCGATACCAACACCGGCTGCGGCGGCTTCATAGATGCGGCGTCAACCCACGGCTACGACTTGGTCCCCTTGCTCTGGACCTTTGCCGAACCCTCCGGTCCGGTCCACGCTGACGCCTGGACCCGCCTCAAGTCCGAGTTCCTCGAACGCCTCGAGGCCGCCATGCCCGTCGACGGCGCCTTGCTGGACCTCCACGGCGCCATGGTCATCGAGGGCATCGACGACGGTGAGGGCGATCTCCTGCGCGGCGTCCGCGCCATCCTCGGACCCGACCGTCCGGTCATCGTCACGCTCGACCTGCACGCCAACATCAGCGACACCATGGCCGAGCTTTCCGACGTCATCATTCCCTGCGACACCTACCCCCACGTCGACTTCCGCGAACGCGGCCGCGAAGCCGCCGACCTGATCGTCCGCACGCTTCGCGGCGAGATTCGCCCCACCATGGCCGTCGAGCTTTTGCCCCTGCTCTGGGCCGGCGGCAACGTCACAGGCTTCGAGCCATTCGATGGCATCGTCGCCCGCGCCCACCAGCTCGAAGCCCAGCCCGGCATCCTCACCGCCTCTGTCAACCCCGGCTTCGCCTGGGCCGACATCCCAGAAGCCGGCACCTCCGTCGTCGTCGTGACCGACGGTGACCCGGCACGCGCAAGGCGCGAGGCCAGGACTTACGCCGACCGGGTCTTCAGCCAGCGCCAGCAGTTCCTCGTCGACCTGGTCCGGTTCGACGACGCCTTGGCCGAAACCCGTTCTGCCGGACCCGGCCCGATCGTGATCGCCGACGGCCAGGACAACCCCGGCGGCGGCGCTCCCGGCGACTCAACCGGCATGCTGCGCGCCTTCATCCAGCAGGACTTGCAGGACGCGCTCGTCCTCACCATCTGCGACCCTGAAACCGTCCAACTCGCCCAGGCCGCCGGACACGATGCCGAGGTCGACGTTGCCATTGGCGGCAAGTCGCACCCCGACCAGGGCCCACCCGTACACACTCGCGCCACCGTCGAACGGCTGCTCAACCTTGAGTTCGTCATTCGCGGACCGATGATGACGGGACTGACCCAGAAGTTTGGACCTACCGCCCTCCTCCGCATCGGCGGCATACGCGTCGCCGTCACCACCAACCGCCTGCAAATCTTCAGCCTTGAGTGCCCCCGCACGCTAGGTCTCGAGCCAAAAGCCTTGCGCTGGATCGGCGTCAAATCCTCAAACCACTTCCGCGCCGCCTACGGCCCCATCGCCACCCAGGTCCACCGCGTCGCCTTCCCGGCCGTCCAATCCCACGACCCCCGCGACCTCACCTACCACCGCCTCCGCCGCCCCATCTACCCCCTCGACCCGATCTAGCTCGCACCACCTGATCGAAGCAGCGACTCTATTTCGGCGTGCCCCCGCCGCCGCGCCCACTCCAGCGGCGTAGCCCAGGGCTCTCCAGCCAGGCTCGCATCGGCCCCTCGCGCCAGCAATAACTCAACCATGTCCGCCAGCCCGTTCCGAGCCGCCCAGCCCAGTGGTGTCGAACGATACTCCTCGTCCACTGCATTGATGTCCGCGCCAAACTCCAGGAACAGATCCAGCAGCTCATGCCGGTTCGCGTCCGGTCGGCCGCGCCCACCGCGGCTGCAGATGTCATGCAGCGGCGTCACCCGCTGCCAGTTGGGCAGATTCGGGTTCATGCCGTGCACCAGCAGCACGCGCGTCATATCGGGCGTGTTCCACAAGTAGGTCCGGCAGCCGGTCACGACATCGGGTACGCGCGCACCTCGGTCCAGCAGCGGCTGCAGCAGGTCGCGCCGCTTGAATGAGACGGCCATCGTGAAGATCCCGCCGCATCCGTGCGTACTCACGGCTACCGGGTTCTCGTCCGCCATCGCCAGCACCGCCGCGTCATTGCCGTCTAACAGCTGCAAGCTCGCGTCCAAGCACCCGCCGCGCGACTCAAACATGCGTCGCAATTCCGGTTCCTTCGCCATCCACGCTGCCGTACCCGAGGACTCAATGACGGCGTTGGGGTCCGCACCCGCCTCCAGCAGCATCCGGGAGATTCCGCTATCCCCGCGTTGTGCCGCGTGCCAAAGGGCCGTCCCCTGCGGAGCGTCGCGCCCCTCGCGCAGGTTCGGATCGACCCCGTGCGCAAGCAGTGTGCGGACCACGCCCATGTGCCCTCGCCGCGCCGCCTCCCCCATCGGCCGCCCGGCCTCATCGCCAAGCGCGCGCACGGCATCGGGGTCCGAGTCCAGGATTCGCCCCACCTCGTCTTCGTCGCCCATCGCCGCCGCCACTTCGATCGTCAATGCGGCCCCACCGGCCAGCAACTTCCGAACCATGTCGAAGTCATTGCGCTTCAGTGCCAGGTCGATCGGCCGCTGGCCCGCCGGGCGGTACCAGGCGTCTGGCCGGTTCCCTCCGCCGCCGGCCTGAATGGCATCAGGCGGCGCGCCGAGCTCGAGGAGCAGCATTGCGCATTCACTCTGCCCGGCTTCGACAGCCCGATGCAGCGGGGAGAAACCCTCGTCATCCCCGCGGTCCAATAGCGATCGGTTGCCGCTAATCAGGGCTCGCAACCGATCCGGGTCCCCTGCCGTGGCGGCCGTGTGCACGTCGTGTGGCTCGCTTCCGAGACCCACCGCCGCCCGCGCGTCCTCGATAATTCGGGCGACGCCCTCGTGTCCGCGGTCGCGTGCGACCGTGGCCAGCGGCTCGTGGGCGTAACGGCGGTAGCTCGGGTCTGCGCCCAGTTCCAGCAGTGCCCGCACAACGTCTGCGTGCCCCTCGCGCACCGCGAAGTGCAGCGGCTGCGTATACCAGTACTCCGCACGCACCAGGTTCGGCTCGCGTCCGGCCAAGTCCTGCACGCGGTTGACGTCGCCCTCTAGCGCGGCGCGGAGCATCGACCAGATATCGCCCGGCTCACAGCCCCACGATCCCGGGTTGTCGCGCCAGAGCGAATCGGTCGATGGCGGCGCGATGAGCCTCACAGCCCGCTCCCCCGAACCACTCATGTCGAATCCTGGTTCACAGTAGCCGACCTAGAACGGCAGGAACGCGCGTCCCCCGCCGTCCACCGTAATCGCACTCCCGGTCACATAGCGGCACTCGTCACTGGCCAAATACACGGCCGCTGCCGCCACGTCTTCGGGCATGCCATAGGCGCCCTGCGGTAACACACGTTCCCGCTTCGCCCGGATTTCGGGGTCGCGAGCCCGAACCTCCGAGCGCTCGACTCGAATTGGTCCCGGTGCGATCAGGTTCACCGCAATGCCGTACCGCGCCAGGTCCACCGCCATCGCCCGCGTCAGCAGCCATAGCCCGCCCTTGCTGGCCGCATAGGGCGAGGCATTGGCCTCGGACGCAAACGAATCCACCGACCCCGTGTTGACGATCCGGCCCTCGATGCCCGCGTCCACCATGTGGCGGGCCACCGCCTGCGCCACCACAAACGCTCCGGTCAGATTCGTATCGATGTAGCTTTGCCAGTCCGCCAGCGCCACCTCCAGGAACGGACCCACCTGACCTGTTCGCGCAGCGTTATTCATCAGGATGTCCAGTGACCCAACCCGCTCTAGCGCTTCGTCCACAATCGCCGCCGCGCTCGCCGGCGTACCCACGTCGCCTCGGAACCAGGAGACCGTCCCGCCGTCCCCCTCGATTCCGTCAGCGGTGGCTTCCAGCAGGCCCACGTCTCGCTGGGTCAGGATCACGTGCGCCCCTTCGGCGGCAAACCGACGAGCGATTCCGGCGCCAATGCCGCGACCGCCGCCCGTAATCAGCGCGCGCTTGCCTTCAAGTCGTCCCATCGGCCGCTCCCCGCCAATACTTCACGCCCGCCGAGTGTGCGCTGCGCTGTTCGCTCGTTCAATCCTGCCGACCCGGCAACGCATCTCACGGTACAGATGTGTCCTGTGCCGTAAGGTTGACCCTATGCGACGAACGCTCGCCGCCCTCGCGGTAATTCTCCTGGCCGCTGCCTGCGAGCCGGCGTCGTCACCCGCGATTGAGCGGCAACCGGCGCCCTCAACGCCGCCTCCCGCCGTCGTGTCGTTGCCCGGCCAGGCTGCGGCGCCCGCAGCCGCTGATGATCAGGCACCAACGACCCAGGCTGCCGAGTCGACATCCAGTGCGCCGGTACCAGCAACGCCCCCCGCGCCCGTTCAGACCAGCCCTCAGGCAACGGCCGTGCCGACGCTCGTTGTACCAGCCCCAACGCCCACGGCTACGGTTGAACCGACACCAACGGCCGGTGTCGAGGTCGCGTCAGCGCCAACTGCCGCGGAGTCACCGGTCCCGCCTTCGACGCCCGAGCCGACGCCAGACCCTACGCCGGCGCCAACCCCAGTCCCCACGCCCGACGTTGTGGCGATTCCCCGGTCAGCCCTTCCCAGCGACCTGCGTATTGACGCCCAGGTTGTAGCCACGGGGTTCGACCGCCCCATCTTCGTCGGCCACGCGGGCGACGCCAGCGGTCGGCTGTTCGTCGTCGAGAAGCGCGGACGGATCCTGGTCGTACAGAACGGCCAGGTCCGCAACGATCCCTTCCTCGACATCACTGACCGCGTGCGGTCCGAGGCCTATGAGCAGGGCCTCTTCAGCGTCGCCTTCCACCCCGGCTATCCCACGAACGGCCGCATCTTCGTGGACTACACCGACCACAACGGCGACACCGTCGTCTCCGAATTCGCCGCCGACCCCGGGCAGGCCCGGGCCGATCCCCAGTCCGAACGCGTCCTCCTGCAAATCGAGCAGCCCTACCAGAACCACAACGGCGGCATGATTGCCTTCGGCCCGCAGGACGGCTACCTCTATATCTCGGCGGGCGACGGCGGTTCCGGCGGCGATCCCCTGGGACATGGTCAGAACGCCGGCACATTGCTCGGCTCGCTACTGAGAATCGACATCAATACCGACACCGGCTACGCGGTTCCGGTCGAAAACCCGTTCATCAACCAGCCCGACAAGCGTTCCGAAATCTTTGCCTACGGCCTACGCAACGTCTGGCGCTTCTCCTTCGACCGGGTCACCGGCGACCTGTGGCTTGCCGACGTTGGTCAGAACGACCTTGAAGAGGTCCACCTGGCCCTGGCGCCGCTACGCGGCGGCCTCAACTTTGGCTGGAACATCATGGAAGGCAGCGCCTGCTACCCGCCAGTCGTGACGGGCTGTGCAACCGAGGGCTTGCAGATTCCAATCGCGGAGTACGGACGCGACTTCGGCTGCTCAATTACCGGCGGTTACGTCTACCGTGGCCAGGCCTTCCCAGCGCTCTCCGGCGCCTACATCTTCGGCGACTACTGCAGCGGCCGCGTCTGGACGCTCCACCTCGACGATCAGGGCGCCTGGCAGATGGTCCAGCGAGCCGACTTCGACTTCCTGATCCCTACGTTTGGCGAAGGCGGTGACGGCGAGCTGTACGTCACCGACGACAACGGCGGCCGCTTGCTGCGCCTGGTCGCTGTCAACGAACCGCCATCGGGCTAGGCCATCCACCACCGGCCAGGGCGTCGCGGTACTGCGGGGTAGGCCTCGTTTTGGCTACGCGCTAGACGTCGAACACCTCGTCCGACACCGTCCCCGGAATCCGCTTCCCGCGGACGTGCGTGTAGCCCCGCACCGTCGGTGCGCCCGGAATTTCCTTGTCGTTAATCGAGTTCGACCGCATGTAGTGCGTGGCGAAGCCGCGCCGCCGTGTGTCCGTCTCGTTCGGCCCGCTGGCGTGGTACGTCAGGCTGTGGTGAAAACTCACACTGCCGGGCCGCAGTGGCACCGGCACGGTCGGGTAATCACCCCCGAACTGCCCTTCGATCGTCGGCCGCGACGTCGGCGAAATAATCGCCCAGCGGTGACTCCCCGGAACCATCCACAGGCAGCCGTTCTCGATCGTCACGTTGTCGATCGCCGTCCAGGCCGAAATCAGGTCCATCGGGAAGATGTTCTTGAACGACGCCGAGTCCTGGTGCCACTCCTTGGCCGACCCGTGCCGCGGCGGCTTCATGAAGAGCTGATCGCCGTAGAGCGTGATGTCGTCCGTGTCCATCAGGTCCGCGATCACGTCCACGATCTTGGGGTTGCGTGCGTGCGCCCGCAGCACCTCGTCCTCCGGAACGATGTGCGCCAGTTTGCGCGTCGCCATCACGCGGTCGTCGACCTTGTCCTCGGCCTCGCGGAACGGCTGCTCCAGTTGGACGATGCCCTCGACGACGTGATCCGCCCGGCCGGACGCAATCAGGTCCGCCCGCTCGGCCAGGGCCGCGATCTCGTCGGCGTCCAGCAGGTCGTCGACGACCGTGAACCCGTCGCGCATGAACTGATCAACTTGTGCTTGCGTAAGCGTGCGAAGCGTGCTGACGGCCATGTCAAGCCTCCAAGCCAGCGGAAGGAACGTACGGTTCAGTACCGAAAGAATATACGACCAGGCGGTTCGCGCGCCTGAATCTTCGGCGAAATCAGTTGGATCGCGACGGGCCCGACGCAGTTGTTCACCTCATCGGCGTGGCCGGCCGCTCGGCGTCCTGGGATCTGGTTTGCACAACTTCAGGAACGTGCACCCTTTCGCCTGGGCTACAGTCGCAGCATTGATGCATCACGCAATAGCCGCTCACGCGAAACCTCCCGCGACCTGGGCGATTCGCGCGGCAGCCCCTGACGACGCCGAGGCCATCGAGACGCTGCGCGTGAGCGTCTGGAAGCAGGTCTACCGCGGCCTGCTGCCGGACGACTATCTCGACTGGCTCACCGTCAACCCGGAACACGTCGGACGGTTTCGAGAAGCTCTGCAGAGCACCGCGTCTTGGCGGTTCATGGTCGCCGAGGCCAACGGCCAGCTCATCGGCTACGGCGGCGTCGGCCCTGTCAACGACCACGACTTCCCACCCGCAAGCCCCGGCGCGGGCGAACTCCGCACCCTCAACGTGGCGCTCCCCTGGCAGCGCCGCGGTGTTGGCCGCGCGTTGCTTGCCCACCTGACCGACGCCTTGCGGGACTTGGGCTGCGACTCGGCAATCCTCTGGACCTTCCGCGACAACCCCGCCGCCCGCGCCTTCTACGAAACCAACGGCTGGACGTTTGACCGCTTTGGCGATTTTGATCTCCACGGTCCTCGACCAATGTCAACGCCGGCCGTTCGTTACGTCCGTAATCTGAATGCAACGCCATGATCCACCTGCCGAATCACACCTCTCGCGCATTCACTCGACGCGCCTGGGCCGTAGTCGCGCTCGTGTTAATGCAGACCCTGGCCGCATGCGGACCGCCGGCACACCAAGACCCACTGTCGGCGGCCTGTACGTCCGACGGACGGCAGCTTCGTTTGGGCTTCTACGCCTTCTTCGAGCCCGTCAGCTATAGCGCCGATCCCGACCCGGGCGCTCCGGGATTCGGGCAGCATCGTGGCTACGAAGCCGATCTGCTGACCGCCCTGGAATCCTTGGATGGCGCCGGGCTGTCCTTCATCCGCTACCCCATTCAGCCCTGGGACGACATCTGGCTGACACCTGCCGGTGACGGCATAGACATGGTCGGCGGCGGTATCACCATCCTGGACTCGCGGACCCGCGACGCGACCGGTGCTCAGGTCGTCCGTTTCACGTCCGGACACATCACCTTTCGCCAGTCGCTCCTGGTGCGCGCCGGCCAGTCCGACCGATTTTCAAGCTACGACCGCCTGACCAGCCGGCACCGAGTCGGTGCCCTGGCCGGTACCACGGGAGAAGCGCGCCTCTTGGAACTGACGGGCCTGGTCGACTCGGCCGGGGTCTTGGCCGCCGGGACTCGGGTGCACACACGGTCGGGGATGGTGGTCGCGGACGGCAGCGCGGCCTACGTCATCACGGCGGCCAACGTTTCACCAGCTTTGGAGGGCCGCCAGCGCCTGGAGCCGCCGGCGCCGCACATGCCGCAGGTCGTCTACCTGGGCGAAGAAAGCGGGGAAATGGAATTGCTGCAGGCGCTGCGCGACGGCCGTATTGACGCCCTGGCGCGTGGCGAGATTGGCAATCGTGACGCCGTGCATGCGTCGGGCGACGCATTCGAAATCGCGGCGCTCGACACTGAGGTGGAGTACGGCGGTTTCGCGCTCGCCGAAGATGCAGGCGGACTGGCGGCCTGTATCGATGCCAAGATCAATTGGCTGACCGACAACCGGCGCATCGGCTATGCCGAGTGGCGCAACGACCCCAGCGTCTTTCTGCGTCGCGCCGAAACCTGGCGCCCATAGGCCGCTGAGGGACGCCAAGAGCCGTGAGTACCAGCCCCACCGAGTCCTGGGCCGTGCGGCCCGCCGCCCCCGACGATGCCGAGGCCATCGAGAGCGTCCGCATCGCCACCTGGAAAGCCTGCTACCGCGGGATCGTTCCAGACGCCCATCTCAACGCACTCAGCGTCCAATCGTCCAGAGTGATCCGGCTTCGAACGGGCATTGAACGCGCCGAGGTGGGCGGGAGCCTCGTAGCCGTCGCCGGCTCCCGGATCATCGGCATGGGCTTCGCCGGACCGCCCGAAGACGATCAGTTACCTGAGGGAACGGGCGAGGTTTTTGCTGTCTACGTGCTCTCCGAATGGCAGGGCCGTGGCGTCGGCCGGGCACTGCTTGAGCGCCTGACCTCCGGCCTTCGCGCCCTCGGCTACCGCAGCGCCGTCCTCTGGACCCTCCGCGACCGCCTTCCGACCCGCCGCTTCTACGAAGCCAATGGCTGGGAGTTGGACGGCGCGGAAGACAGCCTCGACCTGCAGGGACCTGTGCACCTGGTTCGCTACGCACGCAACCTGAGCGAATCAGCGTGAACCGCCCGCGGCCCTGGACGGTCCGTCCCGCCACCCTCGACGACGTCGAGGCCTTCGAGGCCGTCCGCATTGCCACCTGGAAAGCCTGCTTCCGCGGCATCGTCTCGGACCAGTTCCTCGACGGTCTCACGCTCCCGACTCACCGCATCCAGCGCTGCCGCAACACCATCCGGGACGTCGAACGCTCGTCGGTGATGGTGGCCTGCGCCGGCGACGACATCGTCGGAATGGGCTTAGCCGAGCCGGCGCGTGATGAGGACTTGGCGGCCGACGTGGGTGAGATCCGCGCGCTCTATGTCCATCCTGACTGGCAAGGTCGCGGCGTGGGACGGGCGCTGCTCGCCTCCCTGACAGCGGCACTCGGCGCCTGTGGCTATCGCGCCGCCGTCCTCTGGGCTATGCGTGATCTGCCGCCGACCCGCCGGTTCTACGAGGCCAACGGCTGGGCCCTTGACGGCGCCGAAGACACCCACGACTGGCACGGGCCGGTCCCCCTCGTGCGCTACGCCCGCGACCTGACCGCCTCCGCGTGAACCGTTCCCGCTGTCCCTGGGCCGGCGACGACCCGCTGATGCAGGCCTACCACGACCACGAGTGGGGCGTCCCCCTCCACGACGACCGCGCCCTCTTCGAACTCCTGACGCTCGAGGGCGCTCAGGCCGGCCTTTCCTGGCGCACCGTCCTGCACCGCCGCCAGGGCTATCGCGAGGTGTTCGACGGCTTCGACCTCGAGCGCGTCGCCGCCTACACCTCCGCCGACATCGAAGCCCGCCGCGCCGACCCCCGCATCATCCGCAACCGCGCCAAGATCCAGTCCACCGTCGGCAACGCTCAGGCGGCCCTGCGCGCCATCGACAAATTCGGCTCGCTCGACACGCTCATCTGGTCCTTCGTCGACGGCCGCCCGCTACGCAACGCCTTCCGAACCATGGATGACATCCCCGCCGAAACCGACACGTCCCGCGCCCTGAGCCGCGACCTCAAACGCCGCGGCTTCAAGTTCGTCGGCCCCACCATCTGCTACGCCTTCATGCAGGCCGCCGGCCTCGTCAACGACCACCTTGTCACCTGCTTCCGTTACCGCGAGGTCTGACCAGGCCCCTGTCGAATCACCAGTTGTACGCTCTACTTGGAAGAGCCTTCGAAGCCGCCGTGTCGACGGCGGAGGAACCTCGGCCATGACCACCGAACCACTTTTCAAAGCCGCCCGCCCATATCAGGACGATGTTCTGGCGCTGCCCGTGGAGGATCTGGATCAAGCCTCCCAGTGGTACGCCAACGCCCTGGGCCTGACCGAGGTGGAACGTCGCAACGACCCAGTCCCAACCGTCATCATGCAGCGCGACGGCATCCGGATCGGCTTCGCCATCAACGGCGGCGACGCCAGCAACGACGGCGTCGCCATCCTCGTCACCGACATCGACCGCGCCCGCCGCGAACTCGAAGCCAGCGGCCTCTCGCCCGGCGAATCGCGCATCGACGACCACGGCGGCCAAAAGATGAGCGTCTTCTTCCTCGTCGCCCCCGACGGCCTCTGCTTCTACTTCCACCAACCCATCGACTAGACCGATTCAGTCCCGGCTACCGCGCAGATAGTCGGTACGTGAGTCGGCGGGTCAGCTACGGCTCGCAGGCCATCGATCGCAGGTTTGCCACAAACGACTCCTCGTCCATCGCCACCGACCCCGCCGGTATCGGCTGATCCGCCGCCACCGCTTCCCGCACCCTCGCTCCGTACGAAAGCCCCAGCGGCAACACTCCCTCGGCCGCTAGCACTTCAGCCCGATCGATCAGCCCGTACACCAGCCGCCCGCCCGAACCGTCCAGCCTGTCCCCCGGCCGCAGGTCGTGCTTCGCATACGCCAGCACCTCTGAAGTCGGCGTTTCGTGTGGAAGTCCGGAGGACGCTCCCAGCAGCGCCGCCTGCGCAATGCTCAGCGGCGTCTCGATTCCGCACAGGTGGTATTCCCGAAACAGCGCCATCCGCCGGCCATCACTTGAGACTCGCGTCCCGTGAATCCGCATGTCCTCCCGAATGTGCCCGTCTGCCGAAGTAACGACCGCCCACACCCCGTCCGCGATGTTCTCTGGCAGCTCCGACTCTCCGTCCGCTCCCACCCCATTTGCCAGATCTACGACACCGGAACTTTCCAACAGCCCGCCGTCTCCGCTCGGCGCAAACAAGTCGGGCAAGCCGCCTAGCCCTACCGACGGCTCGTGCATCCCCCGGCGATCCGGCGGCAGCCCCGTCATGTTCGACACCGCGCACATCTCGATCTGCGCCTTCGACCCGTCGCGGAACGAGTTGTACATCTGCGCGTTCAGCCGCAGTCGCGCCGACGCCTCCGCGTCGTATCCCAACCGCGCCAGCGCCCGCTCCGGGTCCCCATGCCGGTCCGCCGGGTACCGTCGCGTACCGCGCCCAACCGCCACGATTTCCAGGCCCAGCGCCTTGGCCCAGTCGAACAGTTCCATGATCGCCACCGGCTGATCGCCCGCCGCCAGCGAGTACACCACCTCCTGCCGCCGCGCCTCGCGTGCCAGCGCCCACCCGCAACTCACGTCGGCCTCCACCGTCACCATCACCACGTGACGCCCCTGCCGCAGGGCGTGCAATGCGTTGCGCGCCGCCACCTCCGGAATCCCGGTTGCTTCCACCAACACGTCAATAGGCGCCGACTCCAGCACCTCCGCGTCCGGCGCCAGCACGGACGCCCCGGCCTCAAGCGCTCCTCGCGCCTCGCCCGCGTCCTCGCACCGCCGCCACTGCCCCTCCGCCCAGCCGGCCGCCGTTAGAGCCGCCAC
>JAPPLN010000011.1 GCA_028874175.1 Chloroflexota bacterium
GCACCTTCCGATCGGCCATATCGACGCCCGGCTCCCCGGACACGTCCAAGTCGGAATGGTGGAACGCGTTGAATTACGACCAGCCGGACCAGTACCGCCGCTCACTCTGGTGGTCGCGCGCACAGCTGGCCTACCATGCAACGGTCTGGGTGGTATCGATTCTGACCGGCCAGTGGATCTGGATCTTCCTGGTGAGCGTTTTTCCGTTCATCGCCAATCTGGCTTCCTACCTGGTCAGCATGCCCCAGCACTGCGGCCTGAGGGACAACGTCCCCGACTTCCGCAAGTGCGTGCGCTCGAACACGCTGATTCCGATCCTCGAGTTCCTCTACTGGCGCATGAACTGGCACCTCGAGCACCACATGTACGCCGGCGTCCCCTGCTACAACCTCAAGAAGCTCTACCACGAAGTCGCCCACGACATGCCCGAACCCCGCACCCTCCGCAGCGCCTGGCGCGAAATGCTGGACGTCTGGGAACGCCAGCAAACTGACCCGGACTACCAGTACGACACCCCGCTCCCCGCAACCGCGCAGCGCATCCGCGAGGATGAGGCCGACACGCTGGAGAGCTCCATTGGCGACCTCGCGCCCAAGGGCCTCAAATAGCCGTGCAAAACACGACGAATCCGCTGGTTCAAAGGCACTGGGAGGAGAAACCATGAGCTACCGGCCGCTGGCTGAAGTACGCAAGGATCTCCGAGTCGAGTGGTATCGCTGCCCGATTGAGGGCTCAAAGCTGCGCGAGCTTTCCCGCCGCAGCGACCTCCAGGGTTGGTACCAGGCTGGCGGCCACCTGGGGCTCTTCCTCTTGACCGGCGCACTTACCTACTTCTTCTGGTTGCAGCAGATATGGGTTGGCGTAGTCTTCGGGCTATTCCTCCACGGCACCGTAGGCACGTTCTTCAGGGGCATTGCCGCCCACGAGTTGGCCCACGGCTCGGTCTTCAAGACCAAGATTCTCAACAAGATCTTCCTCTACCTGTTCAGCCTGCTCAGCTGGTGGGATGTATTCGACTACGCCAGTAGCCATACCTACCACCACCGCTACACCCTGCATCCCGAGGGTGATCGCGAAGTCTTGCTTCCGATCCAGCCGAGGACCGGCAAGACATTTCTGCTCCAGATGTTCACCATGAACATCTGGACGCAGAAAGGACGCACGTTTGGACGCGGCGGCCTGATTCCGCTGATTCTGGGCACGATTCGGACGGCCATGGGAAGTTCAGGTTCGTCCACCAGGGGCGGTTCGGAGTGGGTGAACTCGCTGCACGAGGATCAGCCGGACCAGCATCGGCGGGCGATCTGGTTTGCGCGGGCACAACTGGCTTTCCACGCAGCGGTAGTCATCGTCTCAATCGTGACGGGCCAGTGGATCTGGATTTTCCTGCTTACGTTCTTCGCGTTCACCGCCGGCTGGGCCGTGTACATGGTGGGATTGCCGCAGCACTGCGGCCTGAGGGACAACGTCCCCGACTTCCGCAAGTGCGTGCGCTCGAACACGCTGATTCCGATCCTCGAGTTCCTCTACTGGCGCATGAACTGGCACCTCGAGCACCACATGTACGCCGGCGTCCCCTGCTACAACCTGAAAGAACTCCACCACGAGGTCGCCCGCGACATGCCCCAGCCGCGCACCCTGCGCAGCGCCTGGCGCGAAATGCTGGACACCTGGGAACGCCAGCAAACCGACCCCGACTACCAATACGACACCCCACTCCCCGCCACCGCAGGACGCGTCCAACTCACGGACTTCGATGAGCTGGAGAATTCAATCGGAGACCTGGCGCCAAAGGGTCTGAAATAGCAGTTTGGCCGTCCGCGTCGACCCATCCGGCCGCCGCTGGGTATCGGCGGAAATCCAGATTCCGGGCCCGATCAGCCGGGTCTGGAGCGCCCTCGCAACTGCCGAGGGCATCTCAGCGTGGTTCGCACCGACCAGCTTCGAACTCGGATCCGATGGAGCCCCTCGCCGAATCACCTTCAACTTCGGACCAGCCAGCATCGACGCGGTCACCGTCACCGCCTGGAACCCACCGCACAGCTTCGTCGTTCAGAGTTCGGACTTCATACCGGGCGGACCACCGGTGACTACCAAATGGAACATTCACGAAGCCAGCAACCAAACCTGCGAGGTCCGCGTCCAGCACCAGCTGGTCGCGGACACCGACAAGTGGGATGCCTACCTGGAAGGAGCCGAGTCCGGCTGGCTAGAGTTCTTCGCGAACCTCAAGTCCCACCTGAGCTCATGAACAGAACCTGAGGAACCTGGAACTCGAGCGGCCAAGACCAATGCGCGAGGGCTACGCCTCTTCCTCGTCAGCCTCGATCTTTCCGAGAAACACCTGCGTCAGGATGTCGGTTTCCTGGATCGACTCCGGCGTGCCGTCGTGTACCAGGCGCCCCATGTCCAGCACATACGCGCGGTCCACGATATCCAGCACACCTTTGATGTTGTGCTCGACGACCATGATCGTGGTCTTCAGCTTCTCGCTGATCTCCGCCACCTTCTGAAACACTTCTTTCACCACAATCGGGGCCAGTCCCAGAGTCGGCTCGTCCAGCAGAAGCACGTCTGGACCGGCCATCAGCCCGCGGCCAAGCGCCAGCATCTGCTGCTGTCCGCCCGACATCTGGCTCGCCAGGTCGCGGCGCTTCTCGTAGAGAACCGGAAAGAGGTCCAGCACGGTGTCCAGGCGTCGTTGCTTTTCGGCCGCGTCACCTAGATATAGACAACCCATCTCCAGGTTCTCTTCAATCGTTAAATGGGTAAACACGCGTCGGCCTTGCGGCACAAACGCAATGCCCTCTCTCACGATCTCGTGTGTCGGCGCCGTGAGCCGGCAATGGCGCCAATTCACGTGGCCATCCACAACCGGTGCCAGCCCCATCACTGCCTTCAGCACCGTGGACTTCCCGGCCCCATTCGGACCCATAACCGCCACGATCTCGCCCTCGCCGACGCCAAGCGATACCTCGGTGAGAGCTCGGACCTGGCCGTAGCGGACCGAGATGTCGACCAGTTCGAGAAGCATCATTCCGACCTGGCGCTCACGCTAGTTGCCCAGGTACGCGTCGATGACGCTCGATCTGGCCAGCACCTCGTCGGTCTCTCCGACGGCGAGGAGGGCGCCGCTGTCCAGCACGAAAAGGTGATCAGCCAACTCGCGCACGATGTCCATGTTGTGAGAGACAAAGACGATGCTGCGATCTTGCTCTCGCATGTCCTTCAATATCGACTTCACCTGCTCGAGCATCCGCGGAAAAAGGCCGGCGAAGGGTTCGTCGAACAGGTAAACCTGCACGTCCATCGCTAGAGCACGCCCGATTTCCAGCAGTTTCCGCTGGCCATAGGACAGGTCCTGAGCCATCGCCTCGCGCTTCTCCCACATGCCGACGCTCTTCAGGATTCTCTCCGCCTCTTCCCGGTGGCGAGGTTTCGTCCGTTCGAGGAGCGATGGGAACACGCGGCGTTCCGTCAAGACCACCATGATGTTGTCCCAAACGCTGATCTGGTCGAACAGCCTCACCTCCTGAAACGTGCGTGTGATGCCGTGGTCCGGCGAATCATGCGCCTTGACAACGCGGAGTCCGACGTTGTCGATGACCACGATTCCGCCGTCCAGTGGAAGCATGCCGCTCAGCAGATTGATCAGAGTCGACTTGCCGGATCCGTTTGGTCCCACGATGCAAGTGAGCCATTCCCTCAGGATGGACATGGTCAACTGATCAATGGCTTTGACCGCGCCGAAGTTCTTCGAGATTTCCCGCGTCTCCAGTACGTAGACGCGGGGATCGACCTGGGTGCTCACAGCTTGAACCTCCCGACCAGGCCCTGCGGCCTGAACAGCATCAGCAGGACCAGGAGGATTCCCAAGATCACCTGTCGAATCTGGCCAATGAACTCCGAAGGCAGAAACGGCACGAAGCGCATGCCCTCTTCCAGCATCACGAATGCCAGGGCCCCAAGCAGCGATCCCCAGATGCTGGCCAGTCCGCCCAGGATGACGATCGAGACGAGGAGGACTGACTCCAGCAGGACGAAGGAATTGGGGTCGATAAACGTGCTCCAGCTCGCAAGCAGCGCCCCGGCCAATCCAGCCATCATCGCTGAGATAACCCAGATAGCCAGCTTGTAGTGGGTCGTGTGATAGCCAAAGACCGCGATGGCCTGTTCGTCCTCGCGGATGGCCGTAAGCACCCGTCCGAACGACGAGGTGACGATCAGCCAGGCGATCAGCACAACCAGTCCCAGGAAGACGAGCAGCAGAGCCAGAAACTCCAGCTCCTCTTCGAAGACCCATGAACCGATGGCCGGACGAGCGATCTCGTGGATTCCGAATGCGCCCCTGGTCAGGTTTCGCCAGCTCAGGAAGGTGGTAAAGGCAATGACCGCGAATCCGAACGAGACAAGTACGTAAATGTCGTCACGGAAGCGGTTGAACGCGACACCCACAACAAGAGCCACGAGACCGGCGAGTATCACGCTGAAAGGCAGCGCGGCGAAGAATGGCCAACCGAAGGTAGGAATGGCTTCCGTGCGTAACTGCTCGTAGGAGGCGTTCGAGGAGAGCACTGCCATCGCGTAGGCGCCGATGCCGAAGAATCCGATGTGGCCGACGGACAAGAGACCCGTGTAGCCGACGACCAGATTGAGACTCACGGCCAGAATCGCCCAGATGGCGAACACGCTGCCTACGGTGATCGCGAAACCGCCGCCTCGCCACAGCATGAACGCCAGCGCCCAGCCAATGACGATCAGGTTGGCCCACAGCTCGATGTTGCCCTTGGAGCGTTGCCACCACGATCGAGGATCGCGCGCGACGTCCTGAATGTTTCGCAGCGCTCCGGTGGCGATGCTCACACGGTCACTTCCTGGGTAACAGGCCCTGCGGCCAGAACGAAAGGAAAACGATCAGCACGATGAACGAGATCACGTCTCGCCATTCCCCGGCCAGGTCCCAGATGCCGAACTGCTCGAGCATCCCCAGCGCAAATCCCCCGACGATGGCGCCGTACAGACTCCCAATGCCGCCAACGACGGACGCAATCCAGCCTTTCAAGAGCAACAGCAGACCCATGCGTGGCTGAATGGCCGTGTCGTGGCCGCTCACTAGGCCGGCCAGGGCGGCATAGATTGCACCGATAAAGAACACGACGGCAATCACTACCGTGGTGTTGATGCCGACAACTTTCGCCACTTCCTCGTCGTCGCCGATTGCCCGAACCGCCTTGCCAAAGGCCGTTTTCTTGACCATGAACAGCAGAACAGCGAATCCGGCCAGCGCCAGCCCGATAGCGAAGACGTTGAACCCCTTGATGTTGGCGCCGCCGATGGTCCAGGGCTCACTGCCAAAGGTGTCCGGCAGTGGCCGTGGCGCGGCACGAAAGACGATGGTGATGAACGCCGTAATCGCCAGCAGGATGCCCAGCGAAGCCACCAGCATGATGAGCGGCGAGTTGGCCCGCTCTCGCATGGTGACGTACAGGCCACGGTACAGGGCCAGGCTCACGGTTCCAGACAGCAAGCAGGCGACGAACCAGCTCAGATAGAGCCCAAGGCTTGGTGTGCTGGCGACGAAAATTGCTACCAGCACGCCCAACGCGATCGCAACCGCGACCATCGCAGCGAACGGCCCTCGATTCGTTAGGAGAGCGAAACGGAGGTGCGCGCGGTTCAGGGCCCAAATGGCCACTCCGGCTACAAAAAACGCGACCAGGGGACTGAGCAGCACGTGCAGGTTCGCCGGGTTAGCCAACACCAGACCCGTATAGATCCCGAACGCCGTCGCCAACAGACCGCCTGCGATCAGCAGGGTCCTCGGCTGAACTCGCGTGTGGAGTCGGCGATAGAGCAATACGTGCAACGCCCAGGCCGCGACGCCCGCCGTGACAGCCGCAAACAGCACGTTGACGGGACCGCTGTTTACTGCGTACTGGCCGCCCAGGACATCGTGCGAACGCAAGTAGAAGACGCCGTAAGCGCCGATGGCGGCGGCCGCGCCGTAATACAGGTCAAAGAACCAGACCGTGCTGTACACCAGCGTAAAGCCCATGGCGAGCAGCGCGTACACCGCGCCCACGGCCAGTCCATTGAACGCGAACTGAAGGGCCTGGTCAGGCGACTGGACGATCTTCCAGCCGATATACCCCACGATGGCGGCCGTGAGACCCACGGCGAGCAGCCGGCTCTGCTGCTCGCGAATCTTCAGAAAGTTGACGAGCGAGACGTCACGAAGCTGCGCGAGACTCATCGAGAGTTGCAGTCAGCTTGGCTAGTCGTCGGCTCGATCAATCTTGACATCGAGACCGTGGGGCCGGTCCATGGACTTCGGACCAACCCCACGGCCATATGGATCACGTGATCTAACTCAGTTGGTCGGCGCGGCGCCCAGGACTCGGTAACCCCCGTTCTCCTCGGTTCGCTCGGCCACTGGCAGCACCTCCAGCACCGCATTGGACAGACCGACTACTTCGCCCTTTTCGTCGAAGCTGTAATCCACGCCGATCGTGCCGCTCCACGTGATGTCGTAGAGACAGTCGCGGAACCCGTCGGCGTCCTGGTCGTCACCGGTCTTCTTCAAGCACTCGGCGGTGATGTAGACGTTGTCGTAGGCCGAGCCCAGGAACCAGGGCAGCGTTACGTAGTCGTACTCCGCTCTGAAGGCTGCCAGCACTTCCTGGGCCTTGGCGTTGGCCGGGTCCAGGTCCGGTGTAATCGCCTTGACCCCGGTTGCCGCCTCGCCCGCAATCTCAAGAGCCGTCGTCCCGATCGGCACAACGTCCGCGTAGATCGGGCCGTCGTAGCCCAACTCGCGAACCTGCTTGATGATGGTGCCGCCGCTGGCTTCGGCCTGTGCTGCGATGTGCAGAGCATCGGGGTTCGCGCTAAGGATCTTGGTTAATTGCGTTCTGAAGTCGGTGGTGTCGGACGGATAGCTCTCGGCGGCCACGATTTGACCGCCCAGCTTCTCGAACTGCGCCGTCGTGGTTCGCCGCACGCCCTCGGCGTAGTCAGTGGATTCGTTGATTGTCGCCAGGTTGCGGATGCCGTCCGCCCAGAGCACGTTGCCCGTGTCCACGCCTACCGTGGCGTCGCTCAGCGACGTCCGGAAGATGTAGTCCCCGGCCTCGGCAATATCCGGGTTCGTGGCCAGACCGGAGAACATCACCACGCCTTCTTTCTCGGCCAGTGGCGCGGCGCCCAGCATCGCTCCGCTGCACGATGTCCCAAGGATGATCTTGACTTCGTCAACGTCAGTCAGCTTGTTGTAGGCCGTAATGGCGTCCTGGGCGTTGCACTTGGAGTCCTCGACGATGAGTTCCAGCATCCGCCCGTTGATTCCGCCGGCCGCGTTGATTTCGTCCACGGCCAACTGCTTGGCCTGAACTGCCACCGTGCCGTAGGTCTCGCCAGCCCCGGTGACCGATTCCATCACGCCGATCCGAAACGGTCCTTTTTCTTCTTCACCGCACCCCACGGTTACCACGGCCATCACGGCCAGAAGGGCAATCCCCACTAATCGTCTGATGGATAAAATTCCCATGTCACTCCCTCATCCTCTACCCGACTCTCTTCGGGTACGTTATACCTCTTCCGCCATTTAGCTCGCAAGATGCAGCGAGCGTGAATAGGTTCCGTTGACCCTCGGTCACCTCCGCCCAGGCGGGAATCCATCGCCTACCCACCGGCCATCAGCAGGCATGGCGATCGCGGATCGTGTCCAGCAAGTGTACACTAGGCCTGAAGTCTCCGCAACCGCAGCATCGGAAGTCACCATGTCCCCCGCCGGTCAGCATCGCCAACTGCTTCTCCGTCCTCGTCCCCGCAATCCACAATTTTTCCAGACCGAATCATTCTGGCAAATCCGCCAAATCTCACGCGCGCCACAGCCAGCACCCCTTAAGGGGTGCTGGCTGTGGCGCGCGTGAGTACCCCATAACCCACCCTCCGATCCGTGCTGATCCGAGCCGCCTCTAACCTAAACTCTCGTTCCCCCGGCCCGAACCATGTAGCATCGCTCCACAGGGTTTCGACGATCCGCTGACGGCGGCAGGAGAACTCAAATGGCAGTGGCGGAACTACAACTGCGCACACTCACCCCCGAACAGGTCGACCAGTTCCACATCGACGGCTATCTCGCGGTCCACGATCTGCTGACCCCCGCTGAAGTCGCCGACCTAGCCGAACGCGCCGACCTCATCGCCGCCGGCAAGGCCGACCACATCCCGGAATCCAGCATCCAGCTCGAACGAGTCTTCCGTGAAGGCGAACGCGAGGTCGAAAACCAGGTCCTCTCCGTCCGAAAGCTCTTCAACTTGGCCGTCTACGACGATCTCCTCTGGGGTCACGTCACCAACCCTAAGGTTGTCGACGTCATCGCCGATCTCATGGGCACCGACGACATCAAACTCTACGGCGACCAGCTCTTCATGAAGCCCCCCGAAATCGGCGCCGCCCAGGACTGGCACCAGGACTCCGCCTCCTGGCGCGACATCCTGCCAATGGACCTCGTCACCGCCTGGACCTCAATCGACCACGCCACCACCGACAACGGCTGCCTCAACTTCGCCCCCGGCACCCATCGCTGGGGCATGCTGACGCGGCCTCGCCTCGAACCGCTGCTGCCCGACCTGGGGACTGACGAATGGCCAGTTCGGGCTGCACCGCTTGGGCCAGGAAGCGTCAGCTTTCATCACAGCCTAGTGCTACATCAGAGCAACGCTAATACCTCCGGCATGCGCCGCCGCGGCTACGCCACCCACTTCATGCGCGCCAGCTCCTACAAGGACGAGGAAATCACCGACGCGCCCAAGATGCCCCCCTTCAAACAGGTTCGTGGCCGCTCGTTGCCGGGCCGCGTCTAACGGCGCGTTGCGCTAGAGGAGGTCGGCGATGAGCTCAGAATGTCGCACGCTCACCCAGGACCAGGTCGACTCGTTCTGGCGCAACGGCTGGCTGGTCGTCGAAGACCTGCTGTCAGCGGACGACGTCGAACGACTCGGCGAACGCGCCGACCGGATTGCCCGCGGCGAAACCGATGCAAGTCCAGAGCGAGTTCAGGCCGAAAAGGTCGTTCGCGAAGGCGAAGCCACGGCCGCTGCCCGCGAACTCGAAATCCGCAAGCTCTACTGGCTGGCCGGCGAGGATCAGGTGTTGCAAGACCACGCCCGCCATCCAGCGATTGTCGACGTCATCGCCGACTTGCTCGACACCGACGACATCAAGCTCTACGCCGACCAGTTATTCATGAAGCCGCCAGCGATCGGAGCCGCGCAGCCCTGGCATCAGGACTCCAAGTCGTTTATCGACATCTACCCGATGGACCTGGTGACCGCCTGGGCCGCCATAGACGACTCCACCCTTGAAAATGGCTGCCTCGAATTTGTCTCGGGCAGTCACCAGTGGGGACTCCTGAGCAACGACCAGATGGACGAACACCGCTCGCTGATCCGCAACGACCCCGCCTTCATGCCGGATCCGGCGCCGCTACGCTCAGGCAGCGTCAGCTTCCACCACAGCCTCACCTGGCACGCCAGCCGAGCCAACACCAGCACCGCCCGCCGCCGCGGCTACGCCGTCCACTACATGCGAGCCGAATCGCGCCGCACTGCAGTCTTCGAGGCACCGAGAGTTCCGCCCCCGCTCCAGATCCGCGGCCGCTCCTTCGAAGGCTGCGTCTAGCCGGACTACGACGTTTCGGGAATCGAGACGGCCTGCCGCATCCCCGTCTCGGACGACCGATAGGCGGCTTGCACCGCCTCGTTCACCCACATGCCGGCTTCGTTCTCCAGCGGAGGCGGCTCGCCGGTCAGGCAGGACTGGAAGAACGCACTGGTCATCAGGCTGTACTCGTCATTCCTGGCATCCTCGTCGCTAAACGTCCAGGACTTGTGCGGCGATCCGGCGTGAGCGCCCTGATGCGACATCCATTCCAGCGGTTCGCCTCGGCGCGTTCCGCCGGGATTGAACCGAAGCCAGCCGTCGTGACCCCAAAGGATGAATCCGGAATGCCGGCCGGAACCGTACTCGGGGCGAGACACGTAGTAGCCGGCACTCAAGTTGCCAACCATTCCGCTCTCAAAGCCCACAGTCACCGATGCTGCGTCTTCAACCGGCAGCGGCTCACCCCCAACGACTCCCGTAACGGCGCTTACGGATGCGAAGTCGTCGCCTGTGATGTAGCGCATCAGGTCAAGATAGTGGCAGCCCAGGAACGTCAGGTACCCGCCGCCTGAACGCGCCTTATCGAAAATCCAGCCGCCCTGAAGCGTTTCCCACTGGTGCGTCCGGTCGTGATCGGCAATGAACCAGGCCTGGCAGGCAAACAGGTCGCCCAGCAGACCCGCGGCCACGATGCGCCGAGCCTCCTGCACGATCGCCCGCTGACGGCTCACGTACGCAATTGAGAAGTTCAGGCCCGCGGTCTGAGCCTTGCAATAGATGCGACGGTAATCGTCGAGGTCGGCGAATCCCGGCTTTTCGTGCCAGACGTGGCAGCCGGCATCCAGCGACGCCTCGATCATGGCCGGCATCCGCCAGGCTTCCAGCGTCACGAGGGTGGCGGCTGGCTTGAAGTCGCTGAAGAGGGCGTCGGGGTCGGTAAATGTGGCTGTCACCCGGTCGCCCACGGCCTCCTTGGCGGCGTCGAACATTTCACCAGTGGCGTCAAGCACCGCGACTTCGCCAACTTCGGGATTTCTGGCCGCGGCGTACAGGGACCCCAGATGATTGCCAGTGGGTTCAATGATCAGCGCGACGCGCAGCGAATCGCTCACAGGACGGCTCCCGACAGGCGCGCCGCGAACCGCGACGCCGTGATAGGAGAGTGTGCCCCGCCTGGCTATCCCTCGCCAGACACGCGCGCGATTGAGATCTCGGCGTCGCGTGTCCAGACCTCGTTGAACACCAGCGGCTTGGGTCTGCCGCGTTTAGCGTCGGGCGGCTCGACGGCGCCCTCGCGGAGTTCATTGCGGTCGCGCCCTCGGACCTGGTGGTACCACGACAACTCGCTGGCCGCGGGCTCGATTCCGCGACAAAGGATGAACTCCACGTGGTCGAAGCTGCTGAACGCCACGCCGGCCAAGAAGACACGATCAAGCCCATGCCCGTCCCAGGTAGCCAGATCCGGGACAATCACCGGCTCCGTGCAGACCTGGAACTTCTCGTTCTGCTCGTCGAAGTTGATGAGTTCGACCGGGAACTCGATGGTCACCGTCAGTTGACGAGCCTGGTCGCGATACGAGCAGACCGCATTCAACAGCGCACTGTCTCGCGTGGCCTGGATGACCGCAGGCACTGAAGCCAGTGGTTCGGCGTGGGCGAATTGCTGAATGTCGACCTCAAACTTCGCGTAGTGCTCTGCCAACGAGTGGCGTCCAGCAGGCTCGGTGTCAGTCGATGGCCGCCTGGCAATCGGGATTCCCAGCGTCTCGGAAAAGACTGCCCGGTATTCGCCGCTCGGAATCTGGAACAGGTTCTCGCTGACGATGGTGTACTCGGCCCGGCAGGGAGCAATGACGTAGCACGTGAATGGTTCGCCGGCGTCAGGGCTGATTGTCAGTCGCGCGTCGGCTTTCAGACGGACGCAAATCACGTCACCCGGATCGGCCAGCAACCCGCCGGTGTATTTGTAGACGGGGTCGGGCTCGTGGGGATGGTGCGTCCAGGTCAGGAATGACCGCGAGAAGTCAATCATGTCGGTCTCCGGCTCGGGCGTGGACAGCGAGCATAACCGCGTGCGCCGCGTGCATTCGACGATTGGGCCTACCTGATGCGCAGTTGTCGGAGCGGTGTGATGCTTGGTTGCGCGCTAGAGTCTGGTGCCGCCTGTCGGGGAGATCAGGACCTTGAAAATCACGGGGCTGGCCTGCGACTTCATTAACGACGGCTCGCGCAACTGGCCGATCGTGCGGGTTTTGACCGATGCAGGGATCACTGGTATCGGCGAGGCCTATCCGGTCGGGCCTGACAAGGCGGTCGCCGAGACGATTGACTATTTCGAGGACTGGGTGCTGGGCTTCGATCCCTTCGACGGCGAACGCATCTGGCATGAGCTGTATGCGGGCAGCCGCTTTCCAACTGGCTCGGTGATCACGGCCGCGATCAGCGGTATCGACCAGGCGCTCTGGGACATCAAGGGCAAGGCACTTCGAACGCCGGTCTATCAGTTGCTGGGCGGCAAGGTTCGTGACCGAGTACGTGTGTACCAATCGGCGCACGGTGCGACGCCCGAGGCCATGGGCGAGCACGCCAAGCGGCTCATCGAGACCTATGGATACACGGCGCTGAAGATTGGTCCATCTGCGCCAAACGGTGACGCTGACCCCTGGGGCGTTCAGCTCGATACGGCTGAGCGGCGAATGGCCGCCGTGCGTGCGGCGGCGGGCGACGCCGTTGACATTGGCGTAGACCCGCACGCCAAAATCCTCGAGCCGGCGCGAGCATTGGAAATGGCCGAACGAATCAGCCCGTACCGTCCCTTCTTCTTTGAAGAGCCGGTGCGGCCGGAGCAGTTCGAGCCGCTGGCCAAGCTGGCCCGGAAGTCGCCGATCCCCATCGCCACGGGGGAATGTCTTTACACGAAGTTCGAGTTTCAGCGGCTGCTCGCCACTGGTGCCGCCGACATCATCCAACCGGATGTGTGCGTGACCGGCGGCCTGACCGAGATGAAGAAAATCGCATCCATGGCTGAAGCCCACTACGTGAGCGTCGCGCCGCACAACCCGCTGGGGCCGCTTGCCACGGCCGTGAACGTCCACTTCGCGGCAACGGCGCCCAACTTCCTGATCCTCGAATACCATGCCGACGACGCAGGAGTTCGGGCTGAGGTGCTGGACGAACCGATTCAGCTGGACGATGGCTACGTGTCCATCCCCGAACGGCCAGGCCTCGGCGTGGAACTGAGCGATGGAATCTTGGAGAAGTACCCCTACCGGCCGTGGCGCCGTGGCCGTCCCACGAAAGCGGACGGCATGCTCGCGTTCATCTAGCGGTGGCACCCAATTCCCGGCGACTGCGGTGCCTCCGACCACGTCTGCTGGTTGTTGCGGCGACGGTCGCCGCTGGGCTGCTGGCCGGATGCGGTGAAAGCGCGGCGACACCTGAAGACTCGGCTGAACTCACTGCCGCCATGTTCGACCGCGCGGCGTACGACGACGCGATCGCTGGCGGTGAGCTCGCCGTTTCGGCTCGCCTGAGTTCACCGACGAATGACGGTGACGGCGACGTACGGGTCGAAGTTGATCGGCGCCCGTCCGACCTCACGACTCGCCTGGCCGTGTCGATTGCTCGCGAATCAGGACAGGTCGCATTCGCAGTGATGGAAGTCGGCGACCGGACCTACTTCCGACAGGGACCGGCGGACGCCGACGGCGAGTGGATTTCCACTGACCCCAACGCCCCTGGCGCCGACACTCCGCGTGTCGAGTCACTGGCGGGAGCCTTTCCGGTGGTCGGAGATCTTGCTGGCTCAGTTCGTGCCGACGGGTGGACCGAGCGCGGCGCCGAACCGTGCCCGTCCACCGGGACTTGCTTTGTGCTCACCAACCCGGCCTTCGAATTCGCCAGCCTGTACGTTGACGCCGACACCTACCGGCCAGTGCATATTCGGCTGGCGCGACCCGGCATGCGGGCGGCAGGCGAGATTGAGATTGACTGGATAGCCGCGGATCCAGTTGACCCGCCGGCAAATGCCCGGCCCGTCAACGCAGGGGAGTATTCGGCGGCTCTTGGGCCGGTCTTGCAGGCAATCGGCCTCTAGCTGCTGTCGAACCCCTTGATCTCAGCCGTTAGGGCGATTCGGAAATAAGCGTGAAGCCGTTGACCACGCCGCGGTCGATCGGTCCGGCGTGCGCGGTTCGCCAAAACCTCACGAACGGTTGCAGGGCGTCAGGAATCTCGTCCTGCTTGGAGAGGTCGCCAGCCATATCCACCGTCTTCACCGCGTCATCCAGACCCGAATAGACGTGCACGCTGCCGTAGTCGTACTCGCTAGGTGCAAGGGCGTGCGTTTCGGCCTTGAATCCGCGGAGCAACATGATTCGCTCAATGCCCCAGGTCGGTCGGACTTCCCTGAACGCCTGCTCGAAGGCGGCTGGATCCGCGTCGTCACGCAGCTTGTAGAAGCGGATCGACACGTATTGCGGCATTGCTGAGTCCTTCCCTGAAGGTTCGGATCGGTTAGCTATCCCAGGTGCTCGCGCAGAAGCGCGCCGGTGTGGGCGAGGGTTGCCGGGGCCAAGAGGCCGAAGTTGTACACCATCACGCGGTCGGGCTCGATCTCGCTCAGCCGGCGTGCGCGCGCAACCAGGCCTGGGCCATGTGGATCGACCTCGTGGTGCGCGGTCTGATTGACAGTGATTTCAATGTCGGCGCCGGAGTCACGCACCATTCGGACCTGTGCGTCGGCGACTTCAGGGCTATTGGTGGGATCCGAAATCATGAGCGCGCCGATCGTGTCCAGCAGATCGGCGAGGCGCAGCCCATGGTTGGCCCAGCCCAGCGAGGCTTCGCTGACACCCACACGTACGCGGCTACGGCGCAGCGCGTGGCGGACGGCCTTCACCAGTCCAACCGCCGACTGCTCACGCGCTTCCAGGTAGCCGCGAAACTCTTCGTCGGCCTCGCAGCGTTCCGCTACTAGCGTGGGAAGATCCTCATCGGACACGGTCGAATCCGGCGCAGCGTCAAGGCGCTCGCGAAGTTCGCGGGCCACCGACGAGCGCACGTCCTCGGGATCGACGCCGTGGGCGCGAGCCGCCGACATAGAGTGCTCATTGAAGCAGAGGCCCGCCAGAAACTGCGTCCATGCATCCATGTACACCAGGATGCGCGGCCGTACCCACCCATAGGCGAAGTCTGGATGGCCGACGTTTTCGAGCGTCAGACCGCTAGTTCGGTATTGATCGCAAACGTCGGCCAGGAGTGCTGAAATGTACACGTGAATGTCCGGATGGGCCGGGCAGGTCGCCGCGAAACTGCGGTGACCAAAGGCGTTCTCTATCGCCGTGTCCGGATAGGCGCGTGCGAGCCATGGCTGAAACATCCCGATGACCCATGCATTCAATTGCATGCCGCGCGCTTCCGCGCCTCGAGAGGTTTGCTCGTAGACGGCCAGGACATCAGGATCGGAGTGGAGCGCCGGCTTGATCCGGCCAAAACGCTCGGCTCGGGCCGGAAAATACACGGCGCCCTGCTCTGAATAGAACTGCGAGCGCCGCCGATTGCGCGGCGAGAACGTCGAAATCGCGTGGTAGTTGGGGCACAGCTCGATCGCGTCGAAGCCATGGGCCGCCAGCCAGTCCAGCGCCGAGTCCACACCTTCGTCGGCGAGGTCCCAGGGGTAGGCCCAAACGGAGAGTCGAGGGGGCACGGTAGGCTAACGCTGCTGCGAACGGCTCATCCTAGGCTACGGGCTGAGTTGCCGTCGCTCTGAAGGAAAACGCCGTAGTGAACGTATTGATGGTGGGGTCCGGCAGCATTGCGGGATTCCACTCGCGCGCCATTCGCGAGCTGGGACACACCCTCTACCACGTGGTTGGCCGCCGGGAATCGCAGGTTTCGGAGTTCGCGGCCGAGGCCGGCTTTGAACGGCATGGCATCGACCTGGAACGCGGGCTGGACGATCCGGCGGTGGACGCTGTCGTCATCACGTCGCCCAGCGATTTCCACCGGGCACACGCCGAGGCGGCGCTGGAACGCAAGCTGCCGACGCTGCTGGAGATTCCCGTGGCCACGTCGCTGGCCGACGCCATCGCCGTGCAGGACGCCGCCCAGGCAGCGGACACGCCGGTCATGGCGGCTCACACCCGTCGCTTTCAGCCGGCCATGCTGCGCATGCGCGCCATGATCGCGGACGGCGAATTAACTGTTCACCACGCGCTGCAGCGTTACGGCTTCATTCGTCGCCTCAACGTGAATTGGGTGGGCTACCAGCGGAGTTGGACCGATAACCTGATCTGGCATCACGGCGGGCACGCTATGGATGCCTGGATGTGGGTGCTGGGTGTCACCGAAGCGGATATCTCGGCGAAGCTGGGTCCGCCGCATCACCATCTTGAGATCCCGATGGACATCTCCATCGCGCTCAAGACGGCCGGTGGCCTTGTCGGCACCATATCGCTGTCCTACAACACCCACCAGCCGCTCGACGACGCGTTCTTCATCGGCGAGGAGGACACAATCGCGGCCAACTACGCGACGGGGACGCTGGTGGGTAAGGACGGGGTGATCTTCGACGCCGGCATGACCGAAGTCGTTCCGCACGACGTCATCACCGCCCAGGACCGCGAGTTTTTCGACGCGCTGGACGAGCAGAGGGATCCAGACCCCTCAATCGCCGACGTCCTGCCGAGCCTGCGCGCCTTGCAAGTCGTTCAGGACATCTACACCGCGGAGTACGGCGCATGAGTGAAGACAGTCGACCCGGCCGCGTCGTGCATCTCAATGGCGATTGGGTACCGGAGCGCGACGCCGCGATTTCCATCTTTGACTCGTCACTCGTCTGGGGAGACGCGGTGTTCGAAACAACCCGCACGTTCCTCCACGAACCCTTCCGGCTGAACGCGCACCTTGAGCGGCTGGACGCGTCGCTGGGCGCCTCCGGTGTGCCCTGCGATGTGTCCATGGACGAGCTCGCCGATCTGACCGGCGAACTCATCGAGCGGAACCGAGCGGCCTACGATCCCGAGATCGACTTTTCGATCGTGCACCAGATTTCTCCCGGGGTCCTCGGGCGATACCGAGGTTCAGTCGCACACGTTGGCCCCTCGGTGTTGATCTACACCTATCCCCTCGACGGCATGTTGGGCGAATCGGCCTACTTGTACGACGAAGGGCTGAACGCCGTCGTGCCGCGGCAGCGTGCGATTCCTTCACGGCTACTGGACCCGAAGATCAAGAGCCGGTCACGCCTTCACTACCAGGTCGCCAATCAGGAAATCGCCGCCCAGGCAGCCGACACCTTTGTGGTACTGCAAGGCGAAGACGGCTTCATCACCGAGGGCACCGGCTCGAACTTCTTCATCGTGCGCAACGGCGAGCTGCTGACGTCGCGTGGCCACAGCGTCCTTCGTGGCGTAACCCGCGACACGACCCTGTCGCTGGCGAGCGAGCTGGGCATCCCGGCACGCGAAGCCGACTTTGAGCCCTACGACGTGGCCACGGCCGACGAGGCATTCTTCACGACCACACCCTACTGCCTGATTCCCGCCACGCGCTTCAATGGAACGCCAATCGGAGATGGCAACGTTGGGGCGATTTATCGACGCTTGGCGGACGCGTTCAGCGAGGATGTGGGCGTGGACTTCATTGCCCAGGCGAAGCGGTACGCCGAGCTGATTGCCTGAAGGCTTTGTTCTGAACTAATCGAGCGCCGCGCCTTCGAACACGAGGGCGCGGCGCTCGCTTGCCTCTAGCCCGATTCGCTTTCCCGGCCAAGGTTGTGCAGGTAGAAACCAACGCCGGCAGCGAGTAGCCCGCCCACGATTGGCCCAACCCAGTAGATCCAGATCGAATCAAAGTTAAGGGCAACAATCGCTGGGCCGAAGGACCGCGCGGGATTCAGCGCGGCCCCAGTCAGAGCTCCACCCACGAGCCAGCTGGCGGCCAGCGTGAGACCGATGGCAAGCCCGTGAAAGCCCTTCGTGGCCCTTCCACTTACCGCGGCGCCAATGATGACCGACACCAGGAAGAACGTGAGCACTGCTTCAAGTACAAGTGCCTGTCCCGCGCCGACGTCGGCTCCCGGCAGCGGGAGCCCAAAGTGCGTCGCACCCTTGGCGCGAACCGCGGCATGCAGCAATGCGCCAACGACCGCGCCGGCAAGTTGCGCCACGATGTAGCCGGGAACCGAGCGCCAGTCGAACTTGCCAATTGCAGCCAGCGCGATGCTGACGGCCGGATTGATGTGGCAGCCAGAGGCGGCGCCGATTCCGTAGATCAAAGCGACCAGGACGAGACCGTGAGCCAGGCCCGCCAACACGACACCACCGGTGCCGCCGTCAAGCGCTTCGAACGCAACCGCCGCGCTCAGGGAGCCGATAAAGATGAGCGTCAGCGTACCGACAAACTCGGCTAGCCAAGCTCGTGAATCATATTCCATGTAATGCCTCCTGCTGGCTCTTGGCGCACACAGATTCTGCAGATCGGTAGCCAGCCCACACTGTTTTTACCAAATTTGCTTCGAACCCGTGATAAATGCGCTAGCCATACCTCAAGTGCTCGGAGGTCTTCAAGTGTTTAAAAGATCACGTCCTTTGGGGAGCAGCTCCGGGCGCACAAAACTCGCGTTCTCTGCAAAGCCCTCAGATCAACCCTCGCGCTCTGGGCGCTGCCGTGTGATCCCAGGGCGTGATCCACTTCTCGTCGATGTCTATGCCCCAGCCTGGCGCGTTATTCGGCCTGATGTAGCCGTTCTTCGGTACAGCCAAACCTGGAATGGGCCACACTTCCTCAAGGGGAACACCGGGATCGCTGCCCATCCAGAACTCCGCCATCGGCGACTCCGGCATTGAAATCGCAAAGTGCTGTCCCCAAGGTGTCGCAACGGCCGCGTGCGGAATCGTGATAAGCCCAGCCGCCTCGCCGATGGTGTAGATCTTCAGCGCTTCCGAGAGCCCGCCGCACCACATCATGTCGGGCTGCAGCACGTCCACGGCGCGGTGTTCCACGAGTTGCCGGAACGTCCAGCGACCGTGGTGGTCTTCGCCGGTTGCCAGCGGCACCCAGTTGATGGCCTTGCGCAGCTCGATGTGTCCTTCGAGGTCGGTCGGTATCAACGGCTCTTCCAGCCAGCGCAGGTTGTAAGGACGCAATCGCTCGGCCAGCCGAATCGTGAACTCCACGTTGAAGCTCATGACCGGGTTGTACATCAGCTCGGCATTTGGACCGACGGCCTCGCGCGCCTTCGCGATGTGCTCCTCGACGAGGTTGACTCCGTCGATGCCCTCGTCGTAGTGCGCCGGATTTGAGACCTTGAAGCACGTGAATCCAAGTTCCTGCGACCAGTCCAGGTCGTCTGAGGTGCAATACACAAGGGCCTTTTCGCGACAAGGTCCGCCAATCAGCGAATAGACGGGCTGTCCGAGCAGCTTGCCCTTGAGATCCCACAGCGCGAGGTCGATACCTGACTGCGCGACCGTCGCGATGCCGCCCGCGCCAAACCGCTGAGTTGATCGCCACATCAGATCGTTCAGGAACTCCAGCGCCAGGCAGTCCCGTCCTTCCAGCAGCGGCCCGAAGTGGAAGTCAACCAGGGCAGCTACTGGCTCGCCAAAGCTGCATTCGCCCAAGCCCCACGTTCCATCCTCGGCCGTCACCTGCACCCACACTCGTTCCCAGGTATTGGCGCCCGGCATCCGGCCGTGCATTCGAGAGAACTCCGGGTACTTGTTGATCGGCAGGGCGCGTCGAGCGTGGGAGTTCCAACCCGGCCTTCGAGCCTTCGAGGTCGCGGGTGTACGCGGAATGTCCAGGTTGACGGCTCGAACCTGTGTGATTCGCACGGCGTTGCTCCCTCCGAGGCTCAGGGTCAGGCGGCGGCTTTGGACGCGCTTGGCGGCCCCTCCGCCTTGATCGCCTCGAGAAGCCCCATCATCTGGCCGGTCGCCAGGGCTCGGCCACGGTGCCCCCAGGATGTGTCGTCCACCATTTTCGGCACGTGGTCGTCAATCAGGAAGCCGGTAAAACCTGCGTGGTAAAGAGTTCGCATGGCGGCGGCGATGTCCACGTTGCCCTCGCCCAGAAAACACTCGTTGAAGACCGGGACCGTTCCCTGCACGTCTCGGAAGTGCACGTAGAACAGACGCTTCTCGGCCACGAAGTGCCGCATGGTCGCCAGCACGTCCTCGCCCATCTCCGACCAGCAGCCCATGCAGAAGTCCAACCCGTTGTTGGGGCTGTCGCCGATCTGCATGGCTCGCTTGAAGCCTTCGAACGAGCGCATCAGGCGAGCCACACCGCCGAGTGACGGAACCGGCGGGTCGTCGGGGTGCAGCGCCAGCCGCACGCCGCTGGCCTCGGCCACTGGCAGGACGGCGTCGGTGAAGCGCGCGTAGTTGGCCCACATCTCGTCGGCGGTAAAGGTTCGGCCGTGCGTAGGCGCGTTGCATGCGACTGTTGACGCGTCGAAGGCTGTGGCAACGGCACCGCCACGAATCACCTTGGGCTCTGTACGCCAGACTCCGTTGGGCATCCAGTGGTAGCCCAGGATTGGAATGCCCGCCTCGCCAATGTGGCGGACAGTCGCCTGGTAGTTGGCAATCTGCCGGTCGGCTCCATCAAGTCCCAGCATGGCCAGGTCGTAGAAGTGATGTGGAACGTTTTCAATCGACTCGATCTTCAGGCCATAGGCCTCAACGCGCTGGCGCAGGCGCACCAGATCCTCGACTTCCCAGCGTTCGCCACCGGGAAGGCGCGGGGAATTGAGGAGGATGCCGCTGACGCCCATCTGGGCAGCGAATTGCAAGATGTCGGGCGTGGGCTCGCTGAACTGGCCTGTCGCAATTCGCATTTCCTCTGCCATGCCGTGCCTCCGACCGTCAGCGAGCGTTGCAGGACGACGCGCGTCGCGTGGCTCAGCATGCCACGAAGCAGAGGGCCTAGGCCCGGACGCGGGCGGCACGCGTTGTGGAGGCTGCGCGCCTAGGTTCGGTGGCAGTTTTGGCGGGCGGACTGCGTGGCAGAATCGAGTATTCGTAGCACCCGTGCATTCGTCTGATTCTGTCCCACGCGATTGACCGGATAGCCCGCGCGCTGGTCCTCAGCCGTCTGCGAAGCTGGCACTTCGGGCGGCTCGAGCTGCGCCTGCCCGACGGCAGACTAATGACGGTGGGCGATGAGGCGGTCGGCGGCACGGCACGAGCCGAGGTCCATCACGACCACGCGTTTACCCGCATGCTCATCGGCGGCTCCACCGGCGCGGGCGAGGCCTACATGGACGGTCTGTGGTCCAGCGCTGATCTTCGCGCGGTGCTGGCGGGCGCCCTTGCAAACGCCGGGCGCGTGAGGCTCGATGCCGCCATGTCGTTGCCGCGGCGACTCCGTGACCTTTGGCGGCATTCTCGCCGGCGCAACACGCGGTCGGGCAGCGAACAGAACATCCACGCCCACTACGACCTGGGGAACGAGTTCTTCCGGCTATTCCTCGACGAGTCGCTGGCGTACTCCTGCGCGATCTGGGACGGCTGTGACGATCTGGGCGCAGCCCAGCAGGCAAAGTTTGACTTGGTCTGCCGCAAGCTCGATCTGGGCCCCGGCGACCGCGTGCTGGAGATCGGCTGCGGCTGGGGCGGTTTCGCCATCCACGCCGCGCGGACCACCGGGTGCCGAGTCGTGGGCATCACGGTATCGCGAGAGCAGTGCGAGCTCGCCAGCCAGCGCGTGGCCGCCGAAGGGCTGGATGACCAGGTGCGCATCGTCTACTCGGACTACCGCGACATCGACGGGACATTCGACAAGATCGTTTCAATCGAGATGTTTGAAGCCGTTGGCCGGGAGTATTGGGACAAGTATTTCGCGACCTGCGCTCGTGTCCTACGGCCCGGTGGAACCATGCTGTTGCAGACCATCGGAATACAGGATCGCGATGCTGCCTCGGGAATGCGCGCCTCTGGCTGGATCAGCAAGTACATTTTTCCGGGAGGCGTCCTGCCTGCGGTGGTTGAGATTCGGCGATCCGCGCGGCGCGGCGGAAGGGCGCTGGCAGTTCGAGCCATTGAAGAAATCGGCCCGCACTACGTTCGGACACTCGACGAGTGGCGGCGTCGCTTCTGGCAGGCCGAAGAGCGCGTGCGGGCGCTCGGATTCGACGACCGCTTCATTCGGATGTGGGACTTCTACCTTGCATCCTGTGCGGCGAGCTTCGAAACAGAAACCATTCGCGATGTTCAGGTGCTTATCGAGCGCGCCGACTCCGGGGAACCATCAGCACACGCCAGCAGGTAGCCGCCGGACGATCTGCAACAGCATCTCTTCCGGAGTGTCCAGCTCGCCGACCCCTGCGAGTGCCTGAGCCTCGCCTACCGAGGATGCTGAGGCTTGCGAGCCGCCCGCGCTTTGCGCATTCTCGATTTGGACGTATCGTGGCCGCCGCGCAATCGGCGCGGGACACACGGAGATGACTGCCTGGTGAGGGAAACAAGCCTTGAGGCTTCGCCGGAGGACCTGGAGCTAAAGAGGGTCGGGCTTTCGACGCGAATTGAGCAGCGCTACACGACCTGGCAGGCGATCCGGCACAACTGGGGCTTCATTGCCCTGCACCTGGGCGTGCTCGCGGCCTTCATTGTCGGTGTGAGTTGGCCTGCCGTGGTGGCCTGCCTCGGTTTCTATTGGATGCGGGTCTTCTTCATTACGGGTTTCTACCACCGATATTTTTCCCACCGGACCTTTCAGACGACGCGGGTCTTTCAAGCGGTCATGGCTCTGCTGGGCACGCTGGGGATTCAGAAGGGACCCTTGTGGTGGGCTGGGCATCATCGCTTCCATCATCGGCATTCCGACGAGGAGCAGGATGTGCACTCGCCGCTCAAGGGTGGGTTCTGGTGGGCGCACATCGGCTGGTTGCTGGCCTACAACCGCGACGACACCCGCTGGGAAGAAGTCAAGGACCTGGTCCGGTTTCCTGAGCTCCGCTGGCTCGACCGGTGGTATTTCGGCAGCACGTTGCTATATGCCGGAGGCACGATAGCGCTGGGCTTCTGGCTGGAGCGTGCATTCCCAGCCACGGGCGTCACTTGGCTGCAAGTCTTCGTGTGGTGCTTCCTGGCGAGCACAGTAATGCTGTTGCACACCACGTACCTCATCAATTCGGGCGCGCACATGTGGGGCAGCCGACGCTTTCCCACCAAAGACACTAGCCGCAACAACCTCGTGCTGGCGCTGATCACCCTCGGGGAAGGCTGGCACAACAACCATCACAGGTACCCAGGTTCCGAGCGCAACGGCTTTTTCTGGTGGGAAATCGACGTCACTCACTACCTGCTCACCATCCTGAGTTGGACTGGGCTCATTTGGGACCTACGGCGACCGCCGGCGCACGTGTATGACGAAGGCGCCCGTACCGTCTGACCGTGAGTTGACATAAATGCGCGTCGCCGTAAGTGGCTCGACCGGGCTGGTTGGAGCGGCGCTGGTTGACGAGTTGCGCGCCAGCGGCCACGAGGTGGTGCGGCTGGTACGTCCCGCGACCCGTCTTCGAGATGCAGGTGACATCGCCTGGGATCCGGACTCGGGGGATATCGACAAGGCCGCCCTGGAAGGCACCGACGCCGTCGTGCATCTGGCCGGCGAAACGATCAGCGCGCTTCGCTGGACCGCCGATAAGCGCCGGCGAATCCGCGAAAGCCGCGTGCGAGGAACCGACGTGCTGGCGCGTGCCATCGCGGGCTTGTCGCGCAAGCCCCGGGTTCTCGTCTGCGCCGGCGCGACTGGGTACTACGGTGATCGTGGCGACGAAGTACTGGATGAGAAGAGCCCCCCGGGTCGGGGATTCCTTCCCGGTGTGTCCGTCGAATGGGAAGCCGCAACCCAGCCCGCCGCCCAAGCCGGGATTCGAGTTGCGATTGCTCGCTTGGCGCCAGTCATCGATGCCCGATCGCCTGTCGTGGCGCGAATGCGGCTGCCCGTGATGCTGGGGCTGGGCGGCTGGTTCGGATCCGGCCGGCACTATTGGCCGTGGATCGCACTGGACGATGTCGTGGGCGTCTTCCATCTCGCGCTTGAGCGGGAGAGCGTGAGCGGCCCGATAGTCGTCGCGGCTCCCGAGGCGGTGACCAACCGCGAATTCGTCAAGACCATGGGGCGGGTGCTGCATCGTCCGGTGCTCCTGCCGGTACCGTCGCCGATCCTGCGAACGGCGCTCGGTGACTTTGCGCGTGAGGCCTTGCTTTCCAGTCAGCGGATGGTCCCGCGGAAACTGCTCGACACTGGCTACGAGTTTCGCCAGCCACACCTGGAATCGGCGTTGCGCGCGGCAGTCCGATCAGGCTAGGTCTGGATACCGCCGGTGAACCGCCGAACTCGGTCCGTGGCCCTGTGAGCGTTCGTCGATTCCTGAGCGTGCGGCCGGTGGCTCGAGCCCTGGTCGCCGTCCGCAAGTTCCGGGTTGCCGCCGCGAGCTTCGGGGTAGCTGCGCTCGTCGCGCTTCCAGCGACAGGCGCTGCGGCGAGCCCAGCCAGCTTTCCGCTCCAGCACGGCTTCTTCTACACGCAGACTGGCGGTGGGGGAGGCCTTGGCTATTCGGTCGTGGACGCGCCCGGCGCTGCGTTTTGGACGTACTTTCAGGACCTTGGCGGTCACGAGCTTCTGGGCTATCCGATATCGCAGCCCTGGCACGCAGCGCCGTTCGTCTACCAGGCCTTTCAACGGGCCGTGCTTCAGGTGGGTCCTGACGGCGAAGTTCGCCCAACCAACATTTACGACGCACTATCTGCGACAGGACACGATCCGTGGCTGCTCGACTTCAAGGGCATACCACCCAGCACGCTTTTGCCCCCAGACGCCGGCCCACTGGCTCGGCTGGAAGTGCTGGCCGCTGCGTCGGAAATCTCGGACTTCTGGTCAGCCTCTCCGAATGCCTTGACTAGATTCGGATTGCCGCTTGGATATGCATCCGCACCGAACGGCGGCGTGCTCCGGGCCCAGCGGGCCGTCCTGCGCCTCAGCGATGGACAGGTTCGTCTGGCCCCCGCCGGCGATCATTTCAAGCAGGCCGGGATGATTCCGGCGCCAAGCACGGTGCCAGTGGTGCCGCCGCGCATTCCTCGACCGTTGGTGGAAGCTCACAGTCCGCTGGTGACCACCGTGGCCTTTGATCCATCGGGCGCCGCGTTCGCGACCGGCGGCTATGACCGCCGCGTCGTGATCTGGGACCGCGCAACCCTGACTCCCATCCACGAACTCGAGGGCCACTACGACGGCATCTACGAAGTCGCCTTCTCGCCTGACGGCTCGCTCCTCGCCAGCGCTTCCGAGGACGACACGGTGCGGCTCTGGGATACCCGCTCAGGCGAGCAGTTACGGGTGCTCCAGGCTGACGAGCGTTGGTTTACGAGCGTGGCCTTTAGTCCCGACGGAACCCTGGTGGCCGCGACGACCTACGCCGCGGCCCATGTGTGGGACGTGGCGACCGGTGAGCATCGCGCCAAGTTCGACGACATTGACGCGTGGTCAAACGGCGTTGCCTTTACACCCGACGGCGGAGGTCTGATCACCTCCGGTTGGGCCAGAGCGGATATCTGGGACATGGCCACGGGAGAGCGTCTGCTCGAATTCGTCGAGCAGCACTCCCGGGCCGTGCTGTCCCTGGCCATCAGTCCCGACGGCACGCGCCTGGCAACTGGCGCCGACGACAACACGGCCGTGTTGTGGGATGCAACTGACGGATCAGCGCTGGCCACGCTCGCTGGACATAGCGACTCGGTGTGGCAGGTGGCGTTCAGCCCGGACGGGCGTCGAGTGGCCACGTCCTCAAGCGACGGAACGGTGGGTGTGTGGGATGTGGCCACGGCAGCCAGGCTATACAGCCTGACTGGCCACACGAGTGACGTTCAGGGACTCAGCTACAGCCCGGATGGCGAAATCTTGCTTTCGGGGAGCTGGGACGGAGACGTTGGTGTCTGGCTGACGGCACTCTCGGAAATGGCGGCCGAAACCGCCCTGCCCGTGCCGGTCAATGCCGTGGACTTCAGTCCCAACGGTAGGTCGGTGGCGGCCGCCTTGGACAACGGCTCGCTCGTGATCGTCGGAACCGATGGTGCGATCCGCGCATCCGTCACAGCACATGACCGACCGGCGCGAGCCGCGGCCTATTCGCCGGATGGACAGATCGTGGCCTCCGGCGGCGACGACGGGCGGGTGCGACTGTGGGATGCCGCGCTCGGAGTGCTGCTGAGCGAAGCGCCGGCCGTGCCGGATAGCGTGACGGCCCTGACGTTCGCGGCGGACGGTCACTTACTGGCGGGCGACGCCCGCGGCGTTGTCCGCAGATTGGATCCGAGCAACGGTGCCGAGAACTGGGTAGTGATGGCATCCGGCCCTATCACGTCGCTGGCAACGGATGGGGCGGGCCTTGCGGCAGTCGGCACGTATCGCGAAGTCTTGCTCCTGGATGCGACGACGGGTGCTGAGCGATTGCGACTGACGGGGCTCGATGACTGGATCCGGGCCATCCGCTTCGACCCGCGGGTCGGCGAGATGGCGCTGGCGGACGGCGAGACGATCAAGATCCTGGCGAGTGGCTCCAGCAGCCTGCTGCGAGAGATAGAGCCGGACGCGGGGCTGATCACGTCGCTGGCCTACCGGCCGGACGGCGACGAACTGGCCATTGGCGCCTATCAGCGCGCGCTGCTGGGTGACCCCACCGGCAGCCTGAAGCTCGGACGCGCCATTGATGCCCACATCGACTGGATCCGAGCGCTCGCTTACAGCCCCGACGGCGCGCTGCTGGCCACGGTCGGTGACGACCGCACCCTGCGCTTCTGGATCACCGGCGTTGACTGACCACACCCGGTCAACGGACGAGCGCCAATCGAAGTCTGTCTAATAGTCCTCACAGGGTTGGCAGCTGCCGCCGCCAGCGCCTGGGCGTGGTTGCTGCTCGGTCGCGGATGGTACTGGCGAACCGACGTGCAACTGCCGGCACGGTCGCCTGACTTGGAACCGGACTGCTGGCCTGCCGTGACCGCAGTCGTGCCTGCGCGCAATGAAGCGGCAGTGCTTCCGTCCACGCTTCCCACGCTGCTGGATCAGGACTATCCCGGCCGCTTTCGGATCGTCGTTGTAGACGACTCCAGCACTGACGGTACTGCGGACGTTGCCGAAGGCATTGGCGCCGCTTCCACCGGCCCTGGAGTAAACGTCGTCGCGGCCGCTCCACTTCCGGATGGATGGGCCGGCAAGGTCTGGGCCATGCACACCGGCGTGACTTCGGATCCAACCCGACGGTGCGAATACATCCTCCTGACGGACGCCGACATCGCCCACCCGCCCAACCTCCTCCGCCGGCTGGTAGGCATGGCCGAACACCGTGATCTGGACCTTGCGTCGGTTATGGCGCAACTGCGGGCGGTCACGCCATTCGAGCGGCTGCTGGTCCCGGCCTTCGTGTACTTCTTTGGATTGCTCTACCCCTTCCGCTGGTCGAACGACGTCAACCGCGCAACAGCGGCGGCCGCCGGCGGCTGCGTGCTGGTACGCCGGCCCATGCTCGAACGGATCGGTGGCCTGGAGTCAATCCGTAACCAAATCATCGACGACTGCGCCCTGGCCGCCCGCATCAAGCAGGCCGGAGGTCGGACCTGGCTGGGGCTGGGACGCGACGTGCGCAGCGAGCGTGGGTACGGCGGACTATCCGGCGTCTGGCACGTCGTGGCGCGCACGGCCTATACCCAGCTTGCCTACTCACCCATTCGACTCCTGGGCACAGTCGTCGCTCTGCTCCTGGCCTTCGTCGCGCCGCCGGCTGCGGTGGTAGCGGGCGGCGCGAACCTCGTGATTGGAATTGACACTGGAACAGCGACGGCAACCCTGGCGGCCGGAATCCTAGGATGGGCGCTGATGACCTTCAGCTACCTGCCAATGACTCGCTGGTATAGCGGCTCGTTGCTGCGGGCTGTCACGCTGCCGTTGTCCGCTGTCATTTACGTGACCATGACCCTGGACTCGGCACGCCGGCACTACGGCGGGATCGGCGGTGGCTGGAAGGGCCGAACCTACAGTCGCTAGCGGAGCGGGGCCCGATCGGTCGGCCACCGGCCAACGTAGTGGCCACACCAGTAGTCGAGCCGCTAGGCACCCACCCTGGCTAGCAAGTTGAGGCCGCGTGTCCAGTCTAGACTGACGCGGCCGCTCCGGCGAAGCACAGCCCATGCAGATCAATCCCCCGCGATTCCTCGACGCCGGATACGTGATTCTGAAGAACGTCGTTCCACCGGAACGGCTCGACGAGCTGCGCGCCAGCTTCGAAACGCTGGTCGAACGCCAGCGGGCCAATTGGGCGCGCGATCCCGACGACCCGGGCTGCTTCGCTTACGTGGCCAAGCAGCCGCGCCTCGCGTTTCAGACGGTCATAGACGCGGCGACGGCCAACACGGTGGAGTTTTGCCTCCACGAAAACACGCTCGATGTGAGCCGGCAAGTGCTTGGCACACGCGACGTGGGGCTGAAGCAGATGATTCTCCTGTGCAACCCGGAGACCGCCTATGGACCCGATTTATGGCATCGCGACGTAAGTCACGGGCCAACAAACAATGCTCCATTGGCGGGTCTCCAGGCGGACATGCTGGCCAACGGTCCGAGCTCCGTGCAGTGGAACATTCCGCTGTACGACGATGATGTGCTGTGGGTTGTCCCCGGTAGTCATCGGCGTCTGAACACCGCGCGGGAGAACCGGGAGCTCTTGAACGATCCCCGCGCATGTCTGTCGAACTGTACGCAGGTCAAGCTCAAGGCCGGCGACGGCGTGATGTACATCAACACCATCCTGCATTGGCCCAGCAACTACAGCACCGGGTTGCGGCGAATCATCCATCTCAGGTACACCTCGTTCGGCGGCCAGTTGTATCCCTACGGCTCCCGCTTCCTTTGGGAGCCGGGTTTCGTCAAGCATCTATCGCCGAAGGGACAAGCAGGCTTCCATCGGTTCATCGAACTGGCCGAACGCGAGGACGATTGGATCGAAGCGTTCTATCGCGCGATGCTCGACCAGGATCCGGAAGCTTTCCGGCAGGCTCTGGCCCGGCTGCATCCGGGCGACACCGGGCGGTTGGTCTGCGTGATCCTCCTGTCGAAGCTGGCTCGCAGAATGGGCGCGCTGAAGCGCCCGGAACTGGCCGACCTACCGGACCGCGAGCGCGCGTCGGCTGTAGGCGAGCAGACCTTCAGCATCAGCAACCTCGAGGCGCTGGCCCGGCGATTCACCACCGCTGAAACGAAGCTGCTTGGACAGCGATTCGCACCGTTGGACGCCAGGCTCCAAATGGAGACCGAGCACTTCGTGCCTAGTCTCGCGAGCAAACCTTCCCGCTACGCACAGGAGCACATGCCCGACGACTTCGGTCTGGACGACTTCATCGCGAGCTGGAGCAGAGCCGCCTAGGCCCAAAAGCGGACCATCTCGGATGGCGCACGGTCGGGCCGGCACGATGTGACCATTAGGTAACAGGTTTGGATGCTGGTCGGGGCGGCCGGATTTGAACCGGCGACCTCCTGACCCCCAGTCAGGTGCGCTACCAGCCTGCGCCACGCCCCGGTGAGGCGAGTCTATCAGCGAGCGTTTGGCGTCATCGGTGAGCCATCGGCCGCCACGGCTTGCCGCAGTCGCCGCTGGCGTCGCCACACCTCCCACGGCCATGACGGGCTGGCCACAAAGGGCCGAATGTCCTCCCAGGCGACTCGGCGGCTAGCCGCCACCTGCTTCCGCAGCCTCAGCACCGGACCGAGCGATCCCAGGCCGGCCAGCCGCCCACGCAGGGCCGCCAGGTTCCGCTGACGGACCATCGTGATCGGTAACGACGCCAGGTCATAGGCCACCAGGAGCGGTCCGTAGAGTAAGAGCGCGCGCGTGGGGTGGTTCTTGGCGACTGTCCAGACCTTGTTGCGCCCCAGGTAAAACGTCTTGAACGGTGACTCTTCGGTACCCGTAGCCGAGTGCGCATGTACCACTCGTGCTTCCGGGACATAGCGCGCCGTCCAGCCCAGCCAGCGGGCGCGCCACGCCAGGTCCACGTCCTCGAGATAAGCGAAGAATGCGGAATCGAATCCACCGGTTTCGTCCAGCAACGCCTTGCGGTACAGCGCGGCCCCGGCGCACGCGCCGAAGACGTCGCCAGCCTCGTCCGAGCCAACTGGCTCCGCGTTGTGCCGGTCCCAGGCGATGCCCAGCACATCGGTCACCACGCCGGCGGAGTCGATGATGTTGTGATCTCGATCCAGCACCATCCGACTGGCAAACGACCCGGTCTCGGGATGCTCATGTGCGGCCTGAACCAGCGAGTACAGCCAGTCGGAATCGGGAACTGCATCATTGTTGAGGGTTGCAACCAAGTCCGCCCGCGCCAGTCCAAACCCGATGTTGTTGGCTTCGGAGAACCCGTGATTGGACTCCAGGCGCTTCAGAATAGTTCGGGGATACGCCTCGGCAATCCACTCCTCCGTGCCGTCCGTGCTGCCGTTGTCCACGACGATGGTCTCGAATTCAACCCCGGTCTGATCCGCCAGCGCCGGCAGGCAACGTCGCAAATGGCGCAGCCCGTTCCAGGTCACGATCACAACGGAGGCCTCAGGCGTGTCGGACATGTTGCGTTCAGCCATCACTTTGCGGACAGGTAGGTGTGCGATACCCGCCGGTGGTCGGGCAGGCTGCGTCGCCTGCGTCTACGCTTGCGCTGGCGTCGGGTTTTTTTGAGTGGGAATGCAACGGCAACTCCGGTCAATCTCTCCCACGCAACTGCGCACGTACGACACCTGCCCGCTCCAGTATCGGATGCGCTACCTGGATCGGATACCGACCGCCGACTCGCCCGCGTCGCTTGTCGGCCAGGCGGTTCACACCGCCCTTGAGCGCAACTTTCTGGAGAAAAGGCATAGCGGCCTTGACCTGGACTTGGACGAGGCTGCCGAGATCTTCGACGACGTCTGGGAATCCCGCCTGCCGCCAGGGGCCGCATCTGGACAGTCCGCGGAGGAGTTCGAGGAAGCCTATGGCTCAGGTCAAGCGGTCCTGGAGCTCTACCTGACCGAGGTTGCGCCCAGGGTCATCCCGCATCTTGTTGAGCATCGTTTCAGATTCGACATCCCAGGTGTCCAGGTCCAGCTCGTGGGCACCGTCGACCTCATCGATCGGAACGGCGTGGTGATCGACCACAAGACCTCGTGGCGGGCTTACCCCGAGTCGTATCCCGATCGGGATCTCCAACTACAGTGCTACGCGATCGGATACGGAGTCTTCAGGGCCGGATCGCGGATTCGTCCCGGCAACCTGCCGGCGCCATTCTTCATTCCTCAAGTCCGCGTTGATGTATTGGTTCGCGAAGATCCGCCATTCATCCAGCAGCTACACGGAACCTACGGCCGCGAGGACCTGGAACAGTTTGCGGCCCGGGCAACTGAAATCGTCGTTGGAATTGAGGCGGCCCGATTCGATCCCTTCTGGCAAACGCCGCCTCGGGTCGAGGACCCTCAGGTCTGTCGGCGCTGTTCGTATGCCCTGGCCTGCGAGGCGTCGCTCGCGCGCGACGAGCTATTGGAGGACGGCGGCCAGGATGGAGACCAGGAAGAACAGCGCTGACGCGCCGATCGTGAAGTTGAAGGTCAGCCGGTCCACGCCGCGCCGGGCGTGAAAGAACGAGCTGTCGCTACCGCCCAACGCCGAGCCCATCCCCGTATTCCGCAACTGGATCAGAACCGCGGCAATCACAATGATGGAAAGCACTAACTGGGCGAGTTGCAAGGGCGCGTTCATTCGGTCAGGCAGTCTCCGGGGCCGCCGAGCGTCCGTCGCTGACGGCCATGGTGGCGGCGATCTCGATGGCCATCTCCATACTATCCGCCCGCGCCACCCCTTGCCCGGCAATATCGAAGGCCGTGCCGTGGTCGACGCTGGTGCGGATGATTGGCAGGCCAACGGACACGTTAATTCCGTCAAAGAACCCGGCCACCTTCACGGCCACGTGTCCCTGGTCGTGATACATCGCCACTACCCCATCGAACGCCCCGTTTCGCGCCCGGTTGAACACCGTGTCGCCCGGCTCGGGCCCGGTGGCGTCGATGCCGTCCTTGCGCGCATCGTCGATAGCCGGCCGGATGAACGCGTCATCCTCGTGTCCGAACAGACCGCCTTCCCCCGCGTGCGGATTGAGCCCGCAAACGGCGATTCGCGGCTCTGGGATGGCCATCCTCCGCAGCGTCGAGTCCAGCAGGCCAATCACGTGGCGCACGTTTTCCTGCGTCACCCGATCAATGGCCTCCCGCAGCGAGACGTGCGTGCTGTTGTGGATCACCCGCAGTCCCGGCGCCACCAACAACATGCGCGCGCCTGGCGAGTCGGTCAGGTCGGCCAGCAACTCGGTATGTCCCGCGTAGTCATATCCGGCGGCGTTGATGGCGGCCTTGTTAATCGGCGCGGTGACTATTGCTGCCACGCGGCCGTCCAGGGCAAGCTTCGTCGCCGCGATGACCGACTCCGCCGCGGCCGCGCCGGCCCTGGCGTCGACTATCCCCACCGGCACGTCGTTCAGATCGCGTCCCCAGGGGTCATGGACCTGGATCTCATCGATCCCCCGGTCCAATGCGTCCACGTCCACGGCGGCGACGTTGGCGCCCACCGCACCCGCAGCCCGTTCCATCGTGCGCAAGTCCCCGACAACCACGGCGCGGCAAGCGGCTCGGATCTTCGGGTTCACCAGGGCCTTCGCCGTGATCTCGGGTCCGACGCCGGCCGGATCGCCCATGGTGACGGCAATCAGCGGGCGCTGATCGGCGGACACTAAAACCTCGGTGACGCGTGGCGCGGCATTGGGCGCTCGCTCGCAAGCCGCGACGTCATGCTGCCTGGCTCAACCTGGAGCATAGGCTTCGAAAGGCGGTTGTCAGCGCATCTGGACCTCCCATGTTCCCGCCCTTGGTGACGACAGACGCTACGCGGCGTGTGCCGCGCAGAGCATGCCCTCCGGGCACGCCCCACTCGAGCTCCCCGATAACCTCGATCGCATCCACCTCCAGCGCATCCAGCGCGGCCCTTGCGGTATCCCCGCCCGTGAGAATCAGACCCGGCTGATCGACGGCGCCAACGATGGCGCGGCAAAGATCCCCGACGCGCCGTAGCTGGCGCTGGCGTTCCTCGGGCCGCGGCGCCGTTCCCTCAATCGTCGTGTCGAAGATGACCAGCCGCTTTCGCTGCCGGTTAGGGCAGGTTTCTCGAATCGCAGCTTCTATGTCCGCTCCGCTTCGAATGCGCATACGCCGTGCAAAGCCCGTGCCTAGCGTACGCTCGACCTGCACCTTGGTATGAGCGCTTGGCGTGCCCACCACGGCGGCCACGAATGCCGATCGTCCCAGGTCCGTGGGTTGGATTGAGTCCTGATCGGGCCGTACCAGGTACTCGGCGAGCCCGGCCGAACCCGCGCTGATGCGCCCGGCAGCCGACGCGCGCAGGCCTGACGCGATAGCGCGCAGGTCGCCGTCCGTCTCCACGTCCGGCACCACAATGTCGACGCCGGTCCCCTGTGCCCTCGTAAGCGCCTCGACGAAGCCGTCCTGCTCTCCCCGTACGACGTTCAGCGGCACCCGCTCGGCCTTCAGGCCAGCGCTGTTCCAGAGAAGGGTGGGAATGTGCGATTCCAAAACCGGAGTTACCGGGTCTCGTCCCGGAGCGACCTCGGCAATGGGCACGCCCTCCAGCCGATGTGTTCCATCGATCGTGGTGCGGCCGCCTGTCGGATAGGCCGGTGCAAATACCAGCGGCCCCGAATCGGCGGCATCGCATAGCGCTCGCAACTCGGGCCCAATGTTCCCGCGCAGCAGCGAATCGGTCTTCTTGTAGATCCGCGCCAACGTTCCGCATGGCAGCGTGCGAAACGCGGCCGTCACGCTCGCGGCGGCGCTAGCGGCCGAAACGTGCCTGGTCTCGGTGCTCAAGGCAACGACAGATCCGCGCGATGGCCAGACGCCCGAATGGGTCGAGACGATGGTCTGCTTTCCGGCTTTCCGAAATTGCAGCGCGGTATCCAGCGCCCCGGTCAGGTCGTCGGCGATGACGGCCCAGCGCTCGGCCACTCAGGCCACCAGCGGCAGCGTGTCCGGTGCGTGCGTCAAGACCCCAACCTGCGGTGCGGTGCCGCTTGTCCGTGCCAGGGCCGAAAGCGCGGTCTCCACATCCGGCGCCGTATCGAACCCAAGCGCCTCTGCCTCGTGTGGCGCGATGCCGTCCGATACCAGCACCACGCGCGCGTATTCCCGGACCCTGGCCCACGCAACGGCCAGCGATGCGGCCACGCGGTCGTCGATCTCGTTGCCCTCGTAGCGCCGCAGCAACTCGTCCGCCGGCTGCGCCGTGTAGTCCAGCATGTCGGGGTGTGTCACGGCCACGCCTTCCGGGCAGGGCGTCACCACGATGATGGTCCCGCCGGGCCGCACCATCAGCATGGCCGGATACAGACTCTTGTGGGCCTGCCAGAACTCGATGTCGCACGGATGCGACCCGGCCACCACCGCGTCCAGCCCGGCGGGCGCGCGAACGCCGTAGATGCGCCGGGCGTCTTCGACGGCCCGTCGATAGGTAGGCCGCGTGGCGCCGAAGCGAGCGGTCACGATCCGCCCGTCGGCATTGAGCGTCACGTTCAACACGTGCTGCATACCGCAACGCTCGGCGATCAGCTCCATCTCGGCGCGTACCGGCGTGTCGACGCGCCCCAGCAACGGCGTCCGCGCCCTGGCGCTGAACATGTGCGTGGCGGCTGTGGTGGCGGCCCCCGATACCCCCGGCTGCACGATCTTGGCGCCCGCCGAAAACCCCGCAATGTGGTGAGGCACCACCGCGCCGGTCCCAATCACAATGTCGGCCTCGAACAGGTGCTCGTTGACCTCGACCGGCGTCCCGCTCGGCGTCACGCCCAGGTCGCGCAAGGGCGCCGTGCGGTGGTCGTGCTGCGTCACCCGCACCCGCGCCAGCACCTCGTCGCCGACCTTGTGCCTGATCTCGGCGTCCGTCATCGGCCGGTGCGTGCCCAGCGCGATCATCACCAGGATGTCGTCTGCCGCGATTCCCGCTGCTTCTAGGTCGTCCAGGATCGGCGGCAGCAGCAAGTCCGCCGGCGTCTCCCGCGTAATGTCGTCAATCAGGACAAGAGCGCTGGCCTTGCCCCGCGCCGCCTCACGCAACGTTTCGGACCCGATCGGGCTGTCCAGCGCCGCACGAACGAGTGCCTCGGGTGCGAGCGCCGGCTCTGTCGGTCGGGGTGTGTAGACGCCCGCTAGTTCGACGCCGGCCGTGCCGACGGCAAGCGTCTCATCGCCGTACGGCAGGTCGAATCGGCGGATCATGCCGCTGGCACCGATGGCCCTCTAGGCGGCCACCACCGGATTGCTCAACACACCCACGCCTTCCACCTCGATCTCGATCACGTCGCCCGGCGAGAGCGCCGACGGCCCGGCGCACGTGCCCGTGTAGATGCAGTCGCCGGGACTGAGCGTGACGCCCTGCGATGTGTAGGCCACCAGGGCAGCCACGTTGAACAGCAGGTCGTTGGTATTGCTGTGCTGCTTGGTCTCGCCATTGAGCCGGGCCATTATCTCGAGGTTGGACGGGTCGAGATCGGTGGCGATGCAAGGCCCCAGCGGCGCAAACGTATCCATCCCCTTGCTCATCAGCAGCACGCCGGTCGCCATTTCCTTGACCTGCAGCCCGCGCGCGCTCACGTCGTTGCCGCAGCTATAGCCCAGCACGTAGTCCAGCGCTTCGTCCTCCGAGACGTTTCGGCAGGTCTTCCCGATCACCGCCACCAGTTCGGCCTCGTAGTGCACCTCGCCGAACGGATCCTTCTGCAAGTCCGGGTCATTCATCGACTGGGTGAACTTCGCCGGGTCCGGCAGCACGATTGGCGCTCCGGGTCCGGTGATGGCCGAGTTGGGCTTCATGAACAGCATCGGGAACTTCGGAATGGCGTCTTCGTCGTGGCCTTCCAGGATGTGCGCCAGGTAGTTGGCCCCAACGGCGATCACGTTTCCCGGATCGACCGGTGCCAGCAATTCCAGGTCGTCCACCGTGCCAACCTGCGCTCCCACCTCGTAGTCGCCAAACATGTCGCCGCTGACGGCGTAAACGGCGCCTGACTCCTTCAGGGAGCCAAGGGCCGGCCCGGATTCGGTGGCATAGCGAACGAATTTCATGCCCAGTGTCCGTCGTGTGGTGCGTGCGTTGACGCGAAGGCTAGCACTACCCGTCCGCGGTCAGAGCCCCAGGAACCGCACCAGTTCGGCGCGCAATTCGTCCGGCGCCTCAAGGCTCGGCCAATGGCCCACGTCGGGCAGCGTAAAGACCTCCGCGGCAGCCAACCGGGCGGCCAGAATCTGAAGCACGCTATCGCCTACAAACGGATCGTCCGAACCGCGCACCAGCAGCGTCGGCGCCGTGATGTCGGTCGCCTCCTCCAGCAACACCCGGCGAGCGCTGCTGGCCAGACATCCGGCTATCAGGTCGGCGTCCACGGCGGCCGCCGCGTCGCGCATGGCCGCAAAGTGTGCCTCCGCCAGGTCCTCCACCAACCCCGCGCGCAGCCACGCGTCGGCCCCGTCGGCATCCCAACCGCCATTCTCGATTCCGTTCAGCCGCTCCACGCTTGCACGCGGATCCCGGTCGAATCCCGCCGTCGAAACCAGGGCCAGGTGGCTGACGTGACTTGGGAAGCGAGCGGCGAAGTTGAGCGCGACCAGTCCTCCGTAGGCGTGCCCCACGATCGGCAGCGCCTCGGTAAGTCCCTGCGCGTGCAAAACGCGATGCACCAGCGTTGCCGCGTCGTCGACGGAGCCTGCCGCATTTCCGCGTTCGCTTTTGCCGAAACCGGGAAGGTCGAGCACAAACGCCCGGCACGTGTCGGCCAAACCCTGCGTGACGAGATCCCACGCGGCGCCACCCGGCCCAACGCCGTGGATGAACAGGACCGTGGTGCTGCCACTACCTCGCACGTCCAGCGAAACGCTGCGGTTGTCGACGGTGACCAGGGGCATTGGGCTATGAATCGCCTTTCAAATCCAGGGCGTCGGCGTTCGCAATATACGGCAGGCCGCGAAAGCGTCCATCCAGATCGAGCCCATAGCCAACCACGAATATGTTCTCGATCTCGAACCCGACCCAGCGCGGCGAGACGTCAATCACGCGGCGCGACGGCTTGTCCAGCAGCGTCACAACCTCGATCGAGCGCGCGCCGCGGGATTCCAGCAACTCCAGCGCGGCTGCCGCCGTCCGGCCGGTATCCACGATGTCCTCCACGATCAACACGTCCCGTCCGGCGATGTCGCAACCCAGGTCCTTTACGACCTGTACCTCGCCGCTTGACTCTCGACCGTCATAGGAGGCCAGCGCCAGCGACTCCACCCGATGTCCCGTAGTCAGAGCACGCGTGAGATCGGCGGCAAAGATAAACGCCCCGTGCAGCACCAGCACCAGAACGGGCTCGCGGCCCGCGTAAACCGCCGAGATTTCCGAGCCAAGCTCGCCAACGCGCTGCGAAATGTCTTCGGCGGAAATAACCGTAGGCAACGGCACGCCAGGCACTTTGCCCGTCGATGCTTCTGTGACTGTAACGCGATTCCGAGACGCCTCGGAGATTTGCAAACCGTTTGGTTCAATGGCCATCTGTGAAAAGTGTGCGGAGTTTGGCCGTAGTGCCGCAAACGACCTGCCAGAGCTCGGACGGCGAATGCGCAAGACCTGTGACCACGCTGCCTGACTACCTTGAACCCGGCCTCGACATCGTGCTCGTCGGCATCAATCCCAGCGCTTATTCCGTTCGGGCCGGCCACTACTACGCCCGGCCCGGCAACCGCTTCTGGAATGCTGCCAACCGGGCCGGCCTGTTCGGCGAGCCCTTGGGGCCCGAAACCGACGCCCGTGTTCTGGAGTTCGGCATCGGACTCACCGACGTCGTGAAGCGCCCGACCCCGACGGCCAGGGACCTTCGCGCCGCCGACTACCGCCACTGGGCGCCGGTCCTCAAGGAGAAGATCAGGCGCTTCCGGCCCCGCATCGTCTGCTTTCAGGGAATCGGCGGCTATCGCAACTACCTCAGACATGGCGAGGGCCTCTCTGCAACGACGCGCCTAAGGCCGGGCCGTCAGGCCCGCGCGCTGGAATCGTCGGTGGTGTTCCTGGTTCCGAGTCCCAGTAGTCTGAACACGCGCTACTCGTTTGAAGACCTCGTCGGCTGCTACCGACGGCTCAGAGCATTGCGGGATGAACTCAACAGCGTGTGAGCAACGCCCTCGGCTGCTTGCCGTCTAGCCTCCGCCGACCCCCGCCGTCCGCTTCAGATCGTCCAGGGCTCGCCGTGCCTGCTCCAGCGTGGATCGCGCCGCCGCCCGGCCCCGGTGGTATTGGATGATTGGCGGCAGAACACGCGTCTCGACAATCGAGTCCACACGCTTGTTTGTCCGCTCCAGCTTTGCGGCGGTCCGCCGTAGCCCGCGGCGCACATTCACCGTCGCTTCCACGATGGCGATGGCCCCAAGAACCCCGGCCACGAACGCCGCCAGCCCAACAATAAGCCCCTGGACGACAAGGACGATGATCGCGATGTCGCGCGCGACTTCCATCAGCCCCGCCCGCGGCGTCCCCGGCTGCGTCGGCGACGTCGCCCGCGCGAGCGCTGGGAGCGGCGGCGCACCGTCGTTTCAGCCTCGCGGGCCGCCTCCTCCGCCGCGCTGCGGATGGTACTCAACCGTTCCGGCAGCGTGTCCAGGATCTTCTGCGCCCGCTGAGGCGCGGCAATCGTTCCAATTGCACCACCCACAAAAAACCCGGCGGCTGCGCCAATGATGATCCAGGCCATGTGCAATTCCACTCAATTCCACCAGCGCAGCGCCATCTGCAGAACTCGACGGAACTTCTTGAGGGCGCCCGAAGTCGAACTCGTGCCGTCCTTCACCACGTCGCTCACCAGTTCCGTGGTGTCCCTGACGGTATCCACCGTCTCCCGCGCCGACTGAACGATCGGCGCCACGTCGGCCCGGATCGCCGCCAGTAGACGCCACACCAGCATCCCGGTGATGAGGATGACGATCGTCGTCACCAGCGCCACCGCCGCCAGCACCACCACCGCGATGTCGCGAACGCCTGCCAGGTCCATGCTCAGGCTCGAGACGGCGTGAGGCGACGCAAAGGCCGCCCGATCATCCGTACCGCCAGCCGCAGGCGCACCCGCCGCCAGGCCTTGTCAACCATGCGTCGCTCCGAGCGTGTGATCTGCCGCCGGCCATAGGTGGCGCGAACGTACGTCTCCGCAACTACTTCGGGCGGGGCGGAAAGATTGGTGGGCGCTTGAGTGGCGGGCGCCGGAAAGAGCTCGGCGGCGAGTTGGCGGCCAAGTTCCACCGGCGTGAACCCGCGGCGCGTATTGTACCCAGCACGTCCCGCCCAGCGGACCATTCGCTCGTAACGGCGGCTCACGGCGGCTTGCGGACTCCGGATCAGGTCACGGACGAGCGTCCCGAGCAGATAGAGCGTCCCCAGCCCCACGAACGCGACGCCAATCACGATCAGCGCTAGGACCGCCCCGCCAAGGTTGGCCAGAAACTCTTGAACCCGGTTCGTGCCCTGGGTGGGGTCCAGCGGCTGGAAGCTGCCCACGTCCATGTCCTCAAGTTCATCCAGGAAGTCATCGACGACCGACAGGTCGGCGGCGTCCGGATTCAGCCCCTCGCCTTCGACCCCCTCGGTAGCGCCGCCGCGCACCTCGGGAGCTCGAAAGCCGGAAGGTTCGAAGAGCACCCATCCGTATGTGGGGAAGAAAACCTCCACCCACGTATGCGAGTCGGTGGGGTTCACGATGTAGCGTTGGGTCACCGGATCAAAGACCCCCTGCGCATAGCCGGCGGCCACCCGAGCCGGGATGCCCATGGCCCGAACCAGCACGGCCATGGTTGAGGCGATCTGTGTGGCGTGTCCTCGACGAAGGTCGAAGAGAAAGTAGTCGGTCGCATCTCGGTCCGTCGGCAGAGGCTCCGTGTCCTGGGCAAACGGAAATCGCCGCATGAAGAACTCGGCCGCACGCGCGCGGTCCACGGCCGTTTCGCCGGTTTCCGCTAGGCGGTTGGCGAATTCGAGAACTCGTGGCGGCATTTCGGGAAGCTCGATATAGCGATCCGCCCATGCCGGGTACACGGTGGGCGCGGTCCGCAGTTGCTGCGTCGTAGCCGCCGCCAGGGTCGAGTCCACCGAATATACGAGCCGCTGGCCGACCCGGCGAGTGGCGCGAATCGACGCATAGTCCTCGATGGCCACCTCCCGCTCCTCCACCTGCACCTGGTACGGGCGGTTGAGACGCAGGGCGTCCCCCGGCGCGAACAGAATCGCCGAGTTCGAATCCAGAATCTCGATGTTCGAGCGCGACGCCAGCCGCGACTTCAGATTCAGGCTCTCGGTTATCGGCTCGTTGGCTCGGCGCCCTTCCAGCTGCCGCATCGTGCTGCGCCACCCCTGGCCGGTGTACGTGTCAAAGGTTTGACCGCGCCAGTACGAGGGCACCGTGCTCTCGATGATCAGCGTTTCCTTGCGCGCAAACGGCTCGGGTCCCGTCAGCGCCAGCGATTCGCGTCCGGCCAGCGTGGAACCCGAGGGGTTGGACACGCCGCCGAACACGCGCTGGATGCCGGCTTCCACATTGCCCCAGCCGTCGCCCATGTAGGTCCAAAAGGCCTCGGCCAGGGGATTCCCGGCCGCCCGCGGCAGGATCAGCGCCAGGAAGACCACGGCGGTGATCAGCAAGGCGCTCACGATCAGCACCGTGGGGCCGAGCTCCTCGGAATAGTCCGTCCGCGTGTTGTCCCAGCGGGTCTCCAGCCAGGCCAGCCGCGTGTGCACCGTCAGGGCCAGCGCGGCAATCAGGAACACTGCGAACGGTGGCCAGTCCGGTCCCACGTAGGTGATGTTGACGGCGATCGCCAGCGTGCCCGGGGCGATGGCCAGGTAGGCGTTGCGAAGGCGGAACGCCGCCCAGGCTGCCGTGAACCCCATGCCCCACGCGGCCATGGTCATCCAGAAGAGAAACACGATGTTGTCTCGGCTGACCTGGAAGGCAAACGCAGCCTGGAACCACGACTCCAGGCGGAAGAACAGGTCTTGCAACAGCCCGGCGCTCTCGCCAACGGCCGCTGTCAGCGGTTGTTCGCGCACCAGGTTTCCGGCCTGCCGCAACTGCACCCATTCCACCGTGTCGCCAAAGAGCAGCACGAAGTTGCGAATCCCGTCCAGCGGCCCTGGAAACGCTTCCGAGGCCACCACGTAGGCCACGACCAGGTCGCTGACCATCCCTATGCCCACGATCCAGATCGACGACAGGCGGCTGCGCGACAGCGCGAACCCAAACAGGATGGCCACCAGGGCGACCGACAGCAGCACCTCCGTTCCCGGCGCCCAGCCAACCGTGTGAACGCTGATCAGCGGCGCGAGCGTGGTCGTGGCGATCAGGGTCAGCGGCAGCCAGGCGGTTCGCGGCAGTTGCAGGGCGCGCGCCAGCGGACGCGGTCGGCTGGCCGCGGCTGCGGTCATCGAGCGCTCATGCCGGAGCCAGCGTGACCGGCCGTCGCTGGGTGCGCTCGAACTCCGCCAGGTTGCGACCGTCGGCTCGAATCATTTCAAAGCGCATCCCGCGGTCGACGCTCACGAAGCCGATGCCCGAAGCGGCCGCCGCCTGGCTCAGGCCGGCGTTCGACTCCGCCGGCCCGAAGGTCGAGGCATCCAGCGCAATTGCCATTGGGTAGATCGAGCGATGGCCGAGTTGCGTCAAGCTCGTGAGCCAACGCGGGTCGGCTGACGGCGTAATCGCCACCAGGCTCGTTCCGCGACCCAGCCCGGCCGCGCTGGCGGTCAGAAACTCGTGAAACGGCGCGGTGCCCGTGGCCTGCACGACCGCCAGCGTCTCAAGAATGCGCCAAAGCTGCTTGAGACCCTTCTGCGGCTCGATCAGGTAGCGCCCTTGCCGGCTCAGGGCTACGAATCCCACCGCCTTGTTGTCGCGCACGAACTGGTGCGCCAGCGATGACACGATCTTGACGCCGTACTCCTCCGTGGATTCGTCGCCGTGTCCGGCCTGCACGGACCGGTCCAGGTCCAGCGCGATCCACAGGTTGGCCGTCGGCTCGAGATCGAACTCCTTCACCAGGAGCTGCGAGCGCCGCGCGCTGGACAGCCAGTGAATCCGCTTGAGCGGATCGCCGGGCTGGAACTCCCGGATCCCGCCGGCGTCCGACGTGACCTGGTGCGTTCGAATCGACGACCGCGAGGTGCCGACCATCGACCCGGCCGGGATTTCCACGTCGGCCATGATGGAGATCGGCGGATAGACCACGATCGTGTTTCGGATATCGATCCGCCGTTCCGAGGCGAAGATGCCAAACGGGTCGCCAATCCGCAGATCGGTCGGTCCCAGGCCATAAAGGCCGCGACGACTCGCCACGCCCCGCGAAATCCAGCGCTTGCGCTGCCGCGGACCCAGGCTCTCGGCCACGGAGGCCTGGTAGCCCGGCAACTCCGAGTGGTCGTCCACTTCCACCAGCAGAATCGGCAGGCGGCCGGTATTGACGAGCTCGAAGTCCTCCTGGACTTCGTCCCCGACCGTGATCTGGTGCCCGCGCAGCCGTCGGCGCAGTTCCAGGGATCGCGCGGCGTTACGCGTCCACACGTACGAGAGGATCACCAGCCCGCCCAGTGAGTACAGCAGCCAGTACGCGATGGGCGATGTCGTGACCATCGCGGCCACCAGCAGTACGCCCAGCAGGATGACGATCGAAGGCCGCTGCAGCGTTACCGATGATTCGGCTTCGGACGGCGCGCTTGCCACAGGGCCTCCACCGCCCACTCCGGCGCCGGGCTCACCCCCAGGCGCCACTGCCACGTCCAATCAGTATGCGCCCAATCCCCCACCCTCGCCTACCCAACTCGCGCGGGCACGTATCGCGCTAACGCTCGTACCACCCGTTCAAGCCAGCGCCCCCTCCGCCGCGCCCGCCCAAGGCGACCTCTGCACAACCTCCTTGTCCATGAGGTTCCGCCCGTCTTAATCCCTCGTATGTTCCAACTGCCTTTGATTGACCAAGGTCACATTGAGCGGGCCGCGACAGACCGAATATCCCTGGGTCTAGTGAGAGCGGAGGAGAGCGGGTCGTCCCAGCCCCGGACAGTACGTCGCGTATCTGCCGCCAGGACCCCACTATGCTGTCGGGGTTGCTCCTTAGCGTCCCGAATCTCGCCCTGTAATGTCACCAAGTGTCGGCCCAGTGAGCGCGACCAGCGCAGCCCTCGTTCGGCTGCTCGGCACTGGTCCTTCTCGTGTCTCGCTCGCGGGCGGGCTGTTGCGCTTCGGGGACGCCGAGGGCACGCCTGTTGGCGCAATCGACAGCATCCAGACGCGCCGCTCGTGGTTCTGGACGCGACTCATCGTGCGCGAGGCCGGCGGCGCCGAGCGCGCAATCGGTGGTCTCGCCCGCGAGGATGCCGAGCGGTTCCACGCCGCAGTACTCGCGGACATCGCCCGCGTCGCCCGCGCGCTCGGGCCCCAACTCACGCAACTTGACGACCGCCTGAACCGACTCCACGCCAGCAGCCGCTATGCGCGCGAGTCTCAGGCCAGTGGGCTCCAGTCCGACATCGCCGGCGCCGTGGAGCGCGGAGGTGGCGCCCTGACACGAGGCTTCCTGCCCACACAGGTGGCCGAGGCGCTCGCACGCATCCAGCCGGTCGCGCGCCTTGAGGCGTACGAGGCGGCCAGGGAAGCAGCCAACACTCGCTTCGTCGCCGCTGCCACTCCTGCCGTGGCTCGAGCCGCCCAGGACGTGCTTTCCTCGCCGCCCACGGCCGAGCAGGCGGCGGCAATCGCCACGGACGAGGACACCACCCTGGTACTCGCCGGCGCGGGCACCGGCAAGACCGCCGTAATCACCGGCAAAATCGCCCACCTCGTCCGCAACCGAGGCGTCCCGCCGCGTCAAATCCTCGTGCTCGCCTTCAACCGCAAGGCCGCTCAGGAAATCCGCGAGCGACTTCCGGACGACCTCGCCGGCGCCCACGTCTCCACCTTCCACGCCTTCGGGCGCCGCGTCATCGCCGACGTCGAGGCCGCCCCAACGCTCTCAAAGCTGGCGGAGGACGAGGCCATGCTGCCCGCGGTCATCGATCGCATTCTCGTCGACCTGCTGCGCGATTCGCGGCAAAGCCGGGTGGTCACGAACTTCATCACGCGCCACCGCACGGACTACCGCTCGCAGTTCGACTTCAAAACCCCCGGCGAGTACTACGACCACGTCCGCCGCTCCGAGTTGCGGACCCTCAGTGGCGACTTGGTCAAGAGCTTCGAGGAACTGGAAATCGCCAACTTTCTGACCCAGAACGGCGTCAGCTTTCGCTACGAGCGGTCCTATCCCGTCGAGACCGTCACCCCGCGGCATCGCCAGTACCGGCCCGACTTCTACCTCCCGGACCACGACATCTACATCGAACACTTCGCCCTCGACCGCCAGGGCCGCGCTCCCGGGGGCTGGACCGGATACGTCGAAGGCGTCGGCTGGAAGCGCGACATCCACCAGCGCTACGGCACAAAGCTCATCGAGACCTACAGCTGGCAGCAGCGCGAAGGCGTGCTTCGCCTCAGACTGCGCGAGCAGCTCGAGGAGGCGGGCGTCACGTTCCAGCGCGTCCCGATCCGGACGCTCCTCCTGGAGCTGGGACAGTGGTTGATCTCATGGCTGGCGCAGCTGCTGGCGACCTTCCTGAATCACGTCAAGACCAGCGGCGTCTCCGCCGACACGCTCCGCGAGCGTGCCCGTGAATCGCGTGATCGCGCCCGCGGCGAGGCCTTCCTCGACATCTTCGAGCAGGTCAGCGCGCGCTACGACCGGCTGCTGGGCGAGGACAAGGACTTCCACGACCTGATCAACCACGCCGCCGCGCACATCCGCAACGGTCACTGGCAGTCCCCCTACCGATACGTGCTGGTGGACGAGTTTCAGGACATCTCCGCGGGCCGCATGGCGCTGCTCCGGGCGCTCAGGGGCCGCGGCGTCGCCTACTTCCTCGTGGGCGACGACTGGCAGTCGATCTACCGCTTCGCCGGCAGCGACGTCGCGCTCGTGCGTGACTGCGGGCGCTACCTCGGGCACGTACGGGAGCGCGCGCTCAGCCGCACCTTTCGCTTTGCGCGCGGCATCATGGAACCTTCCACCGAATTCGTAGTGCGCAACCCCGCCCAGACACAGCGCACGCTAAGCCCGGCCCGGGGCGTGCGCGACGGCGGAGTCACGCTCATCGCCAACGATGCTCCCGCCTGCGGACTGCGGGACGCCCTGAGTGACATCGAGGCATGCGAGGGAGCCGGCGGCCCGCCGGTTTCCGTGCTCGTCCTCGGCCGCTACCGGAGCAGTCAGGGTCCGCTCTCCGCGACTCGTCGCGGCCGGCTGCGCCTCAAGTTCAGCACCGTGCATGCCGCCAAGGGCCGCGAGGCCGACTACGCGGTCGTGCTCGACCTCAGGGACGCCCGCCGCGGCTTTCCGTCCCAGCACGAGGACGATCCGCTGCTCGGCCTCGTGCTGCCGCCTCCGCCTGGAGGCTCCTACCGGCACGCCGAGGAGCGGCGCCTCTTCTACGTCGCGTTGACGCGGGCGCGTCGCGGGACTTACCTGGTGGCCGACTCCCAGCGCCCCTCCGCCTTCGTCAACGAGCTGCTCCGGGAATCTCCCGGGCTGCGCCGCCTCGGCGAATTCCGCCGCGACCGCACGCCCACCTGCCCCCGCTGCCGCACCGGGAGGCTCGACGTGTCCAGTACGGGCCAGAGCATGACCTGCCTCAACGCTCCTTTCTGCCGCTACCGCGCCCCGCGCTGCCAGGCCTGCCGGCGCGGCTTCCTGGTCATCTCGGGAAGTGCCTCCCGCTGCACCAACCCCTCCTGCAACGCCAACCCGCCCGTCTGCGAATCCTGCCGCGTCGGCGTCATGGTCATCCGCCAGGGCCGCCCCGGCCGCTTCCTCGGCTGCACCCAATACGCCTCCGACCAACCTTGCACCAACACCCAGAAGCTCCCCAGGCGAAGTTAGCTGGCGCCTCACCCCACCGGCCCGCGCTCAACCGGTTCTGGTCCAGCCCCTCGCTTACAGGTCGCGACACCCTATGGCTTCCCAGTGTTCATCCCTCGTATCGCTTCTCCCCCCTCCACATCGAACCAGTCCTCCGGTAGCCGCGGGACAGCCCAACTCGCATCCGGCCGCCAGGCCGGCCAGCCGTCGCCAAACGGTCGGCCACCGCTCTCGATGGTGCGCACCACTCGAGCTGCCTCGTCTCGTATCGACGCTGCCTGCTCCGCACTGAAGAACCCTCGGACAATCAACTCCTCAAACTCGTCCGTGTCCTTCCAGGTCCACGACATGTCCGGGCTCACCACAATGTCCAGGACATAGTCATGCAGCTGAACGCCCTGAGGCACGCGACGCAACGGCGACTGCAGATTCACGTACCAGCGCTTGAACTCCCAATCCGAAGACCAGAACAGCCACACCGCATGCCCCGAGTCCGGAGGAGTGAGTGTCAGCACATGGCTGTGCGACGGCGTGATCACTTCTCTGAACTCTCCAAGCGCCGGGTCAACCCCCCGGATCATCATCTCGATCCGCTCCGAAAAGCTCAGAGACCTGAAATGCGCGTTGCCTCGCGTGGCGATCGTCACGCCCGGGTGCGAGTACAGCGCTAGGTGACTCGGCACATCCTCAACCACCGTCACCGGCCGGGCGCCTGCGGTACCCCGCCCCCACAGCTCATACAGAACGATCTGATCGCCTGGCTTCCAGTGCATAGGCTCCCAAGTCAGGCCCGACCTGCCACCGTGATGATCTCAGGACTCGAATCTCGCAGTGGGCTCTGGTCCCAGTTCCCAAACTGCTCGTGGACTGCCAGGCCCGCACCCGACAGAAATGAGGACAGCGAGTCAGCACTAATGAATCTCAACGTACTCCGACTGACCTGCGGATGGTCCCAGGCAGGGCTTGTGAACGAAATGGTGAACGAGACACGGTCGCCGCAAATCGGCGTCTCCACTTGATGCGCCATTCGGACGACGCGGCCTTCGTGCACAACCTCCACCGCATGGTCGGGAGTCCAGGTCTCCCACGCCCGAGCCAGCGGATTGCGGATCTCGAACGCGAAGCGCCCGTCGTCGCTGAGAGACGACCGTATCGCGGCCAGCGACGCTCGCAGTTCGTCGTCGTCGAGCAGCACTTGAAACGCATGACCAGTCATCACGACGAGGTCAAACTCACGACACCACTCGACCGAGGTCAGGTCGCCCAGCACCCACTCGATGTCCGGCCGCTTTCGTGCCTGCCCAAGCATCGCCGCGGCGGGATCGAGCCCGCATAGCCGTCCCGTGTGCCCGGCTTCCCGCGCCAGGTGCAGGAGCTCACCCGTACCGCAGCCCACATCCAGCACGCTTCGCGCTGACATCACCAGCGGAAGGTAAAACCCGAAGTCCTGCCTCCCTACGCAAAACGCGTCATACAACTCGGCCAGTCTGGGCTCGGCGAACAGGCGATCGATCATCACGGCGCCCAAACACTCCATACACATCCAAACCCCACCAACCCCAACTTCCGCGCCACCGACAACGACGCCCCGTTCGACCACGACGTGCTGTATAGCGGAATCCGCCCCGACCCTCGAACCGCCAATGCCCATGCAGCCGTAACCCGCGGAGCCAGCCCCCGCCCCCGCCAATCCACCGCCGTCTCAACCCCCGCTTCCGCCGCTTCGTCTGATCGCCGCGCGCTGAAACAAACGCTCACCGCAAATCCGTCCTCCACCACCCCGACAATCGGCGCGCACTCCGGAATCTCACTCTCCGTCCACCCTGAAAAATGCCGGGAAAGAACGTCAACGTCCTGAATCACAGAGATACCGGCGGGCCGGGCCATCCCCTCCGGAAACACGAACGAAGGCCCCGAATCCACCCGACCTTCAAGGAGGGACCTGTACTGCTCCGCATACACCGGCGCCTGCCGGAAATCCGCCACCGGCGGCTCCTCCCCCGCCAGCCCATCCAATTCATCAGCCACATCCCGAGCCACATCCGCCCGCACCGCCCACGCACAACGCTCCCGACCCCGAATCAGCGAAAACAGTGGCCCTGACCCCGGCACTACCTCCCGCGTCCCCACAATCCGCCTCGCCCCATCCAACACAAACAACGTCCGCAACTGAAGCTCAGGCGTACTCACGGCGGACGGTGCTGCACACTTTCCAGCGGGAGGTTCCACGCTGAGACTCCCCCAGTTCGGCGTACCCGGTGAGGCTCGCAGGCTCATGTGGCGTGTCAAGGCTGTCAATCAGGCCCGGAGGCCACTGGCGAAACGCTAGCCGATGGTTCGTCTCCGACGCCACGCCTTCCAGTTCAGGTTCAGTCGACGCCGACCACCGCTCATCTCCCGCGCGCGCAAACCGTCAACGCGGGTTCTGTTCGTGCGTCTCCCGACGTCCGACCAGAGCTTCGTCTCCCTCCATCCAGTCCCCCTGAAGGAGATCAGGGGACGTCGGATCGCCTCGCAAAACCTCCCGGCGACGACGTCATCGACTATCTCGTTCAGCCGTTCGATTTCGTCTTCCGCTGACTCATCGCACACGTCGCAGCCGCAACTCGGAAAGGGCTCTGTGAACCACCGCCCAAATCGGACGTTAAGACCCGGAAAGGTCGAGAAAACCACGGCAATGGGGGCGGCCTCCGGGTCCCTGGGATTGAGTCGCACATGCGGACGGGCCGGATCGAGTCCCCGCTCCAGTTCCGCGTCCAGGCCATACCCCTCGGTACGCTCGACGTCGAAGTCGTCTTCCAGCCGGCCGACAATCTCCAGCATGGCCGAATGCAACGGTCGAAAGCGCTCGGCGTTGGTTACGCGGCTATACGCTGGATCCGGCGGTGGTCCTGCTGTCCCATGTGCCGCATATCCATACCAACCGGACATCTCCCTACGCCCCCAGTCCAACCCCCTGCACCACGGCGCCTAGGGCCGCTCCCGCCAGGATCAGCCACAGCGAGTTCACCTTGGTGAAGATCAGCACGCCCAGCGCCACCAGCGCCGCCAGGACCGTCGGTACGTCAACCAGCGCCGAGCGTCCCAGCAACACCATCACAACCGTCATCAGCCCCACGGCAGCCGCGTTGACGGCGTCCAGAATCGGCGCCGTAATGCTGGACGCCCGCAGCCGCTCGACCAGCGGATGAACAGCCGCCACGAACACGAACGACGGCAGGAAAATCGCCACCGTCGCCACCACGGCGCCCGGCACCCCGGCCAGCACAAACCCGATGAACGTGGCCGTCGTAAACACCGGCCCCGGCGTGACCTGCCCGATCGCCACGGCGTCCAGCAGCTGCGTTTCCGTCAGCCACCCCATCCGTTCCACGAAATCGGCTCGCAAAAACGCCAGCAACACATAGCCGCTGCCGTACAGCACCGCGCCGATCTTCAGAAACAGCAACGCCATGCCCAGCAGGCTGAACGTTGTCGGTACCGCGCCGACCACCCCCACGCTGGCCAGCGGCGCTATGAGCACTCCCGAAAGTCGCCCCGTCAACCACTGCGGACGCTGCAGCACCGCGCCCACCGCAGCGCCGCCGAACAGCAGCACAAGCTCATTGACGCCCAGCAGGCCCAGCACGATCACCACCGCCGCCAGCAGCGCGGTCTGCCAGCGGCGCACCACCACGCGTCCCAGGCCCCAGATGGCCTGCGCCACGATCGCGATCACCACGGGCTTCACGCCGTACAGCACCCAGGTCACCGCCGGCGTCGATCCGAACTCGACATAAACCCACGCCAGCACCGAAACCATCACCGCCGCCGGAGCGATAAACGCCACTCCCGCGCCCACCAGCCCTCGCCAGCCGGCCCGTTCCCGCCCCAGATGAATTGCCATCTCGGTTGAGTTCGGGCCCGGAATCAGGTTCGTAACCCCCAGCAAATCCAGAAACCGCCGGTCCGTCAGCCATTCCCGCCGCGTCACAAACTCGTGCCGCATCATGGCAATGTGCGCCGCCGGGCCCCCGAACGCCGTCAGCCCCAGCCGCAGAAAGAGCAGCGTGATCGTCAGTGGCCGTTCGATCTCACGTGTCCTTCTTCGCTGCGGGCGTCAAGCGCAATTCCCCGCCGGCGGCGCATTCTGCACTAAGCTCTATGTCATGAACTCCCGACTCACCGCCCGTCCTCGGCGCCTGGCGCTGGCCGTGACCTCGCTGGCGGTCCTGCTGATGGCACTGGCGGCCGCTGACTGCGCCGCCACCGCCGAGCCCCTCGCCACCCCCACCCCCGCCCCCCAGCTCAAATTCGAGATTGAAACGGAGGAAGCCGGACCCAGCCGCACCAACGTAATCCTGGTGGTGACCAATATCGGACTGACGGACGTGCTGTTGGAAACCAGCCTCACGCTTCCCGAGAACGCTGGTTCGGACCGGGACTACAGCCCCACGACTCGCGCAAAAGTCACCAACGAGGGCGGACGCGAGGTTGGCGGCAGAGCGCCTGAAGTCAAGACCCTGACCTGGGTGCCGGAGCGGCTCCGCGCCGGCGTCACCCTGCGCTGGGAGTCGGCCCTCCGCTGCCTCGTCCACGAACCCATTCGCGTGTCGGCCAGGATCACGTCAGTCGAAGTCGGCAACGTCAGCGAGGCCCACTTCGACGACTTGACCAAAGAAGCCGAAGTAACCTGCCTCCCCCCACGCCGCCCCGGCACCTAGCCGCACCCCCGTAACTCCGAACGCAGCGCAGCGAAGCCGAGAGCCCGCCCTGAGGCAGTCGAAGGGAATCTCGCCGTCCTTCCTTGCCTCCCCCCGGCCAAGGCTGTCCCGCAGGAGACCTCTGCACAGCGCCCCTCGTCCTCGAAGGCATGGCGGCTCTTCACCCTCTCCAAGGGGAGAGGCAGGTTCGGCCGTCTTCGGCCGAAACCGGTGAGGGGTCTTCCGGGCACCCACCGACGGGCTAAACAAACGCCTCCGTAGAGACTCCTCCTGTCGGCCAGCCCTACGGCACCGCCGGCACCACCACCTCCGGCCTCGCAGGTAGCTCCTCCGCCCGCAGCGCAATCTCGGTCTCAGCCAGGCGCCGCACCTCGCGGCCCACCAGGAATCCCGTCTCGTCCAGCGGCGACGTCGGGTGTCCCGGCAGGCGCGACGTCCGGTAGTGGATCGGAATCGTGATCGACGGCCCAATCTCATCCATCGTCGCCGCCGCCGTCTCCCCGTCGATCGTGAAAAACCCGCCCACCGGGATCAGCAGCACCTGGTGCCCCCGGCATTGGGCCAGCAGGTTCGTATCCAGCCGATGCCCCAGGTCCCCCAGGTGCAGCAGGCGAAGCCCACCCACCTCCACCGACATAAATGCCGTGCGTCCGCGTTCTCGGCCCTCGGCTTCATCGTGATACGCCCCGCCGATCATGTGCAGCGTCACGTCCCCGACCGACACCGTTCCGGGATGCCAGCCGCTGTCCGAGATACCCCGCACAACCTTCGGTGTCCCCGGCGCCAGCCCCACGTTGTTGTGATCGGCGTGCTCGTGGCTGATAGCGACCAGGTCAATCGGCGGCAACTCCGGGACCGGATACCCCAGTTCCACGTTGAACGGATCCAGCAGCACCTGCACCCCGCCCGGACTGCTCAACAGGAACGTCGCGTGACCCAGCCAGCGCAGCCGCGTCGGTTGGCTGCCGGCCTGGGACGAAAGTTCAGAGTTCACGACGACCCTCCAGCGCCTGCGCGATGGTTGCCGCGTCAACGTACTCGATGTCCCCGCCGGTCGCGAGCCCCCGCGCCAGGCGAGTGACACGCACTCCCAGGTCGCTCAGCCGTTGCCGAATCTCCATCGCCGTGGCGTCGCCTTCGATCGTCGCGTTCGTCGCAATCACGACCTCGCCAATCCGCTCCCGCCCGGCCCTTCGCACCAGCAGGTCAATCGTCAGATCGTCCGGCCCGATGCCTTCCAGCGGCGAAATCGCCCCGTGCAGCACGTGATACAGCCCTTTGAACCCGCCCGAATTCTCAACCGCCACCAGGTCCAGCGGGTCCTCCACCACGCAAATCAGCGCCGTGTTCCGCGTCGGGTCCTGGCAGATCGAGCAGGGGTCCGAGTCCGCGAAGTTTCGGCAACGCCCGCACGTTTGGATGCCCTCGTGCAGCGACGCAATCGCCGTCCCTAGCGTCTGGGCCTGCCCCGACGTCCCGCGCAGGAGGAAGAACGCCAGCCGCTGCGCCGTCTTCGGCCCCACCGTCGGCAGCCGCGACAACTCCTCGATCAACCGCGTAACCGCGCGCGGCAGCGCGTCCGCCACGCGCTAGCCCAGGCCCGGAATCTTCAGCCCGCCGGTCAGCCCGCCCAACTTGCCCTTCGCCAGTTCCTGCGACTGCTCCATCGCGTCGTTCACCGCCACCAGGATCATTTCTGACAAAAACTCGGCGTCCTCCGGATCGATCACCGATGGATCGATGTCAATCGACACCACCCGCTGATCCCCGGTCGCCACCACCTTCACGGCCCCGCCGCCCGCCGTGGCCTCCACCGTCATCTGCTTCAGTTCCTCTTGAACCTTCTCCATCTGCTTCTGGAACTGCCGGAACATCTTCATCGACATGCGTCAACCTCCCGTTGCGGAACTGTCTGGAATGGATGTCGCCCCATACTCGCGCATCGCCACCCGAACCACCGGATCGTCGTCCACCTGCCGCTCCGTCGGAGGCCGTCGGGCTGGCGTCGGGGCGCTGCGTTGCTCGTTGCGAACCTGGATCGGACGGTCCAGCACCTGCGACAGCGCCCGGGCCACTTGGCGCAGCGCGTCCGGCTGCTGCACTCGCTCGAACAGGAACCGGCTGCGATACCCCAGCGTCACCGTGCCGTCGGCGTAATCCAGCACCTCCGCTTCGCCCGCGTACGGCGCAATTTCGCGAGCCTGCTCGCGGATCACCGAAACCCATTCGTCCTTCCGGGCCGCGATCGTCGCCGCCGAAAGCTCCCCATCCGGGGCAGCCGGGCGTCCTGCGGGTGCGGGCGCCGGCTGCGGCGGAGGCTTTGCTGTAGCCGCCGGCGCTTCCACCGGCCGCGCGGGCGCGGGCGAGGGACGTGCCGCCGGCCTCGGCTCGCTTACCGCCGGAGCGGGCGCCGCGGCTTCCATCGGGTCGGTAATCGACAGCACCGCCCGCGCAAACGCCAGTTCCAATTCCAGCGTCGCGTCCACACCCGTCCGTGATGGCGGGTCCGGCTCCGCAAACACCTCCAGCGTGCGCACGATGTCGCGCAGGCTTGAGCTCTCCGTGCGCCGCGTCAGCTCAAACGCCTCGTCCTCCGTCAGGTGCCCCACCGCCGTCGTTTCGGATGACGTCTTCAGGATCAGGATGTCCCGCAGGATGTCGATGATCTGCTGGCGCAGCGTGTTCGGGCTCGTCCCGTCGTCGATAGCCTGACCGATCGCCTGCAAACCCGCCGCCGCGTCCCCGTCCATCAGGTGCCCAAGCAGCAGAATCACCGCGTCGCGCCCAGTCAGGCCGAGCATCGAGTTCACGGCGTCTGACGAAGCGTCGTTATCGCTATACGCCAGCGCCTGGTCCAGCAGGCTCACCGCGTCCCGCGCACTGCCGCCCGCGTTGCGAGCCAGCGTATGCAGCGCCGCTTCCTCGATTTGGGCCCCCTCCGTCTCCGCAATGCTGCGCAACTGCGACGTCAGCTCCAGCACCCCAATGCGACGAAACGTCAGGTGCTGCGTCCGCGACCTGATCGTCGCCGGCACCCGGTGCGGCTCCGTCGTCGCCAGCACAAACAGCGTCTGCGGCGGCGGCTCCTCCAGCGTCTTCAGCAGCGCGTCCTTTGCCGGCGCCGAAAGCTGATGGACCTCGTCAATGATGTACACCCGGTACCGCCCCGCCCCCGGCGCAAACTGCGTCAGCTCCCGGATCTCGCGGATATCGTCAATCCCGCGATGCGACGCCGCGTCCATCTCGATCAGGTCCAGGAACGACCCGCTCGCAATCGCCTGGCAGTGCTCGCAGCTCCCGCACGTCTCCGCCTGGATCCCTTCCAGGCAATTCACCGCCTTCGCCAGCAGCCGCGCCGCCGTCGTCTTGCCCGTGCCTCGCTCGCCCGAGAACAGGTACGCGTGACTCAGCCGGTTATGCACCAGCGCGTTCTGCAGCGTCCGCACCACGTGCTCCTGGCCAATCAGCTCGTCAAACCGCTGCGGCCGATAGCGGTTATACAGCGCCTGAAACGACGGCGGACGCGACGCAGCCACATGAGCCTCCCAGCCTTACGGCGCCATCATCATAGAGACAGAGGCCGCTCTTTCACCCTCTCCCCGTGAAGAACTCTGCAAGACGCCCCGGGTCTTCGAATGTGCAGCCGCGTCTTAATCCCTCTCCTCGGGGAGCGGGTTGGGGTGAGGGGTCTTCCGCGCTACCAGCTTCAGGCTACGCAAAGATCGTCCGTGGGAGAGGGTCGGGGTGAGAGTCCTCTGGGCAACTACCCCCGACCCAGCACCATCTTTCCAGGCCGCGCCGTTCTTCACCCTCTCCAAGGGGAGAGGCAGATTCCGGCGTCTTCGGCGGAAATCGGTGAGGGGTCTTCCGCGCAATCAGCCTCAGGTCACCCGGAGGTCTCGCCTGGCGGAAGGGGTCAGCAATCTGGGTCTTCCCGGCACCCCGCCTCGGGTTAAGCAGTGGTCTTCTGTGGGAGACAGTCGTTGCAACCCAAGAGTCGAAGAAGGCCACGCCCAACCTCATCAAAGAAAAAGAGGCCGGTCTTCCTCCCTCTCCCCATGGGAGAGGGTCGGGGTGAGGGTCTTCCGCGCACCCACCCTCAGGCTACGCAAAGCTCTCCGGTATCAATCCCTTCAGAGGAACGCCGCTCTTCATCCTCTCCAAGGGGAGAGGCAGATTCCGGCGTCTTCGGCGGAAATCGGTGAGGGGTCTTCCGGGCACCCAGCCTCGGGTTACCCAAAGGTCTCCTGTGGCAGGCAGTCGTTGCAGTCCAGAAATCGAAGCAGGCCACGCCCATCCTCATCAAAATAGAGGCCGCGCACCCGCCGTCGACCCGCCCAACAACGCCTTACCGTCGGGCCACGGCTCCGGCCAGGTGGACTCGCGGCGCCCGAAGGGGGCTTCGTACCGCTGCTTCCTCTCGGACCTGACGGGGTTGGAAGGCCTTCGTCGCACGAGGCCCGGCGTTCAATACCGAGCGTCGGCGGCAGACACGTTACGGATGGACCTCGGGCGGGGATTCAGCCCGCTGTAGCGGATTGCGGATCAAGGGCACCGCTAGCTCCCCACCTAGCGCGGCCTCCCCTCGATACTGTCACGCCCCCCCCACCCGGTCAATCCGCCCCTTGTGGCCCAGGCTGCCGTGCTTGTGGCCCAGGCTGCGCGCAGCCTGGGACCCTCTTCAGTCCGCCCGTAGGGGCGCTCCGCTCTTCACCCTCTCCGAGGGGAGAGGCAGGCTCGGCCGTCCTCGGCCGAAACCGGTGAGGGGTCTTCCGGGCAACCGTCCTCCGGTTATGCAGGATCTCTCTGTATCGCCATGAGGCCCACGCTCCCACGTGGCCCAGGCTGCGCGCAGCCTGGGACCATCTTCAGTCCCGCCCGAGTCTCTCCTGGGGGCGCTCCGCTCCTCACCCTCTCCGAGGGGAGAGGCAGAACCTGTCCTGAGCTTGCCGAAGGATTCCGGCGTCTTCGCCGGAAATCGGTGAGGGGTCCTCCGGGCATCCACCGCCGGGTGATGCATAGGTCTCGGTGGAGACCCACCCGCACCTCGCACGGTACGCGCCCCTGTAGCATGTCGGGTCAGGAGGGAGGTTTGCGATGGCTGTCACCGACCTGGGCGCCCGCCTGTTAACCGCCGACGACCTGCTGCGGCTGTCCGGCGAAGGCGTGCGCGGCGAACTGATCCGGGGGGTGCTCTGCGAAACCATGCCAACGGGACAAGAGCACGGACAGATCGTCGTGAACCTGGTGGTTCTGCTGGGAAACTTCGTTAAGCCCCGGCAGTTGGGCGTCCTCACGGCCTCGGACTCCGGCGTCTGGCTGGAACGCGATCCCGACACCGTGCGCGAGCCGGACATTGCCTTCTTCGCGGCGGAGACAATGTCGCTCGACGAGCGCGTCACCGGCTACGCCGAAGTCGCGCCCGACCTGGTCGTCGAAATCGCCTCGCCCGGCGACACCCGCCGGGAGCTAAACGACAAGGCGCTCATGTGGCTCAGCTTCGGTGTGTCCTTGGTCTGGGTGGTGAATCCAGAGCAACGGACGGTGGACGTGCATCGGGCCAACCGTCCCGTCGTGACCCTGAACGACACCGACACGTTGGACGGGCTGGACGTGCTGCCCGGCTTCACCTGCCAGGTATCCGCCGTCTTCCACCCCTAACCCGCAGTCCGCTCCGTCATCCTGCCCTGTGGCCCAGGCTGCGCGCAGCCTGGGACCCTCCCAAGCCGTTCGCGGCTAGTGGCCCACGCTTCGCGCAACCTGCGACCCTCCCCCTCCAGCTCGGGCCATTCAGTCTTTGTCTTCATCACACTTCTCACTACTCTCCGCTCACTCCTCGCTTTGCCACGCCTCAGACCGGCCTCTCCCGCTCGCAACCCACCTCCAGCCCACCCACCCCGGTCATGGTGAGCCGCTCCGTAGTTTGCTGAGGAGCGAGTCGAACGACAACTCCCACCCTCCAGACTCTCTATCTAACCCTCAACTGCCGGGCCCAATCCTTCGGCGGCCCGTAATCGCCCCGTTCATAATGAGCCTATCCAGGGCCTGTCGACCTAGTCCGTCATCCGTCGTCCGCGTTTACTCTTGCGTAAGGACCGGACTGAGCCTGACTTCTTCGGGCAGAAGACCAAGAACCCGCAGCTACACCTGCTCGTGGCAAGCGAGCCAGTGCTCTGCGGTGAGACTTTCCTGGACTTGCCAAACGGCCGGGCCGAACCACGTCTCCTCACTACGCAGGACCCTAATGCACCCGCCACCAGCCAAGCGCTGCACGTACACTTCTTCGTCACACTCAGCACGAGCACCATTCGATGCCCCGATTCTTCGGACCCCTACGCGAGTACGCCGACGCAGGATCGGTGGTTATAGAGCGTCAATCCCCACACTACGCCGACGTCATCTATATTCCATCGCGCGAACGCTTGCAACGCTCAGATGTCGACTCAAGCAGCACTAGTCTTCCTCGCGCCAGACTCCTACGAATAGACGTTCGAAATGAGAGTCTAGTCATATTTCCCATCAATACGTTTCCAAGCGCAATCAACCCGCACGGTTTCCTCCGTCAGAAGTATGCTCAAGTCAATTCGATAACCATCCAAGGTTGGGAACTCATCGGATCAGACCTCACACGGATCGTCTTTCCACCAGCACCTGAAAGACACGACTACGCCATAGAATTCGAATACTCGGACCAAGACGAGGTAATGTTGACTCTGGAAGATCTACCATCGTGCTTCATCAAGGACTACGATCATGGATTGGGCTTCACAAAGCCTTATCGATTCATAATCGAGGCGGTAGAGCTGCTTTCAGATTGCACTTCACTTGTTATAAGTCGAGAGTGTGAGACTCGAATTGATCCCGAAGATGGAGAGTTCTACATATCCATAGATGACTTAGAAATTGTGAGGAAGGCTATTGATCGTACAGTGAGGCATGCACAAAATGCAGCTCGTTCCATAAACTACGCCACGACACACAATCTCTTCGCAGCAAAGACTGGTCATGCATTCATTCCCGTGAAGACCGGTCGGAGTCCATTGCGAAAAATCTTGACAGACGCCGCAATACGTTCAGACGATACACTCACGCAAGACGAGCAGGATGAGATGCTCGATATTTTCGCTAAGAATACAAGGTCTCTAGCTGCCAATAAACCGAGGCAGCTTGCAACTCTCAAGACAGATATAGAGTTAGTTACCATTGATACATTAATCGCTCGATTCCAGGAATTGATGGGCAAGCGCACAACCGAAAGGCTATGGCAGCAGTTTCTGAATGAGAATTCTTTCATTCTAAGCTTGGCATTTGGATATCCGATTGTAAAAGTGTGCGAGCAAGCCTCGATGGGCGGGCACACAATTACGGGTTCCGGTGAGACTATCGCAGACTACTTGGTCAAGAACAGCTTGACCAACAATTGCGCTATAATAGAAATCAAGACAGCTAAGACCAAGTTGCTCAATAAGAGTCGTTATCGTGGATCGGTGTATTCTCCTTCAAGTTACTTGGTGGGTGCTGTCAATCAAGCTCTGAAGCAGAAGAATAACTTTGAAAGGGAAATCTCTAGAATAAAGGATAACAGCAGGATCTACGATATTGAATCGTTCGCAGTTAGCTGCTGTCTCATCGTCGGCTCAATGCCTGATGATGAGGAGATGAAGCAATCCTTTGAGCTCTTTCGCGGCAATTCTAAGAATGTGCAAATCATAACATTCGATGAACTACTGCTCAAGCTAACTAACCTGAGGGAGCTGCTTTCTTCACCACCAGTGGAGACGGTCTCAAATTCGGAGTCACTCGAATTGCCTTTCTGATTGTGTGAGTAGTCTTGAGTCGCGTGAAGGAGGGCTTTACCGAACGGGAACCATGCCAGAGAAATGTCGGCAAAGTGGCTCGTTCCCTTGCATTCGTCGTGGATTGCGTAGCTCTCAGGGTACCGTCATTAGAGGTGGACAGCTAGGCTTGCTGGCTTCGATAGCACCTCGATGACTTTTTTTGGAATGGGGCACTGAATTCCAGCACCCTACTGGATCGTTCGGCGGGAAACGCAGGAGAAGCGCCTTCAACTCATCCTGAAGCAGGTCAGTCTCTTGGTGCAGTCGATCCATGTCTGCTTGCAGCCGTGCCACCGATCATTTGATCCGTATCGACCAGCTTACAACGCGGCACGGGTGCCAGGCAACGCCAATAGCCCACAGCCTACCGGATTGCTCAGACCGAGAATTATCCTCCATTCAGGAAGTCGTGACTGCAAGCCGAGCAACGCCGTCAAGATTCCCGTCGCCGAGGCCAGTAAGTTGATGATCACCAGAATGGGAACCCTGGCGAACCACTTCATCAGTCGCGTCTCAAGGTTCGCGAGGTCGGCCTTCCTCGCCAGATGGTTGAATGCCCCCTCAAGTCGGGCAAGTCGTTCCGCTTTTGTTGCCATTGGTATCTAGCTGCCGACGATCCCTGAACCGCGCAGATTAGTCGGCGTGTCCAGTAGTCGGAATACGTTCGCTCCTATAGAATTCTACCAACAAGACTTCAGTAGAGCTTGAGAGTATTCGGCACGTCCTCATGCAAATGCGCCGTCTCCTGCCTATACCTGTCGACGAGGATTGGAATGACGGTCTTTCGGTCTAGACAGCGCTCGGGACGGTCGGCCCGTAGGATTTCAACGCTCAAGTAGGCACCGTGCAGAGACTCTTCCTCCTCCCGGCAGAGTAGCTGTGCAACTCACCAACAACAAATGTAATTGCTGCCCTCCTAATGCAATCGTTACGTCGGGCTATACTCTGAAGATCGACAATCCATTAGCCGAATCGATGACGTCTGACGTCTTCTGATCGCCTGCCAGCAACAATAATCCTTCTAGTCTCCGGTGCATCTCGACCAACCTCAAATTCGACTCCCAATCCGGTATTGTTTTGTTGCATATGCAATCCGTCGATACGCCCATGCAATATTCGAGTATCCTTACGCAGCTCCTTTATTGCCGAATTCACGTATCCGAATTGGTTGTCCGTCTGCTGCTGTAACCCACTCACTTTTTCTGTAACGGTGCCTTCAGCTCTCCCAATTCTCCAGAAAAGCCCTGCAATCGATAATACTATACCAACGGCAGCGCTGACCGGCACAACCCACTCAGGTATATCATTCATTTGACGCACCATCTTCTTCCGAGGAATCCCTAGACAACTTGAGCACATTGGTTACCGCGTTGTCAAACTCTTCACCGAAGTCTTCGAGTCCAAGCAGGTTGATCATCAGCGCCCGCGCAAAGTCCACCGTCATACCCTTATTCATAATTATCGCCGTACGCACGTGTGAGCGCTCATTAAAGGCAATTCTGACAACAGCCTCGTCGATATTTACCGACATTCCTGTAATCCAAAAGGCCGGTACGGACATAGAGTTCACATATTCCACTGGTTTCTGTTCTGAAATGTCTGTACTGTTCTCGTCTTCGCTCATAACCCAGTGTGCCTGTGCGTGCTACGCTTGTGGTACAGTACATGGTGGCGGATCAAGTGTCAACCTTCTTCTCTTTAGGCTTCCGCGCCGGTGCAACTGTATTTTTTTGGTTTCTTGGCCGGACTTCCCTTGTATCTCCATGTCTCGCGGACTGTCGAATTAGTAATCCAGTGCGTCTACGACCTAGACCTTAGGGCCTTTGGAATTTGGACAGAGGAGAGAGTCCGGAACAGACTCGTGGTCAGTCGCCAGTGTTCTTTTCTTGACCGACGGATTGATCGTTGATGAACTAGCTTCAGATTAGAGTCTGTAGTGCAACCCCTTGTGAACGTTAGGATTATCATCTCGTTAATCGTTCTAATCGATATCTTAGAGGAGTGGTTCAGGATGAGGAATGTTTCGGTCGACGTGTCTTCAATACTGATTCCTATGTTCCGACCGACTCTTGAGAGAGGTCAATTGGCCTAAGACCTTCGCTGATCATCCGCTTGTCTCACACCTCACCCCCGTGAACGCTACCCGCGTCCTCATTGCTGCGCCGAATCACTTCCGCCGAGTCCACCACCGTCCGCACATCATGCCGAGGCTCATACCGCAACCCCTTGATCTTGCTCAGGTCGAGGTGACTTGGCCCCGGCAACCGCGTATCCACGTACTTCAGTCCATACCGCTCCGCAAACCGAGCCACGTGCTCGTTCCACCGGATCACCGCCGCCCCGCCCAGCGTGACCTCCTCCCCCACCGCCGCCTCCTTCTCCAGCGCCAGCACCCCGTCCCACCGCTGCCAGCGCCATCCTTTCCAGCGTTGCCCGCACTGCCAGCAACGCATGCACTGATCGCATTGCTTGAATTGCATTGCTTGCACTGCCACCACTCCCGATCCCCGGCCCCGCCTCGTCCCCGCCCTCCGTGCCGCAGCCCCTACCGGTCATGGTGAGCCGGTGCGGAGTCCCAGAAAGCCTGTCCTGAGCCTGCCGAAGGAGCCTGCCCCGAGCTTGCCGAAGACCCCGTCCCTGAGCCTGCCGAACCACACCCCTGTCAACCCAAAAAGTCATCCCCGCGCAGAGCCTGCCCCTGCCTGCCCCGGACACGATCCGGGGGACCCTATCCGGGGCGGAAACCCAGCCAATCAATCAATCCCAGCGCACCCTGCGCCCCTGTTGAGCCTGTTGAACCACACCCCGGCCCGCCGCGCTTCCCAAGCGCACTTCCCCTTCTCCTTCGACTCTCACTTCTCTCCCCTCTACCCTCTCCCCTTCCTCAACTTGCCCCCCGTCCCCAACCAATGTACACTATCTGAGTATCCCCCACAACCCCCACCTCAATGCCCACCGCCTTTCGTGCCCCCGTCATCCCGGCGTCTTCGGCCGGGACCCAGCGCCATGATCAACCCCAGCGCAACCTGTCACCCCGTCCCCGCACGCATCCCGAGCGCATATTCCCCGCTCCTCCCATCGCTCACTCCTCTGCCCTCCACCCCCTCCCCTTCTTGATTTCCCTCTTCCAACTCCTCGCCACCCTTCTCCGCCTTCTCCACGCCCTTCCTCATGTCCGAGCCCCCCATCGGTACCCATTACGTCATCCCGGCGTATTCAAATACCCCGTCCTGAGCCCACCGAAGCCTGTCCTGAGCTTGTTGAAGGCGGGTAGCCCGGCGTCCCGATCGATCCCAGCGCACCCCGCCACCCCGTTCACCCGTCCATTCCGAGCTCGCCTCCGCCTCATCCCCCGCCCATTCCGCCCCTTCCGACCCCAACTTTCATCGCAGACCCCCAAAAAAATCCGCCTCAGCGGTCGCGCGCCGGCCCGAACCCCCCTACGGGGTTCGGGC
>JAPPLN010000040.1 GCA_028874175.1 Chloroflexota bacterium
TGCAGGAATGGCGGCCGCGCGGGGTCGCCTCCCGTGCGGAGGCGCGGATTGAAACGGGATCGGCAGCCATCACGCGGCCCAGGCGATCCACCGTCGCCTCCCGTGCGGAGGCGCGGATTGAAACTCCGCGTTCGGCGCCACCGGGTGGTCCAGGGCGAAGGTCGCCTCCCGTGCGGAGGCGCGGATTGAAACCCCTCCAGGGCGCGGCGGGATCGGCGGCGTACCTGTCGCCTCCCGTGCGGAGGCGCGGATTGAAACACGAAGGCGCGGATACGCGCCATCCTTGTCGGTGCGAGTCGCCTCCCGTGCGGAGGCGCGGATTGAAACAAGCGGCTGCGGGCGGCGCTACTCGCATGATGGAAACGCGTCGCCTCCCGTGCGGAGGCGCGGATTGAAACAGACCCAGGATGTACGCTCCGGTTGCCGGCGGGGGTCGCCTCCCGTGCGGAGGCGCGGATTGAAACAGACCCAGGGTTGGAATCTGCTCCGGAGAGTGGAGCGCGTGTCGCCTCCCGTGCGGAGGCGCGGATTGAAACATCTTCGAGACGTTCAGCGCACTCCAGCAGAAGCGGATGTCGCCTCCCGTGCGGAGGCGCGGATTGAAACCGTCCACCACCCGTCGACCTCGCAACGGAAGCCGTCTAGTCGCCTCCCGTGCGGAGGCGCGGATTGAAACTCCTCCGCCGGCTCCGCCAGCTCTTCCGGATACCACTGTCGCCTCCCGTGCGGAGGCGCGGATTGAAACAGCTCATCGCTCACCCAGTCCTGATCCTGCATGAGTCGCCTCCCGTGCGGAGGCGCGGATTGAAACTCGTCCAGGCCCTCGAAATCGTCCCCCGCGAGCGTCGCCTCCCGTGCGGAGGCGCGGATTGAAACGATGAGGACTCCCAGCCCTACGGGGTGCCGGACAGGAGTCGCCTCCCGTGCGGAGGCGCGGATTGAAACTGCAGCTCCCCGGCCTCGATCGGCACCACGCCGACGGTGTCGCCTCCCGTGCGGAGGCGCGGATTGAAACCAGGTCCATGCCGGCGTTGCGGAGCGATTGGACCGCGTCGCCTCCCGTGCGGAGGCGCGGATTGAAACATGAGTTCGTCCGAGGGTATGGGCGGCAGGACCGCGCGTCGCCTCCCGTGCGGAGGCGCGGATTGAAACGCCGACCTATGGGCCGGCGTGCGCACCGGGTGGGAGAGTCGCCTCCCGTGCGGAGGCGCGGATTGAAACTGCACCGACCGGTTGAACGCCACCTCCTTGCCGCGTCGCCTCCCGTGCGGAGGCGCGGATTGAAACTGCTCGCGTCCCTCATGGGATCCTCAGGCAGCGTGTCGCCTCCCGTGCGGAGGCGCGGATTGAAACACGCTCGACGAGAAAGTCATGCCCGCCGAAACGAGGTAAAATACACGACGATGCCCGGATTCGAGACGCTGCCAGCGGCTACGGCGCGGGAGTACCTGATCAACGCTTACGCGTGGATGGTCTTCCACACGCTGTTGAGAGACAGCACGTTGAACCGTGATCGCCGGTTCTGCGCGGCCATAGCAATGAAGCTACGGAATCGCTTGCTATCCGAGGAAAGCAACGTACGGCCTATCGACATCCAAGACGAACGACGCAAACTAAGCGGCCGTTGCATGTACTGCGGGCGTGCCGCCGAGAGCATGGATCATCTGATTCCGCGCCTGCGAGGTGGGCCAGACTCAGCGGACAACCTCATTCCTGCGTGTCGGCAATGCAATTCCAGTAAAGGTGGTCGGGATGTTTTGTTGTGGGCAGCGAGCAAGGGTTTCTTTCCGCTGCCGGTGATTCGGCGGTACTTGGTGCTGGCGTGGCGCTGGACGGAGAGAGCCGGTCTACTGGAGTCTCCTTTGGAGGTTCTGCACGCCTCGGACCCGCCGTTTCTGGTAGGGGGCATCCCGTGGTCGTCGTCGGCACCGGTGATGCTCAAGCGTCAACCCGTCGCCTCTATGAGGCAATTGCGCTGTAGCGGTTTTGTGGGCCGTTGAGCGGCCGGTCATGCCAGACAGCACGCAGCCGGGACGTTGACGGCGTCACTGACGCTCGCCCGGCGCGAATGACGGCTATACCGAGTGTGCTGAATGGGGTCCGCGAGGTGGAATCAAGCCTCATCGGCGGCGCGACCCACAGCTCGGGACAGACCGGTCTCGTTGTGGAGCCGGTGGGATTGGGTTTCTCTTGATGACCGGCGAGCGGTCGCCGGTCAGGCGGGTCTGACCAGACTCCGCAAGTTTCTCGGGTTGGCCGGCCCGGATGCGCCCCAGAGCCGTCTGCCAGCATGATCGTCAGCGCCATGGTGACGCGTCCCGCGGGGGTGCGGTCCCGCTTCAACTCCACCACGACTACGTTCCCCTCGCAGTCCACCCCCCAAGCAGGTCGATAGATTTGCCGAGGTCGGTCGGGACCTGCCGCCCGATAATCAGAAGCCGCCCGTCTTCGAGAATCCCATCCGGGTTGCCGGCAAGCGGCGTCCAAAGGTCTCCAGGAGGCCAACGGACGAGCGACCTGCCACGTATGTCGTGCGGAGAAAGTAAGGTACCCAGGGGAACCAGTGGCAGCCGCTCAGCGGGGCAGGGAGGCCTACCGCGCGGCGTGAGCGCGTGATCGCGGAGCGACACGGGCGGCCGGCTGCACCACCAGCGCATAGGTAGACAGTTACCAGCTTACCGGACGCTACCGGCCCTCGACCGTTCGCGAGTATGATGTCGGCCAAGATGAGAGTCTTCAGCGTCGGGCCGGAAGGCGGGTTCACGGAGTACAGACAGGTGCCGTTCGAGGCCGATCACGCGGAGTCCGACCTTGAGCAGTGGCTGGAGTCCAACCCGGACGGGATCCTTGAGGCGGGGGAGCTCCTGATCATCGGGCGCCAGGTCCCGACCGAACGCGGCAAGTCTATCGACCTGCTTGGCGTGGACCAGCGGGGCAACGTGGTGGTGGTCGAGCTGAAGCGGGGTCGCACGCCGCGGGAGGTGATAGCCCAAGCACTCGAATATGCCGCGTTCGCCGCCCGGCTCGATGCGGCTGCGCTGGAGGACATCCACCGCGAGTATTCGCAGGACCACCTGGAAATGGATCTGGCTTACAGTCATGGCGAGTACTTTGGCCTTGAGGCCAGGACCGTTGCGTTCAACAAGGACCAGCGCATCGTGATCGTCGGTCAGCAGATGCCACAGGAGATCAGGCAGGTGGCGCGGTTCCTGGGGGACAAAGGGATCCTGGTCACCTGTGTCGAGTTCACTTTTTTCCAGGATCCCGGAGTCGGTCGCCTGCTGTCCCAGGAGATCGTCGTCGGTGCGGAACACGCGAGGCCGCAGCAGGCCGCGAGGCCGAGGGTGACGAGAGCGGAGTTCCTGGAGTCTTGCGACGACAACGGAAAGGCCGTCTATACCCGGATCTTCGATCTGGCGGACCGCCAGACCATAAACGGTCCGCAAACGGTCCGCTGGGGACCCAAGGGGTTCACGATGGGGGTCGACGTTGACGGAACACGGGTGATCTTCTGCTATGCCTACTCGCCCGGGAGCGCCTACAAGCAGACGCTCTATACTGCCCTGCTCGACAAAAGGGGCTTCCGCAAGATGCAGGCCCCCGAAGCCGTCGAGCAGCTCCATGAGGAAGCAAAACGGACGGGGCTGTTCGCGCCTGCCGGCAGAGAGTTGAAGTGCCTCATCGACCGGGCGTTCACGGACGCCGAGATGGATTCTCTCGTTACTTGGTGTGAGTCGGTAGCGCAGGCGATCCGGGAGCACGCGGGGCCGGGTGGGCCGCCGCCCGGTTGACCGATTGGGCGTTACCGGACGCTGCAGCCTGAAGTATGGCGGGCCGAATGTGGTACCGGGCGGGCATCCACCCGGTTTTCAACTGCCCAAGTTACCGCGCGCATGACATAGGCGTGGGATTCGGCTTCGGTTCGACGGTGACGGTGACGGGCTATACGGTCAGTGCTGATCGGCCTAGCGCTGCCACATCGCCCACTGCGCGCGGCATAGGCAGCACCAGTACGTCGATATCGCCGCCGACTTGTCCGTCGTCTGGTCTGGCTTAGCAGTCCTACTATCCTCGGGCGTACGAACCAGGTACTCTGTTCAAACCGTGGCAGGTGACGAATAGGAGAGTTGCTGTCGCCACTTCCTTGCGTCGCGAAACGCAGGCATGGCAATTGCAACCGTTGTCCGGTGCATAATCGAGAAGCACCTTGGCCTCCCGTCCCAGCACCGCCCGGATTTCGTCCGGTAAGACTCCACTGGCCTCGTTAATCCACTTCGCATCCCATGGATAGTCACCTACGAGGTATTCCGCCGCCCTCCGGACTAGGCGAAACTGTCCTGGCCTGTCCCTTCGTAGCGGCTTGGCCCACGCACAAAGTGGCTCCCATATCTCCGACAGCCCCACCCCTCCCGTTACTTTCAGATGGCGTACTCTCGGTCGGCCGATTGAACGCAACTCCCATTCGCACAGCAGTTCGACACTCGGCACTAGCCACGGCTGTGCTTGCAGAAACTCTGCCGATCTACGGGTATTCGGGAATCGCTGCCTATCACTGATTGCAGGCGGCGGTCCGACCGGTAGCGGCTCGGTGTCCGCTTCCATACCGATCAGGTCCGGCTGTATAGGCTCACCTGTCCGCCCAAGCCGATTCGACATTCGTTGAAGGATCTCTCGCTGCTCGGCGCTCAACTCATACTGCGCCAGGGCATGTTCGACGCTGGTTCGATGCCCGCGAATCACGTACTTCCGGCAATCGGCCCCATCCAGCTTCCGAGTCATGGTGCTTTCTCCGACGGAGAAAGCAGCGCCCAGGCCCTGTGGCCCGTAGCGTGCCGACATCCACCTGAGCTATCGCCGAGGAAGATCAGGAAGACTAACGTGATAGCAAGCCTCGCTGCTTGCGGTTCCGGTTGTCCCATCGGGTGCCCTCCGCAGCCCCGCGCGGTAAAATCGCCGGGCTGTTTGTACGAAAGGCAGCCGCCCCCATTGCGGGGGCGTTACACGATCTCTGGCTTATTCGCCCAGGCGAGGTAGCTACTCCCCGCCCGCCGGGCTTTGGTATTTGACCAGCAACCCGGCGCACGATGTGCTACCGGACGCTGCCTTTCGTACGGGGCCTAAGGTACCAGATTGGTGGACAGGCGTCGATACCATAACGAAGGGACGTTGGGTAGGCGTGCGCACTCTTCCAGGCTCGGCACCGGGATCTGGACCGGCTGCCCAGGGCGTACGCCGATTAAGCAGTCCAAGAATCGGGGGGCACCTTGAGGCCGGCGTCCTTGCCGACCACGCGCCGCAACCAACAGGGTAACGTGCGCCCCGGTGGGAGCTGACGCGCCCGGTCGCCGGCTTGGCCGGGTTGCTGCTGTTCGGCTGGGCACTGTGGCGCGCCGCGCGGGCCGTGGTGGCGACCGACCCGCGTGCCGCCCGTGTTCGCGGTGCTGGTGGCCATGAGCGCACGCCGCCAGTGGGTGTCGGAGATCGTCGGGTGGAACCCGGCGGCGAGGCCGCAGCAGGCCGCGAGGCCGAGGGTGACGAGAGCGGAGTTCCTGGAGTCTTGCGACGACAACGGAAAGGCCGTCTATACCCGGATCTTCGATCTGGCGGACCGCCAGACCATAAACGGTCCGCTGGGGACCCAAGGGGTTCACGATGGGGGTCGACGTTGACGGAACACGGGTGATCTTCTGCTATGCCTACTCGCCCGGGAGCGCCTACAAGCAGACGCTCTATACTGCCCTGCTCGACAAAAGGGGCTTCCGCAAGATGCAGGCCCCCGAAGCCGTCGAGCAGCTCCATGAGGAAGCAAAACGGACGGGGCTGTTCGCGCCTGCCGGCAGAGAGTTGAAGTGCCTCATCGACCGGGCGTTCACGGACGCCGAGATGGATTCTCTCGTTACTTGGTGTGAGTCGGTAGCGCAGGCGATCCGGGAGCACGCGGGGCCGAGTGGGCCGCCGCCCGGTTGACCGATTGGGCGTTATCGGACGTTAGTCAGGGCGTAAGCGTCGGAGCCGGCTGCCAGGCGAGGCGAGCGTTCAGGTTGCGGGGTCTGGCGTGAGCCGGTACCCTTCCGGGCAGGAGGGCAAACCCATGCGCAAATGGTTCATAGGATGGGCCGTTTTCCTGGTAGCCATCATGGAGCCGGCGACAGCTGGCGCTTTCGCTCAACCTGAGCGCGGCGGGCTATGGTGTCACGACAGCCCGGATAGGTTACAGGTGGTTACTGGAGATGACCTAGACGAGGCCGTAGCGAAGCTACAGAAGAGCCAGACGGAAGCGGGCAGCGGCTTCGTTGTATGTATCGAGTACCGCGAAGAACCAGAACGGCGGGGGCTGATCACGTGGAGTCGCAGGCTAGTAGCTGAACTGGGATACGCCACTACTCACTCAGGCCCTGAGGGAGAGGCCCCGAAACGAGCAGGAATCTTGTTCGTTTACCGAGAGATAAAATCACCCGTCGGCGATTGGGTTGTTGATGAGTGGTTTGCCGAAAGACAGGTATTCACCCCCGGAAAGACTGCCAGGGCCGACGTGGATCATTTTCTCAAAGAGTTCTTCAAGACGGACACCGAAGACGAAAATGTGACGGTGTGGTGGACGAAATGAGCCAAAGGATACTCAAGATATCCCATTGGGGAAATACCACATCAATCATGGTTATTGTGCTCAGTCCATCACTCCTATTACTGGCCGGTGGTCAGCACCATATCTTCTTCCAAGCTCTCGGAATCATCGGCGTTGTTCATGGAGCGTTCCAGAGCGCGTTGTGGATTTTGGATGTGTCCATTCGAACCAAACCCGGCTGAGTGCCCGCCCACATGAGGGAAGTTCACGCGGAAGCTGATTCTCCTGGCATAGGAGGCGGACCAACCACGCTACAGAGACAGGTGCATCACTGCGCCGCGCGGGGTCCCGCTCGTGAAGCGCTAGGAGGCTCTTGTGTCTGATCTACACGGCAGCAAGGTAACGCGGTGCGCTTTCACATTCCTCGCGAGGGGGCATATCGGGCCGTGCGATGAGGCAGGAGCCGCTGACCCGCAGAGGGTCAGAACGCGTCCCGCCTACTAGGCCGAAGTTCCAGAGGGGGGTGAGCGCACTTAATTCTTTGCTACTGAGATAATTATGGTCATTTCGGGAGGGTCA
>JAPPLN010000046.1 GCA_028874175.1 Chloroflexota bacterium
GCGCAATGATCTTGCCCGGCGCCATGATCCACTCGTCCGCCGTGATGCTCAGGTCGGGAAACGAGCTGCGCAGCTCCGGGATCTCGATCTTGAACCCGTCCCGCCCGATCGTCCGCCCGTCCTGCATGTGCAACACGTAGTCCGTCGTGAAGAGCTCATCGATCAGGCTGATGTCCCCGTTATTCCACGACTCCTCATAAAACCGCTCGATCAACGCCCGCTCCGCCGCCCCCGCCACACCCTCCGGCTCGCTACCCCCCAGCGCCACCGACAAAACCGCCCCCACCAGCGCCCCCACCACCGCCGCCAGCACGGCAGACATCAGCACGGTGCGCACGACGACCCGGCCTGACATCTTCTGGCCCTCCAACCGGCTCTCCTCGGCTCGGACTCAGTCCGCGCGCAGTTTAAAGCGTGCCCTGCGACAACTCTCGCCGCTTCGACTATCGCTCCCTGGCCGGCCGCGACGCCCAACGGCGCCGGCCCGAACGTAGGCCGCTACCTCCCGGAGTCGCATGCCGGAACGATGCGAAACGCGAAGCTGCGCGCCGCAAGCTCAGCCAGCACTATTTCAAGCGCCGCCACGGTCTGAGTCCTGCTGCCTCCACCGTCATGCATCAGGATGATCGAGCCCGGAACGACGTTCGCCAGGATGTGCTGCGCGATCTGATCGGCGCGGGGTTGCCGCCAGTCCTGGGGGTCGATGTCCCACATCACGATTGACTTACCCAGTTCGGCCGCGATAGCCGTCGTGTCGGTGCCGATGGCGCCGTACGGTGGACGCACGCAGCGCGTTGGCCGTGCCGCGTCACCCGCCGCGGACCGGATTGCCGCGTCCGTCGCCGATATCTCCGCCAGGTAGGTGTCGCGCGAAATCTCATCGAGCGCCGGATGGTTGAACGTATGGTTCGCCAGTTGATGTCCGGCGGCTGCCAGCGCCGCTGCCAGCTTCGGATAGCGCTCGACCTCGGCCCCCACCACGAAAAACGTCGCCCGAACGCCGTAGCGCGCCAGAATGTCCATAATCGGCGGCGTGAAGTCTGGATGTGGACCGTCGTCAAAGGTCAGGTAGACCACGGACTGGCCGGCCGCGCCGTGCGAGGGCCGGCGGGCGGAGACCACCGGCGGCGCCGCCGACGGCGGCGCAGCTTCCTCCTCAACGTCCCGCGGTGTCAGCCGAGCCGCTCCCAGCGCGTCCCAGGTCGCGGCATCCACGACGCCGCTCGGCGCCAGGCCCCGGTCCACCTGGAACTTCACAATCGCCCGCCGGGTCGCTTCGTGATACGCGTCGAAATACCGCCCCGGATCTCCGAACTCCAGCGCCGGGATGCGCGCCAGTCGCTGATGGATCGCCTTGACATTGCGACCCCGGTCGCCACTGCCCAGCACGTGGCCCTCGGCGAAGAACGACGCCGGTGGTCCTTCTAGGAGCGCCGCCGGACCGGCCGCTTCCAGCGTCGCGCCGGGGGCCCGGTCAACGCCTTCCAGGAAGTCGCGACTAGCCTGCAGGAACGCATCGTCTGGCGTTAGCGCGATGGCGTTTGCCATCGCTGACACTGCTTCGCTTAGGTCGTCCGGCGACGCCAGCGCCAGACCCAGCGCGCGAACCGCAAGAATGTCGGCGCGGTCCGGCGCCGCGGCCAGCGCCCGAGCCGTGAAGTCCAGCAGGTGCACCGCCATCGTCGGCAGGTCTTCCTCTGCCGCCGTCCCCGCGATGAGCGGCCCGTCCAATGCGAAGGCCTCGGCCGGCTCCAGCGCCCGCATCAAATCGACAGCCGCGGCGTATTCGCCAGCGAACACCTGCGTCAGCAGCGGCTGGCCTGGGGTACCGGCGTGCGCCAGCCGCGCGGCGGCGATCCGATTCGTCAGAATCGAAAACCAGCGGGTGCCCTGGCTGAGCGGCGACTGCTCCGACAGCGTGGTTGCGCCGGCCGCGGCCTCGCGCCACAGGTCCGCCTCCGCCAGCGACACGATGCGCTGCACCCCGTCGGCCGCCTGGTCGCGGGGCGCCCCCGGCGGCGCGCCCAGTTCCACGCGACCAAGCCCCGCCCCGACCCAGCGGTACACCGCCTCCTGTTTCAACTCGGTGGCACAGGCGTAGCAAAAGATGTATGGATCTGATTCGTCCAGTACGACTTCCAGCAACCCGTCGCCGTCCAGGTCCACGATCTCCCCGGCCTTTGCGCGTGCGCTTACCCATGACAGCGCCGTGCTGAGTGCCTGGCCGTCGAACCCAATCACATCCAGCGTCCCGGCGTGCGCCCCTGTGCCACCGCGAACCGCAATCCACGCCGACGCCTCGCCGCCCGGCGCCTCCCACCCGGTCGTCAGCGCCTCGACCTGCGTTCGCTGCGGCGCGCTCTCGATTTCCAACCGATCAACCTCACGCCACTCGCCGTCCTCGGATCGCTCGTAGGCCGCCGCGAAGTGGAAGAAGTTGATGGCCTCACCTCGTGAATTCGTCTTGAACGGCTGCGGACCGTCTGTGACTACCGACCAGTACGCCCCGGTCACCTCGGGCAATCCCAGCGGCAACACGTGCACGGGCTGCGACTCGGCACCCGGAAACTCTGGAAACTCCTGCCAGATGCCCTCCTGCACGATCTCCCGCAGCTCGGCGGCCAGTTCGTCCAGTGTCGGCGCCTGCCGAGCGGCAACCGCCGCGGTCGGCGAGAGGCTCGGCGGCACCGTCACGGCCGCAGTCCGGGTAGGCGACGGGCTCGGCGCCGGCGTCGCACCTGCTGTCGGCGTGCGCGCTGGCGGACGCGTTGAGCGCGTCGCGACCGCCGCAACGGTCGCCGTCGGTGTTGCCGCCGCACGCGTCTGCGCCACCGGCCTCGTTGGGGTAGCTGTGGCCGCAACCCTTGGCTCGAATGCGACATGCGGCGCAACGTCCGCGCTTTCCGGTCCGGGCACATCGCACGCCGTTAGCACGCCCGACAACGCCGCCGCGACCGTCAGCAGCCCACACGCGCGAGCCGCTCGCAGCCTCCGCGGCTCGCGCGGCCCAGCGTCTGGATCTACGTCAACATTGATCTCTTTCAAAGCCGCCCGCACTTACCTCGTGAATGGATGACCTCAAGATTTCGGCAGCTGAGTCCAGCCCCCGAAAGTAGGACTCCCGATATGTCGCATCCGAAGCGCCAAAGTAGAAGTTGCTTGGTGAGTACTTGATGCTGGTAAACGCCCGGGCCTGGCTCGAGTCCCTTCCCAGCACGGCGGCTATTGCTTCGACCCCATCTTCCCGCCACTGCTGAAACTCCCGCGATCCAACCACCCGCTCCGGTGATCGGTGCGCGAGCTCCTTCAGCCGCGGCACCGCCTCCAAAGCCGTGGTCAACTGCTCGACCGCGTCGCCATCCGCATGCATTGTCACGTCCCGCCCTTCACGTACCTGTCGCTTAACCGCGCAGCGCGGCCCGTCACCGAAGCCCGGCCAACTCCTACACCCAGGGGTTCGACGGATCCTCCAGCGGCAACGCCACCGGCCGTCCTTCCAGGTGCGACCGGTACGCCCCCACCAGCATCTCCACGCCCATCAGCGCGTCCTGCCCCGTGCAGGTCGTCGGCCGGACCTCCCCGCCGTGGATCAGCCGCACAAGTTCGCAGCCGTGCAGGTGGTTGCTCCAGGTCATCGCGTCCACGCCCTGCGGCGCCCAGGGCTCGTCGGCCACGATCTCTTCCCACCCCACGTCGCCGCCCGTCGGAAACACGTCCCCGCGCGGTAGCAGGTGAAACTGCCCGCGCGGCTGGTTCCGCAACGTCACCAGCGCCTCCTGGTAATAGCAGTCCGCCCCCAGCCGGTCCGAACCGTACGACCCATCGCCCACCGGCACCGACTCGAAGGTCCCGATCACCCCGCTGGGAAACAAGTACGTCGCCGACACCCGGTCCCCCGCGATCGGCCCGGCCCCGTTCTCGGTGCGCCCAGCCGCGTCCGCGCGCGTCGCCGGCCGCCCGTCCTGCAACACCAGCCCCGACACCTGCACCGGCGCTTCGCCCACCAGGTACAGCATCGCGTCGAACACGTGCGGCGCATGGATCATCGACTCCTCCACCCCCACGCGGTGGTCGCCCTTGTCCATGGCGCGAATCCGCGTCATCGGCCCCCACTCGCCCGCCGCGCCGCGCGCTCGGATGGCCTGCATCCCCGGATGCTCCCGGCTCCGGTGCGCCAGGATCACGTGCGTCCCCGCCGCCTCGGCCGCGTACATCACCGCCCGCGCCTGGTCCGCCCATGGCGCCAGCGGCTTCTCCACGTACAGGCCCTTCGCCCCGGCCTCGATGGCAGCCAGCGTTTCCTCGACCCGCCCGTCGTCGTACCAATGCCGCGCAATCGCCACGATGTCCGGCTGCTCCCGCTCCAACATCTCGCGGTAGTCGGCATACGTACGCTGCGCCCCGCAGGCCGCCGCCAGTTCCTCGCGACCCTCCTCTACGGGGTCCGCCAGTGCCACCATTCGCACGTCCGGATTGGCCTGCCACGCCCGATGCAGCCCATGCCCGGCCCCGCCCAGCTCCGTATTCGCAATCGTCACGGCACGCAACGCAGACATCGGCAGCTACTTCCGGGTCCGAAATGCCGACGGGAGTCTACTGGCTAGCGGCACCCGGCTACTGGATCGACCGGTACCGCCACACCGCCAGCGGCACGAACACCGCCATGATCCCCGCCATCCAGCCCAGCGCCTTCACCAGCGGCTCCCAGAAATCCGTGCCCAGCGCCAGCCCACGCATCGCGTTGACTGTGTGCGTGACCGGACTGTTTTCGGCGACGACTTCCAACCAGTCGGGCATCGTCTCGACCGGCACAAAGACCGAACTGACGAAGACCAGCGGGAACAACCACACGAACGACGCCACCTGCGCCGTCTCCGCCCGCCTGACGCTGGTGCCAATCGCCGCCGAAATCCAGCAAAACGTCTGTCCGAACAGCACCGCCACAAACGGCATGGCAATCGCCCCGGCCACGGTCCCGTGATATCGGAACCCGATCAGGAATCCGACACCCAACATCAGCCCCACCACAAACACGTTCCGCGTCGTGTCCGCCAGGATTCGCCCCGCCACCACCGCCGACCGCGCCATCGGCAGCGTCCGATACCGATCGATCATTCCGCTCGTCACATCCACCGCCAGTCCCACGCCCGTCTGCGTCGACCCGAACAGCACCGACTGCGCCAGGATCCCCGGCAGCAGAAAGTCGATGTAATCCACCGGCCCCGTCTGAATCGCCCCGCCAAACACGTATGCGAACAGCAGCACGAACATCACTGGCTGGATCGTCGAAAACACCAGCAAGTCCGGCTGCCGCCGGTACGCCAGCATGTTGCGCTTCCACAGTTGCAGGATGTCGCCCGGCGCATAGCGCGCCTCAACCCGCAACGCCTCCATCGAGACCACCATCAGCCCGCTCCCGCGATTGCGTCGGCCGGCTCGCTCTCGGCCCGATGCCCAGTCAACGACAGGAAAACCTCGTCCAGCGTCGGCTGCCGCAGCCCGATGTCCGCAATCGCCACCTCCGCCTCGTCCAGCCGCCGCACCACCCCGGCCAGCCGCGCCGGCCCGTTGCTAACCGCCACCGACACCGTGCCCGTGGCCTCGTCCACCGTCGGTGGCCCATCCCCCTCGGCCTCCAGCACCTCGCGCACCTCATCCAGCGCCGCCAGGTCGCTCACCCGCACCGTCAGGTGCTCGCCGCCCGACCGCGCCTTCAGGTCCGTCGCCGTCCCCTGCGCGATGATCCGCCCGTGGTCGATCACGACGATTTCGTCCGCCAGCTGATCGGCCTCCTCCAGGTACTGCGTCGTCAGCAGCACCGTCGTCCCGGTCGCCACCAGCTCCCGGATCACCGTCCATAGCTCCAGCCGCGCCTGCGGATCCAGCCCGGTCGTCGGCTCGTCCAGGAACAGCACCTCCGGATCGGCCACCAGGCTCGCCGCCAGGTCCAACCGCCGTCGCATCCCGCCCGAATACGTCCTGGCCTGCCGTTCCGCCGCCTCGACCAGGTCGAACCGCGCCAGCAACTCGCCCGCCCGCGCCGCGGCTGCCGCTCGACCCATGTGGTAAAGGTTCGCCACCATCTCCAGGTTCTCTCGACCCGTCAGCGTGTCGTCCACGGCCGCCGACTGCCCGGCCAGCCCGATCAGCGGACGCACCCGCGTCCGCTCGCGCCGCACGTCATAGCCGGCCACCGTCGCCGACCCCGCGTCCGGATCCAGCAGCGTCGTCAGCACCCGCACCAGCGTCGTCTTGCCCGCCCCGTTGGGCCCCAGCAATCCCAGCACCGTCCCCCGCTCGATTTCCAGGCTCACCCCGGCCAGCGCATGCACGTCCCCAAACGACTTGTGAACGTCACGCACCACCACGATCGGCGCGCTGCCGTCAAAACGGTCGGCCATGAGCTCCGAATCTCCAGTCCTGCCTGGCACGCCGGTCCCAAGACGCAAGCCAGCAATCGTCGCACGCACAAACGTCCCGGAAAGGTTGCTTTTTCACGGTCCGCGAAGGATGAGGACTCCTCGGACTGGGCTAACGCCGCCTCTTCCGCACCTGCACGACAACCTGCCCGTCCCGCACCTCCACCGGAAACGTCCGCGCCCGCACCCGCTCGTCGTACAGGGCCTCGCCGGTTCTTATGTCAAATTCCCAGTTGTGAAACGGGCACCGCAGAATCTCGCCCTCCCGCTCGAACTCCCAGTACCCCACCTTGTCGGACACCGGATGCGGCCGAATCCGCCCCCGGCACAACGGTCCGCCCCGATGCGGACAGTGATTCAGCATCGCGTACAAATCGCCGCCCACATTGAACACCGTCACCCCATACCCCAGCGCCCCCCGAACCTCCCACCGCTCACCAGCCGGCAACTCGGCAATCGGGCAAACAACAACCTCGTCAGAAGCCACAGCAGTCACGCGCCGTCACCCAACACGCTCATCCAGCAGTCACCCGTGGTCAAGAGCCAAGGCCAGAAAACTCACAAGTCTCAGCCGCCCTCTTCTCCCTCTCCCTGGCAAAGACCTTTGCAAAACCCCGCCTTGACCTCGAAGTCGTGGCGGATCTTCACCCTCTCCAGAGACCTTTGCAAAACCGGGGCGGGCGGCGCATGGTGACGACCAGCCGGTTGCC
>JAPPLN010000033.1 GCA_028874175.1 Chloroflexota bacterium
GCATCGCCGTCCATCTTGGTGAGGATGAGGCCAGTGAGGGGCGTGCGGGCGTGGAACGCCTGGGCGACGTTGACGGCTTCCTGGCCGGTGGTGGCGTCGGCGACGAAGAGGGTTTCGACCGGCTTGACAGCACGGCTGATCTGTTCGATCTCGTCCATCATCCGGTCGTCCAGCTGGATTCGGCCGGCGGTGTCGACGATGACGTGCGAATGGGCGTTGCTGACGCCGAGTTCGAGTCCTCGCCTGGCAATGTCGACCGGGCTGGGTTTGGTGCCCTGCTGGTGGACGGGGACGTCGATCTGCTTGCCCAGCGTCTGTAGCTGGGCGACGGCCGCCGGACGGTAGGTGTCCGCGGCGACCAAGATCGGGCGGCCGCCGTCCTTGCGGAACGCCAGGGCCAGCTTGGCCGCGGCGGTGGTCTTGCCGGAGCCCTGGAGCCCGACCATGAGAATCACCGACGGGGGACGTTGCGCGGTAGCCAGGCGGGCGGTCTCGCCACCAAGCAGTTCCACCAGGTTGTCGTGGACAATCTTCGTGACCTGCTGGGCCGGGGTGACGCTTTGGGTGACCTCCCGGCCAACCGCTCGTTCGCGAACTGACGCCACGAATTGGCGCGCGACCCGGAAGTTGACGTCGGCTTCGAGCAGGGCCATGCGGACTTCGCGCAGAGCCGCGTCCACATCCTGTTCGCTCAGGCGGCCACGGCGGCCGAGGTTGCCAAAGACGCCGGACAGTCGCTCGGTCAGGCTTTCAAACATTGGGGGCAGGCCGGTGCGTCAGTCTGCGCTTGATTGTACGGAGCACACGTCGGCGGCGAGACCAAAGCGGGGGCGTTAGCGCCACTTGCCGCGGGAGCGGGTTGGGTCTCTGGCGAGAGGCAAGAGCGCCCTCGCTCCTGTCGGGAGCGACAAGCGGCGTCGCCCGCCAACCACTCGCTCCAAACCACCAGCCACGAGCCGCGAGCCGGTTCGTTCTCCACCATCAGAGACGCGCTGGCCTTGTCCGGCCGCGCAGGGCCGGCGCAAAGGCCGAGCCCGCGATGTGGATTCAGGGCGGGGACGCCGTGGAGGAGGGGCAGGACGCTGTCTTCCCAATCACAGCCGGCCACGACTGGGTGTGGGAAGGAACCAGAGCCGCCGTCAACATCCACGGCGACCGGCACTGGGGTGGCGAAATCACCGTGAACCTCGCCGTCAGTTGCAACGGCTGCCCGTTCGTGTGGCTGACCGACCCGCAGTTCACGACAACCTCGGTGACTCTCCGGCCAACTGCGCCGCCCATCCGGCGAGCGCGGCACGGCCCACCTGTCTCAGGTGGACCACACGGCCACGTCCAACGGCGCCGCGTCCATCGATCCCGACGGTCAGGTCCGCTGACGGAGCCATTCGGCACCCTCCGACGAAGCTGGCGACACGTCCCGCCTGGGAGACTCGGGCTCGTGCTGACGGCCCCGACGCCTGTTCGGGCTTTGGGCCAGCGGCCGAGCCGGGATGGCCCTGCTCCCTCACGGTCTCCAACGACCAAACAGCGATCGGTCTGTCCCGGCCCTTTGCCGCGACCGTGGCCAATCTAGGGCTTTGGAAACGACCAAGGGATTGCGTAGGCTCGCCGGGTACTCGATTCGGGGACTAGGCAGGCCTCGTCGAAGTCGGATGACGCAGAGGCCACCAAGTCGCCGACGCTCTAATATCCGATTATTCGAGCATGGGGGTAGACACTATTGCCGTCACAGGATGATTCCTACCGCTCGATCGAACACTTGCAAGCCAATTTAGGCGTAGTTGTGGCAGATCTGTTCACCATGCTTAACGCGAGAATGTCGGACGAGGTGGTACCCCACGCCATCACCAGCATGGAGTACAGCTTGCTGTGGTATTGCCTTGAAGGGGAACGCACGTCCACCCAGTTGGCGCGGGTGTTGCCTGTCGACGGCTCCCGCATCAGCCGCATGGTCACCGGGCTCGTGGATAAGGGCCTGCTGCGCCGGCGGCGCCTGCGCAGCGACCGGCGCATGGTGATGCTCAGGCTGACCGACGAGGGCTCGGAGATCGCCTCTCTGATCTACCGCAACATGCAGCGCCACTACGTCATGCTGACCGAGGACATCAGCGCGGAGGATATGCGCGTCTTCGCGTCCGTCTGCTCGAGGGTTCTCGCCAACCACGCCGCCGACCGGCAGTCCGAGTAGGATCAGGGGCGTTACGCCTTCGTCATCTCAACCTGGTCGCTCGGGGCAACGCATGCGTCGCCTCTACAGGTTTCGGGCTACGGCTTGCTCGCGACGGCCGAGGGTGCCGAAGACGCCGGAGGGGCGCTCGGTCAGGCCTTCAAACATGGGGTGTCGAGGCGGTGCGCTGGTCCACGTCGATTGTACGGAGCGCTGCCGATGGGCCGGAACGCCGCCGGGTTTCGTAGCATAGGCGGCGTCGGACTTCGGTCCGCGTGGGGCATTCGTCTAGCGGCCTAGGACACCGCCCTCTCAAGGCGGAGATCGCGGGTTCGAATCCCGCATGCCCTACCAAGGTTCACCGTAGACCGGACCGGATCGCCGAGTGCCACCACCTCGGCCACGCCGCCGTGCCGGGTACGCCGGCGAACGTCTCCTTATATGTGAGGGGGGCTCTCCCTGCCTGGCGGGCCCGCCCTGACAACCGCATTTGGTCTCTTGCCTTAAAGACTTGCGCAGGCCGTCCTGCATGTGACACGCTCTTTTTTGAGACAAGGTATCAATAGCATGGAGGGTGAGCAGGAGATGCTTCGACGAATGGCCATTACGCTGGTGGCGGCTCTGGCATTGCCAGTGGCCGTCGCTTGCGGGGAGCGCGACGACAGCCCGCCAGCGGCTGCAACACCCGCGCCGGTGACTGCCGCGGCCGCCGCGTCGACCGCAGCGCCGCCGACGCCGGCAGCGGTTACAACTTCTGCACCCGTGACTGCCGCGGCCACCACGCCGCCGACGGCAGCAGCCACGGCCTCACCCTCGCCTTCGCCAACGGCTCGAACTGCTGAACAGCCGGCAGCTCCGGCCGCCGACGCCGCACGCCCCACCCTGAAGGCAGGCGTCATCTGGCTCGACAGCCCGTTGGACCCGGTGCAGGGCGGCTGGGTTGCCAGTCAGTCCGGGATGTCCGAGAACCTCTTCCGCCTGTCGCCCACCAATTTCAGCCCTTTGCCATGGCTGGCGATGGAAGCCACCGACGTGGACCCGCTGACCTGGCGAATCAAGCTGCGCTCGGGCGTGAAATTCCACAACGGCGCGGTGATGGACGCGGAAGCGGTGAAGGCGTCGCTGGAACGAACGATCCGGTTGTCGGAAGCGTCGGCAGAGGCGCTGGGGCTCGACAGCATCGCGGTGAATGACGAACAGACCATCACCATCACCACCATGGAACCCCGACCCACGTTGCCAGGCCTGTTGGCCGGTCCGGCAGTGGCCATCACCGATGCCGCGGCTGCCGACGCCGCCGGCGAGGGCAACTTTCTGCAGGCCGGCGCCCTGACGGGGCCGTACATTCCCACCGAGTACATCCAGAAGGAACGCCTCAGCAGCGTCGCCAATGACGATTACTGGGGCGGCGTTCCGCCACTGGCCGGCATCGAACACCTCGCCATTCCGGACATCAACAGCAGGGAACTGGCCCTGCAGGCCGGCGACATCGACGTTGCCGTCAACATATCCCCGGAAGGGGCCCAGACCATCGACGCCCACCCCGATTTGGCGAGTCGCACGGCCGGCATAGGCACGGCGGCGGTGATCTGGTGGGTCAATTTCGAGCGGCCCGCGTTGTCCGATCCGCTGGTGCGCCAGGCCGTGAGCCTTGCCATTGATCGCGAGAGCATCGCGGGACTCATAGCGCCTGCCGGCTCCGGATCGTTTGCCGAACTCCTGTTGCCTGATGCCCTGGCGTCCTGCCCGGGCGTCAGCGCGCCGGGCTACGAACCCGCGCAGGCCCGCGACCTACTGGCGCAGGCCGGCTACGTTGACTCCGACGACGACGGGTTTGTGGACAAGGACGGCGAACCGCTGGAGATCGTCATCGGCGGGTACCCCGAGCGATTCCAACTGCCGATCATGGCCGAAGCCGCGCAGGCCATGCTGGCCGACGTGGGCATCAAGGCCAAGGTGCTCATCACCGAATGGTCGGTGGTGAAGGAGCCCGCCTGGGATCTCTTCGGGTGGTACAACAACGTGGTTGAGGCCGGAGACCCCATCCAGAACATCGGCAAGTTTGTCGGGGTCAGCGCCGACGCCTCCGGCAGCGGCGCCAACAATTACGGTCATTTCCACAGCGCTGAGCTGGAGGGCATCATCAGCAGCGCCGCGGAGGTTGCCGATACCCAGCAACGCCAGGAAATCGCCTGCCGGGCGTTGGACGTGGTGGCATCCGAAACGGCGCTCCTGCCGGTGGCGCACGCCTACCTGATTTACGGCGTCAACGAGCGGGTTACCGATTTCGATCCGCACCCGGCCAATCTCTACTTCTTCGACCACCGCATTGGTCTGAGATCGTGAGGGAGGTAACGGGATAGCGGGGGCGGCGAGCGGCTCTCCGGCATGGGGGCATACGTAGTCCGACGGTTGGCCACGCTGCCGTTGCTGCTCCTGGGAATCTCGGCGGTTAGCTTCGCGCTACTGAGTGTGGCGCCGGGCGATCCCGCCGAGATTGTCCTGCACCAGCGCAACCCCGGCCAGATGCCCAGCCCGGCCGCAGTGACTGCGATGCGCGCCGAACTGGGCCTGGACGCTCCACTTCCGGCGCAATACGTTCGCTGGATGTCCCGGGCGTTAGCGGGCGACATGGGCCGCTCGTACGTGACGGAACAGCCCGTGGCCGCCCAGTTGGCGCGCCGCACCGTCCCAACGGTCGTGCTCACAGTGGCTGCTCTGGGGCTGGCGCTAGTACTCGCCGTGCCCATGGGCATCCTGTCCGCCCGGCGACGGGGCGGCGCCGGGGATGCCATCGTCCGCCTGGCGGCGCTGGTGGGTTCGGCGGCGCCGTCCTACGCCCTGGCCTTCGGACTGATCATTCTGTTCGCGGTGAAACTGTCCTGGTTGCCCGCCGTGGGCTACGGCTCGGCTGCTCAGATGGTGCTTCCGGCCATCGCGCTGTCGCTCGCGCCGATGGCTCAGCTGACGCGGCTGATTCGCGCCAGCGTCCTGGATGTCCTGGGGCAGGACTACATCCGCACGGCGCGGGCCAAGGGGCTGTCCGAACAGATGGTCGTCATGAAGCACGCCCTGCGCAACGCGCTGCTGCCGGCCATTGGAGCCACGGGCGTGATCCTGGCGCACCTGCTCGGGGGCGCCGTCATCATCGAGACCATATTCACGTGGCCAGGTTTGGGTCAGTTGATCGTTGGCGCGGCCCTGACCCGGGACTACCCCGTGGTCCAGGGGTTCGTCACCTACCTTGCGGTCATCGTTCTGCTGGCAAACCTGGCGACTGACATTGCCCTACGCGTCGCGGACCCGCGCCTGCGCTACGAACGGGTCGGGGTATAGCGGCCAATGACGATGACCGCCGAACGCGTTGGGGTACGGCTTCCTCGCCGGCCGGCCATCGCCGAGCCACGCCGCCGCGGTCGGTGGCATGCGCTGCTGCGAGAGCCGGGAACCGCCCTGGGGCTAATCCTGGTGGTGTCCCTGCTGTTGGCGGGATTGGTGGCGCCCTGGAGCCCGCTGGCTGATCCCACCGAGATCAACCTGCGCGAGCGATTGCGCTCGCCGTCGCCGGAGCACCTATTGGGCACCGACCACATGGGCCGGGACACCTTCAGCCGGCTCGTCCACGGAGCGCGGGCGACGCTGCTGGCCGCCGCGGCCACACTGGTCCTCAGCATGACCATCGCCGTGACCGTGGGTCTGCTGTCCGGATACTACGGCGGCTGGCCGGACACGGCGCTGATGTGGGTCGTGGACCTGCTGCTGGCCTTTCCTTCGCTGATCCTGGCGCTGGCCGTGGCGGGAGCTCTGGGCCCAGGCCTGCTGAATGTGCTGCTGGCCGTCGGCGCCGTGTGGTGGGTGGGCCACGCCCGCATCATTCGCGGAATCACCCTGGGGGAGCGAGAGATGGCGTACGTGACGGCGGCGCGGGCCTCCGGGGCCAGTGACCGGCGCATCATCCTCCGGCACATCGCGCCAAACATCCTCGGCCCGATCGTCGTGCTCGCCTCCCTGGATATCGGCTGGATCATCCTGGGCATCGCCGGTCTCAGCTTCCTGGGGCTGGGCGCGCAGCCGCCGACACCGGAGTGGGGCGCCATGCTCAGCGACGCGCGCCCGCACCTGCAGACCGCACCGCATCTCATCCTGCTGCCGGGAGCGGCCATCTTCTTGGCGGTGTTGGGGTTCAACCTGCTGGGTGACGGCCTGCGGGACCTGCTGGACCCCCGAATCCGGCGTCTCGCGCGCTGACCGACGAGGACGAGAGTCCATGCGTACCGGCCTGTTCAAGCGGGCTCAGACTTGCAGCTCTGCTTGAGTTCGCGTTCGTGATCTTTGGTGGGACACCGTTGCACCGCTCGTGGGCGTAACCAGCCGGTTCCGACACGGCGGCGCGGACCAGTGAGGACGCGGGCAATTCGGCCCGTCTAGCGTCCGATCCGCCAGGCCGTCACGCCGCCCCACGCGTCGAGCGCGGCAATCGCGCGCCCGTCCGGCCGCCAGTACACCCCGGCCACGGCGCCCTCCACAACCGCAGCCCCTTGCGCGCCGCCGTGCCCATTTTTCCGTAGCGACCAGACAACCACGCCGCCATCGCGCGCCCCTGATGCCAGGCGTGTTGCGCCGGGAGCGAAGGCAAGCGTCGAGACGGGTTCTACATGAACGTCCAGCACGCCGGGCCGCGTGCCTTCGGGTCCCTTTCCCCGGAAGCTCCAGACCGTCACCGCCTGCCCGCCTCCGGTGGCCAACAGGGTGCCGGTGTCATCGAACGCCAGGGCCGACGGCTTGGCCGGATAGCCCGACATCATGGAGTCCTCCTCGGTGGAGCGACGCCAGAAGTGCACCGTGTTGTCCTGGCTGCCGCAGGCCACGATGTCCCCGTCCGGGCTCAA
>JAPPLN010000065.1 GCA_028874175.1 Chloroflexota bacterium
GCCCGAACCCCTATGGGGTTCGGGCTGCCGCGCGACCGCTCCCCCCTTCACCCCCACTGTCATTCCGAGCGCAGCGCAGCGGAGCCGAGCAATCTCGCCTTCCCTCCGTGCACCACCTCCAACCCAGCCCGTCCTCAGGCCCATCCGATCCCCGCGACCGCCGGTGGCGCTACCGCTGCGAACCCCTCAACACTTAAAGTGACCCGCGACCAGCCATGGACGTGGCCGCCCGCAGGACGAAGCGGCCAGTACCATGGCTTCGACGCCGTTTTGGGGACTTCAGCCCATGCCCGCCATCGCCATTCCTTGGGACCCCGATCTCTTCCAGATCGGGACTTTCCGGTTTACGTGGCACTCCCTGTTCTCCGTGCTGGGGATCCTGGCAGGGATGTGGATCTCGCGACGCCTGGGCCGCCGCACAACGATCTCGGACGACCAGGTCATCACGCTGGCGCTGTGGGCCGTGGGCGGAGGCATCGTGGCGGCACGATTCCTGTTCGTTATCGACAACCTGGACCTGTTCTCAAGCGACTGGGCGCGGGTCTTTGCCGTGAACGATGGCGGGATAACGGTCTGGGGCGCCCCCCTGGGCGGCGGTCTGGCACTTGCGCTGGCCGCTTGGTGGATGAAGCTGGACGTGCGCAGCGGATTGGACATCGGGGCCCCGGGGCTGATCCTGGGCATGGGGATCGGGCGCATCGGCGACCTGATCAACGGCGAGCACCACGCGCTGGCGACCGACTTGCCCTGGGCCGTCTACTACACGCACCCGAACGCCATCGGCCAGACGACACCTGTCCATCCCGCTACGACCTACGAAATGCTGGGCGACTTTGCGATTTTCGGGATCGCCATGTGGCTGGCCAGCCGCTATATCGGGCGCTTGTACATCTTCTGGACCGTGCTGGCGGGATACGGGGGCATGCGACTGGGCTTGCAGTTCCTGCGAATCGACCAGCAGGAACTCTTCTGGGGCCTCCAGCAGTCCCAGATCATCGGCGTCCTGGTACTGCTGGCGTTTGCCGTGTGGGCGGTGAACAAACTACGGATCCGGATGACGACGCCGGCGCAAACACCGCAACGCGTGGCACCAAAGAGGACCGGACGCTGACCACTGAGAGCCTGGACCGTCTCCCGCGAGCCGTTTGTGAGACGATGACGGGATGATTCATTCGAACGGCGCGACGTTTCCGTTTGCGGCGATTGTCGGCCAGGATCTGATGCGCCTGTCGCTGGCGCTCAATGCCATCAACCCCAGCATTGGCGGGGTGTTGATTCGTGGCGAGCGCGGCACGGCGAAGTCCACGGCGGTGCGTGGGCTGGCGGCGGTGTTGCCGGAGATCGAGGTGGCCACCTGCGCGTACGGGTGCGCGCCGGGTTCGCTCAACGTCTGCGAGGACTGCAAGGAGCAGCGGCAGAACGGTAGCGACGTGGAGTACACCACCCGGCAAGTTCGCGTGGTGGACCTGCCGGTGTCGGCCACCGAGGACCGGGTGATCGGCACGCTGGACCTGGAAGCGGCGCTGGCGCGGGGCGAGCGCAAGTTCGAGCCTGGGTTGCTGGCGGCGGCACATCGCGGGTTGCTGTACGTGGACGAGGTGAACCTGCTGGACGACCACCTGGTGGACACGCTGCTGGACAGCGCGGCCTCAGGGACGAACCTGATCGAGCGCGAAGGCGTCCAGTTTCGGCATCCGTCCGAATACATCCTGGTCGGGACCATGAACCCGGAGGAAGGCGACCTGCGGCCGCAGCTGCTGGACCGGTTTGGACTGGCAGCCGAGATTCGCGGGGATACGCAGCCGGCCATCCGGGCCGAGATCGTGCGCCGGCGCATCGCGTATGACGCCGATCCGGCGGCTTTCCTGGCCGAGTGGACCGGGGCCAGCGCGGAATTGCAGCAGCAGATTGTGCGGGCGCAGGAGTTGCTGCCGTCAGTCGACGTCAGCCCCGAGATGCTGTCGCTGATCATTCACATCGCCATTGCGATGGGGGTCGACGGCCACCGCGCGGACATCGTGATGCACAAGACGGCGTCCACGATCGCCGCCTGGGAAGGGCGCACCGAGGTGACGCGCGACGACATCCGGCGCGCGGCCGAACTGGCCCTGCCGCACCGGCGACGACGCGATCCGTTCACGCCGCCGCACCTGGATCCGGACGAGTTGGATCAGGCCATCCAGTCGTTCGACGCCTCGCGCCAGGCCAGCGGCAGCGATGCCGCGGAGGCCGGTATGGAAAAGCGGCAGATGTCGGCCACCGGCGAGGAAACGGTGGCGGCGTCCGACCAGAACGCCGGCGCGCCGACACAGGCGGGCGCCGAGCGGCAGATCGACCCCGACTCGATTCCTGAGTCGCCGACGGTTGCGGCCCACGAACGGCTGCCGATGACGCGGCCGCGTTCGGGTCGAAGAACGCAGCACGAGGTGCAGGGCCGCCGCGGACGCTCGGTGCGCAGCCGGCACATGAAACCGGACGACCCGCCGGACGTGGCGCTGCTGGACACAATCCGGGCCGCCGCGCTGCGAGGCATCGGCGACGGAACGCCCTCCATTACCAAGGACGACGTTCGGATCCGTCGGCGCATGCGCAAGGTGGGCAACCTGATGCTCTTTGTGGTGGACGGCTCGGGCAGCATGGCGGCGCAGCGGCGGATGCAGCTGACCAAGTCGGCGGTGCTGTCGCTGCTGGCCGACGCCTACCAGCGCCGCGACCGGGTTGGCCTGGTGACGTTCCGCAAGACCGACGCGCACGAAACCGTGCCGCCGACCAACAGCCTGGACCTGGCGCACGCACGAATGCGGGAGTTGCCAACGGGCGGGCGAACGCCGCTGGCGCAGGGGCTGGACCTGGCGCGACGGGTTATCCTGCGCGAACGCGCGCGGGACGCCGAAACCAAGCCGATCGTGATCCTGCTGACGGACGGCGTCGCGAACGTCGGCCTCGAACCCGGGTCGGACCCGATCGACGACGCCATGCGTGCCGCGCGGCGGCTGGCGCTGGACCGGATTCCGGCGCTGGTGATCGATGCCGACCGGCGCAGGGCGCGATTGAGCCCGCTGCCCGACCTGGCCAAGTCGATGATGGCCGCGCACGTGCGGCTGGACGCGCTGGCGTCAGGCGAACTGACCAGCCTGATCCGGCTGGCTACCGCCTGAGCCGACCGGACTGGACAGGCGGCTAACTCTCCGCCACGCCGACCATGATTGACGGCCTGCCCCGACGCGTCTGGATTTGCGGGCTGTCGGGTTCCGGCAAGACGACCGTTGCGCGCCGCGTGGCGAACATCCTGGACGTGCCGCACGTTGAGCTTGACGCCCTGCACTGGCGGCACCGTCCCGACTGGGGGATGCCTTCCGACGAGGAGTTTCTTCCCGAGGTTCGGGAAGCTACGGCCGGCGACGCCTGGGTCGTGGAAGGCAACTACAGCCGCTCGCGGGACATCTTCTGGCCGCGGGTGGAACTGATGGTCTGGCTGGATCTACCGCTGCGAACGGCCTGCTGGCGGGTGCTTCTGCGAACGCTGCGGCGAATCCAAAGCAAGGACCAACTCCTCTGGGGCGTGCAGCGCGAGACCGTTCGGAATGCGTTACTGACCTGGGACGGCCTGGTGCTCTGGAATCTGCGGGTACATCGGCGGCGCCACCGCACGTACACGGGGCTCATGCAGGATGCGGACTCTCGTGGAACGGACGTGGTCCGGTTGCGAAGCCAGCGCGCGGTGGATGCGTGGCTGCACGATTTCGAGCGACGGGTCGGGCCAACGCCCGAGGCATAGATCCACACGTCGGCGGCGGCTGACCCTGCCTGGCGGGCGATATACGCTGGGCGGGAACTCGCGGCCTATGCGGCTCTCGGGTTGGCAGTCCAGGGGCCGCTGATGAATCGAGCGCGCCCGTGAAGATCCAGTCGGTTACCCCGCTCACGTTCAACCCCGAGGTCTACTACGGCCGCGGATCCTTCAACTACTGCTACGTCCGGATCGAGACCGACAACGGGCTGGTGGGGTACGGCGAGTGCTCGCTGATGCCCGGGGCGGTGACCGGCGCGGTGGAGACGATCGGCGACTACCTGATCGGTCGCGACACGCGACGGGTCGAGCAGATCTGGTCGAGCATGTACTACATGTGGCACAACGTCCGCGGCGGCGTGGTTTACATGTCGGCCATGAGCGGCATCGACATCGCGCTATGGGACATCAAGGCCAAGGCGGCGGGGCTGCCCATCTACGAGATGCTGGGCGGACCGACGCGGACGCGGCTGCGCTGTTACCGGGGAATCAGCGGCGCGGACACGGTCGAACTGGCGCAGACCGCCGCGGACGCGGTGGCGGACGGGTGGACAGCCATGAAGTTCGACCCGCTGTCGACGGCGGGGTACTACCTGTCGCCGGCCCAGTTCGAGGAAGCCATCGCGAAGGTCGGCGCGGTGCGGGAGGCGGTGGGGCCGGACGTGGACATCATGGTGGAAACGCACGGCCGGCTGAACCTGGCGATGATCCGGAAGCTGGCCGAAGGGATCGCCGAGTTCAAGCCGATGTTCCTGGAGGAGCCGTGCGGCCCGGAGTACACGAGCGCGATGGAGAAACTCTCGCAGGAGACGACGGTGCCGCTGGCGACCGGCGAGCGGCTGTACACGCGGTGGGGCTTCCGGGAACTGTTCGAGCGCGAGGCCGTGGCCTACGCGCAGCCGGACATCGGGCATTCGGGCGGAATCTCGGAACTGCGCAAGATCGCCAGCATGGCCGAGGCTTACGGGATTGCCGTAGCGCCGCATAACCCGTTCAGCCCGCTGAACTTCGTGGCTTCGGCGCAGGTGGATGCGTCGATTCCCAACTTCCTGATCCAGGAGAGCGGAAACTTCGGGATCGAGGGCGTGCTGAAGGAGCCCGTGCGGATCGTGGACGGGCACTACGACCTGCCGTCAGGACCCGGACTTGGCGTGGAGCCGGACGAGGACTTTATCGCCGCGCATCCGCCGCGACCGGTGGAACCGGAGCGCTGGCGGGAGCAGTCGATGGGGCGGCCGTATACGTTTGCGGGTGGGGATATTGAGGAATAGCCCGCGGCAAGAGTGGGCTCAAGCCGGCACCGGGGGTAGTGGTTCGACACGGTCCTCCGAAGACTCCGGACCGGCTCACCACGAACGGACGGGGCGCGCTCGGCAGCCAGGCAAAGTGCGCACGGGAGGTTGAGGATGGCGGCGATTCGGATGGGGATCATCGGCTGCGGCAACTTTATGTCAACCCACATTCCCCGGCTGCTGGACATCGACGACGTGGAAATCGTGGGGCTGGCCGATCCGAGCGCCGCCTCGATCACCCTGATGAAGGAGCGGAATCCGGGGCTGCACAGCGTGCCCGAATTCGCGTCGCACAAGGAGCTATTGCGCGAAACCAGTCCAGGCGCCGTCGAGATCGGCTCGCCGCACGCGCTGCATTTCGAGCAGATCGTGGACTCGCTGGATGCCGGCTGCCACGTCATGACCGAGAAGCCGCTGGTCTGCACGGTCGCCGAAGGCGAGGAAGCGTTGCGGCGCTGCGAGCGGGCAGGGACGATCCTGATGGTCTCGTATCAGCGTCGCTACTCGCCGGCGCACCGGTACATCCATGAGCAGATCAAGGCCGGCGCCATCGGGCGAATCCAGTTTGTGACCGGACTGCAGCACCACGGCTGGTACTGGGAACAGCGAGGCCAGTGGCGGCAGGACCCTGAGCTCTCAGGCGGCGGCCAGTTGATCGACTGGGGCAGCCACCTGATGGACTGCGTGATGTATGCCACCGGGCTGCGGATCAGCGCCGTGATGGCGCATGAGAACCGCTACGACCTGGACGTGGACGTGGACATGACCATCAGCGCACGGTTCGAAAACGGGGCCATCGGCAGCTTCGCGCATGTGGGCAACGCGGCGGCGCCGGCGGCGGAGGACATGGGCTTCTACGGCAGCGAAGGCACGCTGCTGGTGCGGGGCGTCGACTACAACACGGTGGATGAACTGCGGCACTACGACGCGCGGCAGGAGCTCGTAGACGTCGGCGAATTTCCGGCCCAATCCAGCCCCGACCACAACTTCGTGGACGCCATCCTGGGGCGCGACCAGGTGCGCTCCAGCGCCGAAGGCGGGCTGGACGTGTTGCGGGTCAACGAGGCGTGCTGGGAGTCCGTGCGCATCGGGCGGGAAGTTGCGGTGAGCTACTCAGGCGGGCGCTGAACTCTTCAGATAGCGGCTGTAGGACTCAACGGGCGGCAGGCGCGCGGCGCGAATCCGGCTATACCCGCCGCCGCAGGCGTGGGTTGGCCAACTCGTCCAGGCCGTGGCTAATGAGAAACAGCCCAATGAACAAGGTGACGATCACCACCATGGGCGACAGCCACCACCACCAGAGGCCCCGAATCACGGCGGAGTGCAACTGCGACCAGTAGATCGTCATGCCCAGCGTGTTGGTGGTCTGGGGACCGAGGCCCAGCACCTCCAGGCCGATGGCGAAGAGGATGGCCGTGGAGACGGCGGCCACGAAGCTGGCGCCCAGATATGGAAGCATGTTGGGCATCAACTCCTTGAAGATGATTTCCATCCCCGACATGCCGTTGAAGCGGGCGATGGGGACAAATGCGCGCTCGCGCATGCTGAGGACCTGCGAGCCGATGGCGCGGGTGGTGCCCGGCCAGGCCAGCAGGGCGATGATGATGGCCATGGACTCCACGGTCACCTGCCGAACCTGGCTGGCCACCGTGATCAGGATCAAGAGGGCCGGGATGGTGAGAGTGACATCGGTGACTCCACGCACGGAGGTTCCGATCGGACCCCGGTAGAAGCCCTGGATAAACCCCAGGGCCGAACCGATGATCAACGCCATGAACCCGGCGATCAGGCCGATCTTCACCGTCTGCGGCGTGCCCACCACGATCAGCGCCAGCATGTCGCGGCCGAAGCTGTCGGTACCCAGCGGATGATCCAGGCTGGGCGGCAAGTCCTTGGAGAAGGCGGT
>JAPPLN010000043.1 GCA_028874175.1 Chloroflexota bacterium
AGGTCGAAGCGGCTGGCCAGCATTTCATCGAACGGCAGGCGTCCGGACTCGCGGGCGACGAAGGCCAGCGCGGCGGCGAGATCGCGGGCCCGGTAGTGGGCGACGCCGATGAGGGTGACGCTGCGCAGCACGGCGTCGGACGGGTCGAACGAGCCCGCCCAGCCCACGTTGATGTTGCCGATTTCGACGAAGCGACCGCCAGGGGCGGTCATGTAGACGCCCTCGGCGACGACGCCAGGGTGGCCCACGAGTTCCAGGGTGACGTCGGCGCCAAGGCCGCCGGTGAGGTCGCGCACGGCTTGCACGCGGGCCTCGGGCGAGTCGGCCTCCGTGATGTTGACCGTTTCGTCGGCGCCGAAGGCGCGGGCCAGCTCGAGCCGGGAAGGGATGCCGTCGATGGCGATGATCGGACCGGCGCCGCGAGATTTGGCGATGGCCGCGGCGTAGAGCCCCAGGCCGCCGGCGCCCTGGATGGCGACGCTCTCGCCGGGGCGGAGCTGGGCTCGATCGAGGCCGGACACTACCTGGGTCAGCGCGCAGTTCACGCCGGCGACGGACGCGTCGGTTAGTTGCCTGGGGACCCGGAACATGGTGTGGCCCGGGTACAGGTAGTAGTACTGCGCGAAGGTGCCGCGGAAGTGGGGCCAATGGCGCACGCCGCGGAGGCGTTCGCGCTGCCGGTAGGGGCAGGCGTACGGGTGGTCGCGCAGGCAGACGGCACAGCGGCCGCAGGGGTCGAAGTAGCGGAAGACCACGCGATCGCCCTCCCGGACCGGCTGGCCGGCCGAGTCGGTGGTCACACCCTTGCCGAGGCGGAAGACCTCGCCGACGCCCTCGTGGCCGAGGGCGTAGGGCATTTCGAAGCCGCGGCCGACGAGATCGGCGTCGCCGCGCCAGTAATGCAGGTCCGAGCCGCAGATGTTGGCGAGGCGCATCTTGAGCACGACGGCGCCGGGGGCGGGATCGGGAATCGGGAAGCTCAGAAAGGTGAAGGGCTGCTTGATTCCGTGGAATACGGCCACGACACCTTCCGAGCCGTTGGAGGTCAGACGGGCGCCTCCTCGAACAAGCGTTCGCCGCGCTGCAGGCGCTGGGCGATCTGGAACGTCTGGCCCTGCGACCGAACGGTGGGTGCGTGCGCGGCCAGATAGCGGGCGCCGGCCACCAGCGCCAGGGTGGCGTCGGCGGGGTCGTCGCTCAGGTTGGCCTGGTGGATGCTGGCTTCGACGGCCTGGATGGTATGGAAGTCGCGGTCCTCGCGTAGGAGGTTGCCTCCGATCGACTCAAGAAGGGATTCGACCGGTGCCGTGGTGGCTCGATAGTCCACGACCAGCCCGGCGGCTTCGTCGACCTGTTGCTGGCGGTCCAGCAGGTCGGGCAGGGACGCCAGCAACTCCGCACCCGAGGTGTGGCCGTTTGCGCTGGGCAGGCGGGCGGGCGGGACGTTGAGGAATCGGTCCAGGTAGACGCTCATGGCCGCGTCGTAGATGCCGCGCACCAACTCGCGCGATCCGGACCGGGCCAGGCCGCCGCGGACGGCGTTGGCGAACGAGAGGGTGTGGAGGGCGCGGTCCCAGTCGCCGAACTCATTGGTGACGTGGAACTGGGCGACGCGGGTGATGGCGGCCTGGGTGACGGCGTCGGCGAGCTCGACGGGATCGGCGCCCTGGCGGAGGGCGTCGGTCAGGGAGTCGGCAATGGCCTGGGGATCTTCACCCAGGACCGTGTCGATCAGGTCCGCGCGACCGTCCCATTGCGTCGGCTTGATGTCGGCCGCCAGGATGTCGGGGAGATCTTCGAAGGTGGCTTCCAGGATATCCACGAGGTCGATGGGCCGGCGCCAGGCGTTGGACTCTTCCATGCGCCCGGCATCGGCGTAGCCGCGGGCCAGGGATCCGATTACGGTTTCGGCCAGGTCCCAGCCGGCGATGTCGAGGGCCTCCAGGGCCTTGTTGGTGAAGTCGAGGACGTGGCCGTTGGAGAGGTAACGGTGGTCGGTGGCGGCCGCAAAGAGCATGTCGGCAATGGCGGCCTGGTCGAGCCCGGCTTGCACGGCGGTGAGCAGGCAGCGTTCGGCGCCGGTGGCGTCGCGCACGTCGACGAAGCGCCGGAACCAGCGCTTGAGCGTGGACGGGTCGGCGGGGGCGTCGGGCAGGGGGCCGACTTCGAACTTGGGCGGCGATCCGGATGAGTCGCCTGCGACGTTGGACAGCCCGTGGAAGAGGGCGCGGGCGTGTTGCTCCGGCGGCAGGTGGGGCAGCAGGTTCATCATGCAGGTCAGGACGGTAAGGCCGGGGCCCCAACCGTCGCTCTGGTAGCGGGTGCCGAATTCCAGCCCGATGCGGAAGGGTTCGCGCGGGTCGGCGCCGCCTTCGACGAGCGAGACGGCGGCCTTGGCAATGACCAGCGAGAGGTTCTGCTCCAGGCCGGCGCGGAGGCGGCGGCGGTGGTGAGCCAGTTCGTCGCGACCGTTGCGCAGATCGACCCAGACGTCGCCGTCGACCACGGTCGTGGGGAACGCGGGTACGTCGTCGGCCCAGAGGTCGAAGGTGCCGCCGGTCGTTACGTCAAAGCGCGCGTGGTGCCAGTGGCAGGTGAGGATGCCGTCGTCGACGCTGCCGCGATCGAGGGGGAATCCCATGTGGGGGCAGCGGTTGTCCAGGGCGTAAACGCCGTCGCCGTGGCGGATGAGCACCAGAGTGCGGCCGCCCGCGCGCACTCGGTGGCAGGTCCCGGCGGCGAAATCGCTCAAACGCCCGGCGTAGGTGAGTCCATCAGTGGTCATGGTCGAATCTCCAGCCGTGCGGTGCCCGATTCTGCGGTGCAGGGGCATGGTTGCCAAAGGCCTTTCTGGCAGGTCGAGGCGCATTTGGCAGGTTCTACTGGGATTGACGGGCGACTGGCCGGCGGATTCGTCGTATACTCGGGCGTCCCGCGCGGGCTACCCGCCGGGGTTTTATTGTGCTTGGTGGGCGCGCGTGGCTGTGGCAAACACGAAGCGCGCCCCTGAATGGACGGCCGCCGAGCGGCCGCGGAGTTGGAAATGCCCCGCCGAGGTGATCGGCTCGTCGTCACGCTTGAATGCCGAGACTGCGGTTCGCGCGGATACGTGAGCAGCAAGAACCGCCGGAACAACCCGGACCGACTTGAATTGCAGAAATACTGTCGTGCGTGCCGGTCACATACGGCCCACCGCGAGACGCGCTAGCGAGTGATCGCCAATGTTGTCCACACGGGAATTGCGCCGAAACGTTCGCCGGGCGCCGCTGACCCGTTTTGTGCGCAGCGCGTACCAGGAACTGCGCAAATGCCAGTGGCCGACGCCCGAGCAGACCGCACGGCTGACGGCGCTGGTGCTGGCGATCAGCGTGTTGATGGCGATCATCCTGGGGCTGGCCGATCTGGGATTCGATCGCCTGTTCAGTTTCGTTACGCAATGAGGGAAGGCGCCAGAGCATGATGGCCGAGGCCAGCCAGGCATCGACCCAAACCGCCGAGAACGGCGACACGCCGGTTCAGGAGATCCCTGCCGACGCCGAGTGGTACGTGGTGAACACGTACTCGGGTTACGAGGCCAAAGTCAAGCAGAACATGGAACAGCGCGTGCGCTCCATGGAGGCCAGGGACAAAGTCTTCCGAATCGTGGTGCCCGAGGAGGACGTAGAGGAATCACGCCACGGGCAGCGACGGACGGTGAAACGCAAGATGTACCCGGGCTACGTGCTGGTGCAAATGCTGTCGCTGGACGAGACCAAGAACTCGCGGGATCCGCAGGCCAAGCAGGACGCTGACGACGCCTGGCAGGTGGTTCGGAACACGCCGGGCGTTGTGAATTTCGTGGGTGCGGATGTCGGGTCCGGTCACAAGCCCATCCCGCTGTCGCCCGAAGAAGCGAGCACGATCTTCCGGCAGATGGAAGGCGAAGGCCAGCGGCCCGAGGTGCGCATCCAGATCGGCGAGCGGGTCAAGATCATCGACGGGCCGTTCACCGACTTCTTTGGCACGGTGGACGAAGTGATGGAAGACAAGGAGCGCCTACGGGTGCTGGTTTCGTTCTTTGGACGCGATACGCCGGTCGAACTGGACTTCCTCCAGGTCGAGAAGTCCGGCGGCGGGTCGATCATCTAAGCAGGCGGCTGACAACCCATGGCACGACGCGTTCTCGCCACGATCACGCTGCAACTGGAGGCCGGGCAGGCGACGCCCGCGCCGCCGGTCGGTCCCGCCCTGGGCGGATACGGTGTGAACATCATCGAGTTCACCAAGACCTACAACGAGCGAACCCGCGAGCAGGTGGGATCGGTGATTCCGGCCGAGATCACAATCTACGAAGACCGCTCGTTCACCTTCATTACCAAGACGCCGCCGGCGGCGGACCTGCTGCGGAAGGCGGCGGGCGTTGAGAAAGGGTCCGGAGAGCCGAACCGCGAGAAGGTTGGCTCGGTCACCGAGGCGCAGGTTCGAGAGATTGCTGAAATCAAAATGCCAGACCTTAACGCCTACGAAGTCGAGGCGGCGATGAAAATCGTGGCCGGCACGGCCCGCAGCATGGGCATTGAAGTCGAGGATTAGGCATGGCGCGACATAGCCGACGGTATCAGCAGGCTCGGGCGGCGGTGGCCCGCAGTGCGCAGCACACGCTCGGCGAGGCGGTCGACGTTTTGCTCGGGTTGCCGCTGGCGAAGTTCGATGAATCCGTGGAGTTTCACGCCAACCTGAGCGTCGATCCCACCCATGCGGATCAGCAGGTGCGCAGCACCGTGACGCTGCCAAACGGCACCGGCAAGGAGCAGCGAATCATCGTGTTCGCCAGCGGTGACCGCGCGCAGGAAGCACGCGACGCCGGCGCTGACGAGGTGGGCACGGACGAGCTGGCCGAGCGGATTCGCGGTGGCTGGCTTGACTTTGACGCCGCCGTGGCCACGCCGGACAACATGCGTATCATCGGTCCATTGGGCCGCATTCTGGGGCCGCGAGGCCTGATGCCAAACGCACGCGCCGGAACGGTGACGAACGACGTGGGCCGAGTCGTCAATGAACTGAAAGCGGGACGGGTGGAGTTCCGCGTGGACCGCCTGGCTAACCTGCACGTGGTGGCGGGACGGGCCTCGATGGGCCGTCAGGCACTGATCGAGAACTTGCGTATCCTGATTGATGCGGTTATCCGGGCGCGGCCCAGCGCGGCCAAGGGCTCGTATATCCATACAATGAGCATCTGTACCAGCATGGGTCCGGGCATTCGCCTGGACACGCAGGCGGCTCTGGCCGAGGCGGCCACGGCCGAGGAGTAGCCCAGGAGTCGAATCGACCGACACCCCCAACAACTGCATAGCCAGAGACAGCGGGCCACGCAATCTCTCGAGTCGAGAGAGCCCGCCGAGGCGCGAACGGATGATCGAGCGGTAGGCGGATCCGGCGCGCCGCTCGTTTTTCGTTTCACCAGATGTAAAGGAGGACATGCCAGTGGCGACTCGAGCGCAAAAAGCCGCGGTGGTGGACGCGCTCTGCGACCAATTGGCCGCGGCGCCGCTCAGTATCGTGTCGGGCTTCACCAACCTGTCCGTCGCGGACCAGCAGGTGCTTCGAAGCCAGATCCGGGAGCAGGGCGCGACGCTGCGGGTTATCAAGAACAGCCTAGCCGCGCTGGCGGCCGAGCAGGCGGGGATTCAGGGCCTGGATGCCCTGCTGACCGGTCAGTCGGCGTTCACCTTCAGCGGCGAGGACGTACCGGCCGCGGCGCGCGTGCTGCGCGACTTCTCGCAGCAGCACCCGACGGTCGAGATTCGCGGAGGGACACTGAACGGCCAGGTGCTGGACGGCGGACGCGTGCTGCGACTGGCGTCAATCCCCGGTCGAGAGCAGCTCAACGCCGAGGTCGTGTGGGCGATCGGCGCACCGATTTCCAACCTGGTGCACACGTTGGATGGATTGATCTCAGGACTGGTTTTCGCGCTGCAGGAGCGCGTTGACCAGTTGCAAGCCGCCGAAGGAGGCGCGTGATGGCCAAGGTAACGAAGGACGACATTCTCGAATCGCTCGATTCTATGACCGTGCTCGAGCTTTCGGAGCTGGTGGAGGCGCTGAAGGAGAAGTACAACGTCTCCGGCGCGCCGATGGCCGTGGCGGCCATGCCGGCAGACAACGGCGCGGCTCCCGCCGAGGTTGAGCAGACGGAGTTCTCCGTGGAAATCAGCAGCGCGGGTCAGCGCAAGATCCAGGTCATCAAGGCCGTGCGTGAGATCACGGGTCTTGGACTGCGGGAGGCTAAGGCGGTCGTGGACGCCGCGCCGGGCACCATCAAGGATGGGCTGTCGCGCGAGGAAGCGGACGCCATGGTTGCGAAGCTGGAAGAGGTGGGCGCTACCGTCGAGGTTAAATAGCGCATACGGCGCAGGCGGGCGGCGAGCCGTCGCCCGCGATCGGTAACGAGTGGGATCGGCCGAGCATGATCGACGCCGTGGTCGTGGCCCATGGGCAGGCGGACATTGCGAGCCGTGCGGCTCGCAGTATCCGCTCGGCCGGCCGCTTGGTGCAGTCGCTGACGATCGTGGACACCGCCGGCGACCCGGCGGTGTCCGCCCTGGCGGACGACGCGACGCTAGGGGCGACCGTTCTTTCCTGTCCTGATAACCCCGGTTACGGCGCTGCCGCGAACGCGGGGGTTGACCTGAGGCAGGCACCGCTGGTCCTGGTGGCCAACGCCGACGTGTGGGTGCATCTGGGCGCCCTGGATGAGCTGGCGCAGGCACTGGAGGAGGCGCCAGACGCGGCCTGTGCCGGACCGCTGCTGCTGAATACGGAGGGATCTCCGCAGGACTCCGCGTTTGCGTTTCCCGGCCTGGGACAAGCGGTCTCGGATCTGCTTCCGCTCCCGGTCCGGGTGCGCGGATCCCGCCTGAACGGCCGGCTCTGGTCGGACGGGCCGGCACGAGACGTGGGCTACGTGCTGGGCGCGTTCATG
>JAPPLN010000090.1 GCA_028874175.1 Chloroflexota bacterium
CACGTCGGCCCAGCCCATGACGCCCAGGCCCACACGGCGGTTGCCGTGCTTGACGATGGCGTCGATCTCTTCGAGCGGGAAGTTGGAGGCTTCGACCATGTCGTCCAGGAAACGGACGGACAGTTCCACGTCACGGCGCAGGGCCTTCCAGTCAAGACGCGTGCGGTCCTCGGTGAGGTGCCAGTTGAGGTTCAGGCTGCCGAGCACGCAGGCTTCGTAGGGCAGCAACGGCTGCTCGCCGCAAGGATTGGTGGTGTCCTGGAGCGCCACGTCCGGCGTCGGGTTGGTGCGCTCCAGCCGGTCCAGGAAGATCATGCCCGGTTCGCCGTTCAGCCAGGCGCCGTCGACCAGGCGGTCCCAGACGTCGCGGGCGCGCAGCCGCTTCGTCACCTCTTCGGTGCGCGGGTTGACCAGGTCGTAGTCGGTGTCGTCGCGCACGGCCTGCATAAAGGCGTCGGTGATGCCGACCGAGATGTTGAAGTTGGCGATCCGGCCGTCCTCGGTCTTGCACTCAATGAAGTCGAGGATGTCCGGATGATCGACGTTGAGGATGCCCATGTTGGCGCCGCGACGGGTTCCGCCCTGCTTAATCTCGCCGCAGGAATAGTCGATCATCGACATGAAGCTGATTGGGCCGCTGGCCACGCCGCCGGAGCTACGCACGAAGTCGCCGCGCGGACGGATGCGCGAGAAGTTGAAGCCGGTGCCGCCGCCGCTCTGGTGAATGATGGCCGCGTGCATGTCGGTGGTCTTGATGCTGAGCAGGTCGTCATCGATGGGCAGCACAAAGCAGGCCGCCATCTGCGCGTAGCCCTGGGGCTTGCCCGCGTTCATCAGGCAGGGGCTGTTGGGCACGAAGCGCAGCCCGCGCAGCAGGTCGTACATGGCGTCGACGATCTCGTCGTGTCCCTCGGCGTCCACCCAGCCCCGCTCGCGCTCAACGTCCACGACGCCGCGCACTACGCGGTCGAAGAACTGGTCTGTGTCTTCGATGGGGTGGTCGACGCGGTCCTTCAGGAAGTAGCGCTTCCGTAGTACGGCCAGCGCGTTGTCCGACAGATCCGGATACGTTGTGCCGTGCTTATGCATACCGCGTCTTTGATGGCACCGAGAATCGGTAACTCGGTCGCCACCCTCCCCACGTGGCGGAAGGGATCTCGACCAGAGACCCGTCCTCAGTATTACCACGCTCAAGTTCGGTGCGGATCTGCCCCAGGCCCTCGCGCACCAGCGCGTCGTGCGCGCCCCAGGTGCCGGCGGAGTCCTGCGGGAAGGCCACGCCCATCGAAAACTCCGTTTCCGCGTGTCGCAGGCCGAAGAGGACCAGGTCATAGGCGCCTGTCGACGGGATGACCTGCGCAAAATCTATGGCGAATTGCCGACCGTCGCGCGTGCGGTGCAGTTCGCCGAGCAGTCTGATCACCGCCGCCCCCCACTCCGGTTCGCCCCACCCCACCGTCGCTGAACGCAGTCGCAGGGGTACCAGCGACGAGGGCGATTGATAGACCTACATACTACATGTAGGCGGACCAGAATGGTTACATCCCCTATCTTGCGTGTCAATCCACCCTTATCAAACATCTGGACAACTTGTTCGCTAGGCGTTCGGTTCGTCGAAGACCCGCGATCCACGCCCTCTGGGCGGTGCGCGTTCGAGTAGATTCCGGGGGAGCTCTCGGCCTGGCGGCGTGCACCGGTGCCTGGCGCCACGAGTTACACAGGGAATCCACAGCGCATCCACACGTCGTAAACGCGCCGCTGGAGCGGCGGCTCAGCCGGCGGCTGTCTGCAGTTCGGCGATGCGACTATCGCGTCCGACCACGATCAGCATGTCGCCCTCCACCACGCGCTCGGACAGGCCGGGAGTGACGATCAGCTCGTTGCCGCGCTTGATCACCAGCACGTTCACGCCGTACCGGGCGGCCAGGTTCAAATTGGCGAGCGACTGCCCGGCAAAGGGGGTGCCGTCGATCTCGGTGATGCCGAGGTGCGGCAGCAGTTCCAGGTAATCGAGCATGCCGGGCGTGGACACGCTTTGGGCCAGCCGCAACGCCATGTCGCGTTCGGGAAACACCACACGGTCCGCCCCCACGCGTTCCAGGATCAAGCGGTGCACCTCGCTGGACGCCTTGGCGAACACGCGCGGTACCCGCAGGTTCTTCAGGTGCGTGGTGATCAGCACGCTGGCCTCCACTTCGGCCATGGCCACCACGGCCAGGTCCACGTCAGTGGCGCCGACCTCGCGCAGCACGGCCTCGTTGGTGGCGTCGCCCACCACCGCCTGATCCACCACGTCAGTAGCCATCTGGATGGCCTGTTCCGACGTGTCGAGCACAATGACTTCGTGCCCGGTCTCCGCCAGGGTGCGCGCCAGACTGCTTCCGAACCGGCCAAGGCCGGTAACCAGGATCTGCATGGGTCGAGTCGGCGACTAACCGACCTTGATGGCCTCCTCCGGGTAGCGGACCGCCGGCTGATGCTCGCGCGTGACGAGCGCCTGGGCAAGGGTCAAAGCCCCGAGACGGCCCACGAACATGGTTCCAATGAGCACGAGTTTAGAAGCCACCGTCAAGTCGGCCGTGATGCCCGTGGAGTAGCCAACGACGGCGAAGGCGCTCACGGCCTCGAACAACAGGTTCGACAGCACCGTTTCGGAGCCGCGCTCGGCGATGGACATGAGCACCGTGGCCAGGAGCACCGCGACACCGGACAGACCCACGACGGCCAGCGCGCGCATGACCGAGTGCTGGGCGATGCGTCGGCCAAACGCCTCGGGATGACGGCGACCGCGAATGTGCGACACCATCGCGATGAAGAGCACGCTGAAGGTGTTGACGGTGATTCCGCCGGTGACCGCGGCCGAGGCGCCACCGATGAACATCAACACGATGAGAACGATCAGCGTATCGGTGTGCAGGCGACCCATATCGATGGTCGAAAAGCCCGTGGTGCGCCAGACAGCGTGATTCAACGCGGCGTTCGATCGCAGTCCGAAGTCGTCCTCTGGCACCGCACCGCCAAAGTCGGGCGAGAGCACCATCAGCAGGACGAATCCCACAACCAGGAGCGCCGGCATGGCCGTAAGCACGATGCGGGATTCCAGCCCCAGGCGTCGCCACAGACGCCGACGCATTACGTCGAAGATGACCATGAAGCCGATCGCGCCAATCATCGCCAGCGCCGCCAGGATGCCAACGGTCGTCGGGTCGTCGACCAGCCGCTGGAAGCTAACGGAGCCCGGCTCGACGTCGAATCCCGCGTTGGTGAACGCTGAGACGGCGTGAAAGATCGACCACCAGTGCGGATTCTCCACCGCTGAATCGCCACGGACCCGGAGAAACAGCAGCACCGCGCCCACGCCTTGCAAGAACAGGGTGAAGATAGCGATGCGCCAGAACAGCCCCTTCAGGCCGCCGGGCTCCCCGCGTCCGATGTGCTGGCCGAACATCAGGCGTTCGCGGGTGGACGTGCGCCGGCCGGCCAGCGAGAAGATGACGATGGCGCCGACGATGAAGCCCAGGGCCCCGGCCTGGATGAGCGCCAGGATCACGATCTGGCCGAACAGCGACCAATGGTCGTGGGTGGAGACGACGGTCAGACCGGTGACGCACACGGCGGAGGTTGCCGTGAACAAGGCCACCAGGAGATCCGGCTCCTGGCCATCGGCCAGCGAGAGCGGCAGCGCCAGCAGGACAGTGCCCAGGAATATCAGGCTGGCGAAGGCGGTGATGAGGATGAGACCCGGCCGGAAGGGACCGCGACGCGCCAGGGTCGTGTCCACCTGGAGGTTCATGGATACTCGCCGCGGCACCCGGACCACGCGGTCGCCGGCGCCAAGCGGGCGTGGGGCGCCGTGGTGCCGGCGTGGTCCTGTGGGCATCAGGCGTATCCAGCCCGCGCCCACTCACCGGCCGCGCCAGCCGGTATGGACACCAGTTGCGTCAACCTGCACCGCATCACAGCCGGGCAGTGTAGACCCGCGTTGACGCTGAGGCGCGGCCGCCCCTAGGCTTCGGCGGTTGGCTGCCGGTCCCGAGTACGAATGTCTGAGCAATCTCCCGTGCGAGTCGCGTTCATTGGCGTGGGCGGCATCGCCTCCATGCACCTGGCCAATCTGCTGCGCATGCCGGAAGCCGACGTGGTGGCCCTGGCGGACATCGATCTGGCGCGTATCCCGGACACGCTGCGGCTAGCCACCGCCAGGATGTCCCCGCCGATCGAGCCACCGGTCATCGAGGCCTTTGACGACGCCGGCCGCATGCTGGCTGCGGCCTCGCCCGACTGCGTATTCATCACGCTGCCGCCGTTCGCTCATGGCGAGGCGGAGTACCAGTGCATTGAGGCCGGGGTTCCCATGCTCGTCCAAAAGCCGGTGGGGCTGGACATGCCAACCGTGCGCGGGATCGAGCGGGCCATCGCCGAGCGCGGCCTGATCACCGCCGTCGGCTACCAGACGCGCTACAGCGAGGCGGCCGACACGGCGCGAGAGCTGCTGGCGGACCGCACGGTGGGCATGGCCATCGGCACGTACCTGGGCGGCATGCCCCGCACACTCTGGTGGCGCATCCAGGAGCAATCCGGCGGCCAGGTTGTGGAACAGGCAACGCACGTTGTCGACTTGCAACGCTACCTCGTCGGCGAAATCGAGAGCGTCCACGCCGCGGCTGCGACCCGGCTGATGACCGACGCGCCGAGCCTGAACATCAACGACGTGTCCGCGGCAACCTTTCAGTTCGAGAACGGTGCCGTCGGTACGCTGCTCAACACCTGCGGCCTCAATGACGTTCCGGGTGAGTCCTGGGACCACGGCGTCACCATCGTGGCGCGCGACCTGTCGATGTGGGTATGGCACGAAGGGGGACGCATCGCGCAGCCCGGCGAGGTCCGGGAACTCACCAACAGCACCGACTGCAAGTACCTGTTGGACCACGCGTTCGTGCGGGCGGTCCAGTCGGGCGACGCGTCGAACATCCGATCCACCTACGCCGACGCCGCGCAGACCCTGCGGGTCACGCTGGCCATCGAGGAATCCGCGCGCACGGGGGCGCCGGTGCGTCCCGCCGACCTGGGCTGACAGACGCCGTCGGTCGAACGTATTCCGGTTGTCGCCTACTCGTAGGCGAAGTTGGCGCGCACCGTGGCCCGGATGCGCAATTCGCCGGCTTCCACCGGAACCGCGGCTGCGGCGGGCGCGGCTGCCATCGGGCGCGCCATGGCGAACTCGCTGCGCGCCACGGGCACGTAGATGCTGTCTTCGTGCAGCGAGATCACGCCGCGCACGCTGCCGCGCAGAGCGTCGGCCACCGCGCGTGCCTTGGCGGCGGCGTCCAGCGTGGCCAGGCGCAGGGCTTCGGCCTTGGCCGGGCCGTCGTCCTGCAGGGTGAAGCTGATCGAGCGCACGCTGTTGGCGCCCGCGCTCAGCGCCGCGTCAAGCACCCGGGACGTCAGGTCAATCTTGTCGATGGTCACGGTGACGGTGTTGGCTGACCGATAGCCGACCGGATCCGCCGACACCGTGCGCTGGTCGGGCGCGGCCGGCGGGAAGACCGGCGACAGGCTGAGGCCGGTCGTCTGGATCAGGACTTCGCGCTCGTTTGAACTGACGCCGCGAATGGCTTCGATGAGTTCTTCGGCCGTCGAGTTCGCCTGGTCGGCCGCTTCAGCCGCCGAATCGGCCGAGGCTTCGACGCCCAGCGTGACGATCGCCCGGTCGGGTGGAACCACGACCTCGCCCTCGCCGATGACGTGCAGGCCGAAGGGGCGTTCGCCGGGTGGTATCAGATTCGCGGCCCCGCCCACGTCGACCGACGTCGGTTCCACGGAGACGTTCGGGTCGCCGGCCTGGAACTGGCGCAGGGCCAGGAAGCCGATGACGATCAGGATGGCGACGATCGTGAAGATCGTCAGCAACTGCGCCTGCCAGGGGGCGCGCCGGTACAGAGCAAACATGCGTCAATCCTAGCCCGTTTGACCTAGACCATTCGTGCGAAAAGCCGGCAGCTCACGACCGGGCCGCCGGCTCTTCGCAGCGTTGGGTTCGGTTTAGCCGAAGCGGCGCTCGACCTCCTCCCAGTTCACGACGTTCCAGAACGCCGCAATGTAATCGGGGCGGCGGTTCTGGTAATTCAGGTAGTAGGCGTGCTCCCACACGTCCAATCCCAAGATTGGAACGCCGCTGCCATCCATGAGCGGGCTGTCCTGGTTGGGCGTGCTGGTCACGGCCAGCGAGCCGTCGGCCTGCTTGATCAGCCAGGCCCAGCCGGAGCCGAAGCGAGTGGTGGCGGCCTGGGCGAACTCAGCCTGGAAGGCCTCCAGGCTGCCAAACGCCGCGTCCACGGCCTCGGCCAGCGCGCCGTGCGGGTGCGGATGGCTGTTGCCGCCGATCACGGTCCAGAACAGCGAGTGATTGGCGTGGCCGCCACCGTTGTTCTGCACGGCCGTGCGAATGCCTTCGGGCACGGCGTCCAGGTTGCTGATCAGGTCTTCGATGCTCTGGGCCGCCAGATCATCGTGACCCTCCAGCGCGGCGTTCAGGTTCATCACGTACGTTGCGTGGTGACGGTCGTGATGAATCTCCATGGTGCGCGCGTCGATGGTTGGCTCCAGCGCGTCAAAAGCGTAAGGGAGATCCGGGACTTCGTAGGCCATGCTGCATGTCCTCTTCTAGCGTCGGCGCCGCCGACGATCCGGCGGGTCGAGGGCTGGATTCAATCCTAGCCCGTTGCGGGACGCGGCTAAAGTTGCGCCCGGCTCGAGATGACCGGAAACCGGCGCAACTCGCCATATAATCGGTGGCGCCCGCGTTCGCGCGGGCGGTTGTTCTGTCTGTTCGGTTCGTTCGAGCACTCCAGGGGGAAGTGTCGGAACTGGTAGACGAGCGTGATTTAGGATCACGTGGAGATTTCT
>JAPPLN010000066.1 GCA_028874175.1 Chloroflexota bacterium
GCCTGCTGCAGGTCCATGTTGTCGGCCTTGAGCTGGTCGATCTCGCCGTAGGACATGGCCGTGTTAAAGACATCGCCGGGCCTTTCGGTGTGCAAATGCACGCGCACCAGGCTGTCGTCGCCCACAACCAGCAGCGACTCACCGACCTTGGCGAACTCGTTCCGCATGGCATCGGCGTCCAGGTCAGTGCCGTGCACCACGAACTCGGTACAGAAGCCGTGCTCGTCGCCCTGGTGGGTCTCGGCGAACGCGGCAAAAACATCCGTGGCGCGATCCAGATCAGCTGTCTCCGGTAGCGGCTCGCCGCGCATGGACCGCAGCAGGCCCTCGTAGATGACGTGTAGGCCCTGGCCGCCCGCATCCACCACCCCGGCCTCGGCCAGCACGTCCAGCAGATTGGGCGTATTGGCCACGGACTCGCGGGTCGCGTCGACGACCTGCGCAATCAACTCCTCGACCGACTCCACCTGCGCCTGGGCCGCCTGGGCCGCCTCGCCCGCGTCGCGAGCCACGGTCAGGATGGTGCCTTCCACCGGATTCGTGACGGCTTTGTAGCCGACCTGGTAGGCGCGTTCCAGGGCCAAGCTGAACTCGGAGATGCCGAACTCGCGATGACCGTCGAGACCGTCGGCGAGACCGCGAATGATTTGCGACAGAATGACGCCGGAGTTTCCACGCGCACCCAACAGGGCGCCGCGCGCCAGGTTGGCCGCGACGACGTCGACGTTGTCGGATGGGTTTTCGGTTGCCTCGCGAACCGCGGCTCGCAGCGTGAGCACCATGTTGGTGCCGGTGTCGCCGTCGGGGACCGGATAGACGTTAAGCCGATCAATTGCCTCGGCGTTGATCTCCAGCCAGCGCAGGCTGTACTCCACCGCGTGCATGAAGCGTCGACCGTCGCGCAGGTCCGAAACCTCGGTCTGGGAATCTGCCAGCGTCATACCGAGTGGCCTTTTCGCGGTGCTAGCATGGCGAAGCTTGATCTTATGAACGCGTTCAGCTTTGCGTCAACGAAGTAGGTGCGATCTTGGCTCGGTGTGACGTGTGCGACGCTCGCCCCCAGTTCGGCCGACACATTCGCCATTCGGCGTCTGGTCGGTGGGAACGCAAGGCGCCTCGCAAACAGAAGATGTGGTCCGTCAATGTTCAGCGCAAGCGGCTGATGATTGATGGCCGCTATCAGCGCGTGAAGATCTGCACGCGCTGTATTCGCACGATCGACCGAACCGGCTAACCCAAGGCCGCCCTGCGCAGGCGGTCGATCGCCGTAGCGACGCCGTCGGATTCACCGAAGACCGCCGACCCGGCCACGATGACCTGTGCCCCGGCCTTGACGACTGGCCCGATGGTTGCCGAGCTCAGTCCGCCGTCGACCTGTAGGCAGCGTTGACCATCCAGGGCGTTCAGTCGCTCGGCCACTTGCTCGATTCGCGGCAGCATGTTTGGCATGAAGGCTTGGCCGCCGCGCCCCGGCTCCACGGTCATCACCAGCACCACGTCAGCCAACTCAAGGTAGGGCCATAGCGCCCAAACCGGGGTCCCGGGCCGCAGGGTCAGCCCCGGACGAACGCCCAGGTCTCTGATGGCCTGAAGCGTGCGGGCCGGATCGGGTGCGGCCTCCACGTGGATCGTGATCGAATCGGCGCCCGCCGCCGCAAACGTCTTCAAGTGCGGATCGACCGGCTCGATCATCAGGTGAACGTCCAGCGGAAGTTTCGTGACGGGACGCAGGGCGCGGACGATCGGTTCGCCGAAGCTGATCTGCGGCACGAAGTGCCCGTCCATCACGTCCACGTGAATCCAGTCCGCGCCGCCGACTTCGGCCTCGCGGACCTGGTCCCCAAGCGAGGCGAAGTCGGCCGACAGGATGGAGGGAGCGATCAACACCTGGCTCACAGCACCGTTCCCCAACGACAAGGGAACCGCCTGGGCGCTGGCCGCACCGTACGGTGTTTCATTGAACGCGACGCCGTGGCGGATTCGACTACCCCGAAGATAGAGCGCTCCAGTCAGACGCGCACGCGACTACCTGCCGGTCAGCGCTCCCGCGTGCAACTGTCCGCAGGCTCCGGAGATATCGCGGCCACGAGTGCGCCGAACGGTGGCCGAAAGGCCGCGCTCGCGTAGTGCATCGCGAAACGCTCGTAAACCGTCCCGCGGCGTCGGGCGAAAGCACGCACCCGGATAAGCGTTGAACGGGATCAGATTCAGGTGACAGCGCTGACCACGCAGCAGTCGCGCCAGGTCAGCCGCCTGAGCCAGCGAGTCGTTTACCCCAGCCAGCAGGGTGTACTCGTAGGTCACGCGCCGCCGCGCCTGCTGCTGGTAGCGGCGGCTGGCGTCCATGAGCGAGTCGAGCGGAAAGCGGCGGGCGACCGGCACAAGCTCGGCGCGTACGTGGTCGTCCGGCGCATGCAGCGATATCGCCAGGCTTACGGGCAGCCCCCAACCGGCCATGGCGTGGATTCCCCGCGGCAGACCCACGGTGGACACGGTGACCCGGCGGGGGCTGAGCCCAACGGCCAGCGGATCGACGAGCAGGCGTACGGCCGACTTGACTTCCCGCAGGTTGGCCAGCGGTTCGCCCATACCCATGAACACCGCCCGGTCGGGAGTCCGATTCGGCTCGGAGCGCCGCCGGAAGTGCAGAAACTGGTCGACGATTTCGCTGCCGGTGAGATTGCGGGTCAGCCCCATCGCGCCGGTGGCGCAAAACGTGCAGCCCATGCCGCAGCCAGCCTGTGAGCTGAGGCAGATGGTCGTGGCGTCAGCGCGCTCGGTCGGCATCTGGACGGTCTCTACCGGCGCGCCGTCGGCGGTGCGAAACAGGGTCTTACGTGTTCCGTCGGACGACGTTTCCGTGCGGACCGAGTCCAGCGACTCGTAGCGAAACTGTTGCGCGAGCGCCGAGCGCAATGGGGTCGGCAACGTCAGAATCTGCTCGAACTCCGTGGCCGATTCCCGGTAGATCGCGCGCTGGAGCTGATCGATTCGGTACCGCGGTTCAGCCGACAGGATTTCACGCAGAGCCACCGCGGAAACTCCGGTAATCGGCGGACGACCCGGCGCGGCATCCGGAGGACCGCTCATGCGAGCGCCGGTGGACTAGTCGCGACTGCCGGAAAGAGCGAGCAGACGCAGCGCGAAGTAGAGCACCTGCATCAGTGCAATGAACATCGCGGCGATGTAGGTAAGGGCCGCGGCGTCCAGCACCTTCTTGGCGTGCAATCGCTCGGCTCCGCTAATGACGTACACGCTCTCCATCATCTGGATGGCCCGCCGGCTGGCGTCGAACTCCACCGGAAGCGTGATCAGCGCAAACACGAAGGCGGTGCTGAAAAGCGCCAGGCCAATCCAGGCCACAGCCAGTCCCAGTTCGCCGCCACCCGTGAACATGGCCAGCAGGAACCCGCCGATCAGCATGAAGTAGCCGAAACGAGAACCAAAGGTCGTTATGGGGACCATGGCCGTCCGTAGCACCAGGAAGGGGTAGCGGATCTTGTCCTGCATGGCGTGGCCGGCCTCGTGCGCGGCAATGGCCACGGCCGCCAGCGAATTGCTGTCGAACACGCCGTCGGACAAGCGCAGCACTTTCTTGGTCGGGTCGTAGTGATCCGTCAGCTCGCCCGGCACGCGCTTGACCTCCACGTTGTACAGGCCCACCGCGTCCAGCAGGCGGCGGGCCGCCAGGTGGGCCGGGATGCCCGAACTGGACATGACCTGGGAGTACTTGCGGTACGTCCCCTTGACGCGGTTCTGAGCCCACATGGCCAGGATGAAGGCCGGGGCGATCAGGAGCAGATAAAAAGGATCAAACAAGGGAAAGAACACGATTAGCGAGCCTCTTCGCGCGGTCGATGCGGTACGCGGCGCGTCTCGCAATTAAGCGTAGCACTGGGCCGATTCGACACCGTAGCGGAGCTTCCCGTCACTCGATGAGCGGCGGCCGCGCTTCGGGATACGGATGGCCCCAGGGGACATGCAACGCGCGTTGATAGCCACGAGCGAACGCCGCCGCCTCCATGCGCTTGCGCCCCGCCGGCTGAAGGGTGCGAATCGACAGCGACCCGTCGCCGCAGCCAAGCAGTAGGGCGTCGTCGCAAAGGCGAACCTGCCCGGGTTCCAGCTGCTGGTTGCCGGGGCGCACGTCCGTCAGCCCGCAGATCTTGTCTCCCGCTCGCACCCGAACGCCGGGCCAGGGCTGAAACGCCCGCCAGCGGTTGTAGAGCTCGAGCGCCGGCTGGCGTAGATCCAGGTCGGCGTCCTTGCGCTCAAGCGGACGCGTAAGGCTGACCTTCGATTCGTCCTGCGGCGTCTCGGACCGTTCGCCGGCGGCCCAGGCGGGCAGGACGCCGGTCAACAGATCGGCCGTCAGGTCGGCCAGCCGCGCGTGCAGGTCCGCCGCGGTCTCGTCGGGGTCGATCCGTGCTCTCTCGACCGCCACGATCGGTCCGGCGTCGAGCGCACGCACGAGTCGAATCAGGGTGACTCCGGTTTCGCTTGCGCCGTCGAGCAGGGCCCCTTGAATCGGTGATGCTCCTCGGTACGCGGGCAAGATTGATGGATGCGCGTTGAGGATGCCGGGCGGCGCCAGGCGTCGGAGTGACGTGCCCAGCAGGCGTCCGTAGGCCACGCACACCACGGCGTCGGGTTCGTACGAGCCAATCGCCGTCACGGCCTCCGGCTTATTGGGGTTTGGCGGCTGGAAGAGATCCAAGTCCAGTTCGCGGGCCGCGTCGGCAACCGGCGGGGCCGTTAGCCTTCCGCCTCGACCCACGGGACGGTCGGGGCGCGTTACCACCAGCGCCACGTCGAAATCCCTAGCCAGCCTGTGCAGCGACGGGACCGCGAATTCAGGCGTGCCGAAGAAGACGATCCGCATAGCGCTAGGACGCCTGCAACTCTTGCGCTTCGGGCGAGCGTGGATCGACGAAGCGCAATCTCTCGGGATCCACCAGCCGGTCGGTGAAGATCACGCCGTCGAGGTGGTCGATCTCGTGTAGCACCACGCGGGCGGCCAGGTTGTGCAGGCGGCGGCGTATGGGCTTGCCGTTGAGGCCCAGGCCTTTCACGGTGACGTCGGTGGCGCGCTCTACGGGGCCGTACCAGTTGGGCAGACTGAGGCAGCCTTCGTCCGCGATGGCGGCGCCGCTGGCGCGGACGACTTCGGGATTGATCAGGGCGAAGCGCTCGGCGCCGGTGTCCGCCACGATTACGCGCCAGGGCCGCCCAAGCTGGGTTGCCGCCAGGCCGGCGCCACGATTCGCCTGCATGGTGTCAAACATGTCGTCCACGAACGTCCGCAGGCCGGCCGATACACCGCGAATCCGGCTGGCCTTGCGGCGCAGCATGGGGTGGTCCACGGGGAGGACGGTCAAGACGGCCATCTTGGTTATGTCAAGTCCAAAGGGTCGGCGTCCAGCGTCCAGCCGCCGTGGAACAGGGGGAGCGCCTTCTCCGCGTCGGCGCCCTGCAACAGCAATTGCCATTGGTACTGGCCGCGCTGCCGGTAGACGAAGGCCGGAGCGGGACCAAGCACATCGATGTCGAGCGATGGACTGGCGGCGAGGACCGTGTTGAGTTCGCGCCTTGCGCGCCGTGCTTCCTCTTCGGCTCGCGTCTCATTGGCGTGGCCGAAGGACGCCTTGATCAGCGGGCGCAGCGGGGGCAGGCCCTCGCCGCGGCGTTGCTCCATCTCGGTTTGGAAGAAGCGGAGGTAGCTGCCGGTCTGCAGGGCCTGGACGACGTGGTGGTGGGGCATCATTGTTTGCACCACTGTACGCGCGGACGCTTGGCGGCCGGTGGTTAGTTGCCGCAGACGCGACAGCGTGAGAAACACGCGCTCCGGCGCCAGGAAGTCGGGAAACTGTAGCCCGATGTCGGCCTGCACGATGCCCAGCAGGTCGGCCCGCAGGCGTTTGCCGTAGCCGAGCAGGCGCTGTGTGCCAACCAGAATCTGCACCGCGCCTCGCTCAAAGGCCGTCATGTCCGCATCCATTTCGTGCGCCGGCCGGTCACTGTCGATTCGGGCCACGGCCGCGCGCGGCAACAGATGCGCCACGGCCTCGGCCACGGCCTCGCTGCCGTAGCCCCAGAGGCGCAGGCGGTCGCCCTCGCAGATCGGGCACCAGCGCGGCACGGGACCGCGCCAGTTGCAAATGTGACAAACGTTCTGCCGCGTCTGACGATGCTGGACTAGACCGGTGCTGCACCGCGGGCACTCGAAGACGTGAGCGCAGGTGCGGCAGATGGTCAGGGCGGCCAGGCCGCGCCGGTTGACGTACAGCACGGCATGGCCTTGTTCCGACAGGGTCTCGCGCAACGCCTCGTAGAGCGGCTGCGAGATCGCGCCGTAGCGGCCCACGGTCCGCGCCCGGCGCGTGTCCACGATTTCCGCCTCGCGCGACGACCGCCGCAGGAACGGCCCGCGGACCTCCTCGTCCCGCCACGGGCCCAAAGGCAACGAGGACCCGGCCATCACCAGTTGTGCGCGCTCGGTTTCGACCGCGTGAAACGTAGCTACGCGCGGAGTCTCCGTGCCCAGCAGGAGGGGACAAGCGAAGAGTTCCGCCAGCCTGGCGGCGCAGACGGGCACGTGGTACCTGGGCGCGACGCGGTTCTTGTGACCCGCGTCTTCCTCGCGGTCCACGATCACGAGACCCAGGCGCGTCAGCGGCGCAAAGGTCGCGTCACGCGTTCCCGCCAGCAGGTCGATCTCCCCGGCCCGGGGGGGGCGCCCCCCCCCCCCCGCGCGGCGCCGCCGCGGGGCCCCCCGGGGGGGGGGGGCGCGCGGCCCCCCCCCCCCCCGGCCCCCCGCCCCCCGCCCCGGGCC
>JAPPLN010000050.1 GCA_028874175.1 Chloroflexota bacterium
CGCCCTGGCGGCCGACTTCGGCGACGCGCCCGACGGCGCCCCCGCCGGCTACCGTGGCACCCGCGTCATCGGCCGCTTCCCCACCCGCCTCGACACCCGCAGCAGTCCCAACCCCGGCGCCCACATCCTCAGCCCGGGACCGGACCGCCTGGGCGAATCTGTAACCGCCGAATCCGACGCCGACGACCTGGCCGATCCCGACGGCGAGCCGAACCTGATCAACGCCGACGGCGGCGACGACGGCGTCACAGCCCTTACCCTCTCCCTCGATCAAGTCCCCGCCCAGGCCACCCTCGAGGTCAGCGTGGCGCTCACGGCAACCGCGCCCCCAGGGCCCCGCTATCTCAACGTCCTGATCGACATGAATCTGGACGGCCGTTGGAGTGTCGGCGAGGACGCAACACCCGAATGGGCGGTCCGCAACCTCGTCGTCAGCTTGATCCCTGGAACGTCCCGATCGGTGCGCACGCTTCCGTTTGCGGTGGGCGGCACCAGCCGCCTGCCCGACGGCGCCTGGATGCGCGTGGCGCTGACGCGGGAGCGCATTGTGGGTGATGCGTGGGATGGCGGCGGGCGCTGGCAGGCGGGCGAAATCGAGGACTACCAGTTGGCGCTGCCGCGCACCGGCGGCGCCAGCGAATCCGCCGCCCCGCTCATCGCCACCATCTGTCCATCGAGCGTTGACGTCCCCAGCGGCGCGCTCATGCAGCGCACGGGCTGCCGGCTGGTGAATCTGGGCGGCGACGGCGCTTCCGAACTGCGACTTGTACGCGCCGCCGGAGACGTTGGTCTCGTACCTGACCGTATCGGCCGTCTGGACCTCCGGGCAGGGACCGGGCAGGCCATCCCCCTGGTAATCATCCGGGGTGAGCACGAGGGACGGTGGCGCTACCAGACTGGCCAGGAGCTGGAATCCAAGGTGGCCGACGGATCGGTTGTGCTGGGCTCCGCGGCGGTCGACCGCACGCTGGCTATTGTCCCTGCCGACGATCGGCCGCTCTTTCACATAGATCGCACCGCCGACTACTTCTCCATCCACGACCTCTCGCCGGTCAACGGCTTCGCCTTCGCCGATATCCGGCGCATTGCCAGCGGAACCACGGACCTGACGGTGGCCGACCTGGACCTGTTGCGGAGCGTCTGGTTCACCGTGGAACCGGTGCCCGCGTCCAACCCGGGCGGAACCTACGCGGCCTTCCTGATCGATCTGGCCGACCCCTTGCCGCGGGCCGACAGCAATCTCGGCTTCCAGATCGCTCTCGCGCTGCAGGCCACCGACACCATTTCGGACGACTGGAGGCCGCAGGTAGGCAACTTCGATCTATTCCAGAACACCGACACGTGGTTCGAAGTGATCTACCGACCTGACGCCACACCGCAGTGGCGTCTTCAGAAGCGCACAGCTAGCGAACCTGGCGCCGCCGCGCCCACGGGAGCTGCGGCGTTTGTATACGGATCGCGCGTGGTTCTGCTGATTCCCTCGCTGGAGCTTGAACGTGATCTGCAATCGCTGCGATTCCGGGTCACGTCGTTCGTCCACGAGCGTGGCGATCCGCTCGGCGCGCAAGGCCCCTCCATGGCCGACGCCGCCCCGGGGTTGGGGCAGTCGCTGGCGGTCTTCGGCAATGTGCCCGTGGCCGTTGGCTGACGCGCGTGGCTGGCAACAACTCGCCATCCCGGCGTGGCTGCGGTAGTTCACCGCCCCTGGGACGCCGCGAGTTCGGACGAATGGTGGCTGCAACGCTGGCCACTGCGCCATTTGTCGGTCCGGGACTGACGGACGAGGACCTACCGGCCGACTTTGCGATTGAAGACGGCCATCACTACCGCCAGGCGTCCCCTGAACCCAACACGGGTTTTGCCGTTTTCAATGGACGCCGACCCTGGTGGGACACATACCGCAGGGCCGGCGGCTCGCAGGTTCTGGGATTTCCGGTCAGCCTGCCGTACGCACGCGACGGATTGGCGGTGCAGGCCTTCAGTCACGGAGCGATCCAGTCGCCGTACCAGGGCGTGAACCTGGCGCCGGCCAATGTCTTGCAACTGCTCGACGCGGCCGGTTACACACGCTGGCTGCACGACCAGCGTCAGGTGCCGATGCCCCTGGACGCCGACGCCAACGCAGACGCGCGCCTGGCCTGGATGACCGACGACCCCATTCAGGAGGTCTACTTCGGCAATCCGGCGCCTGCCCGCTTCCTCACGTGGAGCCGGACCCAGGCTCTGCGGCGCTTCGGGCTGCCGATGTCGCGGCCGGAGCGACTTGGCCGGAACATCGTGCAACGCTTCCAGCGCGGTGTCCTGGAGCGGACCGTCGATAGTCCAACGGTGCGCGTGCAGCCTGTGGGCCGGCTGCTGGTCGAACTGGGACTGGTTCCCAAAGACCGCACCACGCCCGTCTCCAGCATGGATGCGCTGCTGGGGGCCGCTGGACGAACCATCCACGAGCGCCTGACGGCCGCCGTGCGCGCGCGCATTCGGACCGAGCCCGGCACGTGGGCCGTCTTTGCCGCCAACTCGGGCGCCAACCGTCCGCTGGTGGCCATCAACGCCGACCGCGAGATGCGCACGCTGAGCATCTGGAAGGTCCTGCTGCTACGCGAGACCTTTCGCCAGCGCGCGGCCGGCCTGCTTTCGTTCGACGAAGTCCTGACGATGGACGAGTCGGTGGCAGAACGCGCCGACCCGCCGGTCAGCCTGGAGCCGGGCCAGCAGATCGACGTGGGCAGGGCACTGGAGCAGGCGATCAGCGTCAGCGACAACGCGTCGGCCATCCTGCTCGGCGACCGAGTGGGCTACCAGAACATCGACTTCGACTTGCGCCGCGAGGGCTTGCGGGTCACCACGATCAACGTGAACGAGCCAATTACCACTGCACGTGAAATGGCGGATGCACTGGAACGCGTCGTCGGCCTGCGGCCCGGCGTCTGGCAGCCGACGCTGGCCGAAGTCCAAGCCATGCGCGGGCTGCTGCTCAGCGAAACCCGCACTGACCGCATCCCCCGCTGGCTGCGGCAACATCCCGTCGCGCACAAAACCGGCGACTTTCCCGACGCCGCTAACGACGCCGGCGTTGTCTACACCGCCATGGGCCCAGTCACGGTCGTAGCACTGGTGGACCGCACGCCCGACCGCGAGCGAACAGCGGCGGCGATCGCGGATGTGGCGCGCATGATCGTCGATGCGGTTGCCCCGCCGGTCTTCGATGGCACCACGCCTGCCGGCTAGCGAGACCGGTGGTTGCGCCGAGCGCCTGACGCGCGTACGGTCGAGGAAGAAGGTTTCAAGTAATAGCCCCAATGTTCAACCGATTCCTGCGCGGAAACTCCAAGCCGGTCGCCGACATTCCCGACGTGACGCCGCGGCCGCCTGACCTGCGCGAGCCGCGTCTGCCGCCCGCCCAGCGCCTCACGGATAAGTGGCCGGTGCTGCACTACATGGAGCCGCGTCCCTACGACATGACGAGGTGGGATTTCCGAGTCACCGGGCTGGTGGAAGAAGACGTGCGCTGGACCTGGGACGAATTCACGTCGCTCCCACAAGTCGAGATCACCTCCGATATCCACTGCGTCACGCACTGGAGCCGCTACGACAACCTCTGGCGGGGCATTCACGTCCGCGAGATCCTCTCCCGAGTGAAGCCGTTGCCCGAAGCTCAGTTCGTGATGGTGCACGCGGATCCCAATTACACGGCCAACCTTGCCCTCTCCGAACTGGACCAGGACGACGTCCTGTTCGCGTTCGACCACGACGGCGAGCCGCTGACTCACGAGCACGGCGGCCCGCTGCGCCTGGTGCTTCCCAGCCTCTACTTCTGGAAGAGCGCCAAGTGGGTGCGCGGCCTGGAGTTCATGGACCACGAGGAACCGGGGTTCTGGGAACGCGCCGGCTACCACGTCCGCGGCGACCCGTGGCTGGAGGAGCGTTTCGGCGGACGGGTCCGCGAAACCATGCAGCAGGCTCGCTCGCGGGCATTGCGTGAGGGACGCCGGGTCCAGCGCTAGCAGGCCGGGTCCAATTCAGATCGACCACGCCTTCAGTGCGCCGCGTCACGATATCTTTCCCAGGCGTGGCCGTAAGCTGGAAGCGCTGGAGATTCAGGCACATCCATGACCGCTAACTCGACCTACGCCGATCTCGTCTTCGACCAGGACCTGGACGATGTCGATCCGCTGGTGGCCGAACTCATTGCGCAGGAGCACCGCCGTCAGCGGGACAAGCTGATCCTGATTCCATCGGAGAGCCTCACGCCGGCGCCGGTACGTGCCGCGCTGGGATCGCCCCTCACGAGCATCTACGCCGAGGGATACCCCTCAGGCCCAATGCGCCGTGACCTGCCGGAGCGGCTGGCGGACACCGAGGCGCAGTTGGCGCGATTCCGCAGGTACGGCGACCGGCGCTACTACCGCGGCAACGACTACACCAACCTCGTGGAAGCGCTGGCGCAGCGGCGGTGCGCAGCCCTCTTTGCCAATTCGCGTGTCTCGGCCGACAGCCTGCACGTGAATGTGCAGGCGCTCTCGGGCGCGGCCGCCAACAACGCCGTCTATGAGGCACTACTGGAGCCCGATGACAGGATCCTCGGCCTGGCCCTGGCCCACGGCGGGCACCTGAGCCACGGCGCCTCGGTCAATCGCAGCGGTCGTCGTTTCCGGGCGTCCAGCTACAGCATTGAAGACGTTGACGGGAAGCTGGACTATGACCAGATCGCGGACATCGCGCGACGCGACCGTCCGCGCATCATCGTGGCCGGCTACACCTCGTACCCGTGGGCGCCGGACTGGGAGCGGTTCCGGGCCATCGCCGACGAAGTGGGCGCCTATCTGCTGGCCGACATCTCACATCCGGCCGGGATGGTAGTGGCCGGCGAATACCCATCGCCGGTTGGGCTGGCCGACGTGGTCACATTCACGACGCACAAGACGTTGTTCGGACCCCGTGGCGCGGTAATCCTGTCGCACCGGCCGCGGCTGATGCGCCGGGTTGACCGCGCGGTATTTCCCGGCGAACAAGGCGGGCCGCACCTGAACAAGGTTGGGGCGATGGCGGTGGCCTTCAAGGTTGCGGACTCGCCGGAGTTCCGGACCACGCAACGGCAGATCCGGGCCAACGCCACGGCGCTGGCTGCGGCGCTGGAGGAACGCGATGTGGGCCTGGCTTACGGGGGCACGGACACCCACTTGCTGGTGATTGACCTGAAGCGCACCGGGGCCGGCGGCGATCTGCGCGGCGAACCGGCGGTGCGGATGCTGGACAGCATCGGCATCGTGGCCAACCGCAATTCGCTGCCCGGGGACGTGGGATTCGCGGCCCCCACCGGCGTGCGCCTGGGCACACCCTGGCTGACCCAGCGCGGCTACACCACTGACGACATGGGCGTGCTGGCCGGCATTTTGGCTCGTTCCTTTGAGGCCATGGTCGGCGTGACCTATCCGGGCCGCCGGTCACCGCGCTACCGGGGGCGGATCGACTTTCTCACACGGCTGCAATTGCGCCACGACGTCGCCGAGTTTGCGGCGCGCGGACGCGCGGAAGACGTGCCAGTGTCAGCCGATACCCCGCCCTCTGGCGTACTGGAACTGCGCGGACGCCGCGTGTTGGCTTTCGCCGACGAAGTCGCGGATCAGCGGGTGCGCGATCTGGAGCCTGGCGAGGCCATCCACGCCGGCATTTCCGATCCCGCCGGCGATATCCAGCCGGTTTTGTTTGTGCGCCCTGACGAGGACAGGTCGCCCCGCGATCGCCGGCTCTTCGCGGTGCTCGACCCCGCGGCCAGCGAGTGCGCGGCCGAGTGGCTGCAGGAAGTCGCGGACGGCTACGCGCTGATCGATCCCAAGGAGCCCAGCCGCAAGATCGTGGGGCCGATCGCTGTCGCCGACGCGGCGCATGTCAGTCCGGGCACGACAGGGATCACGATTAGCGCCGCGGACGCGGACCGTCTGGGCGCGGACTCGGGCGTGACGCGCCTCGAGGTATCCGGCGCGCCAGTCCTGCTGGCGCGCGATGGCCGCGCAGCCGTCGCGCTATATCCAGCGGCGGACGCCCCAGCCGTCGAAGCGGACCTGACGGCGCGGAATATTGCGCGAACGCGACTGCCACTGGCGCCGGCGCCTGATCTACGTCGACCGTTTTACCTGGGACGAACTGGACGGCTGCCCGCGGAGAAGCCCGAGGCGCGGACGGCGTTCGACTGGTCGGCGGAGGCCAGCGATCCGCTGGCTCAAGTCCAGTTACGCGGCCCCGTGTGGGGCGCGCTGTTGGGTGGCTTGTGGCGGGAAGGCGACCCACTGCGGCAGACCCCGCTTCACGACGTCCACAGCAACGACCTGGGCGCGCGCATGGTTCCCTTCGCCGGCTGGTCCATGCCGGTGTACTACGGCGGCATCGCCGAGGAGCATGCGGCGGTTCGACAGGCGGCCGGCCTGTTCGACGTGGGACACATGGGCGTGTTTGCCGTGGAGGGCGAACACGCCGGCGAGTTCCTGGACCTGGTCACGACCGCCAACGCGTCGCGACTGCCAAACGGCCGGGCGGCCTACACCTACCTGCTGGATCCAACCGGCCATCCGCTGGACGATTTGATCATCTACCGGCTGGAGCGCGAGCGCTACCTGGCTGTCGTCAACGCGGCCAACACCGAAAAGAATTGGGTCTGGCTGAATGGGGTCAACGAGCGGCAGTACGAGATCGAGCCCGATGATCCGTGGGCCGAAGCTCCAATCCAAGTGAAGCTGCGCGATCTGAAGGCCGAAGCCGAAGGCGATCAACAGCGACTGGACCTGGCGCTGCAAGGCCCACGATCCCGCGACGTGCTGGCCCGCCTGGCACCCGACGATGAGTCGCGACGTCGCTTGCGACGCATGCGGGCGTTCGATGTCGGCTCGTTCACCCTGGCCGGGATCGATCTGGAAGTCGCGCACACCGGCTACACGGGCGAGCGCGTGGGCTTTGAGTTGCTGGTGCATCCCGACGCCGCCAACGACCTGTGGCACGCGATGCTGGATGCGGGCTTCGACGACGGCGTGCGCCCGGCCGGCCTGGGCTCACGAGATTCCACCCGAACCGAGGCGGGGCTGCCGCTCTACGGCCACGAGCTCGGCGGCGAGCTTGACCTGACGCCGGGCGACGCGGGCTTTGGCGGGTTTGTGAAGCTCTACAAGCCGTTTTTCATCGGGCGCTCGGGCTTCATTGCACGCGAGCAACGCCGCACCAGCCAGATCGTGCGGTTTGCGATCACCGACGAACGCGTGCCGATTGCCCGGGAAGGCGACCCCGTGGTGGATGCTCGCGGCGGCTGGATTGGGATCGTCACCAGCGCCGCCCTGGACACCAACCAGCGCCAGGTTGGAATGGCCCACGTTATGCAGCGCGTGAGCGAGGAAGGTACGCCGCTGCGCGTCTTCGCCGGCGTCTCCGCCCGCCGCGGCGGGCGGGCCACGGTCCCCCGCGAGCTCAAACGCGGCGGGCGCTATCCGCTTCCGGCCAACGCCGTCGTTGTTTCCAGGTTCCGGTAAGAGGCCAGAGCCTCAGTTCTAGGCCACAGCCTTAGGCGCCGGGACGCCGGTTAGATCCGCGACTTCGTGGACGCGGTGCCAGGATGCGGTGCTGAGATCGACCTGGGCTCGCGCGCGGTTGCGGCGGAGGGCGAGGCCGGACTGCTCGCCCGGATAGCGGATTGGGCGAGTCGGGTCGAGGGCGGGACTGTCGGTCACTCGATCGAGGGCGTGGTTGACGTTCAACAGGAACTCCTCCCGCGGCCGGAAGGTATCCACGCGGCAGGCCATGAAGAAGCCGCCGTAGCGTCCAGGTGGGTGTTCCAGCGCAATGGGCATGGCGTTGAGGGCGGCGCCGAGCAGTTCGTGCACCAGGCCAAGTCCGTAGCCGCGATGCTCGGCTATTGGCAGAAACACACCTTCCGCTCTGGCCTGAGCGGGATCGCTCATTGGTTGTCCCTTGGCGTCAACGGCCCAGCCATCCGGTAGGGGCTGGCCATCGGCGATGAGTTCACGCAGTCGCCCGGTGGAGGCGGAGACGCCGAAGTCCACGACGATTGGCGGGCGCGGGTCGGCGGGAATCGCGTAGGACAGGGGGTTGTTGCCAAGCACACGCGAGGCGCCGCCCACCGGGGCGAACGAGGGATCGGTGTAGCAGCAGCAGTAGCCGATGAGGCCGGCCGCAGCCGCGCGCATGCTGTAGAAGGCGGGGATGACCCAGTGCGGCATGTCGCGCAGCGAGGCCATGGCGGCCCCCTGGGTTTGCGCCTTGGCGATGCAGGCGTCCATGGCCTGGACGGCCCCGACGGGGCCCAAGGCGCCGTGCGCGTCGAGCGCCGTGAAGGCCGGTAGGTCCGCGAGCACTTCCACCTGTGCGTCGGCGCGGGCGCGACCGTTGTCCAGGTCGCGAATTCGCAACGCCAGGAGCACGATGCCGTGGTGGCCGTGGCCGCGCAGGTCCTGCTCAAGCATGACGTCGATGACCAGCGCGGCGTCCGCCTTGTTGACGCCGCGGGTTGCCAGCGCCGCGCGTCCGAACCGGCGCAGGTCGTCCAGTGCGACGGTGGTCACCGGCCGGTGCTCAGGCCGCGGACCAGACGTCGCGGTCGGCCTTGAAGCAGTAGTCGTGATGCGGCGGCGCCACAAGGCCGGCGGATTCCAGGAAACCGCGCGACGTGCCGGGACCCATGAACTTAAACGTCTTCTTCAGCGCGTTGATTTTGGCGTTCGTACTGGTCGGCAAGCCGAGCAGAAAGTCCTGGAAGGACCCGTCGCGGTCCTGGATCTCCTGCACCGTCCGGGCGTTCTCGATGGCTGCGACGATTTTTCGCTCGCTGCGAATGACGTTGGGGTCGTCGAGCAGACGGGCGATGTCGGCGGAGCCGTAGGCGGCCACGGCGTTGACGTCGAAGCCGTCGTAGGCGTTGCGAATCCCCTGGTGCTTGTTCCAGATCAGCGTCCAGCTCAGTCCCGCGTGGAAGATCTCGAGCAGCATGCGCTCGAAGAATTCGGAGTCGTCCGCCGGGCGCTCGCCCCAGACGTCGTCGTGGTACCGCATCAGCCCCTCATGCCGCTGCGCCCATTCGCAGCGGCCGGTTTCGCCCAAGGCCTCGCGCACGCGCGCGTCGGCGAGGTCTTCGGGCGTCATGGGCTTGCGCAGCGGCACGCGGCGCTTGGTGATACCAGCGGGCGCGGATTGAGTAGCCATGAGGCATTCCTCGGTTCGGCCTGTCACTGTTGAGCGTAGCGAGGCTAGCGATGGGTGCCAACGCGATGTTTCACGTGAAACATTCGCTCCGGCGTCGCTGCACGCACCGGGATCAGGCTGTCCCGAGCTTGCTCAGTCGCCGTTTGGTCCGAAGGTCGTCGCTTCCAGGTGCACGGCAACCTCGGTGAATCCCAGATCGCGCCAGAAGTCGATGCTGGCGGCCACCGTTGCGTTGGTCGGAACCGTAACGGCCATGCGCGTCACGCCAGCGTCGCGCAGCGTCCTCCGCATCTGTCGAATCATGAAGGCACCCAACCCGTGACGGCGCGAATCGGGAGCGACCCACACCTCGGCCACGTGCGCCACGCCGCCGTCCAGGTGAAAGTTTGTGAGCGCCAGCGGGCGTCCATCGCGCTCATACATCCAGAGCCAGGTGGGGCGCTCTTCCAGCCGGCGTCGAATCCGTTCGGTATACAGCTCGTGCCACTCAAGGTGGCTGAGTTCGCTGGGAAAACTCTCGTTCCAGTAGGCCACCATGGCTGTGAGAAAGCGCTCCCAAAGCTCGCTCGAACTCTCGGCGTCCACACGCCGAATCTCGCTGGCTGACCAGTTCATCCGCACCCGCTCCTAGTCTTCGTCAACCAGTACCCGGTGATAGCGCTTCTTGCCCGAGCGCAGCAACAGCTCTCCGCCCTGGAAGGCATCCGCGTCAAAGACGACATCTGGGCTGTTCACCCGCTGCTCGTTGGCATAGGCGCCGCCCTGGGTAATTAGCCGTCGCGCCGCTGAGCGGGACCCGGCGAGCCCGGTGGTCAGCAACAAATCTACAATTCCGAGTCCCGCCGCGAGCTGTTCTTGCGTGACGCGAGTCTGGGGCGCGGCAGCACTGGAGCCACCGTCGCGGCCAAAGAGCGCCCGCGCGCCATCGCGGGCGGCGGCGGCGGCCTCGTTCCCGTGGACCCGCGCGGTGATCTCGTAAGCCAGCCGCTCCTTGGCGGTACGAATCTCGGCGCCACGCAGGGCGGCGAGCGCGCGGACTTCGTCCATCGGCAGCGGCGTCAGCAGGGCCAGCGTGCGCTCCACTGACGCGTCCTCGATGTTGATCCAGTACTGGTAGAAGTCGTAGGGCGAAGTCAGTTCCGGGTCCAGCCACAGCGCGCCACTGGCCGTCTTGCCCATCTTCTGGCCCGTGCTCGTCGTAAGCAGGGGGGTCACCAGGCCGAAGGCTTCTTCGCCCTCGATCCGCCGGATCAGGTCCACACCCGCCAGGATATTGGCCCACTGGTCGCTGCCTCCGATCTGCAGGATGCAGCCGTGTTCCCGAAAGAGGTGCAGGAAGTCGTAGGCCTGCAGCAGACGGTAGTTGATTTCCACGAAATTCAGGCCTTGCCCGCTCTCCAGTCGTGCGCGGTAGGTTTCGGTCGCCAGGATTTCATTCACGCTGAAGTGCCGGCCGATATCGCGCAGGAACTCCAGATAACGGAGCTGGGTCAGCCACGCAGCGTTGTCCACGATCGCGACGTCGGCCTGCTCGTTCTCGAATAGGCGGTCGACCTGTTGACGAACTGCCCGAGTATTGGCGGCGACACGTTCCGCACTAAGGAGGTCGCGGGTTTCGGCCCGGTCGGTTGGATCGCCGATCAGTCCGGTTCCACCGCCCGCCAGGAGCACCGGGTGGTGACCAGCCTCGGCCAAGTGGGCGGCCAGCGCCAACGGAATCAGGTGGCCGGTGTGCAAGCTGGGCGCGGTGGGATCGAATCCGACATAGAACGTGCAGGGCCGCTCCAGGGCCGCCCGCAACCCGTCCGTGTTGGAAACGGAATGGATGAATCCGCGCGTGGCGAGGGTCTGATAGAGCGATGTGTGCATGGGGACTGTTTGGGGAGACCGCGTTGCTCCCGCTGCCAGGGGGCCACAGGCTTGCGGTCGGCGCGACCAGCCCAAGGCCTGCGAGGACAATGCCCTAACAGCTTACGACCAGAACGCCGACATTCTCAGCGGGCATTCCGGGTCCTGAACGCGACGCCGTCTTGCAGGCACGATGGCTTCGATGCCGGAGGCTATCCCTTGGCCCGGGCAGTTAGTGGCTTGTCGCAGGCCTCCTGGTACAGGAACTGCGCCAGTTTCTCGATGGCCGTGGAGCCCTCCACGTAGATCGAGGCCCGACTGGTCTCGATGCGGACCAATACGCTCGGGCGTGGCGGCACACCGTGGGCGTCTACGAGAGCGCGCCAAGTTTGGATCTCACGTGTAAGCGCCCGCACCTCCGCATCCAGGCAGCTCTGGCTGTCCTCACCAAGCTGGCCGCGCATGAAGTCTTCGAAATGCTGGAGTTCGTGCGCCAGCACCGCAGCGAGCGGGAGGGGGGCTTCATCGCGCAGGCTCGCGTTGATTCGAATGCCGCTCGCGGCGTTATAGGTGCCCAGCACGCTTTCCGGCAGCACGTGGAACTCAATATCGAGTTGCGTGCTCGCGGCCAGCTCCAATGCCGTGGTATTCGCCTCCACCCCTTCCAACAGCGCCAGCGCGGTGCGCAGCCTGTGGCTGGACGTGTTGTAGGCGCGCGACGCCACCGCCGCCGGTGGCAGGTCGGCGTCATCCGGCGGATCGAGCCGCACGTCCAGCACCGTTGCGTGATCAGGCGCGTGCGGTATGGCCAGCACCTCATCCGGCAGCGCCAAGTCCCGATAGATATCGCCCGCGTTGACCAGCACCACCGAGCCGACCGGCGGACCGCCGTCGGCTTGCTCAACCCAGTGTTGCAGCGCCGTCCGTTGGAATCGCTGAATGACGAACGGTCCCACACGCACGGGGCGCGACATCGGCAGTCCGTGGAACTCGATACTGGCGTCTTGGTTACCGAGTTGCAGCGGATTGTTGGCGAACGTCTCAGCGATAGCACGGTCGGTCATCCAGGCCAGCCGGGCCTGTTGCGCAAGGTTGGGCGAGAGGGGTGGCGGCGTTTCGGCATCGGGAATGTGGCGGGCGCGAAGTTCATCAGCGAATTCAATGCCATCCAGTAACTCGAAGATGTTGGCCATTCCCACCTGCTCGTCCGCGGGCGACCATTGAAGAAGCGCACGCTGTGTCAACTGGTAGGCGAATCCGCCGTCAGCGATCCACGGCCGGGAAACCGGTGGTCCGAGGGTTTCGGCGCCGCCGAAGCGTAGATACGCGTCGTAAAACGTGGGACCGTCCGCGTAGTTTCGAATGGCAAAGCCCAGGCCTTCGGCATCCGTCCGCTCGAAGAACGCACCGCCCCTAACCGGTGTGGCGTCCAGCGGGGGTGCGGCGGCGAGGCGCCCAACGCCCGCAGCAAGCCACGCGACCGCCAGGGTCAAGGCCATCACGCGGCAGACGGTGCGACGGCAGGGCAACGGCAACGGCCGGCTCCTCGTAGCCTCCGAGTGCAAGAACGGAGTTTGCGGACGGCGGCGTTACGCTACCGTTCAGGGATGGATAGCGAACACACGCCGCTCAAACTTACCCGGTACGCGCACGGCGCCGGCTGAGCTTGCAAGCTCAGCCCTGACGAGTTGGCGCACGTGTTGCGCCTGATGCCACCGATGGCCGCGCCCGACCTGCTGGTCGGGGGACAGGCCATGGACGACGCTGCCGTGTACCGCCTGCGCGACGACCTGGCCATTGCATTTACGACGGACGTCTTTACGCCGATCGTGGATGACGCCTATAGCTTTGGAGCCATTGCCGCCGCGAACGCCCTGAGCGACCTCTACGCCATGGGCGCTGCGCCAATACTGGCGCTCAACATTGTCGGCTGGCCGCGCGGAACGCTGCCCTTGGACCTGCTGGCCGAAGTGCAGCGCGGCGCCGCCGACAAGGTGCAGGAGGCCGGGGCGGTGATTGGAGGCGGACATTCGATTGACGATCCGGAGCCCAAGTTCGGTCTGGCGGTGCTGGGAACCGTTGATCCGGACGCCGTCAGCACGAACTCGGGAGCGCGTCCGGACGATCTGCTGGTGCTGACGAAGCCGTTGGGCACCGGGATCATCACGACCGCGGGCAAGTTCGACGCCGCCAGCGAGATCGCGCTGGAGGCCGCGATCGAGTCAATGACCACGCTCAATGCCGCCGCGGCCAGGGCCGCGAGCGATCACGGCGCGCACGCCGTAACCGACGTGACGGGCTACGGCCTGCTGGGTCACTTGCGCGAGATGCTGAACGCCAGCGGCGTCTCGGCCGAGGTTTACGCTGACGAAGTCCCGGCCCTGCCCGAGGTCTGGTCGCTGATTGCCGCGGATGAGGTGCCCGGCGGGACCGAGCGCAACCTGGCCTCGCTGGAAGGCGATGTTCGCTGGCATCCGGCGGTGGATCGGCCCGCGCGCGTTCTGCTGGCCGATGCGCAAACGAGCGGCGGGCTACTGATTGCCATTCCGCCCGAAGATGAAGCCGCCTTGCGGCAGGCCCTTGAGCGCGCCGGCGCGCCGGCGGCAGCCACCGTGGGCCGGATTACGGCGCGAGACACTAGCCTGATGTACGTTCGACCGATGGACGCTGCGGACGACTTCGATGACTAAGCGCTCGCCGCGCATTCTGCTCTACACCGGCAAGGGCGGCGTAGGAAAGACAAGCGTTGCCGCGGCAGCGGCGCTGCGCTGCGCCGACTCCGGCCTGCGTACCGTCGTGCTCAGCACTGACACCGCGCACAGCCTGGGCGACTCGCTGGATACTCAGCTGGGTCCGGTTCCCAAACCCGTAGTTGACAACCTGTGGGCGCAGGAATGCGACGTCTACTACAACCTGGAGACGTATTGGGGGACGGTGCAGAACTGGGTGGAAGCCGTGCTGACCTGGCGCGGCATGGACAACGTGCTGGCCGAGGAGATTGCCGTATTCCCCGGCATGGAAGAACTGGCCAACCTGCTCTGGGTCAATCGGCACGCTTCCTCAGGCGAATACGACGTGGTGGTGGTGGACTGCGCGCCCACCGGCGAGACCCTGCGGTTGCTGGCGTTTCCGGAAGTCGGCCGCTGGTGGCTGGACAAGCTGCTGCCGATCAACCGCCACCTGGCCCGCATGGTGCGGCCGATGGCCCGCCGCGTGACCGACCTGCCGCTACCCGAGGACGACGTGTTCGAGGCGATGACCGACCTGGTGGACGAACTGCAACAGCTGCACGACACCCTGACGGCCTCGAACACGACAACCGTGCGCCTAGTGGTGAATCCCGAGCGTATGGTGATCCGCGAGGCCCAGCGCAGCTACACCTACTTGACCCTGTACGACCACATCACCGACGCAGTGGTGGTGAACCGGGTGGTGCCGCAGGAGGCCGAGGGACGGTTCGCCGAAGAGCGACGCTCGATGCAGGCGCCATACCTACGCGACATCCATGCCATGTTCGATCCCATACCAATTCTGCGCGTCAGCCAGTTCTCGCACGAGGTGGTTGGCCTGGAGCGGTTGCGAACCATGGGCGCGCAGATGCATGCCACCTGTGAGCCGGCGGATCGGCTGATCGACTACAAGCCCTATGAAATTGTGGAGGTGGACGGCGGCTTCGAGTTCCGCATTCCAGCACCGTTCCTGGAGAAGTCCGACGCGTCGCTCGTTCGCCGCGGCGATGAGTTGGTGATCCGCATGGGAGCGGCCCGCCGCAATATCGTGCTCCCGCGCGTGCTGGCTCGGATGACCCACAGCGGCGCCCGGCTGGAGGACGGCCAACTCCGCGTGCGGTTTTCGGCGCGCGAGCCAGCCGCGTCGGCCGCCAGGAGTCCCAGCGCCTAGCGTGCTGACGCCGTCGCGCCCGGCGCCAGCCCACGAAACCGCGGCGACCCGCGGCCTGGCCCGGCGAGTGATTTGGGGCCTGGGGGCCATGGTCACCCTGACCGAAATTGGGGTCGTCGGCTTCATGCTGGTGGCGGCCGCCAGCCCGCTGGACGCGCTCTACATGACGGTCGTCACGCCCAGCACCGTTGGGTACAACGAGATCGTTCCGCTTGACCAAAGCGGCCGGATTCTTGCGATAGCGCTCATCATCGCCGGTATCAGCGCCATCGGATATACCGGCGCGGTTACGGTTGAGTATCTTGTCAGCGGTCATCTGCTCGCGCGCGTTGTCCAACGTCGCAAGGAGCAAGCACTGGCGGCCCTGCACGACCATTTCATCGTCTGCGGCTTCGGTCGAGTTGGCGACGGAATCGTGGAAAGCCTGCGCGAGGCGGGGCGCTCCGTGGTGACCATCGAACAGCATGCCGAGCGTTGCGCGCGACGAGAAGATCCGCGCACACGACGTGCTCGTCATGATCGGGCCGCCCCCGAACGTGCAGCAGTTCGCGGAGCAGGCCGGCCGGTGAGCGCTCCCGCGTGGGCCAAGGTGCGATGATCAGCCCATGAGCGCGATCTGCATTGTCGGAACCGGCTATGTGGGGCTCTCGGTGGGCGCTTGTTTCGCCGACCTGGGGCACGACGTGGCGTGCCTGGATATCGATGAGGCGAAGATCGCCGGGCTGTGCGCGGGGCGCGTGCCTATTTACGAGCCTGGCCTCGAGTCGCTGGTTGCGCGCAACGTCGCCGCCGGCCGGCTGACGTTTACCACCGACTATTCGGTCGCGGTGCCGGAGCGCGAGTTTGTGTTCATCGCCGTGGACACGCCCACCGGCGCCGCCGGCGAGGCCAGCCTGCTGGCCGTGGACAGCGCGGCGGTGGCGCTGGCGCCCGTTCTCTCGGAGGGCGCGCTGATCGTGACCAAGAGCACCGTACCCATCGGAACCAGCGATCTGATCTCGCGCATCATTCATGAACATCGCGCAGACGGCGCACGCTTTCCGGTGGTATCCAATCCGGAGTTCCAGCGCGAAGGCACCGCGGTTCAGGATTTTCTGCACCCGGACCGGGTGGTCATTGGCTCGGCCGACGCCGCGGCCGCCGACCAGGTTGCGCAGTTGTATCGGTCGTTCGACTGTCCGGTCATCGTGACCGACCTGCGAACGGCCGAGATGATCAAGTACGCCTCCAATGCCTTTCTGGCTACGCGGATCTCGTTCATCAACGAGATCGCGGCAATCTGCGAGGCGCTGGACGCCGACGTTGGGGTCGTGGCGCGCGGCATGGGGCTGGACGCGCGCGTTGGCCCGGCCTACCTGAACGCCGGGCTGGGGTGGGGCGGCAGTTGTTTTCCCAAGGACGTGCGCGCTCTCGAACACATGGGGTCGGTGCACGGGGCGCACCCACAGCTGCTGCGGGCGGTGATCGAGATCAATCGCGACGCGCGCCGATCGGCCGTCCGCAAGCTGCGCGAGGCTCTCGGCGGCCTGCGTGGGCGCGAGGTCGCGATTCTGGGTCTGTCCTTCAAGCCGAACACCGACGACGTGCGAGACGCGCCGGCGATCGAGATTGCCCATCTGCTGGCGGGCGAGGGCGCCTACGTTCGTGCCTATGACCCGGTCGCTACCACCAAGGCGCGCGCTGTGCTCGGACGCTCAGTGGCGTTCGCGACCTCGGCGATCGAGGCCGCGACCGGAGCGGACGCTATTGTGCTGGCCACCGAGTGGAACGAGTTTCGCGAACTGGACTGGACGGCAGTGCGCGAGGCGATGCGCGGCGACGTGCTGGTGGACGGCCGCAATCTGTACGATCCAGCGCGTATGCACGAGCTCGGATTCCGCTATTTCGGCATGGGACGCCACACCGCAGCCGCCGAGAGCCAAGCGGCGCGCCTGCTCGCCGAATAAGTGTGATGGGCTGAGCCATGCGGGACTCCGAAAGCACGTTCGCTCGCGGGGGCGAACTCCTGGCGGGCCTCCTGGTGGTGGCCTTTATCGTGTTCTTGCTGTGGGTTGTGCTGTTGCGACCGCGCGACGACGAGTCGCCCGGCGTGTCGGCGACGCCCACGCCCGCGACGGCGGTCACGCCGACCCCCGACGATCCAAACACGGCATTCGACCAGGTCATCGCAACACCTACCCCGGAGCCCACGCCGACGAATACACCGATCCCCCGGCCCACGCCAACCCCAACCGCCACGGTTTACGTGGTACAGCCCGGCGACACCCTCTCAGGGATTGCCGCACGCTTCAATGTGACGGTGGACGACCTGGTGGAGGCGAACCGAATTGTGGATCCGGACGCACTCCAGGTGGGACAGGAGATCACGATTCCCTAGTCGCTGGGCGTCACGCGGTGGTTCGGCGTCGATCCACATAGAGGTAATGTCGCGACAATTTGTGGCGTCCGGGTTGGTCGATCAGGTTCGGAACAGCGGTCGGCGGACGTTTGTTCCCAAATTGTCGAAGGCGGGCTGCGGGCCGTGCTACGGTTGCCCCCGGCTTCGCACGCCGTTGATCGGTCGCAAGTGGCGCGGCGCAAGCTGCAAAAGCGCGCATTCAACGACATTGACCGTGGGGCGCTGGGCGGGTTGATCTTCAACGCTCGCCGCCTGCACAGCCTCACGCAGGCCGAGGTGGCCGCCGCCATCGGGCGTGACCGCCCGTGGCTGAGCGATGTCGAGACCGGCAAGATCACGTTTGTGCCGGATGACGATATCCGGGCACTAGCGCACACGCTAAGCCTTGACGCGCAGCAGCTCACGACCACCCGCGACAACGCGCGGTCACCCGTGGCCGCTGGAGTGGTCGCCTTCGGGCGTCGCCTCGCCTGCCAAGTCTGTGGCCACGCGAATCCCGACGACGCGAACTTCTGCTCCAACTGCGGGACCCAGGTGTCGGCCGACGTGGAGTGCCCGGCGTGCGGCCGGCTCAACGAGTCGCCGTCGAATTTCTGCACGAATTGCGGCCGGCCGCTGCGGGGCCAGATTGAACTGCGGGCACGTGCCGACGTGTGACGTCGCCGGACTTCACGATTTCGGGGATATACTGAGAGTTCCTACTTCGCTGTAGCCAAGGATCATGTAATGACAACCGAGGAGAGGGGCGGCGCGGGCGGGCATGTCCACGCAGGTCCGATTCGCATCACGATCGAGATCGATCGACCGCGCGTTGGCGTGGGCAAGGCCGGCGGGCACATGCGCGGGGCAGTGAAGGAAGCCCTGATTAGCCTGCGGGAGGTCTTGGACGCCGGCATCCAGGCCGTTGATGAACGCGAGGATGGGACGTCGAGCAGCACGTCCGAGCGGATCGCCATCGACTAGGTTGGCGGTCGGGTGCCGGCACTACGAGTGCGGGCCAAGAATCACTTGACACGGCAGCGTCAGATATCGCACCGTACGCGAGCGAAATGTTGCTGGCCCCTTGCTGCTTTCGGGCTGTGTCACCTGCACAGTCGTTCCCGATGGCGTTTTGAGGCCAGCTAGACCCCCAGGGGACCGTGTCTGGCGGGGGTGGAGGAGAAGGGTATGCATATTCCAGCCCTGACCCGCCGGCGCTTTGTCGCCGGAATGGGGATTGGCGCAACGTCGGCGGTCGTGTTGGCCGCGTGTGGCGAGAGCGAGAGCGAAGCGCCCGCCGCGGCAGCGGCTCCGGCAGCGGCTCCCGCGGCAGCGGCTCCTGCCGCGGCAGCCCCGGCAGCCGCGGCTCCTGCCCCGGCGGCAGCGGCTCCTGCCGCTGCGGCGGCGCCCGCTGCGATGGCGCAGGCCGAGAACGTCGAGATCCGGTTCGTCACGGACCACACTGCCGGCCCGCGTGGCGCGGCCATGCAGTGGGGCCTGGCGCGCTTCGCCGAGAAGCGACCGGACATCTTTGTGAAGCTGGAACCGGCCGCCAACCTGATCGACAGCCTGGCGATTCAGTTTGCCGCCGGGACGGCGCCGCACGTGGCGTTGCTCTCGCAGTCGGACTTCCTGCGCTTCCACGAAGAGGGCGCTTTCACAGAAATCACCGGCGAGTTGGCCAAGCGTGACGACTTCGTCCCCGAGGACTACTACTTCCTCCCGGACGCGTACACGTTCAACAACATTGACCACTCGTTCCCGCAGCCGGAACTGATGACGGGCCCCCAGTTCGGGATGCCGTTCCAGTTCGCGATCAGCGGGTTTGTGGCCAACATCTCACTGGCCGAGGGCGCAGGCGTGACCCTGCCGGACAGTGATGGTGGGTGGACCTGGGACGACTGGACGGAGTGGGACGCCAAGATGACGAACCCCGACACCGGGGCATACGGCACCTGGGCGCGCGACGACTACGAGTTCCAGTACATGCCGCAGATGTACTCCAACGGCATGGCCAAGCCGTTCGACGACACGCTTTCGAAGACCATGTACGATCTGCCCGAGGCTGGCGAGGCTTGGGAATACCTGATCAACAAGATCTTCGTGCACGAGACGTCGCCGCCGGCCGACCAGGTCAAGGAGTTGGGTGGCGAGTTCGGCAATCCGTTTGCCGCCGGCAAGATCGGCATCTGGCCGTCGGGCCGGGTGTACTCGACCGGGTTTGCGGTCCCGCGTATCAAGGACCGGTTCACCTGGACGCTGTTGCCGGAAGTGATCGCCGGTCGCGGCGGTCCGCCGGGCCACAGCACCAACGACCAGCCGGACCTGGTGACCAACAGCGCCGAGCGCGACGGCTCGATCGAGCAGTCCACGGCGTTGGCGGTGTTCCTCGGTGGCGAGGAGTACCAGGGCCGTGTCGGTATCGACCGCGGTCACATGCCTGTGCACCGTGCGGCCATCGGCGCGCCGACCTCCGTCGCTCCGCCCCCCGAGGGGATGAAGTGGCTGAAGGTCTACGCCGACCGACCGGACAACCGCAGCTTGTACCCCTTCAACACCTGGCGTGAGTGGTGGTTCCAGCACCGCGCGCGTGGCCAGAAGGGCTGGGTGGGCGACCAGTCGCCAGCCGAGTCCCTGCAGGCCTGCCAGGACTGGGGCGTGCAGCACCTGTCCACCTACGACGGCCCCGCGCCGTACGTGGCCTCGCCGGTTTACCCGTAGTGGCCTAAGCGCTTCGGCACAGACGTGCCGCAGCGTTGGAAGCGCCCGGGTGGAGCTTGCTCCACCCGGGCGTACCGATTTAATGGATAGGCGGTAGACGATGGCCGGGCGCATGCGGACGGATCAGCAGACCGGCACTCGCGACTAGACCATCATTCCTGTCGCGTCTGTAAACATTTCAACGGTTGACTAGGCAATTGGTGCGTATCTTTACGCTCTAGAAGGACCCGGCTGCGCCTCGGGCGAACGCAACGGACCTACAAGCGCAAGATGCGCGCAGATGAGGGTGGCGTTCCGTTGACAGGCCACGGCCTTGGTGTGGTGGCGCATCTGTCCAGCAGGGCAAGGTGGCAGCCGACGCAACGATCATCGTTGACTTATGGGCGGAATGGTGTGGGCCGCTTATGAGGCTCACATGGGCTTTCGAATGGCAGCAGACATTCGGAAGCAGGTTGAGGTTCGCGAAGCTTCCTGTGGACGCGAACCCGCAAACGCCCGGCAACGACGGTGTGCGCGGGATTCTGGTCACTCCCGTCCTCTTCCGAGGACAACGCGTCGCTCCGGCCGTCGCCTACGGGCCGACGGACCGCCGGCGCGCGAAGTTAATGCAACAACGCCAGGCCGTCTAGGTTCGCTTCGCGCACCTCATCCGGGTGCAAGGCCTCCGCCCGGCTTTGCACCCGGAACTATTTAACCGGCAGAACTGAGGCTAAGCCTCAATTCTCCACGCACGCTTGGCGGTGTGGGCAAATATCCATTCCCGGTCGACATCGCTAAGGAACGGCAGGTTCCAGGCCGAGTCGAAGGCTTCCTTGTAGGTAGCGCTGGTCAGGCAGACGGGCCAGTCCGTGCCCCACATCAGTCGTTGGGGACCGTAGGCACGGTAGACGCGCTCGATGAGCGAGTGGGCCTCGCGGTAGGGATAGTCGGCACGGGTTCCGTTTGGATAGCCCGACACCTTGACAAACACATTGGGGCGCTCCGACAGCGCCAGGAGGTTGGTCAGCGACTCGGGGTCGCGGTAGTCGGGCGAGCCGAGGTGGTCGATGACCACGGTCACGTCGGGATGCCGGGCGGCCATCGCGTTGGCCTGCGGAAGCTGTCGCCAGTTGATAAGGAGACCGATGGTGGCGTTTGTGTCAGCGCCCGTTTCCCACAGTGCGTCCTGAGATTGGTCGTCGAGCCAGCGGGTCTCCGGATCGGTGTTGGGGGCCAGGCGGATGCCGCGGAGCCCCGGATGCCGCATGAGTTCGCGCAGGGCGTCAGGCGCATCGGACTGCAGAGGATCGACCCGACCCGCAACGACGAGACGGTCAGGATGCGCCTCCGCCGCCTGGATGAGGTAGGAGTTGTCCCACAGGTAGTAGCGCGGCTGGATCAGTACCGTCCACGCCACGCCGCCAATCTCATCCTGGGCCCGGAACAGGTCCGCCGGCGCCGCCTCGATGTCCGGCGTGAAGTCGGACTCCGGGTGCCGGGCGAACCGCGGATCTCGAATCGTCCAGATATGTACGTGCGATTCAACCAGGTCCATAGCACACCCTCCGCAGGCCAATGCCCAGCATCATGCCAGCCAAGTGCCTAGCAACGAACTTGCGCTATAGAAGCAGGTAGGGCTGTTCGATGAGTTCGCGGATGCGGGCGAGGAAGCGGGCGGCGGGGGCGCCGTCGATGATGCGGTGGTCGAAGGTGAGGCTGAGGGTCATGGAGAGTTCGGCGGCTACCTGGCCGTCACGTGCCACAGCTTTCTCGCGAAGGGCGCCGACGCCAAGGATGGCCGATTCGGGCGGGTTGAGCACCGGCGTGAAGGCGTCGATGCCGTAGACGCCCAGATTTGAAATAGTGAAGGTGCCGCCGGTGATGTCGTCCAGATCCAGGCTGTTGGCGCGGGCACGGTCGACGACGCCGCGGAGGTCGGAGGCGATTTCGACCAGCGACTTGCGGTCGGCCTGCTTGACGTTGGCGACGACCAAGTCGCCGCCGGCCTCGATGGCCAGGCCGACATTTACGACGTCGTGCAGGCGAATCGCGTCGCCTTCGAGGCTGGAATTGGCCCGGGGATGTTCGCGCAGGGCGTGGGCGCAGATCCGGATGAGCAGGTCGTTGTAGCTGATGCGGAAGCCAAGGGCGGATTCGTGGCGGCTGGCGAGTTCGGTGCGCAGCTCATGGAATCGACGGGCGTCGGCTTCGGCGACCAGGGTGACCTGGGCGCTGCCTTGCAGGCTTTGGAGCATGCGCTCGGCGATGACGCGGCGTACACCCTCCAGCGGGATGACCTGGCCGGCGGCCACATCGGGCACGGCGGCCGGGGCCAACGGCGGGGCGGCGACAGCCGGCATGGGAGCAGGAGCCGGAGCGGCAGCGGCGACAGTGACGTCTTTCTCAATGATGCGGCCGCCGGGGCCTGAGCCGACGAGGCGCGCGAGATCAACGCCGAGTTCGCGGGCCACACGTTTGGCGAGCGGGGAGGCCCTGACGCGTCCATCAGCCGATGGCGCCGTGGCAGCCGGTGCGACGGCGACTGGCTGAGCAGCGACCGGCGCGGGTGCTGGTGCAACGGGAGCCGGCGGTGGCGCCGGGACCGCAGCGACTGGCGCGGGCGAGGGTGGCGGAGGCGCGGCAGGAGGCGCCGCAGCCGCAGCGGCGGCGGCCGGCGGATCTGGATCCTCGGCCGGCGGCGTTTCGCCGGGTTCCAAGATCCAGGCCAGCAGGCCCTGCACCTTCACCAGGTCGCCAGGCCCGGCGGCGATGCCGCCGAGGATGCCGGCGGCGGGCGCCTCCACGCGGGCGTTGATCTTGTCGGTCTCGAACTCCAGGATTTCCTGGCCCTTTTCGACCTGGGCGCCGTCCTCAACCAGCCACTCGGTGACGGCGCCTTCTTCCATTGTCATCCCCATCAGGGGCATGCGAATCGCGGTAGCCACGGTCTAGTAGAGGCCCTGGAGGGACTGGCGGATGGCCTCGACGACCTGTGCCGTGTCGGGAAAGGAGGCCTGCTCGAGCGGCTCGGAGAAGGGCACGGGCGCGTGGGCGGCGCCGACGCGCAGTACCGGCGCGTCCAGGTCGTCGAAGGCCAACTCCTGGATCTGCGAGGCGATCTCCGCACCAAATCCGCCGAATCGCACGGCTTCGTAGAGCACCACCGCGCGGTGAGTCTTGCGGACCGAACGCAGGATGGTGTCGGTGTCCAGCGGGTAGAGCGAGCGGATATCCACGACCTCCACGCTGATGCCCTCGGCCGCCAGTTGCTCGGCGGCCTCAAGCGCGTGGTGGGTCTGGCGCGCGTAGGTGATAACGCTCACGTCATCGCCTTCGCGCTTCACGTCGGCCACACCGATGGGAACCAGGTACTCGCCCTCGGGCACGTGGCCGCGCATGGCGTAGATGGCCTTGTGCTCGAACATGATGACGACGTTGTCCTCGCGGATGGCGGACTTGAGCAGGCCCTTGGCGTCGTAGGGCGTCGAGGCGGTGATGACCTTGAGACCGGGGACGTGGACGAACCAGGCTTCCAGGCTCTGGGTGTGCTGGGCGGCGTTGCCGGTGCCGGCGCCGAAGGGGGCGCGATAGGTGAGGGGCAGCTTGGCCTTGCCGCCGAACATGTAGCGGTTCTTGGCGGCCTGGTTGACGATCTGGTCCATGGCGATTCCCATGAAGTCGCTGTACATGAACTCGGCGACGGGCCGGCTGCCGGTGAGAGCGGCGCCGATGCCCAGGCCGGCGATGGCGGCTTCGGCGATGGGAGTGTCGACGATGCGGTCAGGGCCCCATTTCTCCAGCAGGCCCTGGGTGACGGCATACGCGCCGCCCCAGACGCCGACTTCCTCACCAACGACAAACACGGTGGGGTCGCGGGTCATTTCCTCGTCGATGGCCTCGCGCAGGGCCTCGCTCATAAAGATCTCGCGGGTGGCGGTTTCGGACGCGGACGCTTGGGGTGTGGTGACGGCCATGATGGTTACTCCACGTAGACGTCGCGCTCGATAACGTCGACCGTCGGCCAGGGGCTGGCCTCGGCGAACGCCACGGCGTGTTCGATGTCGAGTTCGATCTGCCCGTCGATCGCCTGGAAGTCATCCTCGTCGAGCCTCTCGGCTTCATTGACGGCCTTGACGAAGCGCTCGATGGGATCGCGGGAGACCCACTCGGCGATTTCCTCCCTGGTGCGGTAGTTCTTCTGGTCCAGCACCGTGTGGCCCTTATGGCGGTAGGTGCGGGACTCGATGAGCGTGGGTCCTTCGCCACGGCGGGCGCGATCGATGGCTTCCTTGGCGGTGGCGTAGACCTCGAAGATGTCGTTGCCGTCGATGGAGGCGCTGGGGATGCCGTAGGCGGCGCCGCGGTTGTGGATGGGGGCGGCGTTAGCGAAGTCGGCGTGGGTGGCCATGCCGTACTGGTTGTTCTCACAGACAAAGACGGCGGGGAGGTTCATGGTGGCGGCCACGTTGACGCCCTCGTGGAAGGCGCCGGTGGGGCCTGCGCCATCGCCGAAGAAGGCGACGGTGACTTTGCCGTCCTTGCGCAGCTTGGAACCGAGGGCGGCGCCGGTGGCAATTGGAATGCCAGCGCCGACGATGCCGTTGGCGCCGAGGTTCCCAAGTTCGATGTCGGCGATGTGCATGGACCCGCCCTTGCCGCCGCAGTAGCCGGTGGTGCGACCGAAGAGTTCGGCCATCATCTTGTCCATGCGCGCGCCCTTGGCGATGCAGTGGCCGTGGCCGCGGTGGGTGCTGGTGATGAAGTCGCCGTCGTCAAGGGCGGCGCAGACGCCGGTGGCGGTGGCTTCCTCGCCGATGTAGAAGTGCAGGGCGCCGCGCATTTTGGCGGCGCGGAAGGCTTCTTCAGCGGTTTCTTCAAAGCGGCGGATGCGCCGCATGATCTGGTAGATCCAGCGAAGCTGGTCGTCGGTCAACTGCTCCAGCACGCCGTTGGAGGCGTCGTCGCCTCCAGCGCGGCCGTTGGTGGAGACAGGTTGTTGCTCTGCCAAGGCGCGCCTCCGTTTGCGAGCGGGCGGGTGGATACCGCAGCCGCCGGGCCGAACCGGTTTGGGTTACCGGCGCCAGAGTATATCCGGGCGTCCACGCGATACGCGGCAACGGATGGAGGACCAACGTTTGCGAAGCGGTGGGATCGGAGCTATTGGCCACGCTCGTCTCCTCGCCTCCCGAACGTATGTGGACCCCGAGTTCCCTGAAGTGTCCCAACCAGGGCGGCCTGCGGACCGCCGGCAAACTCAAAGCGAATAAGGATCCGAATGCTTCAAGACACAGACGTCAGCGGCCAAGTGCATCTCGGACCACCACTAGACTAGGCGCTGGCGCGTCCCAGGATTACCCGTGTGAACAAGATTGCCGTTATCGGCTCTGGTAGTTGGGGTACCACCCTTGCCGTGCTTGTCGCGGAAGCCCGCGGTCGCTGCGCTCTCTGGGTTCGTGAGCCCGACGAGGCGCACGACATGGCCGCACGGCGTGAAAACGTGCGCTTCCTGCCCGGCGTGACCCTGCCGGATTCGTTGGAAATCAGCCACGACGCCGCCGCGGTGCTGGACGGCGCGGATCTCGTACTCCTGACCGTGCCCATGCGCCGGCTTCACGAAAACTGGCAGATCATGGGCGGCCTGATCGAACCGCACGCGGCGATCGTCAGCGGTATCAAGGGGCTCGACCCGGAAACGGGACAACGGGTCAGCGAACTTCTGACCAGCTGGGTCGGTGACCAGACCCTCGACCGTCTGGCGGTGCTGTCCGGACCGAATCTGGCCCGCGAGATCGCCGCCGGCGAGCCCGCCACCGCAGTCGTGGCTGCGCGAATCCCAGAGATTGCGCGGAACGTGCAGCAGCGGCTGAGCGCGCCGACATTCCGCACCTACGTCAGCGATGACGTCATCGGTATCGAACTCGCCGGCGCCATCAAGAACGTCATCGCCATTAGCGCCGGGATGGCGGACGGCCTGCGCTACGGCGACAATGCCAAGGCCGCCCTGATGACTCGGGGCCTGGCCGAAATGACGCGCCTGGGCCTTACTGCCGGGGCTGACGCCCTCACGTTTGCCGGACTCGCGGGCATGGGCGATCTCATCGCCACCTGCGCCAGCCCGCACTCCCGCAATCACTACGTCGGCCAGGAACTCGCCGCCGGGCGATCCCTGGATGACATTCAGTCGCGCATGGTCATGGTCGCTGAAGGCGTGGACACGTCCCGCGGAGCCCTCGCCCTGGCGCGACGTCTGGGCGTGGAAATGCCGATCGTGGAGCTGATCAACCAGGCGCTGTTCGACGGCCTGCCTGTAGCCGAAGCCGGGCAAGTGCTCATGGCCCGCGAACTCAGCCACGAGCTCCGCGGCCTCCGCGACAACCACTGACCATCCGCGTCCCGCTCGTCTTTTTCCTTACGGCAAGAAGGGCTGATTCGAGCGCCGGCTGCGTCCGTCGGACCAGAGGGAAGTCAGCACTGGGCTGCTCATTAAGACGTGTCGCTGGCGGCCTGAACCAGCCGTGGCCTATGCGCGCGAGTTTTGTGCGGACCTGCTGAATACGCCAGAAACTCGAACAGAGCGTCGACCGGAAGCGCCGGGTCCTCCTTCAAGCATGTCCGCGGCCAGAGTGGCGCCTCAATTCGGGGCATCGGCACGCGTGCGTCTCGAAGTGCGGCATGTGCCAGACTCGCGCGTCAATTCACTGCGCGAGGTTGGGTCATCACTACATCCGTCGTTGACACGCTAGCCGGGTTGGTCGCCATCAACAGCGTGAACAGCAGTCTTGAAGGTGGGCCGGGCGAGGCGGAACTCGCCAATCACGTCGCCGACCTGGCCGGCGCCGCCGGCGCCGATATCGAGATGTACGACGTCGAGCCTGGCCGCCCCAACCTGCTGGCCTGGATCCGCCGCGGCAACCGCCCGACCCTGATGTTCGAGTGCCACCTGGACACGGTGGGGTTGGACCCGATGCCGGACGCCCTGAACCCACGCGTGGCCAACGGCCGGCTCTACGGTCGCGGCTCAGCCGATCCCAAGGGCTGCATGGCGGCCATGCTGCACGTGCTGCAGGCCGCGGCGGACGACCCGGACTTTCCCGTGGATATCTGCCTTGCCGGGGCCGTCGGCGAAGAGATCGTAATGATCGGTTCGCGGGTGATGGCCGAACGACGCCCGCCGGTCGACGCGGCGGTGGTCGGCGAGCCGACCGAGTTGCGCATCATCACCGCCCAGAAAGGAGCGGTGAGCTGGCGGGTCCGCACCCACGGTGTCGCCGCCCACAGCGCCATGCCCGAGCAGGGCCACAACGCGATTGAGGACATGGCCGAGGCAATTCCAGCGATTGCGCGCGGCATTGAACCGCACCTCAACGACCGCACCCACCCAATCCTGGGCAACGCCACCTGGAACGTCGGAACCATCCGGGGCGGGGCGGGAGTCAACGTGGTGCCAGACCGCTGCGAGATCGAGATCGATCGCCGCCTCGTTCCCGGCGATACGTCGGACGAAGTTCTGGCACACGTCGACGCGGCACTCGACGAATTGCGGGCCAGCGACCCGGAACTGCGCATCGACCGCGATCCGCCGTTTGTGGACATCCCCCCGCTGGAGACTCCCGAAGAAGCTCCGGTTGTGCGCGCCGCACAGCAGGCCGTTGCCGCCGCCGGTATATCACCGGAGCCGCTTGGCGTCGCCTACGCCACAGACGCCGCAATGCTCTCTGGCCTCGGCGGAATCCCATCGGTCGTCCTCGGCCCCGGCAACATCGCCCAGGCCCACACGAACGACGAGTGGATCGAGCTCGCTCAGCTCGAGCAGGTGGTCGGCATCTACCTGGGCATCTGCAGGGCCTTCGCGGAGATCGCCGCCTAATGCGCCTGACCCAGCGCGTGCACCTGGTCGGCAGCGGTGCCACCGGCGCCGACCTGTCGAATCCCTACGACTGCCACGTCTACCTCGTCGATGGCGGCGGCCCGCTGGCGCTGATCGACGCCGGCGTCGGCCTCGAGCCGGAACTGATCCTGGCCAATGTACGGGCCGCGGGTTTCGACCCCGCGAACATCGAGACCGTCGCCCTGACTCACGCCCACGCCGACCACGGCGGCGGCTCGGGTCCGCTGCACGAATTGACCGGAGCCGAAGTCTTGGCCCCGGGACCCGCCGCTGATTGGCTCCGGCAAGCCGACGAGGAATCCATCTCGCTCCCGCGCGCCAGGGCCGGGGGGACCTATCCGTCCGACTTCCATCTGCCCCCCTGTTCGTCAGCCGTTTCGATTGCGGAGGGCGACACGATTCAGGTCGGCGAGGCCCGGCTGAGCCCCATCGACACTCCCGGCCACGCACGCGTTCACGTCTCCTACCTGCTCGAAGGTGACGACCGTCCTGGCCTGTTTGGTGGCGACGTTGTCTTTCGGGAGGGCAAGATCCTGCTGCTGTCCACGCCCGACTGCTCGATCCAGGACCTGGTCGTAACAATGCGCCGCTTGGGCGAACTGGACTTCGAAGCGCTTTATCCCGGACATGCCGGAGTCTCGCTGCGGCGAGGCCGCCAGCACGTGGACGCGGCCCTGCGCGTCTTCGACGCCGAAGAGATTCCGCCGAACTTCAATGCATAGTGAAACCGGCCTCAACCCACGCGCTCCTACAATGCCGCTAGCCACCCAACCAGATTGGCGGACCTGATGCCTCTGCAGGCGGACGTGTGTGTGATCGGCGGCGGACCCGGCGGCTACGTGGCGGCGCTTCGTGCGGCCGCTCTGGACGCGCAAGTCGTCGTGGTCGAAGACAGCGGCCTTGGCGGCGTCTGCCTCAACCGCGGGTGCATTCCATCCAAGGCGCTGCTGCGCAGCGCCGAGGTCTTTCAGCTGGCCAAGAAGGCGTCCAGCTTCGGCGTGCGGGTCAAGGGCGTTACCGCCGACTACCCGGCCATGGTTCGCCGCAAGGATCGGGTCATTCGCCAGCTTGGCCGTGGCATTGAGGGTCTTTTGAAGGCCGGCGGGGTCACGGTCCTGCAGGGCACCGGCCGCCTGGCGGGACACGGCGCCGTGGAGGCGTCGCTGGTCGAACGCACCGAACTCATTACGGCCAAGTCCGTCATCGTGGCCACCGGCTCGTCATCGGCGGTCCCACCGATTCCCGGCGTCGACCTCCCCGGCGTCATCGACAGCGACGGAGCGTTTGAGCTAGAGGAAGTTCCGGAGCACATCCTGGTGGCCGGCGCGGGTGCGGTGGGCGTGGAGTGGGCAACGCTTTTTGCTCTGCTCGGCGGCCAAGTCACTCTCGTCGAGATGCTGCCCCGCGTCGTGCCCAACGAGGACGCAGCCGTCAGCGCCGCCATGCGCAAGATCCTGATCCAGCAGGGCGTCAAGGTCCACACCGGAACTCGAATCGATTCGATAGCGCAGGCCGACCCGCACCTCCAGGTGACGCTGGCAACGGACGGCGAGTCGGAGACCGTGCAGGCCTCGCACGTGCTGCTGGCCACCGGTCGTCGTGCCAACGTGGCGGACGTCGGGCTGGAGTCGGCCGGCGTGCGGTTCACGCCGCGCGGGATCGGCGTCAACGAACATCAGCAGACGAGCCGGCCCGATATCTACGCGATCGGCGACGTGATTGGCGATAAGCTGCTGGCGCACGTGGCGTCCCACCAGGGCGTCGTGGCCGCTGAGCATGCGCTGGGGCGCCCCTCTGTCTACGAGCCCAACGCCGTGCCCGCCTGCACCTTCACCCACCCCGAGATCGCCAGCGTAGGTCTCACGGAGGAGGCGGCCAAAGAGGAGCGCGGTGACATCCAGGTTGGAATGTTCCCGTTCCAGGCGCTGGGACGCGCCCGCGCCTACGGCGACACCGACGGCTTCGTCAAGATCGTGGCCGGCCGGCAGTACGGCGAGATTCTGGGCATGCACGTGATCGGTCCCGGCGCCAGCGACATCATCGCCGAGGGTGTGCTGGCAATCCGGTTGGAAGCCACCCTGGATGACCTGCGTGAGACCGTGCATGCGCACCCGACCTTCGCCGAAGCCACCGCCGAATCGGCCTGGCAGGCAATCAACGCCCCCATCCACCTGCCGCTGCCGCGGAACGGACGCTGAACTCCCCGGGCGCGCGGCCGCTGCGGCTCGCGATCGCCGGCCTGGGGGCGATCGGGACCGAAGTCGCGCGCGCCGTGCGCGCCGGCGAAGCGCCGGGTGTTGAAGTCGCGGCCGTCGTCGAGCCGGTCGCGTGCCCGGCGCGTGATGACCTGGCGGCTACCGGCGTGCCGGTCCATGAGGATCTCGCGACGCTCACATGGGAGAGTCTCGACGCGGTTCTCGAGGCCGCCTCCCAGGCCGCGCTGCGCACCATCGCTCCAAAGGTCCTCAGCCGCGGCGTTGACCTGGTCGCTCTCAGTACCGGCGCGACGCTTGACCCCGACTTCCTGGCCTCGCTGCTTGCGGCAGCGCAGACCACCGGCGCGCGCATCTGGGTTCCGTCGGGCGCCATTGGCGCGCTGGACGTGGTGCGCGCGTCCCGGGTGGGTCATGTGGAATCGATCACCCTGACCACCACGAAACCCCCGGTAGCCCTGGCCGACGCGCCGTGGGTCGTCAACCAGGGCATCGACTTGTCGGACGTCACCGGGCCGCGGGTGATCTTTACCGGTGGACCGGTGGAGGCCGTTCGCGGCTTTCCGCAGAACGTCAACGTGGCGGCATTACTGGCGCTGGCCGCGGACGACCCGGACCGACTTCGCGTTACCGTCGTGGCCGATCCGGACGCACCCGGCAACGTCCATGAGGTGGAGGCTCTCGGCTCGTTCGGCGCGATGCGGCTGCGGCTGGAGAACCGGCCCAGCGACGCGAACCCCAAGACCAGCGCCCTGGCGGCTCAGAGCGTGATCGCGTTGTTGCGGCAGCTCGGCTCACCGCTGCGCTTCGCGTAGCCTCATCTTCCGCGCACTCCGGCTGGTATGCGCAAATACAGGTAGTCGGTCGCTCTAGCAAGCCGAGCGCAGCGTCAGCGACAGCTCGTTCTGCGGGTTAGCTGACGAGCACTTCCAAGCGGCGCTTTCGCACCACCTCTTGTCCGCCAAGATAGACCGACACGGTGCGGGCGATGTTGCAGATGTTCTCGGACGCGTCTCCGTCGACCACCAGTAGATCGGCCTGACGTCCTGGGATAAGCGATCCGGTCACCTCGCCGAGGCCGATGGCCTGGGCGGCGGCGCCGGTGACCAGGTGCATAGCGTCCACCGGCGTGGTATCGAGCGCCACGACGGCGCTGATGACCGAGAGCGGGAACTCATGAAATGGCGTGTCGATTACGCCGGCGTCCGTGGACACAACGTGCGGCACACCTTGCTCGCGCATGTAACGAAAATTTGCTCCCGCAGCGCGGATGCGTTCGCGTTCGTCGGCGGGCAATTCGTCCAGGTGCGCCATGTCGCGGAACGGGGTGCGATTCATGGCCGCCAACGTCATATGGACAGACTGATGCGTGGCATCGATTCGATCGACGGCCGCGGCGTCGATCGCCGACTGGCCGCGGACTCCGTCAGCCGTAAGCCACGAACAATGCTCCAACGTATCCACACCGGCATCAATGGCGTCGCGGCAACCGTCCGCACCGAGCACATGAGCCGCAACATGACGCCGGAGCCGATGAGAGTCGGTAACCAGCGCGCGCAGCGTCTCCAGGTCGTACTGGGAGTGCCCGGCCTGGGAGCCGGGCGTCATCATGCCGCCGGTGGCCATGACCTTGATGAAGTCGGCGCCGGCTTCGACCATCTGGCGAGCCGCACGGACTACTTCGTCGCGCGAATCGGCGCGCAGGCCGCACCAATTCAGATGTCCACCGGTGGTGGTGATCGGCGCCCCACAGACCATGAGGCGCGGACCCAGAAACTGGCCGGCACGCTGCGCGTCGCGAATCAGCATGTTGAGGGTCCGGTAGCCGCCGGTGTCGCGCATGGTGGTCACCCCGGTTGCCAAGGCACGCTGGGCGTTCTGGATTGCGGTGATGACACGGTCCTCGTTGGAGGCGGACTTATGGACTGCCAGCGTGCGTTCGTGGCTGGAATACGCGCCAAACTGCAGATGGCAATGGCAGTCGATGAGGCCCGGCATGATGGTGGCGTCGCCGTAGTCGATGATGTCGGCATCGTCCGCGTGCGGCACGGCAGGCCCGGCGTATTTGATTGCGCCGTTGCTCACGACGACTTCGGCGTCGAAGCACGGATCCGCGCCGGTGCCATCGACAAGCGTGGAGGCGCGGACGACCAGGTCGGGCATTGCCGGAGTGCCTTTGGCGACGGGCGGGCGCAGTATCTTAGCCGCCTGCCGCGTTCGCCTTGGTCACGCTTGGCACAAGCGCGTCCGCCGCCTCACGGACCAGCGCGTCGCAGACCTGGTTTGGGACGAGAATTCAACGGAGGACGGGTGCCTATCTCAGGTCATGTCTTCGGAGGAGTGCCCCGATAGGGCAGTATTGGCGGATGACAGTCCAATCCACCGCGCCTTCACTGGTCGAGATTGAGTACTTACTCGACTACGTAACCAAGCCCGCCCAGTACCTCGCGGGCGAGCACAACGCGCGCCAGAAGGACTGGGACTCGGCCCAGACCCGCCTGGCGCTCTGCTTCCCGGACGCCTACGAGATCGGCATGTCCAACCTGGCGATGGGGCTGCTCTACGAACTGGTCAACGACGACACCCCCCACCTCTGCGATCGCAGCTTCACGCCGCTGCCTGACATGGCGGACGCCATGCGAGAAAACGGTCTACCGCTCTTCGGCTGGGAATCGCGCCGCCCGTTGCGTGACTTCCACATCCTCGGCTTCTCCATGAGCTACGAGAGCGGCAACACCAACGTCCTCGAAATGCTGGATCTTGCCGGCATCCCCATCGAACGCGCCGACCGCTCCGACTCGGACCCGCTCGTCCTGGGCGGCGGCTCGGCCGTGTCCAATCCCGAACCCATGGCGGATTTCTTCGACCTGATCGCGGTCGGTGAAGGCGAGGATCTGTTGCAGCAGGTGCTGAACCGGCACGCCGAATTCGACCGTTCCCAGCCGGGTTGGCGCGATGAATTCATCGCCGCCTGCGCCCGCTCCATACCCGGCATTTACGCCCCCGGCCTCTATGAGCCCCAATACGCCGACGACGGCGCTTTCCTGGGCCACCGTCGGCTGCGGGACGACCTCCCTGAAAAAGTCGCCCGCCAGTACGTCGACATCGACGTCTACAGCGGACCCCGCCGCCCCGTCGTCCCCAACACCGGCGTGGTTCACGACAGGATTGCCGTCGAACTCGACCGCGGCTGCGCCCGCGCCTGCCGCTTCTGCCAGGCCGGCTACCTTTACCGCCCGGTCCGCCACCGCAGCAAGGACCTGGTCGAGCAGGCGGTCGACCGCTGTCTCACCGCCACCGGTCAGAGCGAGGTCTCGCTGCTCTCCCTCAACGCCGTCGACTACAAGGGACTGGATGGCGTCATCAACGACGTGTACGACTCGGCCGAGGACTACGTCCGCGTCTCGATCCCCTCCACCCGCGTCGAAACCTTCAACGTCGACGTGGCCGATGCGCTGCAACGCGGCGGCAAGCGCGGCGGCAGCCTCACCTTCGCCCCCGAGGCCGCCACTCCCCGCATGCGACGCGTCATCAACAAGGAAATCTCGGACGAGGACCTGCTGGAAACCTGCGACATGGCCTTCCAGCGCGGTTTCCGCACCATCAAGCTCTACTTCATGATCGGCCAGCCCACCGAGACGATTGAGGACGCCCAGGCCATCGCCCACCTGGCCAACCGGGTCATGGCCGTCGGGCGCCGCCACCACGGCAAGCGCGCCAAGGTCAACGTCACCGTCTCCACCTTTATCCCCAAGCCCTTCACGCCGTTCCAGTGGCACCCGCAGGACCGCAGCGACGCCATTCGCGCCAAGCAGCAGGCCTGCTTCCAGATCGCGCGCGACCGCAACATCCACCTCATGTGGCACGACCCGCAGGAAAGCCACATTGAGGCCTTGCTCGCGCTCGGCGACCGTCGCGTCGGCCGCGCCATCAAGGGCGCCTGGGAACGCGGCTGCCGCTTCGACGGCTGGATGGAGCACCTGAAACCGGACCGCTGGTACCAGGCCATCGAAGCCGCCGGCCTTGACCTGGATTGGTACATCCACCGCCAGCGCGATCCCGACGAACCCCTCCCCTGGGACCTCGTCGACATCTTCGTCAGCAAGCGCATGCTGCAGCGCGAATACCAGCGCGCCCTCGCCGACGCCGCCACGGAACCAGCCACCGCCGCCTAGTCCAACGGCTGGGGATCAGACTGTTGCCTATTGGCATCTATCCCCGCGCCGGCTCGCTCATCTCCTCGCGCGCCTTCGACACCAGCGCCGGCAGATGGTCGTCATTCGCCATCCGCTGCTCCAGGTGCACCATTCGGTCCGGCCCGGCCGTCCTGACCATTGCGTCGCCGTAGGCGCTCTCCGCCCAGAACCGCACCAGTGAGGCGACGTCGTTTCGCAGCGTGTCCAGATCCTCGTCGTCGAAGCGTTCTGACATGTTGATCGTGAACATTCGACGCCGCGTGCCGCCCCCATACGACGCGTGCTTCAGGTCCTGGTTGAACATGATCAGGTCGCCCGGCTGCGTCTCCAATGCCACCGCCGGCACCTCGGGACCTGGGACGCCGAGCGCCGACTCGGTTTGGTCGACCCGGCTCGTGCTCATCAGGTCGTGCAGCGCGTTCGCATACCCGTCGCGCCGGTGGTGGCTCCCCGGAATCACCCGCAGGCAGCCCGACTCCGCCGTCACCGGATCCAGGTAGAACGCGAACTTCAGAAACCGGTACTTCGTCCGCGCAAACCCGTCCGAGTGCCAGCGCGTATCGCCCACGTAGAAGTTCCCGTCGCTGGTCTCGTAGTTGTAGTCGTCCCCCAGCAGCGCCGCGGCCACGCCATCGATTCGCGGGTCGTCGATCAGCCCGCTCAGGTACTCGCTCTGGTCAATGAACGGCACGAAGGCCGACCGCTGCTTGTGGTCATGCACTCTCCCCTCGTGCCCGCCGCCGCGCTCCGCCCAGACCCGCTCGAACTCCTCGCTAATCGCCTCGGCTTCGTCCGCAAACGCCCCGGGAAAGCCCAGATACCCAAACGTCTCGAAAAACCGCACCTGCTGTTCCGAAAGCATTCCACCGACCCACCGCGCCTGAGAGGTGCCGCGTCCAGTCTATGCCCGCCCGGCTCGGCCAGCCGAAGGTCTCGCGTTCAGCCCACCGGCGGCAGCCGATATTCGATCAGCGTCGGACACCGCCGCGCCAGCCCGCGCTCCACCGCCGCCCCCAGCGCCTCCGGCGTGTCCACCCCTTCCGCCGCCGCGCCGAAAGACTTCCCGAACGCCACGAAATCCGGATTGTGCAGCCGCACGTCCACCGTCCGCCCACCGAAGTTCCCCCGAAAGTTCCCGTCAATAGCCGCGTACGACGAGTCGTTGAACACCACCGCCACCACCGGCAGCTGCTCCCGTACCGCCGTCGCCAGCTCTTCCGCCGTAAATAGAAAGCCGCCATCGCCGCTCAGCGATAGCACCGGCCGTTCGGGACACGCCACCTGCGCCCCGATCGCCGCCGGCAGGCTGAAGCCCAGCGTGCCGAAGTAGATCGGAAACATGTACGACCGCGGCTGATCCACCGGAAACAGCCCGGCCGAGCGGTAGCTGGTCATCGTCATATCGTTCACCAGCACGCCGTCGTCCGGCAGCACCCGCCGAAGCTCCTCAAGAATCGCTGCCGACCTCGGGTCGTCCGCGGCGTCATGCGGACTGCGTCGACGAGCCCGCATCCCCTCGGCAATGTCCGGGGCCTCCGGCGGCGGCTCGTCCGGCAGCGCTTCCAGCAGTTCGCTCACCGCCGCCGCGGCATCAGCCTGGATCGACACGGCGTTGGACCGATGCCGCCCCAACTCGGCCGCCGAGCGATCGACCTGGATCAGCGTCTCCGGCAGCGGCATTCGGTCGTCGTCCGTCACCCGCGCCCCCAGGCGGCACCCCACCACCAGCGCCACGTCTCGGGTCCGCAGCAACTCGTACAGGCTCTCGTCCAGGCGGTGCTTGCAGCCCAGCGACAGCGGATGCGACTCGGGGAACGCCCCCTTGCCCGTCTGAGCCGTCAGCACCGGCGCCTGCAGCCGCTCCGCCAGCGCCTCGACCTCCGACCCCGCGTCCATCGCCCCGCTGCCCAGGAAAATCAGGGGCGCCTCGGCCTCGGCCAGCAACTCGGCCGCCCGATCCACCGCCGCCGTGTCCGGCGAGGACGCCGTTGCCGGCACTGCCCCCGCCATCTCCACGTCCGCCGTCTCGGTCAAAAGGTCCAGTGGGATTTCTACGCTGGCCGGACCCGGCCGATCCGTCGTAATCGCGTCCATGGCCCGGGTCACCGCGCCTGGAATCTCCGGCACCCACTCCACCAGCTCGTGGTGCCCCACCAGTGCCCGCAAGACGCCCGATTGGTCCCGCAACTCGTGCAACTCGCCGGCTTCTGGCGTGCGCGACGCCGGACCCAGCGCCGTCGCGATGTGCAACACCGGTGACGACTCCGCATATGCCTCGCCCAACCCGGTGGCCGCGTTGGTGATCCCCGGCCCTGTAATCGTGGCCACGCAGGCCACCCGGCCCGATGCCCGTGCATACCCGTCCGCCATGAAAGCCGCGCCCTGCTCGTGCCGCGTGATCACCACCCGCACGTCCGGCGCGTCCAGCAGGGCGTCGTATAACCCGCCGTTATGCACGCCGGGGATCCCGAACAACGTCGTCACGCCCGCCTGGCGCATCCCGGCCACCAGGGCCTGCCCACCCGTCATCTGCGGCATCGGCGCCAGCTCCCACGTCTGCTGTCGGAGCGCTGCGGCAGCGCTCCCGACCAGCCTAGCGAACCTCCCCCCGGTCGCTCAGGCCGCCCGTAGAATCCACCGTCGCCCCGCGGCCTACGTCCCCGCTGCCTACCGATGAACCCCAGCGCTCCAACCACCGACACCATCGCCGCCATCGCCACCCCCGTGGGCGCTGGCGGCATCGGTGTTGTTCGCATCAGCGGCCCCGAGGCCCTCTGGATCGCCCGCCGCGTCACCCGCCGCCCCCGCGACCCCAAACCCCGCTACGCCCACCTGGCGCGGGTCTACGACGGCAACAACGAGCTGATCGACCAGGCCCTCCTGCTCTTCATGCCCGGCCCCCGCTCCTACACCGGGGAGGACGTCGCCGAACTCAGCTGCCACGGCGGTCCCATAGCTCTCCGGCGCGTGCTCGACAGCATCCTTGCCGCGGGCGCCCGCCCCGCCGGCCCCGGCGAGTTCACCCTCCGTGCCTTCCTGAACGGCCGCCTCGACCTGGCCCAGGCCGAGGCCGTGGCCGACCTCGTCGCCGCCCCCACGCCCGCCGCCCTCGCTGTCGCCGCCAATCAGTTGGCCGGACGTCTCTCCGATGCCGTTGGCGACATGCGCAGCGCCTGCCTTGACCTCTTGGCCCAGATGGAAGCCGAGGTCGACTTTGACGAAGACGAAGTCCCTGCCATGGACCGCGGCGTCGTCGCCGCCACCCTCGACTCGCTCCACCAGCGGCTGGAGGATGCTCTCGCCTCGGCGGGACGCGGCATCATGCAGCGCCACGGCGTTCGCGTGGCCCTGGTCGGCAGCCCCAATGTCGGAAAGTCCTCACTCATGAACGCGCTGCTCAGCACCGACCGCGCCATCGTCACCGAGATTCCCGGCACCACCCGCGACGTCCTGGAAGAGTCCTTTGACCTCGACGGCGTCCCCATCGTCCTCAACGACACCGCCGGCCTGCGCGAGACCCGCGACCCCGTCGAAACCCTGGGCGTCGAACGCAGCTCCCGTGCCCTCGATGGCGCCGATGCCGTCGTCCTGGTGCTGGACGCCAGCCGCCCCCTCCTGGGCAACGACGAAAACGCCGCCGAGCGCGTGCGCCAGGCCGCCAAACCAACCATCGTCTCACTCAACAAGCGAGACCTTCCGCACGCGGTCCGGGCCGATGACGTCCGCGACCTCGCCCCAGGCGCGCCCATTGTCCGCACCGCCGCCATCCGCGAGGACGTCAGCGAGCTACGCCAGGCCCTCCGCCACGTCATTGGCCTGGTCGGCGCCGACGGCGGCCTCGCCCTCGTGGCCAGCGTTCGCCATCAGGAAGCCCTCACCCGCGCCCGCGACGAACTCGCGGGCGCCCGCCGCGCCGTGGCCGACGACGAACCGTCCGACTTCATCAGCATCGGCGTCCGCGGCGCGGTCAACGCCCTCGGCGAAATCACCGGCGAATCCGCCACCGAAGACCTTCTCGACGTCATCTTCTCGAAATTCTGTATCGGCAAGTAAAGCTCGGAGCCCTAGCTAGGTGGACGGACTGCGTGCGCCCTCCGAGGCCGACACATCCGATGCTTTCACCCCGCGAACAAGGACGAGCCCCGCCACCGCCGCCGCCAGCGTCCAGAACATCGCCGCCAGTTCCGGCAGAAAGTACGCGTGGTCTACCAGGCCATGCGTCAGCGCCGCCGCCATCGCCCCCGCTAATCCGAAGGTCAGCGGATCGGAGCCGCGGTCGCGATCCCTGCGAATCTGCCGCCAGTCCCGCCAGAACAGCACCAGCACCGCGACGAGCGCCAGCAGTCCAATCAGCCCCAGCGACACCCAGGCGTCCAGTACCAGATTGTGCGGGTGCGAGATGTTCGGCTCCCGCCACGCCTCCGGCCGCATGTACGCCCGGTAGTGCGTCAGAAAATTGTCCGGACCCACCCCGAAGAGCCAGTTGTCGCGCCCCATCCGCCAGGCGCTGTCCCAGATGGCCAGCCGAGACACCGCCCCGCTATCCCCGATGCGCAGCAGCTGGCCAATCCGCTCAACGCCCGTCACCAGCACGATCCCCGCCAGCGCCGCCAGCGACAGCGCCACTGCCCCCAGGCGATGTCTGAATCCGACCCGCGCCCACAGTGGACGCGCCGCCACCGCCAGCCCCACCAGCGCCCCCAGCCACGCCCCTCGGCTCCACGTCAGGATCAGCACGACCAGCAACACGGCAAGCGCCAGCAGCCAGAGCCCGCGAGTGCTCGCGAGCCGCCCCAAACCCCAACCGCACCGCCCACGGACCAGGGTCCTCGTGCCTGCGGCCACTGCCAACGCCAGGGCCACCGGCGCCGCCCGCTCCAGCACCAATGCAAGGTTGTTGGGCGACCCGTACGTGCCCCGCACGCGCGGTGGAAACACCTCGGTCACCACCGCGCCAAACGGAATCAGCGCCAGCGCAACCAGAGCCGCCAGCGCCGCCCCCGCCACCAGCGCCGCCAGCAATCGGCGCACATCGCTGCGTTCGCGCAAAACCGAAGCCAGCACCAGGAAGAACGCCGCCGGCTCCAGGATCACCGTGCGCAGGTCGCGCAACGCGAACTTCGGATAGTCGGCCAGTGCCGCCGCCACGATTCCAGCCACCGCGAATACGGCTGCCGCCGCCAGCCATCGAACCGGCGGCAGGCGCGACGGCCCACACCACAGCGCGCGCACGATCCATGCCGCCACCACCGCCAGGATCAGGACTTCGCCCACCGGCCGGTCAAACACCCCCGTCCGCCCGATCACGCCCACGAACGGAATGGCCGCCACCGCCACCAACGCCGCGTCCCGCAGCCGCGCAACCGCCATCACGCCCATGCCAAGCGCCAGCAGCACTCGAATCAGCGTCCACGCGGAAGTCAGTCCGCCGGCTGGCAGCACCGCATACAACACCGCCGACAGCGCCAGTACCGCTTCGCCCAGTCGCAGCGGGCCAACCCGCCGGTCCATCCAGGTCAAAGACAGCCACGCCAGCATCCGCCGTGGGCCGCGCCACGATCGCGCCGTCCACACCGCCAGCGCCCCAGCCGCTGCCCACATCCCGCCCAGCGCCAGCCACGGCCACGTCGGCCGCGCATTCCCCACCAGCAGCCCGTCCACGATCACCAGGCCCCCGGTTGAGGCCGGGTTTGACTCGGCCAGCACCGTCAGTTCCAGCGTGTGCATCCCGGGCGGCAGCCGCGTCGCAATCGGGATCCGCGCCAGCGGCTCCACGCTCGGCGCATACAGGTCCAGGATTGCCTCACCCGCCGGATTCCGCGGCAGCGCATCCGCCAGCGCGTCCCGCCCGTCAATCCGCGCCAGCACCCGTCCCAGGTCGGGACCCCGCCGCGTCAGCAGCCCCACGTCCGTGCCGTCAAACCGGAATCTCACCGTCGCGCCCGCCACCCCGGTCTGCCGGTGCAGGGTCAGCGACGCCAGGTCGCTGGGCACCCGCGGCCACGGCCCCGCATAGCTCACCGCGGCGTGCGTCTCCTGGTGCAGACCGGCCCCCGCAGCCACCGGACCGCCGAAGGCCGCCCGCACCGCCTCGAGATTGGGGCGCGGCGTGAAGTCCTTGTCCATCAGCCGGAAGTAGGGCGTGGGATCCCGCGAATCCAGGTCCTCCGGCCAGCGTGAGGCCCAGATCACGATCGTCGGCATCCACGGCCACTGCGCGCGCGCCCGCCGGAGCCCGTCCACCGTCCAGGCTGCCTGCACCTCGATCGGGTGATTGCCCCAGATGCCCGGATCCCCGGTCCAGCCGGCCGGCAGCGACATCCAGCCGTACTCCGTCGCCCACACCGGCGTCTGCGCGTCGCCAAACGCCAGCATGACCTCCCGCCACAGCACGGCGCGCGGAAAGTTCACCCGCTGATCGTCTATGCGGAAATCGCGCGGTCCCGTCCACAATCCGTACGACATGCTGGCCGCGATGTCGAAATCGCCCTTCGCGCCCAACAGGTACAGCTGCCGCAGAAACAGCAGGTCGCTCAGGTTCTCGGGTCCCGTCTCGATCGTCGGCGCCAGCCCCGCCAGCACGATCCGCGCCTCCGGGTCGGCCTCGCGAATCGCCCCGCCCACCGCCCGCAACATCGCCAGGTACTCGGCCGCGTTCGGCGGTCGCCCGCCCCACTCGCCGAACAGGTTCGGCTCGTTCCAGACCTGGTAGTAGCGCACCTTGCCCCGATATCGCGCTGCCAACTGTCCGGCAAAGCGCGCGAACTCCGCGTTGTCGGCCGGCGGTGCCTGCATCCACGGGTTCTCCCGCGGATCGAACCCCGGCGTGGCCCAGACAGGCGCTCGGTCCAACCGTGCCAGGATCTCAATCCCCGCATCCCGCGAAGCCTCCACGATGTGGTCGTACTTGACCCACGCGTCCTGGCCAAGATCGGGGTGCTCCTCCGGGTCCAGCGGCTCGAACTCCGCCCAGTTGAACTCCTGGCGAATCAACCCCACCCCGGCCGCCCGCAGCACGGCCAGCTCTTGCCGGACTTTCGCTTGATCGGGCTCGCGGTGCAGGAACGTGTTGGCCCCGATAGCCGGGGCATCCGTGTCTCGGATCTCGCCCAGGTCCGCCGTGCCGTAAGTCACGCCGCGATCCAGCAGCGCCATCAGCCCCACCGCGCCAACCGTAACCACGGCCGCCACCGCTACGGCCGCCGGCAGCAGCCAGCCGCGCCGCAGTCGCAATAGGTGTCTCAGCTTCGTCCTAGGGGAACGAGGCGCCGGTGGCGGCGCGTTGCACGGCCCGGTAGACGAGCCGCGGGGTGAAGTCCGGTTCGACCATGCGGAAGTAGTACTCGCTCTCGTCGGGCTGCAAGGCCCCGAGCGGCTTGCGGAAGAACCAGAGATTGAACACACCCGCCCATGGCCAGTGGGTCAGGGCGTACCGCACGCCTTCCACCGTCCACTCGGCCTGTGTTTCCTCCGGCACCCGCCGCCAAACGAGCTTGGCCGGACTCATGTCCGCCGGCGAGGCATTCCAGCCGTACTCGTTGAACCAGACCGGCCGGTTGCGTAGGCCAAATTCCACCATCAACTCGCGTACAAACTCCACCCGCCGGAAATTCAGCACATGCAGGTCGGGTGGCGCCTCCGGCGGATGCTCCAGGCCAAAGGCGTTGGCCGCCTGCACGTCCAGGTAGTCGCCCGCGCCCGCCTCATAGAACCGCCGCAGGTAGTGCAACTCGTCCATGGCCCGCGGACTGTTCTCCAGCGTGGCGGCCATCGGCGCCGCGATCACCACGTTGTCCTCGTCCACGCTCTTGATGGCCAGGTTGGCCACCCGCAGAAGCCGGGCATATTCCTCCGGTTGCGGCGGCGCGCCGCCCCATTCGTGCGCCAGGTTCGGCTCGTTCCAGATCTGGTAATGGCGCACCCGCCCGCGGTAACGCGTGGCGAACGCTGAAAGGAAGCGCCCGTAGTCCACGTAATTCGTCGGCGGCGTCGTCGGATGCGCCTTGTTCACCCGCGCCCAGGCTGGCGCGCGGTCGATCCGCGCAATGATCTCCACCCCCGCTTCTTCCGCCAGGTCGACGATCTCGTCGTACTTGTCCCAGGTCGAGCGCCGGGCGGCGGCGTTGAAGTACTGCCCGCGTTCCGGCGTCTCGATGTCCGCCCACGGCGCGTGCTGCTTGATCCAGCGAATCCCGGCGTCCCGAACCATCTCAAGCGTATGGCGGCGCTTCCACGTCTCGACTTCCAGGTCCAGAAAAGTATTGGCGCCCCAGGGCCACACGTTGGCCAGGGCGATCGGACTGGGCTGCCGACGCTGGATCGCCGAATCGCCGCAGGCCGTCAGCGCCGCCAGCGCGGCCGCCGCGGCGCCGCCTGACAGCACGGCCCGGCGCCCGACGGCCCGCGTCATGCCAGGTCCGCTTCCAATTCAAACCCCAGGCCCACCATGTAGTCCCGCGAGATCTGGACGCTGGCGGACGGATCCCGTCCCGGCTGGTCGTGTCCCACGGCCAACCAGCCCTCGAACCCGCGCTCCCGCAGCAAATCCACCACGCCCTCCACGTCCGCGTCCCCCTGCCCGAGCTCAAGGAAGCCCCCGGCCTCCCAGAACTCCTCCAGGGAGCCCTTCGCCCAGATGTGCTGTTCGTGTAGGTCGGCGTCCAGGTCCTTCAAGGTCACGTAGGCAATGCGTTCGAAATTTCTGCGCACGAATTCCAGCGGGTCCACGCCCGCATACACCAGGTAGCCGATGTCCGGCGCCAGCCGCAGGGTATCGGGATCGGTCATGCCGATCAGCCGATCCATCTCGTCCCCCGTCTCGACGTAGGAGCCAAGCTGATTGCGAAAAAGCAGCGGCAGCTCAAAGTCGCGCTGCGTCACGTAAGCCGCCTGCGTCAGCGAGTCCGCCAGCTGCGTCCACTGGTAATCCAATAACCCGTCCTGACGCTCACTCGTGACGTGACCCGCCGTCAGCATCCGCTCCGGCGCCGGCCGAGACGACGTGATCAGGAACTGCGCGCCGATGTCGGCGAAGAACTCGGCCGCCCGCTGCAACTGGTCGAATTCGATCTCCTGGTACATCTCGGCGAACCAGTTGGCGAAAAAGCGTCCCGCCGTCACCTCCAGCCCTTCGTCGGCCAGCACCCGGCGCGCCAGCGCCACATTCCCGGCTAGGTCGCCCACGCCCTCGATGCCGGCATACCCCGCGTCGCGCGCCTCCTCTGCAACCTGGGAAAACGGGGTGCCACCCCAGATGGTTGCCGTGACGGCGACGCGCATCTAGCCCTCGTCGGCTGAAGCTCGTACGGCCCGCCCGCTCAGGTTCTCCTGTGGAAGCACTCTCGGGGAGGCTCGGTCTGGCGCGCCGCCCGTGGATTCGGAAGGTTCGGCGGGCGCGGATTCCGAGACAGCCTCTGAACCCTGCCCTGCGGCCGGAGGGCTTGCGTCCCTCGTGCCTTCCGACGTGTCGGCCGCCGAAGCGGACGTTGGCGCATCGGTCTCGGACCTGCCCGATGACCGTCGCCGCTGCCGCCGCCCTGGGGGCGGGTCCAGGCGAGGCCGTGCGTTCCCCCGCTCCGTTGGCATATCGCGACGGCCCGGGCGTTCGGACCTCACCGATTCGAGCAGGCTCGCAAACTCCACCACCTCATCAGCCGCCTCCATGAGCGCCGGCGGCGCCAGTTCGAGGCTGGTGACCACCTCCACGCGCACGCCCCGCCGCTGGACCGCCTCGATCAGCACGGTCAGGTCGGCGTCGGTGGTCAGCAGGCTGAGCGCGTCCAGGTGCGGAGCAAGCTCCAGCGCGTCCACCGCAATGTCCACACCCAGGCTGGCTCGCCGCACACCGTCCGCGCGCCGCCGCAGCGGCTTGGCGACAACCTTGAAACCCTCGGCGGCCAACCCGGCCAGGCGCTGCTCGGAATCGGGACGGTCGTCGTCGCGCACGCCGTAGGCCACAGCCCGCACCAGTCGGCGGTTCGCGGTCAACCGCTCCCGCAACCGCCCAGGCGCCACGCGGACGCCGTGATGGCCGACCATTACGTCCAGCGAGGCCAGATCGAGGAACAGTGCGGTGCGGGGAAGAACCTCCATTGGCCGAACTCCGGGCGCGTTGGCTGACTACGCGAAATGATAGTGGACGACGGCGGGCGGCTGGCCGGACTGGGCTAGCGTTTCCGGGCGCGCAGGGTATTGACCACGTCCACGGTGTCCACAATGCCCAGCACGTACCCGTCCTCGACCACGAAGTACAGCCGCCGATCCGTCTCATACGCCTTGTCGATCACCACGCTTAGCAGGTCGTCCGGCGCCACCACCGCCATGTCATCCACCGGGCGGGCAATCTCGCGCAGCTGGGTCTCCACCCGCCGCTCCAGCGGCACATCGCGCACGTCGTCCCCTTCCAGCATCCCAATCAGCTTTCCGGCGGCATCAACCACCGGCCGCAGGCCAAAGCGGTCGTGATACAGCCCACGTTCGATGAACTCCTGCACGGTCCCGTCGAACGGCACCGCCCCGGACTCCGGACGCAGGAGATCGCGGATGCGATAGCGATGTAGCTGTTGCCTGAGAATCGCGTCGCGATACCCGCTGCGCGCGGCGGACCACAGAAACCAGCCAATCACCGCGATCCAGAGCCATTGCACGGCTCCGCCAGAGGCTAGGAACTGAATGAGGCCAAAAGCCATCAGCGCCACGCCCAAGGCCGAACCCACGAAGCTGGCTACCCGAGTGCCGCGCACCACGTCCCCCGTAGTCGCCCACACGATCGACCGCAAAATCCGACCACCGTCCAGCGGAAACCCCGGCAGCAGATTGAACACGACAAGCGCTAGGTTCATTTCGCCCAGCCATTGGGCCGTAACGCCGGGGATTGACACCGCCGCCAACTGACCGGCGAGCACCAGGAACAGGCCGCCCAGAACCGCGCTGGTCACCGGGCCAACGATGGTGATCATGAGTTCCTGGCTCGGGCGATCGGGCTCGCGATCCATCTCGGCCAGCCCGCCGAAGACGAACAGCCGGATACTGCGAACCGGAATGCCCGTGCGCACCGCCACCACCGTATGCGCCGCCTCGTGCGCCACGATGCACGCAAAGAACAGCAAACTGGTCACCACGCCTGCCGCCCAGATCGCGGGCCACGTCACGTCCGGTTGAACGCCCTCCGCCACGCTGGCCTCGATCAACCGCCGCGGGATCAGCGAGGTCGCCGTCGTCCAGGTCACGACCGCGAAGATGATCAGCCAGCTGGCATCGATGTTGAAATCGGTGCCGCCAACCCTGAATAGCCGCCATAGACCGAACGGTGTCCGCCCGCGACCGCCGGCCCGCTCTTGGGTCCGGTTCTCGCGTGAGTCGCGCAGTGCCCTAGCCTCCGACTCCTGTGCCCAGCGCGGGCGCGATCAGCGACACGATCAGCATCAGCACCGCCAGCAGGGCCAGGATCGACCACACGCCCGACAGCGTAATCCAGCGCCGCGGGTTGAACCGCCGCGTCGTGCGCTCCTCGTTCGGTCGAACCCGCCGCCGTCGTCCCCGCCGGCGTCGCGCGCTCATGGCCGCCCGACCAGGTGAATCACGCTCTGGCCGCCGCGCGCGTCTTCCGGCGTGCGCCGTTCGATGAATTCGCGTGCAGGCTCGTGGCCGTCGACAAGTCGAACCAATCGTTCGCCGCCACCCGCAAGTCCTCCGACATCGCGTCCGCGAACGAATACGCCTCCACCCGCAGCCCGTGCTCGCGCAGGTAATCCACCATAGGCACGTAATCCCCGTCGCCCGACACCAGCGCCACCACGTCCATCGTCGGCAGCCGTCGGATCACATCCATTACTAGCACGATATCCAGGTCTGCCTTGCGCGTGCCATCGGCGAACACCTTGATCGACTTGGTCACGATGTCGTACCCCTTCTCCCACACCGGCGCCACCGACCGCTGGTGCTCCAGCCGTCCGGCGAAATCCGCGTAGATCGGGCAGTAGGCCCGCGCGTGAATCAAGCGCCGGTCCGCCGTCACCTCGTCCAGCAGCTTTTTGAAGTCGATCCGAATCGGGTCGTCCGGGTCCCGGTCCGTCACGTTGGCCGTGTCCACAAACACGCCCAGCCGCAGGCTCGGCCCGGCGTTCGTAATCGTCGTCTGGTCCCGCAGCGCCCCCGCCATCCGCGTCAACTCGCGGGCCGAGTTCGCCAGCGCCCGTTCCCCCGGCCGCTCCTTCGAGATAACGTCCTTTAGCTCGTCAACCAGCATCCGCAAGTCCTGGCCGTCGGACGACACCTCGTCGCCCATGTGCAGTTCAATGTCTTCGGGAATTGGCGATACGCGGCGCATTACTTCTCGCTCTTTCGCTTCGAGCCCGCAGCCGCCTTCTTACGTGGCCCGCGCTTCGTCGCGCCGTTGGACTCGGTCTTCTCCGCCAGGTCTTGCAGCCGGCGATCGATCTCGTCCTGCCGCGCCTCCTCGCGCTTCTCACACTCCTCGCGTCGCCGCTTGATATCCGCCGCGTCCGGCGCAAACGACTCCAGCGCCTCCCAGATCGCGTTGATCCGGTCCGAATTCCCTTTGATCTCCAGGTTCGAGTTGAACGCCACCTCCGTCATCTCTTCGATGAACTCCAGTAGCCGCTTCTCCAGCGCCTCCACCTGGTTCCGCGTCTGGAACAGTGACGTATCCAGCGACTTGTCGCCCCGCTTGTACTGGCGCTCCGTATCGACGACCTGCTTCCGCAACTCGCCAAAGTTCTCCCGCAGCGCGTTCAGGTTGCGCGCGATCATCCGGTGATGCGTCAGGTGTGAAACCGTCTTGTCCGAGTTGCTTTTGGCGGCCTCTTCGGTCCCGTTGGCCGATGTCGCCGCCGTCTCTGTTGACGCGCGCCGGCTACGCCGTGCGCGCGAGCTCCTTGCTGCCATGAGTAAGAGCTAGCTCCATTTCGTTGGTGTCCAGGTTTCGTCCGATCACGTCGATGTACAGCGGCGCCGGCCCGAACTCGCGGACCTCCCAGGCGCCCAGCACCACATCGACCAGCGCGCAGCCCGCCGCGTCGGGCACAAACCCCTTCGCGCGCACCACGTCGCCATATACGCCCGCGGCCAGGTCGCCCACAAACGTGTCGACCCGCTCCGCGGGCAATGCGCCGGTGTCCAGCACCAGCCGTTCCAGGCCGCTTGCGGCCAAGTCGTCATGCGGAACACGCGAGTCAAAGTCAACGTCGCCGCCAGCTCCCGCCCTGCGCGCGCGCCCCTGTCGGATGGCGGCCAGCAACAGGTCGGAATCGACGTTGCAATACTCGCTGTCCACAATCGCGGCCCCGGGATTCAAGCTGCGCGCCCACGCCCGCGCGTCCCGACGCTGGGCGTCACTCGCCGCGTCCGTCTTATTCACCAGCACCAGGTCCGCATGCCGCACCTGGTTCGGGAAGAAATCGCCCAGGTGGTCCCGCACCAGGGCATAGCGCGTCGCGTCCAGCACCGTGATCACCGAGTCCACCGCCACAATGGAACGCACCGACGGACTCGCGAACACGTGCGCCAACGTGTCCGGCGAGGCCAGGCCCGTCGGTTCGATCACCAGCCGCTCCGGTCCAACGACCCGCGCAATCTCCTCCAGCGCCACCATCAGGTCGCCGCGCACCTCGCAACACACGCAACCGCCCACCAGTTGCCGTACCGTTAGGTCGTTTGAGGCCAGCACCACCTGGTCCACGCCCTCGATCCCAAACTCGTTCACCAGCAGCGCCGTCGATTCCACCGAGGCCAGGCGTGGAACCAGCGAACGCAACAAGGTTGTCTTTCCGGCTCCCAGGAACCCATACACGATGGTCGCCCTCATCGCGTAACGGCTCCTTCGCCGGCGCCATCTCATCCAAGGCGTATCCCCACCCGACGCACAACACTTGCGTCAGGTCAGGGACTCTAAGCATGGGGGTACAGTAAATCCCACCCCGAGTATCGCACGCTCCTTCTCCGTCATCCCGGCGTCTCCGCTCGTGGTCTGCGTAGGGGCTGTGTCTCTGACTCGCCCGTCGTCCGGTCGTGCCCCCGCAAATGCGCTCGTGGTGAGCCGGGCCGACGTCGGCGGCGGCCCTTTTCGAACCGCGCAGTCACCGCGCCCAGGCCATCCCTTGCAGCCATCCCCGACCACATGCTCCCAACCTCCGACTCCGGGTCGTACTACACTCCCCTCCCCAACCTAAATCTCATCCATATCCCGCCAGTTCGCTCCCGTCTTCGCATCCACCGCCAGCGGCACGTGCAGCGGCACCGCCTTCGTCATCAACTCCCGCGCCACCCCCGCAAAGTCGTCCAGTTCCTCCGCCGGCAACTCGAACAGCAGGTCGTCATGCACCTGTAGCAGCATTTGCGCGGCGAAGCCCTGCTCGCGGATCGCCCGGTCCAGCTTCACCATCGCCACTTTCATGATGTCCGCCGTCGTCCCCTGGATCGGCATGTTGATCGCCATCCGCTCCGCCGCCGCCCGCTCGTGGAACGCCCGCGAGTTCAACTCCGGCAGGTACCGCCGACGCTGGAACAGCGTCTCCACGTACCCGCGCTCGTGCGCCAGCGCGATCGTCGAGTCCATGTACCCCTTCACGCCCGGATACGTCGCGAAATACGTCTCGATGAACTTGGCCGCCTCCCCCCGCGAAAACTCCGTCCGCGACGCCAATCCCTGCGCGCTGATCCCGTACACGATCCCGAAATTCGTCGTCTTCGCCAGCCGCCGCATGTCCTCCGTCACCTCGTCCAGCGGCACGTCATGCAGGCTCGCCGCCGTGGACGAATGGATGTCGTGCCCGTTCGCGAACGCCTCGCACATCGCCGCGTCCTCGCTGATGTGCGCCAGCACCCGCAGGTCGATCTGCGAGTAATCGATCGCCAGCAGCGTCCACCCCTCGCGCCCCGCCACGAACGCCCGCCGGATTTCACGCCCCCGCGCCGTCCGGATCGGAATGTTCTGAAGATTCGGATTCGCCGACGACAACCGCCCCGTCGCCGTTCCCGCCTGGTTGAACGTCGTATGCAGCCGACCCGTCGACGGATGCGCCAGGTCCGGCAGCGTGTCGATGTACGTCGACTTCAGCTTGCTCAGCTCCCGGTACTCCAGCACCCGCCCCACGATCGGGTTGTCGTCCACCAGCCCTTCCAGCACCCCGCTCGCCGTCGAGTAGCCGGTCTTCGTCTTCCGTCCCGCCGGCAGGCCCAGTTCCTCGAACAGCACCGTCCCCAGCTGCTTCGGCGAGTTGACGTTGAACTCATGCCCGGCGTCCGTGTAGATCCCCGACTGCAGCTCCGCGATCTCCTCTGCCATCGCCCGCGACAACTCGCCCAGCGCCGCCGCGTCCAGCGTGATCCCGCGCCGTTCCATCTCGCTCAACACCAGCGCCAGCGGCATCTCCACGTCATGCAGCAGCTCCGTCAGCTTCAGGTCGTCGATTTCCGCGTCCATCTCCTCCGCCAGCCCCAGCGCCAGCGCCGCCCGCAGCGCCGCCGGAACCGCCGCGTCCTCCGGATCCGGGCGCATCAGCCCGCCCGCCACCTGCGCATCAGGCAGCGCCGGTTCCACTTCCAGCCCCTTCCGCCGGAACACCAGGTCGTCCAGCGTCCGCGGAATCGCGCTCGGCGTCGCCACATACGCTGCCAGCAGCAGGTCCGCCTCCACGCCCCGCAGCGCCACCGCCCGCGATGCCAGCGCGCTATGCAACAGCTTCGAGTCGAACGCCGCCTTCCCGGCCCTCTCGTCCTCCAGCCAGCCCTTCAACTCGTCCAGCGGCCCGGCCGCCTCGTCCAGGCTCACGTAGGCCGTCTCGTCGCCCCACGCCAACCCCAACCCCAGCAACTCCACGCTCCATGACGATCCGCGCGTATACGGAACCACCGCCGCCCGCTCCGCGCCCGCGAGTTTCTCCGCCAGCGCCTTCGCGCCCTCCGTGTCCGTTACCACCGCCGGCTCAACCTCCAGCGTCTCCGCTTCCTCGCGCGCCGAGGTGTCCAGGAACCCCATTCGCTCCACCACGTTTCGGAACTGCAACTCCCGCATCAGCGCCTGCACGGAATCCACGTCCGCCTGCCACAGCCGCGTCCGCTCGTCGTCGAGCTCCACCGGCACATCGCACACGATCGTTGCCAGCCGCCGCGACAGGTACGCCACCTCGTCCTGCCCCTCCAGCCGCCGCCGGATCGCCGGCCGGAGGTCTTCCAGGTGCGCGTAGATGTCGTCGATGTCGTCGTACGTCGCCAGCAAGGTCGACGCCGTTTTCTCCCCCACCCCCTTCACGCCGGGAATGTTGTCCGAGCTGTCGCCGACCAGACCCTTGAAATCCACCACCTGCGACGGCCTGATCCCCCACCGGTCGGCGATCGCCGCCTCGTCGTAAATCAGCGGCTGCCCCGTCCGCGGATTCGTACTCAGCACGCGCACGTGCGGCGTCACCAGCTGCAGCGCGTCCCGGTCCCCGGTGATCAGCCAGACGTCAAACCCCTTCGCCTCCGCCTGCCGCGCCAGCGTCCCCAGCACGTCGTCGGCCTCGTACGGCTCCAGGTCGTAAATGGGAATCCCCAGGACCTCCAGCAACTCCCGGATCCGCCCGAACTGCGCCACCAGCATGTCGTCGGGCGCTTCCCGGTGCGCCTTATACGGCTCGTAGATCTCGTCCCGAAACGTCGGACCCGGCAGATCGAACGCCGCCGCCGCGTGATCCGGCGACAGCTCCTCAACCACCCGCAGCAGGATGTTGGTAAAGCCGAAAACCGCGTTCGTGGGCTCGCCGCTCGAGGTGGCGAAGTGGCGCGGCACCGCGTGGTAGGCGCGATGAATCAACGACATCGCGTCCAGGATCACCAGGCGGGGGCGCTCGGAAGCGTCCATACTGATCAGTCTACGCGGCCCCTCATCGCAGCCCTGTGCAGCAGCGCTCCCCAACCGGATCCAATCGTCGCTGGACCCGCTCCCTGGCCGGCCAGATCGCCATCCTGGCCGCCGTCCCCACCGCCGCCGTCCTGCTCGCCGTCGCCGTCCTCACCCTTTTCCTCAACCAGCATTCCCGCCTCGAAACCCTCCTCCAGGCCGAAGCCGACCGCGCCCTCGCCCTCGCCACTCCCATTGAACGCGCCCTCACCGACACCCTCCGCACCAACTTGCGCTTCACGTCCACCACGCCGCCCAACCTCTTCCTCCACCGAACCACCGGCGCCCGACTCGCCCAACAACTCGACGAGGCCCTCCGGCCCCCGGCCACGGAAACCCTCCAGCAAGCCCGCGCCGCCGGCGCCCTCGCCCTCTCCAACGTCGTCCAGACCTCCAACGGCCAGTCCGCAGTCGTCGCCACGGTACCGGATGGCTCCGTCATCCGCCTCGGCGTCATCCAGGTCGCCTCGGAAACGGCTGAATCCCCCTGGCGCTCCCTCCTCCAGGACCTCATCCCCACCGCCCCCAACGCCACCCTCGGCCTCGTCGACGCCGCGGCCTACGTCGCCTTCCACCAGGACCTCGACCAGGCCGGTCGTTCCGTGACTTCCTCCGGCGAACCCGGCGATCCGCTCTTCCAAACCGCCTCCGGCGCCCTCCTCCGCGGTCCCATGGTCGGCACCCAGCGCATCACCGGCTTTGCGCCCCTCGGCACGACCGGTTGGCGCCTGATCGTCGAACGCCCGTGGACCGCCCCGCTCGAAGCCTTCAGTGGCCCCGGCCCCCTCGTCCTCATCCCCCTCCTCGGCGCTGCGTTGCTTCCTGCCGCCCTCATCGGCCTCACCGCCGTCCGCGCCACCCGTCGCTTGCGCGACCTCGCCCTGGCCGCCCGCCGCATCGCCGCCGGCGACTTCCGACCCATCCCCTCCGCCGCCCGCACCGGCGACGAGATCGAGGACCTCACCACCCAGTTCGAATCCATGGCCCGACAGCTCCAGTCCCTCTATGGCTCCCTCGAGCAGCGCGTCGCCGACCGCACCCGCGAGCTTGAAATCGTCGTCCGCGTCGCCCGTTCCATCACCCAGACCCTCGACGCCCGCGAAATCCTCCGGGTCAGCGCCGCCGAACTCCCCCGCCACCCCCGCATCCAGGCCGCCTACGTCCGCCTCGCACCCGCCCAGGCCGAGCAACTCGGCCTAGCCGCCGCGCCCCCACCCGGCTGGGCCGAGGACGCCCCAACGGATCCCCCCGAATCCAACGGCCCCCTCCTCAGCCGCCCCACGTCCCCCGGTGACTGGATTCACTCCCTGCCGCTAACCGTGGCCGACAACGAAGGCGCCCTCCAGGTCCGCACCGCCGCCGACGACGGCGCCGAACTCTCCAACTTCCTCCAGACCGTCGCCGCCCAGATCGGCATCGCCCTCGAAAACGCCCTGCTCTACCGCCAGGGCCAGGCCCGTGCCGCGCTCGATGAACGCATGCGCCTCGCCCGCGACATTCACGACACCGTCGCCCAGAGCCTCACCGGCGTCATCGTCCACCTCGAAGCCCTGGAACAGACCGCCGGGGATGCCACGGCGGCCTCCGACCACCGCGCCCGCGCGCTCGACCTGGCCCGCGTCGGCCTCCGCGAAGCCCGCCTCTCCGTGCAGGGTCTCCGCGCCTCCGCCCTCGATGGTCAGGACCTGGGCGACGCCCTCGCCGCCGTCGTCGACCGCGCCGACGCCTCCGGCCAGGCCGCCGCGCGCTTCAGTCTCCAGGGCGATGCCGCCGGCGTCCCCGCGCCCATCGCCAGCGAGCTCCTGCGTATCGGTGAGGAGGCCCTGGCCAACGCCCTCCGCCACGCCTCGCCCCACCACGTGCTCACCAGCCTCCAGGTCACCCACCACGCCGTTCGCCTCGTGGTCGAAGACGACGGCGCCGGCATCGACCCCACCGACCCCAACGAGTCCGGCTACGGCCTTGTCGGCATGCGCGAGCGCGCCGCGCGCCTGGGCGGCACACTCAGCATCGAAAGCCAACCCGGCGAAGGCACCCGCGTGCAGGCCCACATCCCGCTCCAGCCAGCCTCCGACGACCGATGATCCGCGTCCTCATCGCCGACGACCATCCCATCGTCCGCGAAGGCTTCGGCGCCATCGTCAACGCCGAAGCCGACATCCAGGTCGTCGCCCAGGCCTCCAACGGCGTCGAAGCGCTCGAGCAGGCCGCCGAGGCCAACCCCGACGTCGCCCTCATGGACCTCCGCATGCCCGAAATGGGCGGTGCCGAGGCCATCCGCCGCCTCCGCCAGGCCAACCCCGACCTGCGCGCCATCGTCCTTACCACCTACGACGACGACGAGGCCATCTACGAAGCCATCCGCGCCGGCGCCCGCGGCTACCTCCTCAAGGACGTGCGTCCGAAAGACCTCGTCCGCGCCATCCGCCGCGTCCACGCCGGCGGCTCCCTGCTGCAACCGGTCGTCGTCGAACGTCTCCTCGACCGCCTCGGCCCCGAGGACGCCGACGACACTGTGCCTGTCGAAGCCCTGACCCCCCGCGAGCTCGAAGTCCTTCAGATCATGGCCCGCGGCGCCCGCAACCGCGACATCGCCCAGGAACTCGTCATCTCCGAACGCACCGTCAAAATCCACGTCGCCAACGTCATCGCCAAGCTCGGCGTCACCAACCGCACCGCCGCCGTCGTCCGAGCCATCGACCTCAACCTCATCGCCCACCGCGACAGCTAGCCACGAAGCAGTTCGGAGCGACGAGAAAGTCTCAGTCGGGGCTCGCTGGAGTACGCCCAGCCGGAAAGAGCAGCAAAAGCAGAAAGATGGCCGGGGTTACGCTGAGGGAGCGTGGGTGCCAGTCGGGGCGATGCTACGCATCGCGAAGCTCTAACCGGCCGCCCCGCTGGCGCTCACGTACAAACACTATATCGCAAGGGCTGTCGCTCGCCGGTGAGCGGTTGCTGCCGCGTCCCGGCGTCTGTCCCCAGTGGACATGAGGACGCCCCAATGCTCGGCAGTCCTAGTGCCAGCTGGGGCGGATCGCTATGCGACTCCCGCTAGCAGGCCGGGCGCACGACCGCCCCGCTGACGATCACATATTGGCATGTAGGCGTGCGGGTCGCCGTAGTTTGAGCACCCATCGCTACCTCGTGTCCCCCGCCTCCGGCCTGAACTCCTTCAACGACAACCGCCGCCCCTTCCCCTGCCTTCGCAAGTCCACAATCTCCGCCGCAATCGCAATCGCGATCTCCGCCGGCGTTCGCGCTCCGATGTCCAGCCCGATCGGCGCGTAAACACTCCCGAACTGCTCCGGCCCGTACCCTTCCGCCAGCAACGTCCCGTAGACGATGTGCACCCGCCGGCGGCTCCCGATCATCCCGATGTACGGCGCCGGCGAGCCCAGCAGCCGCCGCAGCGCCAGTTCGTCGAACCGGTGCGCCCGCGTCACCAGCACCACGTGCGTGCGCTCGTCCACCTCAAACTCGTCCAGGAACTCCTCGAACGGCCGTGCATGCACCTCGTCCGCCGTTGGAAACCGCTCGCGGCTGGCGAAGTCCGCCCGCTCGTCCACCACGATCGTCTCGAACTCCAGCACCGACGCCAGCCGCGCCAGCGGCAGCGCAATGTGCCCCGCCCCCACGATCAGCAGCCGCGGGGTCGCCATGATCGGGTCCAGCAGGAACCGCGCATACACCCGCGCGCGGCGCGACACCGGCTCGCCCTCCGCGTCCAGGTTCACCGCCCGCGGATGCCCTGAAGCCAGCGTCTCCGCCGACAGTCGCGCCAGCGCCTCATCGATCTCCGGCGTTGCCACGGCGTGCGACAGCCCGGCCCGGACCTCGTAAATCGCCCGGACGCCAATCTCGCCCGCCTCGATGCCCCGCGCACCCACCAGGTGCACGAACACGATGGCCGCCCGACGTGCCAGCGCCTCCTGGGCCGCCGCCACCGCGGCGGCGCGGTCGATCACGGGCGGACCGGGGGAGCGGCGCTCCAGGACTCCAGCAGCACTTCCAGCGTGCCGCCGCACACGTCGCCCTCGCCCTTGATGTCGTCGATCAGGTCGATCTCCAGCGCGCGCGGCCGCCCGTCCGCCAGCACCCGGATCGCCTCCGCCCGCACGTCCGCCTCCACGCAGCCGCCCCCCACCGTTCCCCAGGTGGACCCGTCCCTGAAGAACAGCATGCGCGCGCCGATATCCTGCGGTGTCGACCCACGGCTCGACACCACCACCGCCGAGGCCACCCGCTCACCCTCGCCGGTCCGCGCGGCTATCTGCCGGAAATACTCCTCCATATCGCCGCGATTCTATCGCCGCATCCAGGGCCAGCTGCCAAGCGCGTATCGTTGAGGTTCGAGGCCGGCAGCGTTGCTAGGGAGCTACCACATCGTCAACCAGTCCTTCGTCCGCGAATCGTGGGAGGACGCCAGTCATGTTCGGGAATACGCCGCAGCCGTGACGGCCATCGAACTCTGGGACTCCGAGCGGCTATTGATCGACCGGTACCTGCCGCGGGACGGCGCGATTCTTGACATTGGCTGCGGCGCCGGACGCACGACATTCGGCATGTACGAGGCCGGCTACCGCCGCCTCACTGGCTTGGACCTGTCCACCTACATGATCGCGGCGGCCCGGCGCATCGCTGCGGAGCGCGACCTCGCCGTCCGGTTCGACATCGCCGATGCAACGTCCATGCCGTACGACGACGCGAGCTTCGACGGGGCGCTCTTTTCATTCCAGGGGCTGATGTGTATCCCCGGCGGGAAGCGCAGGCTCAAAGTTCTGCGCGAGGTGCGGCGCGTGCTGTGGCCGGACAGTCACTTCGTCTTCACGACCCACGACCGAGACCTGCCACGCTGGATCGACTTCTGGCGCAAGGAGCGGGATCGCTGGGATCGCGGGAATCAGGACCCGCGGCTCCTTGAGTTCGGCGACCGGATCATTCCAGACTACGGGCTTCAGACTTACATCCACATCCCCACGCGCGCTGAAGTCGCAAGGCTCGTCGCCGACGCCGGCTTCATCCTCGTCGAGGACAGGCTGCGCTCCGAGCTGGCGGTTGAGTCCGAAACAACCCGCAACTTCAGCGCCGAATGCCGCATGTGGGTCGCCAGGCGACCCCAAGAGCCCAATTAGGGCGGAGCCGGCAAGTCCCGTATCTCCGCCGACGCCTCCTGGCGATGCTAGCCTGCAACCGAGCAGCAAGACTTCATGAGAGATATACCCTTGGGCTTCTCCGTGGTTGTTCGCCGTGTCAGGTCGCAGACCCGAACACGGTCAAAACTTCCTGCGGTCCAGACGGCTTGCACGCCGGCTTCTCGCTAATACCTCACTCTCGGCCGACGACCTCGTCCTCGATATCGGAGCCGGGACAGGTGTGCTCACGGCGCAGCTTTCTCAGCGCTGCCGGCATGTCGTGGCCTACGAGGTTGATCCGAATGTCTTTCGCGGGCTTGAGCGGCGGTTCCGAGACTCCGCCAACGTAACGCTCGTTCACGCCGACTTCCTGACGTGTGCGCTGCCGCGCGGGCCCTACAAGGTCTGCGCCAACCTCCCGTTCAACATTACGGCTGACGTCGTCGCCAAGCTGACCAGCGGCGTTGACCCGCCCCAGGACGCCTACCTGGTCGTACAGCGTGAGGCGGTACAGCGCTTCATCCCGGATCGCCGCCGACGCTACACGCTCGTTGCCTGCCTTCTGTATCCACGATGGCACGCCCAAGTGCTCGCCCACATCCCCGCCACGGCCTTCCGCCCGGCGCCCGCCGTCGACGCCGCACAACTCCATCTGAGACTGAGGTCCAGGCCGTTGATCGCTGCTCGCCACGACGCCTTGTTTCGAAATCTCGTGACCCAGGGCTACGTTGGCGGCACCTGCCTTGGAAGGGCGCTGCGTCCACTGCTCACGACGCGTCAGCTACGTCGGATCGCCAGCGACCTGGGACTGGGTCTCGACCAGTCGCCGTCACACGTACGCCCCCAGCAGTGGGTCGACCTGTTGCGCTTCGTGCTCGCGCACCAGCATCAGGTGAACCTCTCCAGCATTTGCCGATCACATGCCCGACTGCAAAGACGACAACGTCGGTTGCGCAAGTCGCACCGCACCCGATCGCCGCGGCGGTGAGAGCGTCTCTGGCAGCAAATTGGGTTGTTCGCCTCGGCGCCCCTGGGGCGCCCCTGTCGACCCGACGCGTCGAGTCCCCGCCAGCCGCCGACAGGCGATCGCTACAAGAACTGCCGAATGAAGTCCGCCCCCTGCACCCCAACCGCCGCAAACCCAATGTTTTTGATCAGCCTGCCCGCCCACGAGGCCACGAAGAACTTCCACCACCCCAGCCGCGCAGCGCCCGCTATCGTCCCTGCCAGGTCGAAGAACGGGTTCGGCAGGGCCGCAATGGCAAAGATCACCAGCGGCCCCCACCGCTTGATCCAGGCTTCCACCCGCTGGTAGGACTTCCGCCGCTGGATCCACTTCGAACCGGTCACGCCCAGCAGGTACGACACCATTTCGCCCGCCACCTGTCCCGTGGTCCCCACCAGCACCGGCCCCCACACGTTGTCGAATGCCACGGCGAA
>JAPPLN010000060.1:0-13207 GCA_028874175.1 Chloroflexota bacterium
CGCGTCATCCCGTCCAGCTCATACACCCGCGTAATCGCGTGATCCAGCAACCGCAGGTCGTGCGACACGATCAGCACCGCCGCCGGCGAATCCGCCAGAAACCCCATCAACCACCGCGTCCCGTCCACGTCCAGGTGATTCGTCGGCTCGTCCAGCAGCAACAGGTCCGCCTTGCTCGCCAGCACCCGCGCCATCTCCACCCGCGTGCGCTGACCCGAGGACAGGCTCCCCAGCGCCCGGTCCGCCAGCTCAGTCCCCAGCCCCAGCCCGCTCAGAATCACCCCTGCGTCCGACTGCGCCCGGTAGCCGTCCGCATTCCGAAACTCTTCTTCTACCTGGCCGTACTCCTCCACCGCCTCCGTCAACTCGTCGTCACTCGCCGTCGCCAACCGCCGCTCCGCCTCCGACAGCCGCGCCGCAATCTCCGCCGTCGGCCCGCTTGACATGACGACATCCATCACCGTCGCCTCCGGCTCAAACGCCGCGGCAATCTCCGGCTCCTGCGGCAGCATTCCCGTGCGGTTCGGCCGGCTCACCCCGCCGTCATCCGGCTCCACCAACCCCGCGGCCAGGTGCAACAACGTCGACTTCCCCGCCCCATTCACCCCCGCCAGCCCCACCTTCTCGCCCCGCCCCACGAACAGCGAAACCTCCCGCAGCACCTCCTGCGGCCCCCACGCAAACGAAACCTTGCTGAGACTCAACATGCGTCAGCCCGAATCCTTCTGAAGTGCGAAAAAAGAAAAAACCGCGGACATTCCCGGCTCGGAGCCCCATCCGCGGCAAGCGTTTCGCAATCAGTCCTTCGCTACCTCAGAGGGCACACTCCTCGCGCAATCCCCCGGCGCCCGGAAATCCGGCGCCGCATTTCAAATCGCCACATCTAAGTCATTACCCCGTTCATACCCACCAGTCTAAACCCACCCCCCATCTCGTCAATCCTCCCTGTCATCCCAAGGACCCCGAGCGCCTGCCCTGAGCCTGCCGAAGGGGATCTCGACTTCCGCGCAACACACATCAAGGGCCCTAGCCCGTTCATGGCGAGCCGGACAGGCGTCCTCGCCAGTCCGTGTCGAACCACGCTCTTCCCCTTCTCTCTTGAGGAAACCTTTGCATAACCCGGCGGCGCAACCACTATGACGATGATGGACATTCACGGGAGCTAGCCCATGCATCGGCAGTTGGGAGACACCTCGTTCGCGTACGCACTGTTGCCCGAGAACGTCGGCCGCAACGCCCGGTTGAAGCAGTTGGCCGCGGTGCTGGACTGGGAGCCGGTGGCAGCGGTCGTCGGCGACATCTACCCCGCCCCGGAGGGACGCCCCAGCTATCCGCCGTTGGTGCTGGTCAAGGTGCTGCTGTTGCAGCAGTGGTACAACGCCTCCGACCCGGAGATTAAGGCGGCGCTGTGGGACCGGCTGTCGTTTCGGCGCTTCGTCGGGCTGAGCCTTCAGGATCCCGTGCCGGACCACTCGATGATCAGCCGCTTTCGGAGCGCACTGGCGGCGCGGGGCTCGGGCGAGTGCTTGTTCGGCGAGGTGACGCGGCAGTTGGACGCGGCGGGGTTCCGGGTCAAAGCCGGCACGCTCACGGACGCGACGCTGGTGGCGGCCCAGGCGTGGCGGCCGTCGCTGGACGAAGGGCCGGGGACGGGCAACGCTACCGACCCGGACGCGACCTGAACCCGGCAAGGGGGCCCGGCGCACTTTGGCTACAAGGCACACCTGGGGGTGGACGCGGAATCGGGGCTGATCCGGCGGGCGATCCTGACACCAGCCCATGTGAACGAATGCGAGGTGGCAGACACGTGGATCAGCGGCGACGAGCGGGCGGTCAACGCGGACACGGCCTGCGAGTCCAAGGCTCGCCGCACGCGGCTGTAGGCGCAGGGAATCAACGACCGGATCATGCACCGCTCACACAAGCATCAGCGCGCGTTGCCCTACTGGCAGCAGCGGCGCAATGCGCTGATCGCACCCGTGCGCTACCTGGGGCTGGCGCGCAACGCCGTGGAGTTGTGGTTCAAATGCCTGGCCTACAACCTGCGACGCGCGGCCCGCTTGCACGGGCTGGCCGGTGCCTGACGTGGGGTCCGTGCGCCCTCGCGCCGGGGAACCACCGCGGCAACGCCCGGCGATCGCTCGGCTCGAGGCCGGGGCAGCCACCGCCGGCTGCCGTTTGGCGCCGATAGCACCCCCGACGCGATGCATACCGCCGTTACGCAAAGGTCTCCCGGGGGTGAGCGAGGGGACTTGAACCCCCAGCCTTCTGGGCCACAACCAGACGCTCTAACCGATTGAGCTACGCCCACCACAGGTCGACAGGCAGCACCCACCGACCGCCCGTTATTCTATCTGCCGCACCGCGCCTCGGTTACGTCTCGCGCGCCGTCCCAGGCGCTAGAACGCTCCCACCAGCGCCACAATCACCCCGGTAACGGCAGCCGCTGCGGCCACCGATCCCAGGATCGCGCCCACGATCCAGCGCATCAGGCGCGATTCCAATGCATGAAGGTCGCCTCGTAGTTCCGCCACATCGGCCTTCGTAGCCAAGTGCTCGAACCCGCCCTCGAGACGACTGACGCGCTCTTCCAAAGTCGCCGTCGCCATCTGGGTTCTCCTCGCCGGAAGCGTCCCGCGCTCCTACGGCATCCCATCCTACCGACGCGTCATTCGACATCCCCGCAACGCGCCGCCAACCTGCGAGCCAACCGCCCTCCAGCCAGCCTCGGCCCTTCTATCTGACTCAGTGCCCAGCAAGGCCGTCGGAGACGGTGTAATATGTCTTCACGATGAGGAGAGGTGGCTCACGTCGCCGGCGGGTGTGTCCGGCACCCTGCCCCGACTGCGCGCCGCCCTCCCGCGTCGCGACCCCGGCCCAAGTGGCGCGGGGTTTTTTTCGTTATACGGGCTCACCACAGGTCGCAGGGAGGCGCTTGCGTGTCGCTTGATCCAAACCCGGTTCGCATCGAAGAGCAGGCCGTCACCTCCACCCGCAGCATCGTCGAAGGCCTCACCTACGACGACGTGCTCCTCGTCCCCGGCCGCTCCGACGTCCTGCCCACCCAGGTCGACACCCGCACCCGCATCACGCCCAACCTCACCCTCAACGTGCCCCTCGTCTCCTCCGCCATGGACACCGTCACTGAAGCCACCATGGCCGTCGCCATGGCCCGCGCCGGCGGCATTGGCGTCATCCACCGCAACCTCTCCATCGACGACCAGGTCGGCGAAATCGACAAGGTCAAGCGCTCCCAGTCCGGCATGATCGTCGACCCCGTCACCCTGCCCCCCACCGCCACCCTCGCCGAAGCCAACGCCGTCATGGCCCGTTACCGCATCTCCGGCGTCCCCATCACCGACGAGACCGGTCGCCTCGTCGGCATCCTGACCAACCGCGACATGCGCTTCACCCACGACCAGGCCCGCACCGTTTCCGACCTGATGACCAGCAAGAACCTCGTCACCGCCCCCGTTGGCACCACCCTCCGGCAGGCCCAGCATCGCCTCCACGAGCACCGCATCGAAAAACTGCCCGTCGTCGATTCCCAGGGCATCCTCCGCGGCCTCATCACTGTCAAGGACATCGCCAAGCGACAGCAATTCCCCAACGCCGTCTACGACGACAAGGGCCGCCTCGTGGTCGCCGCCGCCGTCGGTGTCCAGGAGGAAGCCTTCGATCGCGCCCGTGAACTCACCAACGCCGGAGTCGACGCCCTCGTCGTCGACTCCGCCCACGGCCACCACTCCGCCGTGCTGGACATGGTCAGCCGCGTCAAAGACAACCTGGACATTGAAGTCATCGCCGGCAACGTCGTCACCGCCGCCGGCGCCAGCGACCTCATTCACGCCGGCGCCGACGCCATCAAGGTGGGCGTCGGCCCCGCCGCCATCTGCACCACACGCGTCGTGGCTGGCGTCGGCGTGCCCCAGCTCACCGCCATCCTCGACTGCGCCGACCCCTGCGCCGAACACGGCGTCCAGCTCGTCGCCGATGGCGGCATCCGCTATTCGGGCGACGTCGCCAAGGCCGTCGCCGCCGGTGCATCCGCCGTCATGATCGGCAACCTCTTGGCCGGCACCGACGCCAGCCCCGGCGAAATCGTCTACCGCCAGGGCGAACGCTTCAAGGAATACCGCGGCATGGGCTCAATCGGCGCCATGGTCGACCGCCGCCTCGCCACCCGCGACCGCTACGGCCAGCACGAAGTCGAAGACGCCGCCAAGCTCGTCGCCGAAGGCGTCGAAGCCCAGACCCCCTACCGCGGCCCCACCGCCGGCCTCATCGACCAGTTGGTAGGCGGCCTCTGCTCATCCATGGGCTACGTCGGCGCCCCCGACATCCACGCCATGCAAACCCGCGCCCGCTTCGTCCGCGTCACCAACGCCGGCGCCGACGAAAGCCACCCCCACGACGTCGTCCTCGTCAAGGAATCCCCGAACTACCAGCACCGCCCCCGCTAACCTCGGCCGACGGCAGCCCAGATTGCGGAAGGACTCGTTGCGACGCCCTGTGCAGGCGTTTCTTCGCCACCGATCAATGCGTGGCCTGTCTGCGTCCAAACCATTGACCTCAATCTGTCACGAGTGGACTTGCCGTAGCCGGATGTCGCCGCCTTGCCGCACGGGCCCGGAATCGATCGGCAAGAAATCTGCCAACGATGTGGTAGTTCGCCCCCAATGCGACGGGGAACTCTCCGCCCACGGCGAGCCCCCACGGCCACTGCGACACTGACATCCGCGTCAAACTGCTGACCAGCCCTTTCGCCGCTCCGGAAGACAGGATGGACGGTACCGCCCGCGGTCTCAACGGCCGGTTCGACGCCTACAAATGACAGGCCTCACCAGATGTCCGTGATCGCTGAAAGTTGGGTGTGGCGGATTACCGGCCGGGCCGGACGGCTCCTCCTCCTCGGCGCCTTGGCCTTCTGGTGGGGTGCCTACGTCCTTCCTCATCTCGTCAGCCTGGCATTCCCGACACTGCTGCCGCCCTGGAACACCACCCTGGGCCGGCTGAACGCCAGCAACGAAGGAACAATCGCGAATTCAGTTTCCGCCGCGACCCTGGCAGGCGTGACGCTCCTCGTGGTCGCGACGGCCGTCATCAACCATCGCCGGTCGGCCGGCTGGATGGCCGTCGGAGGCTGGGCCGCGATTGCGCTGACGACGGCGGCCGTGACCTTTGAAGAGCTTGCCGAATTCAAGAAATACGGTCCCGTCGCCGTTGTCGGACATGCCGAACGCCTCGGCCTGCCCTGGCCGGTCCTCGTGAGTCCGTTGGTGGTCGCGTTCGTGCTGGTGATGTGGGTCTTCATCCGCCAAGGTCCGGGTGCGCGGGAAGCCCGCGCGCCGCTGACGCTCGGGATCACCTGCTGGGTGTTTGCACTCCTGCATGAGGCCATTGATCCCTGGGTGTTCTACGGGCGAGCGAGGGCAGTCGGACTCGTGCTTGAAGAGACCCTGGAATTCAGTGGAACCCTGCTAATTGGACTGAGCGCGGCCTTGGTCGTGCAAGGCGGCCGTCCGCCGCCGTATCGCCTGTTCGGTGATCAGTCGCGCACGTCCATCGTTGGGTCAGTCGCGGCGGTGGTCCTGCTGGGCGGCTTGGCCGTCGCATTCCTATTCCGTCCGCCGCTGGTGGAGGCGCTCGCTCCCTACACCCGCGCGGAGGCCTTCGGAGTGAGTCTCCAGCGGCATGAAGCCTTGGTCCAGGAACTCCGCATGCCGGCCACGCCCCTGCACAGCGTCAGACTCCGCCTCGCCAACTGCGACCCTGGCGGTCCATCCGGAACCGTCGCGGTTCGATTCACAACCCTCGATGCGCCGGACCGCCTCCTGTCCCGGGGCTCGATCCAGGTCCCCGCGGGCGACTGCCCGCGCTGGCGAGACATTGAACTCCTGCCTCCGCTCACCGTGGCCGAGGGCACGAAGCTGGCCCTCCAGGTCGCAGCTGACATCGAATCCGGGTCCGAACTTCGCATCGGCGCCACCAAGGGAGACCGCTACCCCGACGGCCGGCTCTGGATCAACGGCACGTTGGCTTGGCCGGATCAGAACCTCGAGTTCGTGGCCTACGGCGCACCCGAGCCAACCCGCGCCAAGCTGGCGGCGATGGTGGATCTCGCCGCGACTGACTGGCGCTGGCTGCTGCTCGCTGCCGATGTCTTCATCGCGCTCACGCTCATCACCGTCATCCCCGTCCGCCTGGCAGACGCGGCATTGTCACCGGGCCGGCGGATGAACGTGACGTGAGCCTCGCTCAGGCAGCTCACCGCTCCCTCTGCCCCGGCCAGCCGTGACCAACCCATGCCCCGCCAACGCCATCCCCTCATCACCAACCACTACTTGTACGATTCCCTCACGCCCCCGTGCCGCGTCCCGTGACCAGGAGCCCCTCATGTTCGTCATCATCGCCCCCATCCAGATCAAAGACGGCTACAAAGACCGCTTCATCGAAGAAATGATCGGCGACGCCCGCGGCTCCGTGAACGACGAGCCCGGCTGCCTCCAATTCGACGTCATCCAGGACGCCAACGACCCCAACCGCATCTGGCTCTACGAAATCTACGTCGACCAAGACGCCTTCAAAGCCCACACCCAGGCCCCCCACTTCATCAAGTGGCGCGACGCCACCGCCGACTGGACCGAGGAATCCGGCCTCCAGGGCGCCGGCCTCGGCGCCACCAACATCTGGCCCCCCGACAACGAATGGAAGTCATAACCGGCTAGCCACCATCACAGTCCTCAAAGGTGCACCCGTCTTAGTCCCTCTCCTGGAAGACATTTGCAAAACTCCGCCTTGACTTCGAAGTCGTGGCGGCTCTTCACCCTCTCCTAGGGGAGAGGCAGAGCCTGCCCCGGACTCGATCCGGGGTTCGGCCGTCTTCGGCCGAACCCGATGAGCGGTCTTCCGCGCAACCACCCCAGACCCAATCGGCTGGTGAGGGCAGAATCACCGCCACAGCAACCTCACCAGAAGACTCCTCCGCTGCTAACGGCGCCTACGCCGACATCCCCGGCTTCTGCAAGAGCGCCACCCTCCAGGAAATCCGCAAACACGCCCACGTCCTCATCCCCGGCCGCTACGTCGGCGCAGCGCCCCAGGAAGACGACGGCGAACCCTTCGAGCAGAAGATGGCCCGCCTCACCACCCAGTGGCGCCAACAGCAAGCCGAAGCGCGCCGGCTGGACGCAGCGATCGAGGAAAACCTGGCGCGGCTGGGGTTTCCGGCGCGGCCAAGCCGGGAAGCCATAGACCTGGACACGACAGGGTAATTACTATAATTACACCGTTGGCGCGCATGGAGGAACATGGCATGAACCAGTCGCCTCGCACCAGGGAGATCAAGCTGATCGCCATTGGCAACTCCCGGGGCATCCGCCTCCCCAAGGAACTGTTGGACAAGTACGGCTGGGGTGATCGGCTCGTGTTGGAAGAGTTCGACGAAGGCATCGCCTTGCGCGGCAAGGAAGCGCACCGTCTGTCGTGGGAGGAAACCTACCGCGCCATGGCCGCCGAATCGGAGGACTGGAGCGATTTCGACGTCGCCATGGCCGACGGCGTGGAGTGATGGCGGACTTCCCCCGCCGGTACGGCATCTACATCGCCGATCTCAACCCAACCGTGGGCAGCGAGATTCACAAGGTCCGGCCGGTCGTGGTGGTGAGCCGCGATGAGATGAACCGGTTTCTGGACACCGTAGTAATCTGCCCGCTCACCACCACCCTGCACCCACGCTGGCGCGGTCGCCTCCAGGTACGTTGCGCGGGACAGAACGCCGAGATCGCCGTAGATCAGATTCGCGCCATCAGCAAGCAGCGCCTTCGCCGCCGCGTCGATCGCCTCTCGGCCGACCATGCATCCCAACTCCGCCGCATCATCGCCGAGATGTACGCCGAATGACCGCAACCACACCGCCACTTCCACCCACCGGCGCCCCCGTCCTCAACTCCTTCCTCCAGGCCGACCACGAATCACCGCCGACATCCCCCGACACCCAGCCCTGAGCCTGTCGAAGGAGAAACCACCTCCCGGCCAGCCAACCCTCCCAAGCCATCCCCCTCGTCCTCTTCTCCCCTCTCCCATCTCACTCCTCTCAGCTCACCCCTTCTTTCTCCCTCCTCCCCTTCCCGTGGTCAGCGTGGCCGCCCCCAGGAAGACTGACGAACCCTCCGGTCAGAAAACGGCTCGCCTCACCATCCAGTGCTCCAGTAGCTGTTCCGCTGCAAGGTCGCAAACCCTTGGAAAGACGCCCCGGGGTCCATTGACCCCGCAAGCATCAAAAGGTAAAGTTGGGAACATATTAGATACGTTTGCTGCGGGAGCACTCTAACCTCGCCGTGCGTATCATCGCTAGGGAGCCGCTGGACGACTTCGCCAAGCGTCATGCGGACGCCAGGGGTCCACTGCTCGCCTGGTTCCGTGAAGTCGAAAAGGAGGACTGGGACTCGCCGAGCAAGGTCCGGGATCGATACCCGCGCGCCAGCATCGTGGGAGAGGACCGGGTGGTCTTCAGGATCAAGGGCAATGCCTACCGCCTGGTCGCGCGGGTCAACTATCCGTACCGCGTGGTCGTCATCCGGTTCATCGGCACCCACGCCGAATACGACCGCATCGACGCGAGAGAGGTATAGCCATGGCAACCATTACGCCCGTCCGCACCGCGGCCGATCACCAGGCCGCGCTCGCGCGCATTGACGAACTCATGGACGCTGCCGCCGGCAGCCCGGAGGGTGACGAGCTCGACGTGCTCGTTGACCTCGTCGCGCTGTACGAGAGCCGCCGCCACGAGATCGGCTACCCCAGCCCCGTCGAGGCCATTGAGTTCCGTATGGACCAGCAGGGGCTAAGCCCGCGCGACCTCGTCCCATTCATCGGCAGTCGAGCCAGGGTGTCGGAAGTACTCGCCGGCAAGCGCAGCATCACCATCGCCATGGCGCGTGCCCTCCACCGGCACCTCGGAATCCCCGCCGAGGTGCTGCTCCAGGATCCGGACGTCGACTTGGACGACTCGTTATCCGACGTCGAGTGGACGCGGTTTCCCCTCAAGGCCATGGCGCGTCGGGGATGGATTCCAGACGTTCCCGATCTGCGGGACCGGGCCGAGGAACTGGTCCGTGGCTTAATCCAACAGGCAGGCGGACCGCAGGCGGCCGCTGCCGTGCAGTTCCGCCGTAACGATCACCGCCGCCTGAACGCCAAGGCGGACCCTCACGCGCTCCAGGCCTGGTGCTGGCAGGTCTTGGCTGTGGCCATCACTTCCGCTTCCGTTGCCTCTTACCAACCCGGCACCGTGACCCCCGAGTTTCTACGCGAGACTGCGCGGCTCAGCGCCTCGGCCCAGGGCCCCCGCAGGGCCCAGCAGTTCTTGGCCGCGCACGGCATCGCGTTGGCGATCGTGCCCCACCTGCCAAAGACCTATCTGGACGGCGCGGCTCTCCAACTCGCCGACGGCCGACCCGTCGTCGGGCTCACGCTGCGTTACGACCGTATCGACAACTTCTGGTTCTGCCTGCTGCACGAGCTGGCCCACGTCGGCTGGCACCTGGACAGCGGCGGGGGCACCGTCTTCATGGACGACCACTCGCTGCGCCCCAGGACGCCCGGGCCGGCCGACGCACAGGAAGCCGAGGCCGACGCCTGGGCCGAGGAAGCCCTCATTCCCCACGAAGTCTGGCAGGCCAGCAATGTTCGCAGAGCCCCCAGGCCAATGGCCGTCATCAGCTTGGCCCACCGCCTCGGCATCCACCCCGCCATCGTCGCCGGCCGCGTGCGCCATGAGCGCGGGAACTATCGCCTCCTCTCACAGTTCGTCGGCGCCGGCCAGGTGCGCCAGCAGTTCGAAAGTTCCCAATGAACCACGACCAGCCGAAGCTAGAAACCGAGGCACGCCGTCTCGATGTCGTTCTCGACGAGAACGTGGCGGGGCTGCGCCAGGCGGAGAAGGTCGACGCGCCCGACTTCATTCAGCACCTCCTGTCCATCCCCAAGGCTGGGCCGGATGACGCGCTCGATCGTTCGCCGCTCAACCTTCGCGACTTCGCCTGGTGACGTACCTGCTCGACACCGGCGTCAACCCTGTGTCTGCCCGCCCACTTGTAGGGGTGCCCCTTGTGGGTACCCAGTCGGCCCCAAGCGCCCCATGCCACACTGCACCGTCCGCCATCCCCCTGCTGGGCGCTCATAACGGGCACCTTTGCAGAGCCACACAGTCGCGATTCTCGAAGGAGAGCAATCAGTGACCGTCGCAAAGCTAATCCAGGAATTTCAGCGCCATCCGCGGGATATGCGCGTGGTCGTCGATGGCTACGACGACCTCTCGCCAGATCAGCTCCAAAAAGTGAAGATCACCCTGAACAGCGGGACGCACGATTATCTGGGGACGCACGGTGCCGTTGACTTCCTGTCCAAGGCTAAACTGGCCGGTCTGGAAGTCGAACAATCCTTAGTGTTGTGCTGCACTTCTAACTGAGAGGAAACCCCGCAGTGAATCACGACGAACGATTGGCTCAGCGGATAGTGCAAGCGGCCATGCCGGACTTGCAGCTGGATTTCATTTCAGACCAGAGCAAATCAGTCGCTGATTTCTCTATGAGAAAAGGTGGGATAGACTACGGAATCTTGGAGGTCACTCGCTTTACCGATCAAATCCACGAGGAGCTTCGGAAGGAGATCCGCAAGGCTTGGTTTATCGAAAGGAAGCACTGTAAATCGGATTGGATGATTTACCTAGGCAGGGAAGCTCGTGTGAAGCGAGTAAGAGAATGTGCCGACCAATATCTGAGGGAAATTGAAAAGGATGGTATGGATGAATTCTTCTCTGCGCTTCACTCTAGATATGAGTCAGTTCGTAGTATCTGGGATGATCTAAGCATCGAGGCCGGAAAAGTGAAAAAGTGGAAATGTCCAGGTATCGGCATGACTGATATTGGATCAGGGGGATTCGCGCGACCGGAAACAGTCTGGGCATCAGTCAAACAAGAAGTATGGAAGGATGACAACCGGAGTAAACTGAACAAGTCCTGCTTTGCACACCGCCATTTATTCATTGTCATCGAAGGCTTTCAGGGCCCTGCCTATGTCAGTATAAGGAACTGTGAACCGCCAAATGATGTTCCTGAGCTGCCCACGGAGATTACTCACCTCTGGGTAGCTGCGGAGGAAGGTTGTCTTGTGTATGTGTGGCGGGCGGACTCAAACGGCTGGTTGAATCTTAGTGATAAGATCAATCGGATACATGGGCAATGTCAATGTCCACATACTCGTGCTTGACTTCGTGGCCGATCTCACTTAATCCAATCGTCAACCCCTAGGATTATCCAAGACTAACCCCAGGAAGGCCGACGCCCAAGACGCCGCCCTCGGCTGATTGGTCGGCCTGGGCTGACAGACGATGCATGGACCGGACACCGCGCCTGACACGCCATACGATGAGTGCGCCGACTATGGAGAGGAGCTGTTGCATCGGTGACTACCGGACACTCTTGCGGCGCTGAACCGCAGCCTGCCCGTTGATGCGCTCGCCGACGGCTTGCGAAAGCCCGACATCTCAGTGCTCTTGAAAGAATTCCTGTCCGCGGTGCAGGAAATGCCCCACTGAAACTTGGCCGCGAAACTGCTGGAAAAGCTGCTCAAAGGCGAGGTCTCAGCCCGACGCCGCAAGAACGTCGTCCAGGCCCGCTCCGTCGCCGAGATGCTGGAAACGACCCTCCGCCGCTACCAGAATCGCGCGACCGAGGCGGCTCAGGTAATCGAGGAGTTGATCGCCCTCGCCCGCGAAATACGCGAAGCCACCGCCCGCGGCGAGCAACTGGGACTCTCCGAGGACGAACTGGCCTTCTACGACGCGCTGGAAACCAACGACAGCGCCATGCAGATCCTCGGCGACGATACCCTCCGCGACATCGCCCGCGAGCTCGTCGACACCGTCCGCAACAACGTCACCATCGACTGGACCCTCAGCGAAAACGTCCGCGCCAACCTCCGCCGCCTCGTCCGCCGCATCCTTCGCCGGCACGGCTACCCACCCGACAAGCAGGAAAAAGCCACCCAAACCGTCCTCGAACAAGCCGAAGTCCTCTCCCAAGGCTGGGCCACCGCCTGACTAACGCCCATCCCTGGCAGCCTTACCTGCACTGCCAGCAACGCATGCATCAATTGCATTGCTGGCAATGCCATCATTCCCAGTACCCGCCATCCCTACCCCCGGCCCACGCCCCGCCCTCCGAACCCCAGCCCCCACCGTTCATGGTGAGCCGGTCCGGAGTCCCCAAAGGTCCGAGTCGAACCACATCCCGGCGTCTTCAGAGAGCCTGCCCTGAGCTTGTCGAAGGAGGCGGACCCAGCGCCATGATCAATCCCAGCGCACCGTGCGCCCCTGGTGAGCCAGTCGAACCACACCCCGTCCACGCACGCATCCCGAGCGCACCCACCCCTCCGACTCTCCCCTCTGCCCTTCTTCACCTGACACCTGCCCCGCCAAAGTGGACACATCCGGCCGAAAAGTGGACACATCAGGCCCAAAACTGGACACATTGCCCCCGAAACTGGACACATTCGGCTCAAAAGTTGACACATCGCCCCGCCAGGGTTGACACATCCCCGTCCTCGCCGGTCTCACTCCTCTTCGCTCTCCCCTCTCCACTTCCGCACTGAACACCTGGCCCTCAAAACTGAACACATTCGGCCGGAAAGTGAACACATCGGGCCAGAAACTGAACACATTCCCCCCAACCGACTGAACACATCCCAGGCCGAGCCCACCCCCCGCCGGCAATCCGTGAGCGTGCCACCGTGCAACTGCAACACCTGGCACCAAGCTCCTCAGGCGGCGCACCGTTCTTCACCCTCTCCGAGGGGAGAGGCAGAGCCTGTCTTGAGCTTGCCGAAGGCTTCGGCCGTCCTCGGCCGAAACCGGTGAGGGGTCCCCCGGGCAACCAACCCACACCAGATCCTCCCAACCTCCCCTTGCCCTTCGTAATCAGTTCGTATACACTAGAGATACCCTGCCCCATGTCCGGCCCCCGGAACCTCCATGCTCCCCCGCCTCCTCGCCCTCCTCCCACTCCGCTCCTTCCCCGTCCCCTTCCGATCTCACTTCTCTGCCCTCTCCCCTCTCCCCTTCCGCCCCTCCCAGCCCCAACCTCAGTCGCCGACCCGCCAAAAAATCCGCCTAAGCGGTCGCGCGGCAGCCCGAACCCCTCTGGGG
>JAPPLN010000060.1:13217-56134 GCA_028874175.1 Chloroflexota bacterium
CCCCCCCCCCCCGCCCGCCGGCCGCGCCCCCCCGCCCCCCCCCCCCGCTCCCCCTTCACCCCCACCGATTTCCGTCCCCGGCTCGCCCCGCCGCCCAGCCTCCCGCCCAGGCCTCGCCACCTCGCCCCTCATCCTCGAGGGTGCGGCCGCTCGTGCTCCCTCGCCTGGGGAAGAGGGTTGGGGTGAGGATCTTTCGGCCGAGGTCTCACCCCCAAGGCCCCTCGCTCCACCGCACCCCGCTCGCACCCCAAATCCGCCAAAAAAGCGCCCCGAAAAAACCGAAGAGTTTTTCGGAAAAAACTCTTATACGCGCGCAGACCCCCCGCTTCCACCCATCCACCGCCCGTCCCCGTCCCCCTTACAACCGCCTCATCCCTCGCCCTCAACGCCTTGTGGGCGCCTCTCGAGCAAGTTGGACCGCCATGCGGCACTTCCCACTACACTTCACGCGTGTCGGATACTCAGGCTGCCAGCCAGGGTGTTGACGGGAAGATGAGAGAGCCTGAGCGGTACGACATCGTCATCATCGGCACGGGTCCGGCCGGTCGGCGGGCGGCGATCCAGGCCGCCAAGGTGGGCCGGCGGGTCGTAACCATCGACCGCCAGCGGTATGTGGGCGGGCAGGCCGTGCACCGGGGGACGATTCCTTCGAAGACGCTGCGCGAGGCCGTAATTCACGTGACGGGGGTGGGACAACGGGCGTTCTACGGGGCGGCCTACCGGGTGATGACGAATGTGACGATGGACGACCTGCTGCGGCGCACGGCGCAGGTGGTGCAGTCCGAGGTGGACGTGGTTCGCGACGGGTTTTTGCGTAATGACATCGACATGCTGAACGGCATTGCGCACTTCGAGGACCCGAACACGGTTGCGGTGCATACAGAGAACTCGATCCTGGAGCTGCGCGCCGACAAGGTGATCCTGGCGACCGGGTCTCGACCGGCGCGGCCGGCGCACATCCCGTTCGACAAGGAGCGGGTGGTGGACAGCGACGGGATCCTGGACCTGCACTCGATTCCGAAGTCAATGACGGTGGTTGGGGCCGGGGTGATCGGGACCGAGTACGCCAGCATCTTCGCGACGCTGGGTGTGGCCGTGACGCTGATTGACGGTCGCCGAGATCTGCTGGAGATGGTGGACGAGGAGATCGGCGAAGCGCTGAAGTACCGGATGCGCGAGGACGGAATCACGCTGCGGCTGGGTCACAACGTGTCCTCGGTCGAGTTGGACGCGCGAGGACGGCCGGTGACCGTGCTGGAGACCGGCGCCAAGGTCGTGAGCGACCTGGTGATGTACTCGATCGGACGTCATGGCGCCACGGGCCTGCTGAACCTGGACGCGGCGGGACTGAAGGCGGACTCCCGTGGGCGACTGAAGGTGAACCAGCACTTCCAGACGGACGTGGAGCACATCTACGCGGTCGGCGACGTGATCGGTCAACCGGCGCTGGCTTCGACCTCGGCCGAGCAGGGACGGCTGGCCGCTCTGCACGCGCTGGGGATGGCCTGTCCGGAGATCGACGACGATCAACTCCCGATCGGCATCTACACGATTCCCGAGATCGCGCTGATCGGGAAGACCGAAGAGCAGCTGACGCTGGCCGGCATCGCCTACGAGAGCGGAGTGGCGCGGTACAAGGAGATAGCGCGCGGGGCGATCATCGGAGACGACTTCGGGATTCTGAAGCTGCTGTTCGACCCGGACACGCGCAAGGTGCTGGGGGTGCATATCTTCGGCAGCCAGGCGAGTGAACTGCTGCACATCGGGCAGGCAGTGATGGAGCTGGGCGGCACGATCGATTATTTCGTGGAGACGATCTTCAACTATCCGACGTTTGCCGAGGCGTACAAGGTGGCGGGGCTGAACGGGGTGAACAAGCTGCTGCGGTAGGACCTGTGCGTCGTTCGGGCGCTGGGCGGTGGCAGTATGGGCGGGTTGCGGAACTGGTCGAGGTCATTGGTTATGTCGGAGACGGTTGACGCGCCGGATGGTAAGCGGCGCCGCATCCTGACGGGGTTGCGGCCTTCAGGTCCCTCCCACGTGGGGCATTACGCCGGGGCGTTCTCGCAGTGGCTGGAGTTGCAGGAGGAGTACGAGTCGTTCTTCCTGCTGGCCGATTACCAGGTCTCCGACTATGCCGACAACCTGCCATGGATCCGTTGGGGTCTCTGGGAAGTGACACTGGACTGGCTGGGGGTGGGGCTGGACCCGAACATCTCGCACTTCGTGATCGAGAGCGGGGTGCCGGAGTTCGCGGAATTGACGCTGCACCTGAGCTGGTTCCTGGGGCTGGGTCATTTGCAGCGGAATCCGACGCTGAAGGCCGAACTGGCGGACTTGGAGACGACCAACAAGACGGTGCCGGTGGCGTTTTTCAACTATCCGGTGATGCAGATCTCGAACATCCTGCTGCCGCTGGCGCACCTGGTGCCGGTGGGGGAGGACCAGTTGCCGCACATCGAGATGACGCGGGACGTGGCGATTCGCTTCAACCGGAGATTCGGGGAGACGTTTGTGGTTCCCGAGGGCCGGGTTGGCGAGGTGCCGCGGCTGGTGGGAATCGACGGCAAGGGGAAGATGGGGACCTCGGCGGGGAACGCGATTTTCCTGAAGGACTCGGAAGAGACGCTGCGGGCGAAGGTGCGGAGCATGTTCACGGACCCGAAGCGGCTGCGGGCGACGGACCCGGGGACGGTGGAGGGCAACCCGGTGTTCATGTACCACGACGCGTTCAACCCGGACACGGAGGAAGTGGACGATCTGAAGGCTCGATATCGGGTCGGCAAGGTCGGCGACGTAGAGGTGAAGGACCGGTTGTTCAACGCGATGAATGCGTTCCTGGCGCCGATCCGGGAGCGCCGGGCGGATTGGCAAGCGCGGCCGGACGACGTGCGGGACGTGCTGGCGGCCGGGACGGCGGAGACGAAGCGCCGGGCGGAACCGCTGCTGGAGCAGGTTCGAAGCGCGCTGGGGCTGGACTATCTGAGGGACGGTCCGCCGCCGGCGCCGGAGGGGGCGCCGTAGCACGGATTGCGTCTGGCTCTGCCCGCCACGGAGAGACTTTGCGTAACCCGAGGTCGGGTGCCCGGAAGACCCCTCACCGGTTTCGGCCGGGGACGGCCGAACCTGCCTCTCCCCCTGGAGAGGGTGAAGAGCCGCCGCACCTTCTTCGAGGACGAGAGACGTTTTGCAGAGCTTTCCCCGGAGGGTCAGGTTGAGCGCTGATAGGCAGCCGGACTGGACGCGGCGGGGCGGTCCGGTTACTCGGGCCGCGAGGCAATTGCCGGATGGGGCGTTGCCGTCGTGGGCGTGGATCCGGCCGCAGGCGTTGGTGGCGGTTCGCAGCGGGTCGCGCGTGCTGGTCCAGGACTACGCGGCGACCGGCGGCGAATCCGCCTACCGGCCGCTGGGCGGCGCGATCGACCATGGAGAACTCGCGGAAGTGGCGGCGAAGCGCGAGATCCAGGAAGAAGTGGGCGCGGAGATCACGGACGCGCGGCTGCTGGGGGTTCTGGAGAACATCTATTCGAAGGACGACAAGGACTGGCACGAGATCGTGTTCATGTTCGAGGCGCGGTTCGTGGATCGGTCACTGGAAGAGGCGGAGCGGCTTGTCGGGGTGGAGGGCGACGGGGGTCGGATCGAGGCGGTGTGGCTCGATGTCTCGGCGCCGTTGGACGCGCCGCTGTATCCGCCGGGGCTGTTGGAGCTGCTGCGGGCGCGGCTGGCCGAATTGGCCGCTGACGACTGAGCGAGGTTCTGAGTGGACGACCTGGCGAGGTCTGAACTGCTGCCGTCGTGGGCGGGGATCCGGCCGCTGGCGCTGGCGGTGTTTCGGGACGGGCCGCGCATCCTGGTGGAGGACGCCGAGGCCTGGGACCGACGCGACCGGTTCTACCGGCCGCCTGGCGGTGGGGTGGAGTTCGGCGAGCGCGCCATCGACGCCGTGCGGCGCGAAATGCGGGAAGAGTTCGACGCGGAGATCAGGGACGTGCAGGCGCTGGGGACGCTGGAGAGCATCTTCGAGTACCAGGGTCGGCCGGGGCATGAAATCGTGTTTCTAATCGAGGCACGGTTTGAAGACGCCTCCTTCTACGAAGCCGAGCGGATTCCCGGCAGGGAGGGTGCCGACATTCGGATCGAGGCAATCTGGCTGGACGTGTCGCGGCCGCTGGATCGGCCGCTGTATCCGAATGGGCTGCTGGAACTGTTGCTGACGGGCGTTGCTCCAGGGTCCCGTCGGTGAATGGAGTCGGACGACCAAGTGGAGTCTGATCGGCTGCCTTCGTACGCCAGGATTCGGCCGCTGGCGCTGGCGGTGTTCCGGGACGGCCCCCGCATCCTGGTGGAGGACAAGTGGTATCGGCCCGAACCTTTCTACCGGCCCCCGGGCGGTGGGGTGGAGTTTGGCGAACTTGCCGTCGAGGGCGTGCGGCGCGAGATGCGTGAAGAGTTTGGCACCGAGATCAGGGACGTGCGGCTGCTTGGCACGCTGGAGAACATCTTTGACTATCGAGGGCGACCGGGGCATGAAATCGTAATGGTGTTTGAAGCGCGGTTTGTCGATAGCTCGTACTACCAGGCCGAGCGGATCGTCGGCACGGAGGGTGTCGGCACCAAGTTTGAGGCAGTTTGGATCGATGTGTCACAACCGCTGGATCGGCCGTTGTATCCGAATGGATTGCTGGAGTTGCTCGGTGAAAGTCCGGGCTAGATGGCTGTTGGGGGCCTGGGAGTGCGGCACGTGTGGAGCCCGACCCGGATGGCCCGGTGATGGCTGAGCGATCACCAGCCTATGCCGGTATTCGTCCCGTGGCGCTGGCCGTGATTCGGGATGGGTCGCGGCTGCTGGTGCGTGAGTACCGGACGGCGAAGGGCAACCGGTTTTACCGACCGTTGGGCGGGGCCATTCATTTTGGGGAGCGTGGGGCGGAGGCCGTTCGGCGGGAGATTCGGGAGGAGATTGGCGAGGAGATCGAGGTCGTTCGGCATCTCGAGACGCTGGAGAACATCTTTGAGCGGGAGGGGCAGGCGGCTCACTGGATCGTGCTGCTATTTGAGGCGGAGTTTGGGGAGCGTTCGCAATACGCGATTGAGCGATTCGCGGGTGTGGAGGGTGACGGCGAGCACATCGAGGCGCAGTGGATCGACATTAGCCAGCCGCTAGAAGGGCCTCTGTACCCCGTGGGGCTGCTGGATTTGCTGACAGAGAGAGACGTCTGAGAAGAGCGGCTGGGAGGTCAGCCGCTTCTCAGCGCGTGTCGGAGTCGGTCAGCAGAGTGTCGATGGTGGTGTTGAGGGTGGCGGCGATTTTGGCGAGGGTGGCGGCGGAGCCGGGTTTGAGGCTGCGTTCGATTTCGGAGAGGTAGCTGGGGGAGATGCCGGCTCGGCGAGCAAGCTCGCGCAGGGTGAGGCCGCGGTGGGTGCGGAAGGCGACGATTGGGGAATCGCCGCGGATGATGGCGAGTGCGACCGGGTGGGGGATGCGGCTGCCGTCGTCGGCTTCCAATGCCGCGAGACGATCCTCGAGTTCCTCGTTTCGTTCCAGCAGCGCACGATAGGCCGTCTGCGTTAGCTGGACCGTTGCCTCGCTAGTCATATGCCTCCTTCCGGTGCCGCACGCGCAAGACGAGCATGACGGCGACTACCTCCCGATCGATTCGGAATAGCACGCGATAGTTGCCGACCCTCAGCCGACGAAATGGACTTCCGGTGAGGGAGACCACCTGCCGGGCGAAGGCGGCTGGATCGCTTGCGTACCGTTCGATTCTGCCGATGATCCGCTCGCGATCCTGGGCGTTCAGGCGACGCATGTCTCTTACCGCCCTCGCCGTCCATTCGATGCGCAGACTCTGCCGCATTGGAGTCATGTTCGCATATAGCGAACACACCGTCAATGGCCGCAATATATGAGACATTGACGGTGGCGCGAGTTCAGGATTGGCGGCTGATTCGGTAGGCTTATCGGGCGGTCGGATGGCGCTGCGTGAAGGCGTGCCCCGGCCTCCAGGTGGATATACGAAGCGGCGGCCGCATGGGTGCGGCGACAGGGACGGCAGAAGGTCCGATAGAGACGCCGCGACCCAGGCCAGACGAGGAGCAACCCAGGGATGACAAGCCAAAACGGTAGCGCCGTGGCGACGCTGCGACGGGCCGAGGCCCAGCAAGTGGCCACCGAGCACAGCGTCGCGATTCCGGACTACGACCGGGACCGACTGGAAGACGTTGGGTTCATCACCGCGATGACGCTGGTGCTGCTGGGCAACTATGCCCAGACGGGGCACTTTGGGGGGCCGCTGGCCTATACGCCGTACAACGTGGCGCTGCACCTGGGCGGCCCGGAGAACGGGGCGCTGCGATACGACTACCGACGGCCGAAGCACCCGTATTGCGACCGCTTCATGCTGGCGGGCGGGCACAACATCCCGACGGCGTACGCGCTGTGGATGATCATGGGCGAGGCGATGGCCCGGAAGCACGCGGCGACGGGCGACGCGCAGTACGCGGTGGATCCGAATATCGGGATGCTGGCGATCGACGCGCTGGGGTTCCGGCGCGGTCGCGAGGCGCTGGACACGCTGCTGGCGGACAACGGGCTGGCCGACCACCCGCTGTTCGCGCAGGCGCAGATTCGCGGGATCCGCTCGCTGGCGGGTCACGCGGAAACGACGGACCTGACGAATGATGTGAACGGCGGTCCGTCGGGGATCGGCGTAGCGACTGCGGCCGGGAAGGCGGCCTTCTGGGACTTCGTGGGGGCGGACGACTCGCTGAAGGTGATCGCGCTGGAAGGCGAGTTCGCGATGACCGAGGGTCACGCGCAGGAACTGAAGACGCAGGCGCTGGCGCAGAAAGTGGGCAAGCGGCTGCGAATCCTGCTGTCGTACAACAACGCCGGGATCGACGACTCGCTGGTGGGCGGCGTGATCGGGGAGGACGTAGCCGAGGGTTACGTGATGGAGGACCAGTGGACCTCCTACGGCTGGAACGTGCTGTCGCTGGACGACGGGAACGACTACGACCAGGTGATGGCCGCGCTGAAGATGATGGAGGACTGGGACCCGGACGACCGGCGGCCGCTGATCGTGGTCGGCAATACGACTAAGGGCTGGTGGCCGAGCGCGCAGGACGGCCAGATCGCCGGATTCGGCGAGCAGCTTGTTGGGTATCACAGCCATCCGTACGAAATGAAGATGAACGAGCCGTACTTCGTGGCGCTGGCGGAAAGCTTCGAGCAGCGCTACGGGGTGGAGTTCGACGGGATCCGGGAAGGCCCGGTGACTGACGAGCGCAAACGGCTGATCCAGTTCAAGACGAACATTGACGTGGCGATGTCGGTGCTGAATCAGGACGGCCTGGGCGACTGGCTGGCGGACAGGCTGGTGGAGATTGGCGACTCGCTAAACGACGAGTTGCCGCTGCGGATCGACACGTCGTCGGATCCGTTCCAGGACGATCGGCTGCAACCGCAGAACATTCCGCAAGAGCCGCAGTCGCTGGCGGTCACCAATGAGGCCTCGGGCGAGACCTCGACGGTGGACATCGAGCTGTTCAAGAAGCCGGGCGACGTGGCGGGCACGCGGCGGGCGATCTCCGAGATCATCAAGTGGACCAACTACGTGACGGACAACCGGTTCATCACGCTGGCGGCCGACCTGTCGAGTTCCATCAACGTTGAAAACGGCGCGCTGTGGGGGCACTACGACCCCGTGGGCAACCCGCTGGGCACGCGCGTGAAGGCGCCGATCGAGGAAGCCGGGAATGCGTCGTCGGCGATTGGGTTCGTGAGCCAGTCGGCCTCGATGGACCCGGACGTTCATGCGGGGGTTTGGGCGCTGAGCGGTACGTATGGCGCGTTCACGCCGCTGATGTACTTGCCGGCACGCGTGTGGAGCCAGCAGAACCAGGACAGCCCGTTCCGGGTGGGCGTGCTGCACATCCTGGCCGGACACTCCGGGCCTGAGACGGCGGCGGACGCGCGGACACACTTCGGCATATTCGCACCGCAGGTGTGGAAGCTGTTCCCGCGGGGCCAGGCGATCAGCCTGAGTTTCTGGGATTACAACGACGTGGCGCCCGGATACTTCGCGGCAGCCTCGCTGGCCGCGCAGGACCCGAAGGTGGGCGTGATCATCATCGAGGTGGCCCGGCCGGACTTCCCGGTGGCGGACCGGAACACGTTTGCCGACTCGGACCCGCTGGCGGCGGCCAAGGGCCTGTACCTGATTCGCGACTGGGATCCGGACAAGCCCGCGCAGGGCACGGTGTTCGTGCAGGGCTCCAACTCGACGGTGAACCTGGTGAACGTGCTGCCGCGGCTGGACGAGGCCGGGGTGAACGTGCGCGTGGTGGCCGTGGTGAGCGAGGAGCTGTTCGCTCGCCAGCCGGCGTCCTACCGCGACTCGATTGTGTCGGAGGCCAGCCGGTATGACGCGATGGTGGTTTCGACCGGCACGCGGCGATTCCCGCCGGTGAGCGGCCTTGGACCGCTGACGGACGAGTACTCGCTGTGGTCGGACTGGGGCGACCAGTGGCTGACCGGCGGGACGGAGCCGGACGTGATCGCGGAGGCGCACCTGGACGCGGATTCGATCTATGCCGGCATCGTGCGGTTTGCCGAGGATCACGACTCGCGGCTGACGCGGCAGCAGGCGGCGGTTGGGCTTTCGTAGCCGGACCTAGCTAGCTCTGCTCGTCAGGCGGTAACGGGGACTTCCAGGAAGTCCTCGCCGAGGATGACGTCGCCGGTGAAGTTGGCGCGGGCTTCGGTGAGTATGGCGGCTTGGCGGTCGGGGTCGTCGGCGGTGGTGTCGAGGTGGACGAGGACCAGGCGCCTGGCGTTGGCCTGAGCGGCGATGCGGGCGGCGCCGGCGGCGCCGGTGCAGCTGGTGGCGATCTCGGGCCAAGTGTCGATGTCGTCCTGCAGGTCCATGGCCATGTGGACGAGGACGTCGGTGTCGCGGGCGAAGTCGGCGAGTGCAGGGAGCGGCCGGGTGTCGCCTGAGATGACGACCGAGGCGGACGGGGTCTCGAGGCGATACGACAGTGAGGTGAGGTAGGGCTGGACGTGGCGGGCGGGGCCGGTGGTGACGATCCAGCGGTCGCCGGCGACAACTTCGTCCTCGTCCAGTTCGTGGACGACCAGCGTGGGGAGCGTGCGGGGCATGGGGCCGCCGCGAAGCTGGTGGATGCGTTGGCTGAGGGGGTGGCGGGTGCGGGCCTGAAGGTCGGGGCCGTAGACGCCGTCCGGGCCGAAGAGCTGATCGGCGATGCGGAGGAGCGGCGGGGGGCCGTAGACGGAGAGGGCGTCGCCGGCGCCGGCGCCCTGGTCCCAGCGGGCCATGACGAAGTGATCGAAGTCAGCCATGTGGTCGAAGTGGTGGTGGGTGAAGAAGAGCTGGTCGATGGCCAGCGGATCAATTGACGAAGCAAAGAGATTCATGGCAGAGCCGGGGCCGAGGTCGAAGATTGCGCCGCAGCCATCGGAAAGGATCGCGATGGACTGGCCGGCGCGGTGGGCTCGGGGGGTTGGGTTGCCAGTGCCGAGGAGGACGAGACGGAGGTCGGTGCTCATGCGGTGTCCGATGTGGGGAAGTGGAGGCCGAACTGGCGGCCAGAGTCCTCGAGCCAGGCGGCGACGTAGGGGGCGAAGCTGCGGCGGACGACGATGTCGAACGTCGGCGTGTCGTCGACGGCCACGAGCAGCGCCTGGGCTCGGGCGAGCAGGGTTTGGGCGCAGGCGCCGGGCGGGAAGACGGTCGGGTGGAGGTCGAGGGCGCAGCCGCGGGCGAGGACGTCGAGGGTCGACGGGCCTCTGAGGCGAATGACGGTTTGGCCGGCACTGATGTCAACTACGGAGGCGAAGTGGCTGGCGAGGGCGTCTTGTAGATCTGCGACAAGGGCGTCGGATTGGTGGTGCTCGGCGAGCAGGAGCCATTCGTCGGGTCCGAGCCAGATGGCCGTCACGTCGCCGCCGGCGGTGATGGTGTTTGGGGTGAGCGGGAGTTGGACGCCGATTACCTGGTGGACAGCCGCGAGGGCTTCAGCGTCGTCGGGGTGCAGGCGCAGGTTGAGGTGGGTGAGGAAGGGGCGTTCGACGAGTTGGCCGTCCGGCGGGGGCGACTCGGCGGATTGGATTTCGCCGAGGGGTGAGCGGCGGGGGATGGGGCTAGGCATGCTGGCGGGCGCCTGCGGGGTCGTAGAAGACGGGGTGGCAGCTGCGGGCGGGGAGCCAGCGGTCGTTGTGGAGGGTGGCTACGTAAAGGCGCTCGCCGAGGGCGGCACGGCCACCACTGACCATGGCGAGGGCGATGGAGCGGCCAAGGACGGGGCTGACGTAGCTGGAGGTGACGTGGCCGCGCATGGGGAGGGGGCGCTGGGGTCCAGGATCGTCTACGACGTGGCCGCCTTCGGGGAGGACCTGGGCGGGATCGTCGGTGAGCAGGCCGACGAGTTGCTTGCGGTCGGGGCGGACGGAATCGGGGCGGCTGAGGGAGCGCTTGCCGAGGAAGTCCTTGCGGCGGGAGAGCAGGCGGCCGAGGCCGACGTCGCTGGGGGTTACGGAGCCGTCGGTTTCCTGGCCGACGATGATGAAGCCCTTTTCGGCGCGCAAGACGTGCATGGTTTCGGTGCCATAGGGCGTGATGCCTAACGGGCGGCCGGCGTCGACGAGGGACTCCCAGACGTGGCGGGCGCGGTCGGCGGCGACGTTGATTTCGTAGGAGAGTTCGCCGCTGAAGCTTATGCGGAAGACGCGGGTGGGGACGCCGGCGACATGGCCTTCGCGGAAGGTCATGAAAGGGAAATCCCGGCCGGCGAGCGGGATGTCAGTGCCGGCGGCGGCCAGCACGTCGCGGCTGCGGGGGCCGGCGAGGGCGATGTTGGACCAGTGCTCGGAGACGGAGGTGAGGTAGACGCGAAGATCGGGCCACTCAGTCTGCAGCCATTGTTCGAGCCAGGCCAGCACGGGGGCGGCGTTGGAGGTGCTGGTGAACATGAGGTAGCGCTGGTCGTCGAGTCGGGCGGTGACGCCGTCATCGAAGATCATGCCGTCCTCGCCGAGCATGAGGCCGTAGCGGCAGCGGCCGGGCCGAAGGCGCTTCCAGGCGTTGGTGTAGACGCGGTCGAGGAACTCGCCGGCGTCGGGGCCGGTGATTTCGATCTTGCCGAGGGTGGAGTAGTCGAGGATGCCGACGCGGTGGCGGACGGCGAGGCACTCGCGGGCGACGGCTTCGTGCATGGACTCGCCGGGCTGGGGGTAGTACCACGCGCGGCGCCACTGGCCGACGTTTTCGAAACGGGCGCCGGCGGCTTCGTGCCAGTCCTGCATGGGGGTGACGCGGACGGGGTCGGCGAGCGGGCCGATGTGGCGGCCGGCGATGGCGCCCAAGGAAACGGGGGAGTAGGCGGGCCGGTGGCGGGGCGTGCCGACGGAGGCGGGGTCGCGACCGAGCAGTTGGGCGATGACTCCGGTGGCAAGCGGGTTGGCGAGCTTGCCCTGGTCGGGCCCCATGCCGAGGGTGGTGTAGCGCTTGACGTGTTCGATGGATTCGTAGCCCTCGCGGAGGGAGAGGCGGAGGTCGTCGAGAGTGACGTCTTCGTGGAGGTCGACGAACTGGGGTTTGGCGCCGGCGAGGTCGCCTGGAGGGAGCCAGTAGGGCTGGATGGGAGCTTGCGTGGATTCGGTGGCTCGGGGAACTTCGGGTTCGCTGCCGTTCGAGCAGCCGACGGCCGCGGCGGCGGCGGAACCGGCCTGCGTGCCCTGGCGGAGGGTGGCGGCCAGGTCCAGTTCACCTGCGACAGCGCCGGCCGGGTGGATGCCGCTTCCGGGCCTGGGCGCAAATGCGGCGAGCGTTGGATCCCATTCCGTTGGGCCACTGGCCTGGGCGTGGAGGTGGAGGGCGGGGGCGAAGCCGCCGGAGACTCCGAGAAGATCGCACTCGACGGTGCCGAGGGGGGCGCCATCGAGGGAGCACAGCTCGGCGGCGGCCACGCGTCCACGGCCGTGCGCCCGGCGCACCGCGGCACCGGCGTGGATCGGGATGCCCTGCGCTCGGGCTTCGGATGGAAGATCGCCGTCGGTATCGGTACGCACGTCGGCGATGGCGGCGACGGGGACTCCGGCATCGGTTAGATCGAGAGCGGTGCGGTAGGCGGAGTCGTTGTTGGTGAACAGGACCGCGCGTGAGCCGGGGGCGACGGCGTAGCGGCGGACGTAGGTGGAGATGGCGCCGGCCAGCATGACGCCGGGGCGGTCGTTGTTGGCGAAGAGCAGAGGGCGTTCGTGGGCGCCGGTGGCGAGGACGATCTGCCTGGGCAGGACGCGCCAGACGCGGGCACCACTTTCGGAACCGGCGTCGTCTGGCTGGTCGGTGCGCAGGCGCTCGGCTAGCAGGACCAGGTTGCTTTCGTAGAGGCCGAAGGCGGTGGTGTTGGGGAGGACGGTGACGCCGGGCGTTGCGGCAAGTTCCGCTGTCGCAGTAGCGGCCCACTGGGGTGCGGGGAGACCGTCGACTCGTTCGTCCGTGGAAAGAAGGCTGCCGCCGGCTTCGGACTGTTCGTCGACCAGGAGTACGCGGGCACCGGACTGGACGGCGGCGTGGGCGGCGGCGAGACCGGCTGGACCGGCGCCCACGACCAGCACGTCGCAGTGGGCGTGGACGTGGTCGTAGCGGTCGGGGTCGGCGGCGGTGGGCGCGTGGCCGAGGCCGGCTGCGTGGCGCAGGACGTGCTCGTAGAGCGGCCAGAAGCGCCGCGGCCACATGAGGGTCTTGTAATAGAAGCCGGCGGGAATGAATGGGGCCACGAGGCCGAAGGCGGACATGAGGTCGTATTCGAGGTTGGGCCAGGCGTTGACGTGGCGAACTTTGAGACCGAGCGTGGCCGCGGTGACGGTGCCCAGCCGGTTGGGCAGCGTGCGGGCGCCATGGCCGAGCTGGACGAAGGCGTTGGGGTCTTCGGCGCCGGCGGAGACGATGCCGCGGGGTCGGTGGTACTTGAAGCTGCGGCCGACCAGGGTGACACCGTTGGCCAGGAGCGCGGAGGCGACGGTGTCGCCGCGGAAGGCATCGATAGGGCGTCCATCAAAAGTGAACTGGAGGGGCGTGTCGCGATCAACGCGGCCCCCGTGGTCGAGGCGGAAGGGCTGGCTCATGGCGAGCCGCCGTAGGTGCCGGCGCCGAGGATCTCGTTGGTGACGGTGTCGCGTTCGACGATGAACCAGCGGCGGCAGCCGGCGGTGTGGCACCACTGCTCGCGGTGGCGGCCGCGACGGTTGTCGCGCATGAAGAGGTAGTCGGCCCACTGCTCGTCGGTCAGCGCTTCCGGTTCGGCGGGGCGGGGAAAGTCGGCCTCGCCGCCGAAGGTGAACTCGTCGTCTTCGCGGGGCCCGCACCAGGGGCAAGGAATCAGGAGCACGGGATCAGTGGGCGACGGCGGCGGCGCCGTGTTCGTCGATCAGGGCGCCCGAGGTAAAGCGGTCGAGGGAGAACGGTTCGTTGAGCGGGTGTGGTTCCTGGTGGGCGAGAGTGTGGGCGAAGACCCAGCCGGAGCCCGGGGTGGCCTTGAAGCCGCCGGTGCCCCAGCCGCAGTTCATGAAGAGGCCCTTGATTGGGGTGCCGGAGATGATGGGGCTGGCATCGGGGCAGACGTCCACGGTGCCTGCCCACTGCCGCAGCATGCGCACGCGACTGAATATGGGGAACAGCTCGCTGACGGCGGCAAGGACGTGCTCGATGATGCGGAAATTGCCGTTGAGGTCGTAGCTGACGGGGGCGTCGATGCCGGCGCCGAGGACGAGTTCGCCACGGTCGGTCTGGTGGACGTAGACGTGGACGGCGGCGGACATGACGACGGGGTCGAAGACCGGCTTGAGGGGCTCGGTGACCAGGGCCTGGAGGGGGTGTGACTGGATGGGGAGCCGGATGCCGGCCATGGAGGCGAGGACGGTGGCGTTGCCGGCGACGACCAGGCCGACCGTGCCGGCGCGGATTTCGCCGCGGGTGGTTTCGAGGGCGGTGACGCGGCCGTTGGCGGTGCGGATGCCGGTTACCTCGCAGTTTTCGATGATGTCGACACCGAGCGCGTCGGCGGCGCGGGCGTAGCCCCAGGCGACGGCGTCGTGGCGAGCCACGCCGCCGCGGCGTTGCAGGGTTCCGCCAAGGACGGGGTAGCGGGTGTCGGGTGAGGTGTTGAGGACGGGGACGAGCTTGCTGATCTCAGCGGTGGACAGGAGTTCAGCGTCGATGCCGTTGAGCCGGTTGGCGCCGACGCGGCGGGCGAGGTCGCGCATTTCCTGTTCGGAGTGCGCGATGTTCAGCAAGCCGCGCTGGCTGAACATGACGTTGTAGTTGAGCTCCTGGCTGAGGCCTTCCCAGAGCTTGAGGGAGAACTCGTAGATGTGAGCGCTGGCGTCCCAGAGGTAGTTGGAGCGAACGATGGCGGTGTTGCGGCCGATGTTTCCGCCGCCGAGCCAGCCGCGCTCGAGCACGGCGACGTTTGTGACGCCGTGGAGCTTCGCGAGGTAGTAGGCGGTGGCGAGACCGTGGCCGCCGGCGCCGACGATGACGACGTCGTAGGACGGCCTGGGCTCAGCCTTACGCCAGGCGGGGGTCCAGTCCTTGTGGCCGCGCAGGCCGCGACGGATGAGGTTGGGGAGCGAGTAGAACTGCATGCGCGGCCCGGGGTGTCGGCAGTGTGGGCAGGGTAGCGCGGTTGAGGACGATCGGCGTACGGGGACGTGGGCGCTGCGGCGTGAGCGACCGAGAGCCTAGCCGGCGGCGAGGCCGGCTACGGCGGCTTTCTCAGGTAGTTAACCCCGAGTGCGGCGGTTATTCGAAGGCCGCGGAGCGAAGTGTTGCGTGGCCCCGTGCACCAAGAATTGCCGCTAGCCGGCCAGGCGATCCACAGCAATCACCACGCCGGCGGCCGCCGTTGCCGCTGCCAGCCCGAGACCGGCCAGCCAACGGGTTTGCGAGGCCATGGCGGCCGTGTGCGCGGCCGAGAGTTCGGCCATGGCGGCGGTGAGGCGTGTCTCAAGGGCGGCCAGATCAGCCTTGGTGGCGTAGTGACGCAAGGTGCGGTCCAATTCCTCGCGCAATTCGGCGCGGGTGAGCGGGGCTTCTTCAATAGCCATCAGGCCTATGCCTCCACCGCCCATGAACCGCTTCCATGTCCTGAATTGATGGTTGCATGCCGATGCTGTTGCGGCAAGCCTCGACTAGCTTGAGCCATCCCGGGCTGTCCGAGTGGGACCGCCAGGCGCCGTCAGACAGCCAGCCGATCCACGGCGATGACGACACCGGCGGCCGCGGCTGCCGCTGCCAAAACTAGCCCGGCCAGCCAACGTGTCTGTGAAGCCATGGCGGCGGTGATGCGGGTTTCGAGGGCGGCCAGGTCGGCCTTGGTGGCGCAGGGTGCGGTCCAACTCCTCGCGCAATTCGGCGCGGGTAAGCGGGGATTCTTCAATGGCCATCAAGCCTATGCCTCCACCGCCCGAGGTTGGATTCGAATTCCTGATTTGATTGTTGCACCGCACTTGCGTTCCGGCAATGCGCGATCAGGTCGAATCTAGGCGGGCCGTGGAGGCGCCGGGGCTAGAGGGGCCAGACGATTGGGACGACGATGAGGGAGACGATGAGGACGATGAGGGTGAGCGGGGCACCGGCCTTGATGAAGTCGGCAAAACGGAAGGCGCCGGTGTTGTAGATGAGCACGTTGGACTGGTGGCCGATGGGGGTCATGAAGGCGGTGGAGCCGGCGATGGCGACCATCATGAGGACGGGGTGCGGGGCAATGCCGAAGCTGGCGGCGATGCCGAGACCGATGGGCGCGACCAGCACGACGGCGGCGGCGTTGGACATGAGCTGGGTGAGCAGCGAGGTGAAGATGAAGATGCCTGCCAGGACCGCGATTGGTCCCAGGGGCTGCGAGGCGCCGGCCACGGCCTGGGCGAGGTTTTCGGCCAAGCCGGTGGTCTGCATGGCCGTGCCGAGCGGGAGCAAGGCCGCGATGAGGACGATGGTGCGCCACTCAACGGCGGCGTAGATGCGGTCGTAGGGCAGCACCCGGGTGACCACCATGAGGACGGCACCCAGGATTCCAGTGACGGCAATGTGCGCGACGTTCGCAGCCGCCAGCCCGACGACTAAGACCAAGATGGCCAGTGGCACGAGCATGCGGGGGCGGGGCACGACGACACGGGCGCGCTGGGACAGGACGATGAAGTCGGTCGACTCTTCGAGGTCGGGCACGCGGGCGCTGGGCATGCGGACCATGAGGACGTCACCGGTTTCGATGCGCTGATCGCGGAGCCGGGTTCGCAGGTGCGTGCCCTGGCGCCAGATGCCGAGGACGAGGCCGCCGAAGCGGTTGCGGAAGCGCATGGCGGCAATTGAGAGGCCGCGGCTGGAGAAGCCGGGGCCGGCGACCAACTCGAGCACGGTGGCTTGCTCGTCTTCGACCCGCAGCCCGCCGGAGGCAAAATCCCGCTCGGACGCAAAGTCAAGTCCCTCGACCTGCGTCAGCCGGAGGACGTCGTCAGGTTCGCCCTCGACCAGAACCACGTCGCCGACGAAGAGCGTCTCTTCGGCGGTTGGGAAGCGGAGGCGGTGACGGTCGCGAACGATTTCCATGACCGAGATGTCGAAGCGGGGCCGCCAGCGCAGTTCGCGGAGGGTCTTTCCCACCATGGTCGCGCCGGCCGGGACGCGAACCTCCGCCATATAGTCGCGAGCCTGGGGGATGCCCTGGGCGACATCGGGTCCCTGCCGGTCGGGGACGAGGCGGCGGCCAACGGTTACGAGATACAGGAGCCCGACGATGAGGATGGCGATGCCGGTGGGCGCGAAATCGAACATGCCGAAGGGCCGCTCGCCGGCGGCCGCGAGGGCGTCGCTGACCAACAGGTTGGGCGGGGTTCCAATCTGGGTCATGAGCCCGCCGAGCATGGAACCGAAGGCGAGGGGCATGAGCAGGCGGGAGGATGAGGCGTCGGCGGCGCGGGCGAGCGTGACGGCCGCGGGCATGAGGATGACGGTGGCCGCGATGTTGTTGATGAAGGCCGACATGCCGCCAACGACCAGTACCAGCAGGGCGGTGAGCACAACGATCCGGGTGCCGCCGTAGCGGACGATGGCGGAGGCGAGCGCGGCGGGCGCGCCGGCTTCGACAAGGCCGGCGCTGAGGATGAACATGGCGGCGACGGTGATGACGGCGGGGCTGGCGAAGCCGGAGAGCGCCGCCGGGGCGTCGATGACGCCGGTCAGGGCCAGGATGAGCAGGACGAGAACGCCCACGGCCTCCGGCGGCAGCCGCTCGCTCGCGAACAACACCAGCGCGCCGATGACGCACCCGATTACGATCCAGGCTTCAGGCGTCACTGGGCTCTAAGGGCGTCCCGCATGCACACGCCTTAGGATACGCTTCGGCCACCTTGCCCAGCGTGACCGAGCCGATCGGAGCGAATCCCATGGCTGAGACCGGCATTGCCGCTACCTATCACGGAACCAACATCCCGTTCGACCTGCGGGAGTATCCGGTGCCGGACCCGCAGCCCGGCGCGGCCGTGCTGGCGATGACCGTGGCCAACGTGTGCGGATCGGACCTGCACTACTGGCGGGGCGACATTGACGTGGTGAAGATGGGACGTCCCACGCCGATGGCGCTGGGGCACGAGGGCACCGGCAAGATTCACAAGCTGGGCGACGGCGTTACGACGGACACGCTGGGCGAGCCGCTGCGCGAGGGCGATCGGGTGGTGTTCCAGTACTTCTACCCGTGCATGCAGTGCCCGACCTGCCTGAAGGGCCACACCTACGCGTGCCCAACGCGCCAGTTCGACCGGACGCAAAGCGCGGACGTGTGGCCGCACTTTCGCGGGACGTTTGCGGAGTACTACTACCTGCATCCGAAGCACGCGATGTTCAAGGTGCCCGACTCGCTGTCGGACCTGGAGATCGCTGGCATCAACTGCGCGCTGGCGCAGGTGGTTTCGGGGCTGGATCGCGCCGGCCTGTCGTTCGGCGAAACGGTGGCGATCCAGGGGGCCGGCGGACTGGGCGTCTACGCGGCCGGCATCGCCAGGGCCCGTGGGGCGGCCAAGATCATCGCCATTGACGGCGTCGACGAGCGGCTGGATCTGATCCGTGAGTTCGGCGCGACCAACGTGGTGGACATTCGGGAGTACGAGACACCCGAGGAGCGGGCCGACGCGGTACGCGAGCTGACCGGCGGCCTCGGATCGGACGTGACGCTGGAGTTGGTGGGGCATCCGGGCGTGGTGCGCGAGGGGCTGGACATGACGGCCCACGGAGGGCGCTACCTGGAGATCGGCAACATCAACGTGGGGTGGGACACGGAGTTCGACCCATCGGTGATCGTGTTCAAGAGCATTTCGGTCATCGGGGTGGCGCACTACAAGGCCGAGGACCTGCGCAACGCGCTCAACTTCCTGGTGGATTACAAGGACAAGTTGCCGTTCGACCGGATCCTGTCGCACTCGTTCCCGCTGTCGCAGATCGACCACGCGATGGAGCAGCAGGACAAGGGGTACATCACGCGATCAGCGTTGATTCCGGGGAGCTAGGGTCACTTGACGAGAAGCTTGCCGAGGATGGCTCGTTGAAGCGATTGCGCCGCCCGTGCGTTGGTGCGAAAGCCGGCAGCCACCCTCACCCCAACCCGCTCCCTCAAGGGCGGGGGGGGAAGAGCGCCGCAACCGGGGCTGAGATGCGCGGCGGGGGCGGCTGATGGAGGTCTGGGCGGCGATTTGGGACGCGTTTAACGCGCCGCTGTTCAGCCTGGGCGCGGAGCCGGTGACGCCGCTGAGCCTGATCGTGCTGATCCTGATTTTTGCGGTGACCTGGTTCGTGGCCGGGCGCGTGCGGTGGGCCCTGGAAGACCAGCTTGCCAACCGGGTGGAGGAGATCCCCGAAGCACTCCTGCACGTCATCGGGAACCTGGCGCGGTACACGATCATTATCTTGGGGTGGTTTATCGGGCTGCGGTCGGTGGGCTTCCAGTTGGACGCCGTGCTGGTGGTGTTCGGCGCGCTGGGCGTGGGGATGGGCTTCGGGCTGCAGAACATCGCCAACAACTTCGTGTCGGGCGTGATCTTGCTGGTGGAGCGTCCGATCAAGGTTGGCGACGTGGTGAGCGTGGCGGGCGAGCTTGGGACGGTTGAGCGGGTGGGCATTCGAGCGACCACGCTGCGCAAATTCGACCAGACGCAGGCGATCGTGCCTAACGGCGACTTGATATCGAGCGTGGTGAACAACTGGACGCTGGACGACCGGCGGGTGCGGGTGGACTTTGTGGTTGGCGTGGCCTACGGCTCCGATACGCGGCTGGTGGAGCGGCTGATCCGGGAGGCGGTGACGGAGCACGAGTTGGTACTGGACGATCCGGAGCCGCGGATCTTCTTTTTCGAGTTTGGGGATTCGTCGCTGAATTTCCGGGTGCTGGCGTACGTGGCCGATATCAGCGAGCGGTTTGGGACGCTGAGCGATCTGCACTTCACGATTGACGAGGAATTCCGCGCGCACGACATTGAGATTCCGTTCCCGCAGCGGGATCTGCACCTGCGGTCGGTCGACGAGGATGTGGCGATGCAGCACACGCCGACGGAGCCGGGCTAGCAGACCAACGATCCCGCAAGGTCAACGCCGGGCAGGTATGTGGCGTTAGGCTGTGCGAATATCCGGATTAGCATGGGCTAATCCGTCCGAGACACGCCTCGACATCCCGTGAGTTAGTTGTGATCAACGCTGTCATACGCGCGGACCTTCGCGCATGAGCCCGGCGCTGCGCTGCAGCCACTTGACCAAGCGATTCGCAGGCGTGACCGCCGTAAACGACGCGTCGCTGGAGGTCGGGACGGGCACGCTGCTGGCGTTGCTGGGCCCGAGCGGCTGCGGCAAGACGACATTGCTACGTTTGATCGCGGGTCTGGAGCGTCCGCACAGCGGCACGATCGAGGTGGCCGGGCGCACGGTGGAGTCGGCATCAGTGCATCTGCCACCGGAGCGGCGGCAGGTTGGGTTGGTGTTCCAGGAATATGCTCTGTTTCCGCACCTGAGCGTTGAGGACAACGTGGCGTTCGGGCTGCCGCGCGGATCGGATCAAGCGGCGCGCGTGGAGGACATGCTGGGCCAGGTGGGGCTGGTCGGCCTGGGAACACGCATGCCGCACGAGCTGTCGGGCGGTCAGCAGCAGCGGGTGGCGCTGGCGCGGGCACTGGCGCCGGGCCCGCGGCTGATCATGTTGGACGAGCCGTTTTCCAACCTGGATCCGGCGCTGCGCGACGGGGTGCGACGGGAAGTGCGGCGGGTGCTACGGGCCGCCGAGGCGACGGCCATCATCGTCACGCATGATCAGGAAGAGGCGCTGAGCCTGGCCGATGAGGTGGCCGTGATGATGGACGGGCGCATCTTGCAGCAGGCGCCGCCGGCGGAGTTGTACCGCCGCCCGGCCTCCCGTCGGGTTGCGGAGTTTGTTGGCGACATCAACGTGATCGATGGCCGGGCCATCGGACGAGCGGTGGTGTGCGACCTGGGCACAATCTCGGTGTTGGATGATCTGTACGGGCCGGCTCATGTGTTGATTCGGCCGGAAGCACTGCAGCTGACCGAGGATCAAGGCGGACAGGCGGTTGCGGTTGGTCGGAGCTTCTTCGGCCACGATCAGATGATCAACTTGCGGTTCGACTCGGGGCTGCGGCTGTCGTCGCGGGTGGGTCCAACGTTCACGTTTCGGCGCGGCGCGCGGGTTCGGGTGCAGTTGAGCGGCGATGTGCTGGCCTTTCCCAGGGCCGGTCGATAACTGAGACAGCCGGTTCAGCGAGGTACGCCGCCCGTGGCAGAATTGGATCCAATGCCGCTTACCAGTACGACCGAAGACTATCTCCTGGCCATTTATGGCATGCGGGCCGAGGCGGAATCGGTAATCAACGCCCGGTTGGCCGAGCGGCTCCGCGTAGCCGCGCCTACCGTGTCGGCGACGCTGGACCGCCTGGCGCGCGACGGCCACATCTGGATCGACGAGCGGCGGCAGATTTTCCTGACGCTGGGCGGCGAGCGCGTGGCGGAGCGGCTGGCGCGGCGTCACCGCCTGATCGAGCACTGGCTGATCCGCACGCTGGGCATGGGCTGGGCGGAGGTTCACGAGGAAGCCGACCGGCTGGAGCACTCGGTTTCCGAGGAACTGACGGAACGGATCTCAGCGTCGCTGGGCCACCCGGCCACGTGTCCGCACGGATTACCGATTCCCGGCAATTACCCCGAGACCGACGTGGCGCAGTTCTTCAGCCTGAGCCAGGCCGAGCCGGGCCAGGAGGTGCGAATCGTGCGCCTGTCCGAGCCGGCCGAGGACGACGGGGAGTTGTTGCGGTATTTCGAAGAGAAGCAGTTGGTCCCCGGGCACACGATGACGGTGCGGGAGATTACGCCCTCAGGCAGCATGGTTCTGGTCCTGGATGGCGAGACCGTGGTCGTGGACGAACGCGTGGCCACCAATCTGTGGGTGATGGCAGCCTAGGACGCTAGGCGCGGACGCCGAGCCAGCGAAATCGGACAGCAGTCATGACGCATGTGCAACCGAACCACGTGATTACCGTGCGCCCGGCGATCCCGGACGAGTTGCACGGGCTGCGCGAATTGGCGTACGACCTGTGGTGGGCTTGGAATCCCGGCGCCCAGGACATCTTCCGGCGCATCGATCCCGACGCCTGGCAGACCACGCAGCACAACCCAGTGGCGCTGCTGGGTCATGTGATGCCCGCCCAGTTGGCGGCGCGTGCGGCCGATTCGGCTTTCGTGCACGATCTGCACCAAGTGGTGGAACGCCGGCGGCGGTATCTGGAGACGCGTTCCTGGTTCTCGGCCACGTATCCGCAGGCGGACGACCTGACAGTGGCGTACTTCTCGATGGAATACGGAATCACCGAGTCGGTGCCGCTGTATTCAGGCGGTCTGGGCGTGCTGGCGGGGGATCACGTGAAAGCTGCCAGCGATCTGGGCATGCCGCTGGTGGCGGTGGGGATGCTGTATCGCCAGGGCTATTTCCGCCAGTCGATCGATCCTTCGGGCAGCCAGCAGGAACTGCACCCGGAGACCGACTTTTACAGCCAACCGGTGACCATGCTGACGACGCCCGACGGGGCACCGCTGACCGTGGGCGTGCCGATTACCGAGCGGTGGGTGGAGGCGCGGCTCTGGCGGATGAACGTCGGACGCTGTCCGGTGCTGCTGCTGGACGCCAATGTTCCCAGTAACGCAGCGGAGGATCGCGAGCTCACGGCCAAGCTGTACCAAGGCGACTCCGACGTACGGATACGACAGGAAATCCTGTTGGGCATCGGCGGGATGCGCGCGCTGCGGGCGGTGGGCGTGAACCCCACGGTGCTGCATCTGAACGAGGGGCATAGCGCGTTTGCCCTGATCGAGCGCCTGCGGGAGTTGCGAGAGGGGACGGACCTATCGTTCGAGGCGGCGCTGGAGACGGTGCGCGCCGGAGCGGTCTTTACAACCCATACGCCCGTGCCGGCCGGTCACGATGAGTTTCATCCCCACCAGGTGGCCCATCACCTTGGCGCCTACCTGGGTGAGTCCGGCATCGATGCCGACCGGATTACAGAGCTTGGCCAATATCCGGACGGTCGTGAGTCATCGCCATTCTGCATGACGATCCTGGCGCTGCGCGGGGCCGCGTGGCGGAACGGCGTGTCCCAACTGCACGGCGAGGTCACGCGGCGCATGTGGCAGTCGCTGTGGCGCGGCGTTCCGTGGTCGGAAGTTCCGATCCAGCACGTGACCAATGGGGTGCACCTGCCCACCTGGGTATCGCGGGAACTTGCCGACCTGCTGGGCCGATACCTGGGGCCGGAATGGGCGCTGATGTCGGATGGGGACGCGATTCGGGAGGGGCTGAACGCGATTCCGGACGACGAGCTATGGCGAGTTCACACGCGGCGGCGCGAGCGCCTGGTGGCCAACGTGCGGCGGAGATTGCGGGCCGTCGTGGAGCGTCGCTGGGGATCGGGCGCGGAACTGGCGGATGCCAGCGCGGCGCTGCAACCCAATGCTCTGACCGTGGGCTTTGCGCGGCGGATAGCCCTTTATAAACGGCCCACGCTGCTGCTGCAGGACCTGGAGCGCCTGCGCGCGCTGGTGACCAACGTCCGGTGTCCCATGCAGATCATCTTTGCGGGCAAGGCCCATCCAGACGACGCGATGGCCAAGGACCTGGTGCGCGAAATCCATGAGTTGAGCCGCGACTCGAGCTTCGTGGGCCGTGTCGTGTTCGTGGAGGATTACGACATGGACTTGGCCCGCGACTTGGTGCAAGGGTGCGACGTGTGGCTGAACCAGCCGGTGCGACCACAGGAAGCCAGCGGGACCAGCGGCATGAAGGCGGCGGCCAACGGAGTGCTGAACGTGAGCGTGCTGGATGGCTGGTGGGCTGAGGCGTACACCCCCTACATCGGTTGGGCCATTGGCCGCGCGGATGACGACGTCGACGATCCACAGCGTGACGAAAACGATGCCGCGGCGGTGTACCGGCTGCTGGAACGATCAGTCGTGCCGCTGTTCTATGACCTGGGCCTGGACGGAACGCCGACGCGGTGGATCGAGCGCGCCAAAGCCTCAATGGTGATGGCGCTGGCGGACTGCGGGGCGCACCGCATGATGCGCCAATACGCGAAACAGTTCTACCTGCCCGCCAACGATCTGCAGCGCACGCTGGCAAGCGACGCCGGATCGCCCGCGCACGCGCTGGCCGGCTGGCTGGCGAAAGTCCGGGCGCAGTGGGACTCGGTGCAGATTCTGAACGTGGACCTGAGAGGCGGACCTGAGGTGGACGTGGGATCCGCGCTCTCGGTACGGGCGCGGGTCGCGGTGAACGGCCTGCAGGCCGACGAACTTTCGGTACAGATCTACGTTGGGCGGGTGGGCAGCGAAGGCACGGTTGACGGCGGCGTGACGTTTGACGCCACTCCAATGGAGCCTGACGGGGACAGCGCGCGTTGGTTTCAGTCGACGGTGCCTCTGCGCCAGAGCGGTCGCATGGGGTTGGCCGTACGCGTGGTGCCCAAGCACCCGCATCTGACCGACCCGGTGGAGCACGGGCTTGTGCGCTGGAGTCTGCCCGGAACCAACGCCTGAGACGACGCGTCCGCTTTGCCGGGTCTGACAGACGCGATAGGATTTGGCAGCCGCAGCGAACTGTCGCTCTGGCACATTTCTGCTTTCGCTACCGTCCTATCAAGGGGAGCCTTCGTCGATGACGTATGTGATCTGTGAGCCGTGCATTGGCACCAAGGACGCCTCGTGCGTTGACGTGTGCCCGGTGGACTGTATCCATACCACCGACGAAGCCGAGTCGTACTACATTGATCCCGAGGAGTGCATCGACTGCGGGGCCTGCGAGCCGGTGTGCCCGGTGACGGCCATCTTCCCGGACTTTGACGTGCCAGACGAGTGGGAAGAGTGGACGCAGATCAACGCCGACTTTTTCCAGTAGGCGGGCCGACGCGCTAACGCCGACCGACTTGGTCGGCCGCGGAAGGGCAGTCGGGGAAATCTAGGCTTGCGTGGGGCGTGTTGCTGCGCCTTTGGTCATTTCCTTGAGCGCCGTGTAGGCCGGGCGGGGGGAGCCGTCGGGACCGAGGACGCCGAATGCGGACTTCTCATCCTGCGGGCCGACCACTGACTGAAAGTTCAGGTTCCACACGAACGCGTGGGTGATGTAGGGCGCGGATTCCCGGATGAGCCGAAACGCGTCAACCAGGAACGTGGCCTGGTCTTCCTCGGAGTTGTCCGCGCCAAACCCGTAGGCAGGGTCGGCATTCGCGGTTGACCAGCCCATCTCGGTGAGCCAGATCGGTTTGTCGGCGTCGCCGTTGGCCTCCATCACGGCGCGATGCTGAGTGTAACGCTGGAAGTAGAAGCTGCCGTGGCCGTTCCAGCCGGAACCACGCTCGCTGCCGATCTCCTGCGTGGGCGCGTTATTGAATCCGCCCGGGTGCACACCCCAAGCATCGAACGCGTCGCGTGCGATGCCGTCGCGGTAAGCGTATATCTGTTCGAGGAAGCGGATGTCGTCAACGGCCTGGACCTTTTGATCCGGGATGTCCACGTCGCCGGCCGGGGTGAGAGCGCCACCGATGGTTGTGGCCTCGGGATCTCCGGCTTTGACACCTTGGTGGCCGGCCAGCATGAGTTCCACGAACTCACCGGCGTCGATACGTCCATAGCCCCACTCGCGCGCGAGGTTGGCCTCATTCCACAGCTCGTAAGCCTGGACGTGACCCCGATAGCGTCCCGCCAAGGCCTGCATGAAGTCCCGAAAATCCAGCGGGTCGCCCGGCGGTCCGTGCGGCCGGTCGCCCAGGGCCCAGTCGGGCGCTTGCACCACGCTGAGCAGCAAGTTGATGCCGGCACTGCTGACTGCGGCCACCACCTTGTCGAGTTCGCGCCAGTCGAAGCCGCCTTTCTCGATTGGCTCTGTCTGACTCCACTCGACTTGTTGTTTCAGCCAGTCGAACCCGGCCTCGATCGTGCGATCTACGATGAGGCGGCGGTCCTGGTTGTAGAGGTGGGCCTGAAAACCGTAGCCCTCGAGTCGACGGAGCCCGTCGTCAACTTCTGGCGGCGACGTAACAGCGTCGGGAGCGGGCGAAGCGGTCGTTGGCGGGCTTGAGGACCCAGGCGTCTCGACCGCGGCTGTGGATCGGGGCGCTGCCACGACGGCCCCCGTTTCTGCGGCCGGCGTGGAGTCGGCCACGCTGGGCGTCGGCGGCGGCGCGTCCGACTCGCCGCATGCTGCCAGCGTTGCGGCAACCCCGGCCAGCGCCAGCAAGCGCCGACGAGAAAGCGAATGACGGGTCGTCAAGCAGAAACTCCGTTCCCAGCGCGGCTGCACGGAGCGCGTCGGCACCGAACATCCTTGTATCCGCGCGGCATGGATGGTATCAACGGAGTAGGCAGACCGTCCGAATCAACAACCCGAACCGGGAGAACAGCCGCCTACCGGCACCCCGTGTCAGAGGAAACGACCGTTCATGGGCACTAACAGATACGGAAACACCGCCGTCGGCACGATTGTGATCGTCATTGCCGCAGTCATTGTGCTGGGACTATTTAGCGTGCGGTTCGTAAACGTCGGTGAGGTCGGTGTGCTCCACACGTTTGGTGTGGTTGACCCAACGCCACGGCCCGAAGGCCTGCTGGTCAAGGCTCCCTGGGCCAGCCTTGAGACCCTGAGCGTACGAACCCAGCAGCTCACCATGAGTTCGCGCGCCGAGGACGCGAGCCCGAGCGCGACGGACCAAACGGTGCGGACGCTGACCTCGGAGGGTCTGTCGGTTGGGTTGGACATCACGACGCTATACCGGCTGCAGTTCGCGGATGCGCCGGATGTCTTTCAGAAAATAGGCCCAAACTACGTGGAGATTGTGGTCCGTCCCGCGATTCGTGACGCGATCCGCGATGTCGTCGGTGAGTTCCAGGCCGAGGCGTTGTATACGACGGCACGCACCGAGGTCGCTGAAAAAATCGAAGCCCAACTCCAGAGCATTCTGTCCGAGCGTGGCGTGCTGGTTGAGAACGTCCTGCTGCGCGACGTGTCGCTGCCACAGCAAATCACCACGGCGATCGAGCGTAAGCTAGCCGCTGAGCAGGCAATCGAAACGCGACGGTTCCAGGTCCAGGAAGCGGAACAGGAAGCCCAACGACGGGTGGAGGAAGCCACGGGTATTGCCGAGGCCAACAACCTGATCAACGAATCCCTGACAGCAGCCGTGCTGCAGGACAAGTACATCACGGCGCTGCGCGAGATTGACTCGGGCAGCGTGGTGTATGTCCCGACCAATCCGGACACGGGATTGCCGGTGATCCTGGGAACTCCAGGCATCGGGTCGGGCGGAGGTGGCGGATCGCCGTAGTCCGGTAGGGACGCGGTCCGGTACGCCACGAGCGGAACGTGGCATCCGGGGCTCCGGCACCGATGCGCATGTTGCGTATGGTGGAGCGTCGCGTACATGTGGCAGAGGTTGATCGGGACCTGGTTAGGGTCAGCCACACGGCGGGAGTTCAGGCATGAGGCGGCCCGCCGTTGGGGTAGGATGCGCCGCGCCCGGGTCGCGGGGCCTGCCGACGGGCGGTTAGCTCAGCTGGCAGAGCGCTACGTTTACACCGTAGAGGCCGCAGGTTCGAGCCCTGCACCGCCCACCCGGCCCGGAGTGATGCAGGCCCCGGCGAGGTAGCTCAGTCGGTAGAGCAGTGGACTGAAAATCCATGTGTCGGCGGTTCGATTCCGCCCCTCGCCACCAGACGATTCAGCGACGGATTGCAACTCGTGCGGCGCGGGCCGGGGCACGGTGACGGAGGTCGGCGCCGGATCGAGGCGGCTGGCGCCGTGACCTATGCGCGTATGGTGTTCGGCGACTCGCTGTGCCTGTGCGGCCGGTTCACGCGTGTGGAGGAGTAATGGACCGTTTAAACGTCGTGGTGATCTGTCTCGACACCTTTCGCGCCGATATCGTCGGACCCGGCAAGACACTCAGCAGCACCGCGACGCCGGCCCTGGACGCCCTGGCGGCCGACTCCGTGCGCTTCAACCGCTGCTTTACCGAACCTGGACAGACGATCCAGGTGCGCAACGGGTGTTTCACGGGCCGGCGCGGATTCCCCTACGCCCACGGCTACTACGGCTGGCATGAAATCCCGGACGAGTACCCGACGATTGCCGAGATCTTGCTGGAACACGGTTACGCCACCGGCCTGATTGCCGACACGCCGCACCTGTTCAAACCCAACATGAACCAGCATCGGGGGTTCATGACGTGGGAGCACATTCGCGGCTCGGGGGGCGACGGCTGGCGGACGGGCTCCTGGGACCTGATTCGCGAGCTGTTCAAGGACTACTTCGGCGCATACGAACCGTCCGTACCCGAGGCTTCGGCCACATCGCTGGACGGCGAGAGCGCATTTCTGCAGCACTTGCATAACGTCCGGGATCGTCGCGAGGAGGCCGACTGGCCGGGCGCCGAGGTTTTCGCGTCGGCGCGCCGGTGGCTGCGCGACAACGCCGGGAACGCGCCGTTCTTTCTCTGGATCGACTGTTTCGAGCCGCACGAGGTGTTCGATCCGCCGCTGCCATACGTGCGGCGCTACAACAGAAGCTGGGACGGACCGATCTATCAGCAGCCTCGACACATCCTGCATCCGTCGTTCTCGTCGGACATGCAAGGCGCGGATCTTGACGTGTCATCGGCGGATTTCATCGACTACTACACGTCCTGCTACAAGGGCGAGGTGACGTTCACGGATGCGCAGATCGCCGGGCTGCTTGACGAGTTGGGTCAGCTGCGGCTACTCGACGATACGGCGGTTATTTTCTTCACCGACCATGGCACCGAATTGGCCGATCACACCGGCTGGGGCAAGCGCAACACCGAGCTGCACCCATTCAATACGCAGCAGAACCTGACCATTCGACATCCCGACGGGCGCTACCGCGACGTGGATGTGGATGCCTGGGTTCAGAACTACGACCTGGGCCCAACCATCCTGGATCTGGCCGGCCTGACCGAAGCGCCCTCGACCATGAATGGCCAGAGCGCCTGGTCTCTAGCGACCGGGGAGCGTGAGTCCTTGCGTTCATATGTGACCACGGCGTGGGCCGGGCGCGTGTCAGTGCGTGACGAGCGCTGGGTTTACGCCACGGGCTGGGACTTCGAAGACCCGAATCCGGAGCTGTACGACTTGCTTGCTGACCCGGATGAGCGCCACAACGTTCACCATTTGCACCCGGAGATCGTTGGCGACCGGCGGTCGCGAATTGAAGACCTCCTGGGTACGCCCATCCCACAGCCGTACAGCCAGGACCGTTTCGGTCCAACGGTCGGCGGCCTGCGCAAACCGATCTACGCCACCTCGTACGCACCAGTTTTCTTCGGTGCGCGTCAGGCCTGGGACAGCCCGCGAGCCTTGCCAGGACAAGGCGTGACGGGCGCGCAATAGTCGAGGGGAGCCACGCGGCGGCGTGCGATGCTCCTGGCGCGACGCCGAGTCTCAGCGGATTGTGTTCGGCGTATCTAGGCCAGGGAAGCCGGGCTCCGCGATACCTCGTGGAGTTCGCGACGCTCTTCGTCGCTCAGGCTCCAGGATAGGGCGTTGAGGTTGGCGTCGACCTGGTCGGGCGTGTCAACGCCCATGAGGGTGACGGAGACATCGGGATTGGACTTGACCCAGTTGAGGGCCACGTGGGCCGGGGCGCAGGCGCGGGCAGCGGCGATACGTTCAACGGCGGCAAGGACCTGGATGGCGCGGCCGCGAAACGCCTGGTCGTATTCGGCGCGCCTGCGGGGCGCCGCCATCACTGAGCCGGGCGGCGGCGGGCGACCGGGTCGGTAGAAGCCAGTCAAGAGGCCGACGGCAAGGGGGCTATAGGCGAAGAAGCCGACCTGTTCCTGGCGGCAGAAGGGGAGCACCTCAAGCTCGGGCGTGCGGTCGAACAGGTTATAGGGATGCATGACCATGGCCGGGCGCGGGCCGCCCAGGCGCTCGGCGATCATGAGCGCCTTGCACGACTCCCAGGCACTAAAGGTGGACATACCCCAGGCGCGGGCCTTGCCCTGGCGAATCACGTCCAGCATGGCGCTGACGGTCTCTTCCAGGGCCGTGTCCGGGTCTCGCCAGTGGATGATGTAGACATCGACGTGGTCGGTTTGCAGTCGCCGAAGGCTGCGGTCAATCTCGCGCATGATGTGCATGCGCGAGCCACCGAGATCGTTTGGGCCCGGTCCGATGGGACAGCCGACTTTTGACGTGACGACCACATCGTCGCGGCAGCCGGCGATGGCGCGCCCGAGGGCCACTTCGGAGGCGCCGCCGTAGGGCGTGTCCGGCGTCTTGCCGTAGAAGTTGGAGCAGTCGAGGAGCGTTACGCCGCGTTCGATGGCGCGCCTGATGGCGGTCTCCATGACGCCAAGGTCGGTCTGGTTGCGGAATCCGCAACCCAGCCCCAATCGCGAAACCCTGATGCCGCTGGATCCGAGGAGCGCCATCTCCATGCGAGTGTTCTCCGCCCGGGCGCTAGACGCAGCCCGGGAAGGACTGACCGCGCACCTGGATGAACGGAGGCACTTTGGGTGCGTCGGTGACCGTCTCGTCCTTGATGGTGGCCGCGCGCATGTAATGGACGGCGGATCCGCGGCGACGGTCGGGCGTGGTGTTCGGCCGGCTGGAGTGAAAGACCAGGCTGTGATGGAAGCTGACGCCGCCGGCCGGAATTTCCACGGGGACCGGTTCGAACTGGCCGACGAAGGTGTTCTGAAGATCCGACTGCAGATGCCTTGGAATCATGCCCCAGCGGTGGGTGCCGGGCGCCATCCAGAGGCAGCCGTTGGCGATGGTGGCGTCGTCCAGCGCGCACCAGGCGGTGACCAGATCCATGGGAAACATGTCGCGCCAGGAGCCGGAGTCCTGATGCCAGGCCTGAGCCGATCCGTGAAACGCGGGTTTCATGAGGATCTGGTCGAGGTAGAGCTTGATGTCGTCGCTGCCCAGCAGGTCGGCGATGACATCCACAAGCCTGGGATTGCGCACGTGCGCCAGCATGACGTCGTCGTAGTGGGCCACCTTGTAGATTTTGCGGACGGCGAGGGCACGGTCTTCGGGCAGCGGTCCGTCGCGCAAGCCGGGCTCGACTTGGACGCAGTCGTCGGGGACGTGGGGCGCGCGGCCGCCCGCGATCAGGTCGGCGCGATCACGAACCGCAGCCATGTCGTCCTCGGATAGCAGATTCTCTACAACCAGGAAGCCGTCGCGCCTAAATTGCTCGACTTGCGCGCGCGACAGGGTGTGCAGGCCGTTGGTCTCGGTGCTCATCGGCGCTCTCCCGATTCGTGCGGGGTATTCGCGCTGCGGCCTCAGCATATCGCGGCGTAGGTTTAAGGGATGAGCAAGCCACGCGTTCACATCTTTGGCCAGGGCGACCCGCGGGCCGTGGCGCAACTGGAGCGTTGCCTGCTGCAGGCGACGTATGGGGTGCTGTGTGCCGATCACCACGTGGGGTATTCGGCGCCGATCGGGGCGGCGATTGCCTACCCGCGGCACGTTTCGCCGTCGGGCGTGGGTTACGACATCGGGTGCGGAAACCTGGCGGTGCGGACGCCGCTGCGGGCCTCGACGATCGATACCGCGGGGGTGATGGACGAGATCGTGGAGACGATCAGTTTTGGGCTGGGGCGCAAGAATCGTGAACGGGCGGATGATCAGGTGCTGGAACGCATTCGCAAGGCAGACTTCGCGCCGCAACGCCGGCTGCTAAAGCTGGCCGAGGAACAGTTGGGCACGGTTGGCGCCGGAAACCACTACGTGGATCTTTTTGCCGATCAGGAGGACCGGCTGTGGATCGGGGTGCACTTCGGCAGCCGGGGGTTCGGTCACCGGACGGCCACCGGGTTCCTGGCGATGGGCGAGGGCCGGAAGTTCACGGACCGGCCGCGCACTAACAGCATGGACGCGCCGCCGGTGCTTTTCGAGGTCCGGTCGGAGCTGGGGCAGGCGTATATTTCGGCGATGCGGCTGGCGGGAGCGTACGCGCAGGCGGGACGACGCTGGGTGGTGGAGCGGATTCTGCAGCTGTTGTCCACACAGGCGGACCTGACGGTGCACAACCACCACAACTTCGCCTGGGAGGAGAAGCATTTCGGGCGGACCTTCTGGGTCGTGCGCAAAGGGGCAACGCCGGCGTTTCCGGGTCAGCAGGGATTCGTGGGCGCGACGATGGGCGGGACGTCGGTGATCCTGGAGGGCCTCGATTCACCGGCCTCAAAGCAGGCGCTGTACAGCACCGTGCATGGAGCAGGTCGGGTGATGTCGCGGCGCAAGGCGGCCGGCCGTCGGCGCTACAACAAGAAGCGCAAGCGCTGGGTGCAGACGGCGCCCGGCGTGGTGGACTGGCCGAAGGTGCGGGCGTCGCTGCACGGGCAGGGCATCGTGCTGCGTGGCGGCGGCGCCGATGAAGCGCCCGAGGCGTACAAGAACCTGGATCACGTGCTGGCCGAGCACGCGGGAACAGTACGTGTGACCCACCGGCTACGGCCGATTGGGGTTGCCATGGCTGGCGCGGATACGTTTGATCCGTTCAGGGATTAGCGGACGCGCCTGGGCCTGAGGCCACAGCCCTGCCTTGCGATCAGTCGCGGGAGCGCAGGGGCCTGTCGACCGCGTAGCGGGTGTCGTACCGCCCCGGGAACTCCACCGGTAGTTCGCCCGTCGTGATCGCCTCGATCAGCGGCGACCCCATGGTTCGGAGCGGCAGGCGGACGAGGGTGTGGGTGCGGGCGGACTCGTACATGGCCATGAGGATTTCCTGGTTCTTGATGGCCAGGTGGGCGTCGTTGCGGTTGTCATCCACGTCGCCGCGCGCCCAGCGGGCCAGGCCATCCAATTCGCGCAGAAACACGTTGTCCAGGGTCTGCGTTGGCGCCGGCGTCTCCGTCACCCCGCGGCCGCGACGCAGGAGGCGAACGGCAAAGTCGGGCGCCAGAAACGCGCTCGGCCACATGAGCACGCCGTCAGTTCCGGTCACCGTCTGGTACTGCCAGTCGTGGACCGGATCGGGCGGAATGTCGCCCTCGAATGAGATACGCACGCCATTGGTGAAGGCAATGAGTCCGCCCGAGATTTCCTCGTTCGGCCAGCCGCGTTCGTAGCGGTCGCTGCGGCGCTGGACGTTGGCAATGACCCACTCGGGATCGGGATCGCCGAGCACGTACTGCATGTAACTCAACACGTGGGTGCCGTTGTTCATCAGTCCGCCCTCTTCGAGGCAGACCGTGGCGGTGAGCGGCGTGCCGATGGCGCCGTCAGCCACCAGTGCCCGCGCCTGCTCGTGCACGGTGTACCAGCGCATCATGTGGCCGATGGCGAGCTTGACGCCGTGTTGGCGGCAGGCGGCCAGCATGACCCTGGCCTCGCCCAGGCTGCCGGCCATGGGCTTCTCGCAGAGGATGGCGCGCGGCGGGTAGCGGGTGGCGGCAAGGATGGTGTGGGGGGCATGCCAGCGTGCCGGCGTTGCGATGCTGAGCAAGTCCGGCTGCTGTTCGGCAAGCATTTGCTCGAAGTCACGGTAGCGGTGCAGGTCCGGGAACCAGCGGCCAACGCGATCAAGCGCCAACGAATCGACATCGCAGACGGAAGTGAGATCTACGCCTTCAAGCTGCGCGTAGGTCTGGGCGTGCTGGCGGCCGGCCCAGTTGAGGCCGACCACGGCGGCTCGCAGGGGTTTATTGGGCACCTACAACTCCCAGACGCGTTGCGCGGCATGCGGCCGACGCCGCAAGCGCGTGGACACTATGGCGCGTTGCGCCGGTCCGCGCCAGATATCACCACCATGCGCCGCGGAGAACCGGTGCGCAGACGACGGTCCCTGCGGATGGGTGGAGACAGGACTTGACATCGTACTCTTGCAATGTACAGTAGGGGAGGAAACAGTTCGTGTACAGGACCGGCGCCCGCCGCGCCGGGAACGGTTGACCATGCGGCAATGGCGATGTGAGGCGTGCGGCAAGCTGCTGGGCGAGTTTGCGTTCGTCGTGGGCGCGATCAAGTGTCCGCGCTGCCGGCTCGTCAACACCCAGCGGGACGTGCCAGCGCGGGAGGAAGTGGGCGACGCATCAGCCCGTGGCGGGCGCGTCGTCACCATTCCCCGTTCACGACAGGAGTCACGAGCGGTTGCGGCGGTATCAGGCCCGGGAAGGGAATCCCCGGGACAGACATTCATTAGGAGGGAGCGATAGCCAATGGCATCGTTAGGGACACTGCGAGACGAACTGCAGACGCGCCTTCAGACGATTAGCGGGCTGAACGCGTACGACGTGTGGCCGGACAGCATCACGGCACCGGCCGCGATCGTGATGCCGGCCAGTCCGGCCGCGGCGAACGTGGCCAACCGCAGCGTGCCCGGAATGCGTGCGTCCGAACTCATCGGCGCCAGCCCGGCGGTGGAGTACGAGCGGACGGTGGCGGGGCCGGACACCAACTACCGTTTCGACATCCATCTGCTGGTAGCCGAGGGATCGAACGGCGCGGCTGCCCAGGACACGCTGGACGCGTACATATCCGATACGGGCGCCAGCAGCGTGCCCGCGGCGATTCTGGGTGACACGACGCTTGACGGCGCGGCGGATGACCTGCGAGTCGTGCGTTGCCGGTTTTATGGCACGCGCACCGTCGATTCCACCACCTACTACGGCGCGGTTTTGGAAGTGGAGGTCTGGACCGACTAGTCAGACGCCAGGGTGGCGTCGACGGCCCAGACGGTTCCGAGAGCCGCGAGCTCCCGTAAGGAAACGAGAGTTCTCGTGATGAAAGTTGCGTCCCAACAGACCCGGGTGTACCTGGATGAGTTCGACCTGTCGGGCGACCTCAACTCCAGCGCACTGGACCTGAGAAACGAACTGGCGAACGTGACCACGTTTGCCGACAGCGGCCCGCGACGGGTCGAAGGCAACTACGACACCACGCATCAGCACACCGGGTTCTTCGACGGCGCGGGCGACGGCATTGATGACGCCGTCTTCGCGGCGCTGGGATCCGACGACGACCACTGCCTGGCGCAGCTCTTTGGGGGCGACGCCGAAGGGTCGGTCGGGTACGAGTCCGTGGTTCGGATCGAGCGCCAGCCGCGGGTCGCACGCGTAGGCGAGGCGGTGTCACTCAGTTTTGACGCGGCCGGATCAAACGGCACAGCGCGCGCTGTCGTCGTGCGCAACGGCTCGATCACCGGCGTCGACACAGGCACGGGGCGCGATCTGGGCGCCACGTCCGCCGGCCAGGTCGTCGTGGCGACCGCCCGTGTGGTCAGCGGCACGTTCACCAACCTGGCCCTCGACATCCAGCAGTCGAACGACGACGGGTCAACCGATCCGTACGCCAACGTGAACGGTCTGGCCTTCACGTTCAGCGAGCCAGGAGTTTCGCGCAAGACGATCAGCGCGGCTACCGAGGCCTGGAAGCGCGTGCGCGTAACCGGCTTTGCGGGCACCAGCGCGCAGTTGCTGGTAACCATCGGCGTGCTGCAAGGCGCGTAGCCGTCAGCCCGGCCCGCCACTCCTGAACCCGGCGCGGATCGACCGCGCCGGGTTCGTCATGTCTTATCGGCTTTCGCGGTATCTGTGAGCAGACGTGCTGGCCTTGGCCAGCGAGGAGCGCACGGGAACCGGACACGCTGGCTGTCGAGTCACGCCGGCCAAGCTACGAGCAAGAACGTTGCGGTTTGATTGGTGAAGAGAGACCGCGTGGAGTGCGCGGACATCCAGGTGCTGGACGCGAAACGCTACCCATAGGCACTGACTGCTGGTTCGCTCCTCCTGCACCCGTTCTGGTCGAAGCGAACCCTGGGCAGGCCAAGCGCTCTTTCGTTCGCTGCGAGGGCTGCGCTGGGATAGCCGATACCGATGACCTCGGAGATCAAGGAAACTCGCTGGAAAAAAAGCTTGACAACGTGTTCACCATGAGTACACTGAGTGGGCACGATCAGGTGCACCACGACACGACGGGAGCAGCGACCATGCGGCGGAGACTTCGCAGGCTCAGCAGCGGACGGCTGATGAGCGTTCGGTGGACGGTGCGTCGCACCGTTGGGCTGAGCGGCGGAGCGAGTCTGGTTGCCGCAGTCGTGATCGGCGTGTTGCTGGCCACGGGGACTGTTGGGCCTGGCGTCCCGGCCTGCGAGGCAGCAACACCCGCACTGCCGGACTACCAAGCGGCGCCGTTTGCCTTCGACCCGGAAGCGCGGGCACACGCGTTCGTGCAGGCCATGGCAGACGACGATTTTGAGACGGCGTACGCCATGCTGGCGCACTTTCCGGAGTCTGGCGCGTCGCTCTGCGACTTTGCGCTGGAGGAATACTGGGAGGTTTTTCGCTCCGCCCGTTCGCCAGTTTATTGGGATGCTGTCGTGGAGCGACCGGCCTTAATACAAGCATTTGATCCGTTCGAGGACGTTGTACTTGTCCAGTACCAGGTGAACTTCGAGGACGGTTCCACAACGGAGTCGGGCGGGCTGACCACACTTATGGTCTGGCGCGATGGCCGTGTTTCGCCGATCTACGATTGGGGTGCTGGTGAACGGCAACCAAGCGGGGAATACCCGGCCCCGGCCTATGCGAACGCCTGGGCGTTTGAAGAGCTCGACGTAACCATTGAAGGTCCGGGCGGCGATCTGTCGGCCACCGTCGCCATTCCACGCGGACCTGCCCTTTATCCGGCTGTAGTCCTGCTTCCCGGAATGTGGACTGCACTGTTCTCGGATCGCGATTCGACCACGCCCCGAGTCAAGTCGCTGCGCGACCTGGCGTGGGGGCTGGCAAGCCAGGGCATCGTCACGCTGCGATACGACAAGCGAACGTGGGTGCACGCGGCTGCGGCGGCACGACAACCCAACTTCACGCTGATGGACGAGTACGTTGAAGATGCGTTGGCGGCCGTGGACCTGCTGCGCCGCCTTCCGAAGGTCGATCCGACCCGAGTACATGTCTTGGCTTTTGAGCACGCGGGCTTTGCCGGTCCACGTATTGCACAGCACGATCCGGATCTGGCCGGTCTGATCCTCTATTCTGCGCCCAGCGGCACGATGTGGGATGCGTTCCTTTCAATCATCGAACGCGAGATCCGAACCAGGTACGAGGAAGAACTTCGCAGTAGCGACGCCGACGTGCGAGCCCATGCGCGGGCGGAGGCTAACCGGGAATTGCGTGCATACAGAACTCACGTCGCCCAGGCCAAAGCCCTGGCCGCGGGTGAAGCGGTTGCCAACCTCACCCTGCGGCCGGCCTACCACCGCGATCTTGCGGGCTACCAGCCCGCGGAGGCCGCACGTAGCCTGCAGTTGCCGATCCTGGTCGTGCACGGGGCTCTTCACAGTATGGGTTCCGGGATGTTCAACGGATGGCTGGAGAGTCTTCATCAGCATCCTAATGCGTGGTTTTTCCTGTACCCGGACCATTACGACTATCTCCTCGACCTGAGCGAGTGGCGGGAAGCGGGTACGCCTTCACGGCGAGCGAAGGCCCTTCCGCGCCACGTGGCACCGGAAGCCGTGGCCGACATTGCGAATTGGATCAGAGGGGGTAGGCCTAAAGACGTCTGTATTGGAACGCAGACAGGACCGCAAGGCTGCCGCGGCGGGCCTGACGCCCGTGTGAGCGGATAGGCGACTGAGTGATGATGTTGCGGCTATCGACCCGGAGCGTACGCAGGGCCGAGCTAACTAGTGGCCATTACTCGAAGCACCTCATGACTCGAAGACGCCGTAAACGCGTGAATCCAAATCCAACACGCTTGGGTACGTACTTCCGAAACTAACGTCGACTAGCTCCGAGAGCCAACGAGCTCCTGACGAGGAAACAGGAGCTCACATGACGGACATTCCAGCGAGACGCCTCAGGCGTCCAATACCGAAACACGAGCCAGCGCATAACGGCACTGGCGATGTCAAGGCGATGGATCAGGACGGCGTTTGTTCGTGGTCCTTGTCCACGCAGCATTCGATTGAAGGAGCGATTCGATGACCCGATACGGCTCGCATGATCCGGCAAACCCATACCTTTCGCATGATCCAGCGCTTCATGGGGAATTACGCCTTGAGGAAGACAGAGCCGAGAGTATCAGGGCCTATCTGGCACTCGATCGGGCTGATCCACATGCTTCTCGCTTCTGGGAATACGGAGGCGAAATGGATCAAATTTCCGCGATCAAAGACCTGGCCTCACAGCCAATATCGAATGAGATAGGAGTGTTTGGGGAAGGCCCACGTGAGGCTGCCGGCATGGTGAGTGGCCTCGGGATTCCTGGAGAAGGACGAGGCGACCCGGATTTCGCCGGGTGGCTTGGCCTGCCTTCACGGCCAAGATCGAGCGAGAGAGGAATGTTTGGGGAAGGCCCAGGTGAGGCTGCGGGCATGGTAAGTGGACTTGGGATTCCTGGAGAAGGACCGAGCTACCCGGATTTTGCGGGGGGGGTCGTCGATCTATTTGGCAGAGCTTCGCGTTTGCTGGGTGGGGCTAAGTTTGCTCACTTGGAAAGTCTCGGACTGAAACTGGACGACGTAACGCCGTCGGCCGAACAAGCGAGTGGAGCGACGCAAGGACTCGGGGACAAGGTTCACGAACTGGACGAGGGCGTCGGCAGCTTAGGCGGGACAGTAGACCTCGCAACGCTGGGCATGGACGGCATGAGTGCGTCAATGGGCGTGGGCAGGCAAGAGGCACTCGCGTTAGCCGGCGATCTGGGGACGCTGGAGGAACAAGCTCAGGCAACCAGGGATGCGTTCAACCGAGGGGTCGCCGTGCCTTGGGCGCCGACGCGATCCGCTACGTCGAATGGCGGCTGGGGTCCACCGGCGGGTGGCGGCGCCGACGCGGACCTGACGAGACCCGATTCCATAAAGGAAGCGCGGGCGCGGTTCCTCGCCTCACCACCGCCGGCGAATCTGCAGGAGATCTACCTCGATCAGTTCAGGCAGGGCCACGACATGTCGGGGTTCCGTGACGCCAGGCACTGGTGGGGAGAGCATCTGAAGCATATGGCGCGGTTGAAGTACGGCTATGCGCAGGGGACGTCGTTCGCGCCCGGTGGGCTGGCGCTGGTGGGGGAGATGGGGCCGGAGTTGGTGAATTTGCCGCGGGGCTCGCAGGTGATCCCGAACCCGCAGTTGGGCAGCGCGGTGACCGTGAACGTGACCGTGGAAGGCAGCGTGGTGGCGGAACGCGACCTGGCGCAACGCATCCGGCAGGAGCTGATCCGCACCAGCCGCCGCACCGTGGACCTGGGGTTTGTGGCATGAGCGACTTTCCATCGGTTACATGCCGAATCGCGTTCGACTCGAATGCCCTGGATCCGAATCCAACCTGGACCGATGTGTCGGCGGACGTGCTGAAGTTCTCAATCCGGCGCGGCCGACAATTTGAGCTGGACCGAATCGAGCCGGGCCAAGCCTTCATCACACTACGGAACCTGGACGGCGCCTACTGGCCGGATAAGACGGACAGCCCGCACCACCCCGAGGTCAAGCCGGGGAAGCGGCTGGAACTGACGACTACAGCCTTCTCAGGCTTCCCGAGCGTGGTCCTGGCTGACTCGCCCGACGGCTACTGGCGGCTGGACGAAGCCAGCGGCCAGGCTCAAGACAGCAGCGCCAACGCCAACCACTCGACGCAGGTCAACGCCGTGCAGGGTCGGCCCAGTCTGCTGGCAGGCAATCCCGCAATACAAGGCGGCGCCTACGAGTTCAACCGCGGAGGGCATACCGTTGAAATTCCGGCTGATTCCGCAGTTGCCAACATTTGGGACGGCGGCGGCTGTCTCGCGTTCCTGGCGAGCCCGCTTAGGGACTTCGTTGGACCACGAGACGTCATGGCCAAATCCCCCAGCTGGCATGTGTCGCTGACTCAGCGATCGGGCGACTGGTTTCATCTGACGCTGCACGTCGGTTTCAGTGGGGGCGGTGGCGAGTGGCGCACAACGGAGCGTGCGGTGAAGGCGAACGCTCGGAACGTCGTCTCGATTCACTACAACAGCGATTCCCCGGACAACGACCCAACGGCGCATGTCAACGGCACGGCCGTGGGGATGCAGCGAGTCACGTCGCCCAGCGGCGTGCGCGTGGACGACAGCCAGCATTCGCTGCGATTTGGCAGCGACGGGAGCCGCATTGCGTTCAGGGGCCGTCTGCAAGACGTGGCGGTCTTCAAGACGGACCCGGGCGGTGACCGGGCCGAGGCGTGGGCGCGAACGGCGGCCGCGCCGTCGCAGGGCTATTGGTTGTTCACGGGCTTCATCGAGTCCTGGGACTACCGGTTCCTGGACGGGGCGCTGGGCGGACAGTCCGCGCCGGTGGTTGAGCTCACCGTGGTTGACGGTCTGAAGAACCTGAGGAACGCCAAGCTGGACGATGTCGACTATCCGCAGGAGCAGGCCGGGGCACGTATTGGACGCGTGCTGGATGCCCTGGGATGGCCGGCGGCGGACCGAGACCTCGATCCGGGCCAGACAGCCATCCAGGCGGCGACTGACCTGACGAACGAAACGGCCCTGAGCCACCTGGACAAGGTGCTGTTTTCGGAACTTGGCGCGCTGTTCGTCGACAGCCGGAACGCCATGACGTTCCAGGAACGCTACGGCCGGCTACGGGAGCCATACGACGCGAGCCAGGCAACCTACGGCGATAGCCCGGGAGCCCGCAGCTATGTGGGCATCGAACTGGAGCAGACCGACCAGAACGTCTACAACGACGTGCGGATCGAGCCCAAGGACGGGACGGAACAGATCTCCGTCGATGAGACGTCCCAGACGGCGTACGGTCGGCGGACCCTGACCCGTTCGAATCTGTTGATGACGCGGGACACCGAAGCCAAGGACCAGGCCGACATTCTGCTGAGCCGGTTCAAGGACCCGGCGTTGCGGCTGCGGTCGATTTCGGTCCGCCCGCAGCGTGATCCCGCCGCGCTCTTTCCCGACGTATTGGGGTTCGACTTGAGCACGCGCATCAAGGTGCAGCTCGGCGCCTCGGGGCTCGACGCGGACCATCACATCGAGGGCGTGGAACACGACGTGCGGATGGACCCGAGGCTGTGGGAAACCCGCTGGTGGTTGAGCCGGGCCGAAACGTACGCCTTCTGGACATTGGGCGTTTCGAAGCTTGGAACGGAGACGCGGCTGGGCTTTTAGATCAGACCCAGTCCAACGCAACACGCGAGCGCCCCGAGCGCCGGAAGACGATGGGGTGCAACGTGCAGAGAAAGATCAAGACGGCCCGCAGAGCCTTAAAGGCGGCGATGCGGAGCCTGACCCGGAGCTGGACCGAACTGGTATTGCGGCTCCATAGCGCCGTGCGCGGCCGGCGCCTGAGCGAGTCCGAGACGGACAGCCGGACCGCGACCAGCGAACGCGAGGCGGCGTAATGGCCTGGACGAACCCGCTGACGTGGGAAACCGAGCAGGTAGTAAGCGCGTCCGACCTGAACACCCACCTCCGCGACAACCTGAAGTACCTGAAGGGTCGCGCCCTGGCGCAGTTCGACGCCACGGGACTGCGGCCGGCGGTGTCCGCGATCAGTAGCAGCGGTAACCCGCCCCTGGGACCTGAGCTGGACACCGACCTGACCAATCACGTGGCCTACCGGCTGAAGTTCGACGACACGCGAGTCGAACGGGCTTACGGGCTATTCGCGGCGCCAGCCGACCTGGTGGGCGGCGTGAGCGTGATCTGGCGTATTTACTGGAAAACGTCAGAGACCAGCGGGAATTGTCGCTGGGGCATGGCGATGAAGGCCGTCGCTCATGACGAGGCGTGGGAGAGCGCCGCACTGGGCGCGTCCGAGGGCGCCACGGGAGCGGCCACGTCGAGCGGTGGGGACCTCATTCGCACCGATCTGACGTTGACGTCGCCGGGAATCGCCGCAAATGACTTGGTGATCGTGAGGATCCAGCGTGACGTGGATCACAGCGACGACATGCTCACCGGCGACGCCGAACTGGTGTTTCTGCAAGGGGAGGTGGGCTGATGGTGATCTATGCACCGACGCCGCGACCGGTCGCGTCTGGGTTCTGGACGTTCTGCGACCAAACGGGCGATCTGCGCCACGTGGACGCGCACGCGGACAGCACGGTGTGCACGCGCTGGCCGCTGCTGGATCGCTGGCACCGCAACCTGGTCGAGCGCGGGGTGGACTGGCTGCTGAACGCGGCTGGCGCCGGGCGCGAACGCCTGGACGCGGCGCTGCGGGTTCCGTATCCCGGGAGTCGGCTTGATGGGCTGCCAGCTGTCCAGTCGGCCTTCTGGCATCGAATGCTGCACGGGCTCAGCGGTGGTGCGACCTACACGTTCTTCCTGGGGTCAGGCACGGGCCAGAGCGGCCTGACGGTGTCCGATCATGCCGAGCCGCTCACGCTCGATGGGTGGCCGTGGTCCGAAGGGCCAGGGCGCGGAGGAAACGGCGGAGGACTCGATAACGTCGGTGGCGGCGGAGGCGGCGGCTATGGCGAGGCGGGGTCCGGCGGCCGGGGCGGCGGTTCGGGGAGTCACGCCGGACGCGGGGGAAGCCAAATTCCTATGGAATTTACATTCGCCGCTATGCGGTCAGGGATGTATTCAAGAGACAACCTGGGCATGGGTGGCGGCGGTGGCCGAGGTGACGGCGGGAGACGAGGATACGGCGGCCGGGGCGGCGCTGCGGGTGGCGGAGTTATCTTCCGATCGTCAACCGCGGTCACCGTTGACCAGGACTACACCCTCAACGGTAGCGGCGGACAGGGTGGCGGCGTGGCCGGCGCCAACGCTGGAGGTGGCGGCGGGGGCGGAAGCGGGGGGTTGTTTCTGGTGGTATGCGGAACGACCTTCACGCTTGCTGAGACGAGGATCGTTCGCGCGCTAGGTGGCAGCGCTGGAGGTAGTGGCGGTGGACACGCAGGCGGAGGAGGGGCCGGCGGCAAGGGCCGCGCCGTTATCTGCTATGGCGATGGATACACCATCAACGGCACGATCGACGCCATCGACAACACGTTCCAGTTGCTGCCAAGTCTTCCCTTAGGCCAGGTCCGCGTGTCGTGATGCCTACCGCGCAAGTGACCGTAACGCTCAGGAATGGAGTAAGCGCCATGTAAGCGCAGGCCGCAGCCGCGCTTATTGGGCCGCAGCGGCTGCGGAGGGTTGGACTGCCAATTGAGTGTGAGATGGATCCGACCACAGGCCCACCCTGATCGAGAGCCAGTGAGCTCCTGTTTTCAATACCACGGGAGCAATCCTCATGGCAAAAACTGCTGCCAGCAAGGCCAAGTTTGAGTTCAATTCGGTTGAGTTGCAGGACGAGCTGACGTCCATTTCGCAGGACGTCAACGTCGAGTTGCCGGT
>JAPPLN010000064.1 GCA_028874175.1 Chloroflexota bacterium
AGTACACGGCCGACGGGTGCCAGGCTCGACCGGTCGGATTGGGTTCCAGGTACGGCACATAGAAACGCAGGTTGCCAATGTCGGCCGCGTCCAGAAGTTCCCGAATCTCGGCCCGCGACCACCCTTCCACCGGCTTCCCCAACGTGCAGCCGGCGCAACGCCCAATCCAGGCGCCACGCAAGCGACGTTTGTAGTCAGAGACGTCCGCTGCGGGAACGGCACGTCTAGCGGGCCGGCCGGCTTGAATCCCGGCCAGGTCGCTCGGTTCCTCGTACTGGAAGTCAGACCGCATGGGCAAGCCTTCCAGCCGGGTCAGATAGGCCTCAGCGGTGGCCACGTCCATTGAGAGCGCGTCAGCCGCAAGCACTTCGGCCGTGATGGCCTCGACTTCGCAGCCTTCCTCGTCGAGTTGAATCAGTTCGTCCACCAGCGTCTTGCGCAGGTTGACGGCAGGATCGTCCGGTCGCCGACGCCTGAACTGTTCCTGTAACTGCCGATCTACTCGGTTACGAAGCTCCAGGATTTCCATCAGCGATGTCCCCCATCTCTATAGCCAGAAGTGTTTCGAGTCGCCACGTTGGCATCCATAGTCAGGGTCGAAGGCGCCGGCGCTGATGTCGAGTGACTGCGGTGATCTGATCGACCAACCAAGGCGGAGTCCTCTCGTGGGCCAAAATCTGGTCCGCAGTCATCCAGTTGATTCCCTCGACCTCGCCAGGATCGGCGATCCGTGGCTCTCCCGCCTCGTAGCTCCCAAGGAATAGCACGTCTACGACGGGTGTCCCATCCGCCAGATTGAAGGCTGCGCTCCGCACGTATTCGATCCCCTCCGAGATCGAGATTCCGGTCTCCTCGAAGACTTCTCGACGAACAGTGGATTCGAGAACACTCTCGGGCTCATCCCCCGGGTCCACTTTGCCGCCGGGAAACCCCAGTACTCCGGAGGCGTGCTTGACGGCGGCGCCCCTGGTAATCATCAGAAACTTGCCGTCGCGAAGAACAGCACACTGCGTGTTCACAACGAATCTCACGGGAATACCTGCGGTCAGCGTTCCACCTGGGAATCAGGCTTCTGCACGCTCCGGCGCTCAATCTGACCAGACTCTCCGCGGTGATTCGCGACTCCAGTCAACCCGCACCTCCAGCCGCGCTTCTCGCCGGACTGGCTGCCACCTGGCCGCTGCCTGTCCGGCCGGGGATCCAGCGAAGCGCCACCAGCACGGCGACCTGCGCCACCGCCATCAGCATGAACGCCACATTGAGACCGGCGGCGTCGCCCACGAAGCCCGTCAGCGGGTTGCCGATCACCGGAGCACCGAACGCCACGCTGAGCACGATGCCGGTCACGACGCCCATGCGATTGGGGGCCATCCGCTGCATCAGCAGAACCGTTGGGGTAAAGCCGGCCCCGATCAGTGCTCCTACGGCAGCTGCCGTCACGTACGACGCCGGACCGATCGGCAGCAGCGCGAACGCTGCAATGAATGGAATAAGTAGTGCCGACGAGACGCCGATCAAGCGGCGCGTGCCCAGGCGCTCGGCCAGTACGCCGCCGCCGAACGCGCCGGCGGCGTGAAAGCCGAAGTAGAGGGATAGCAGGGAGCCGTACAACAGCGGGTCAGGCTCACCCGGCGACACGAAGAAGGGGATGTACGTATTCAGGCTTGCGTACGCCCAGCCGCGGACGAATGCGATCACCAGAATTGCGGCAAACACAGCGCGGGTCGCATCTGGGATGGAGAAGCTACCGCGGCTTGCCGCCTGCCGAGCGCTGGAAAACCCGCGCAGCCCAAACGGAAGCAGCGCAGCTATCAGCAGTGCCGGGGCTGCCATCAGCGGCATCCACTCCAGGCCGCTCGCCGCCAGGACCAGCCCGGCCGCCAGGGGTGCGGCAAAGAACCCCAGGTGTCCGCCAAGGAAGAAAGTCGCCACGCTCGGGCCCTTGTTCTGGCGGGCGGCCTCGTTGGCAATGGCGCCACCTTGGGGGTGATACCCGCCCACCGCTATTCCGGTAATCCCGAGCAGGAGCAACAGCACCGCGAACGACGGCGCGCGCGGCACCAACGCCATGAGCACCGCCATCACTGCGATTGTTCCGACGGCCAGCCATCGGCGTCCGAACCGATCGCCGAGGTAGCCGAAGGGCGGTTGCGAGAGCGACGAGGTGAGCGCCCAGACTCCCGTGGCAATACCGATGAGCCCGTAGGAGTCCACGCCCAGCTGGAGCGCCAGGAACGGGTACATCATGTTGGGCAGATTCGCCGTGAAGTCCACCGCAAAGTGGCCCAGGGCCACCGTGGCCACCCAACGCCGGCCGGAGTCGAACCAGGAAATCTGTCGGCCTTCTCCCGTAAGCGCGGCGGCGGGCGCGCCCCATGGCGATGTTACATTCGAGAGCCGCGCGCGCCGCGCCCCTGCGGCGCTTTCTCGCCTGAACTCGGAGCCGCTGCCGCATGTCCGCCACTGAGCACAAGTGGGTCTACCTGTTTCGCGAGGGCGCTGAGTCCATGCGCAATCTGCTTGGCGGCAAGGGCGCCGGTTCCGCCGAGATGACCCGTGCCGGTATTCCCGTGCCGCCGGGCTTCACGATCACGACCGAGGCGTGTCTCGCCTACTACGAAGACGGCCGCAAGTTCCCGGCCGGCATGCAGCAGCAGATCGATCGCGCGCTGTACGAAGTCGAGATGCAGACCGGCAAGCGCTTTGGCGACCCGACCAACCCGCTCCTGGTTTCCGTGCGATCAGGCGCCCGCGTGTCTATGCCGGGAATGATGGACACCGTGCTGAATCTCGGACTCAACGCCCAGACCCTTGAGGGTCTGACGCATCTCACCGGCGACGCACGCTTCAGCCGCGACTCCTACCGACGCTTCGTGCAGGGCTTCGGCTCGATCGTCCTGGGTCTCGACAGTCGCGCCTTCGAAGACATCATTCACGAGCACAAGGAGCGCCTCGGGAAGTCCGAGGATCCCGAACTGACCGCGGCCGAGTGGGAGGCGGTGACCGCCGATTTCAAGAACCTCATCTTCGAGGAAACCGGTCAGCGATTCCCTGAAGACCCGCACGAGCAACTGGAACGCGCGATCCGGGCCGTCTTTGACTCGTGGCACGGCCGCCGGGCTGTGGACTACCGCAACTTCCACCGCCTGCCGCACGACTGGGGCACGGCCTGCAACGTGCAGACCATGGTCTTCGGCAACATGGGCGAGCGCTCGGGTACCGGCGTGGCCTTCACCCGCGACCCCAACGACGGCAAACCCGAGCTCTTCGGCGAGTACCTGCTCAACGCCCAGGGCGAAGACGTGGTCGCCGGCATCCGCACGCCAGAACAGATCAGCACGTTGCGCCAGACGCTGCCCGAGGTCTACGGCGAGTTCCAGGCGTACGCGCATGCCCTCGAGGCCCACTACGCCGAGATGCAGGATCTCGAATTCACGATCGAGGACGGCCGCCTCTTCATGCTGCAAACGCGCGCCGGCAAGCGCAGCCCGGCGGCTGCCGTACGCATTGCCGTGGACATGGTCCACGAGGGCAAGATCGACCGCGAGACCGCCGTTCGACGCGTCGAAGCCGAGCAGGTCAGCGCTCTGCTGCACCCGCGCATTGACGCGTCAACGCCCGTGAATCCTATTGCTCGTGGCCTCAATGCATCCCCGGGTGCCGCGACCGGCGAAGTGGCGTTCACCGCCGACGATGCCGCCGCGCTGGCCGAGGAGGGCCACCCGGTCATCCTGGTGCGGCCCGAGACCTCGCCGGACGACTTCCACGGTATGGCCGCCTCGCAGGCCATTTTGACGTCGCGCGGCGGCGCCACCAGCCACGCCGCCATCGTGGCCCGCCAGCTTGGGTTGCCGGCCATCGTGGGCTGCGAAGTCCTCGACATCGACATTGAGGCCGGCGAATTCCGGGTGGGTAGCGAGGTCGTGTCAGCCGGCGACGTGCTCACCATCGACGGCACCCTCGGCCACGTGATTCGCGGCGAAGTGCCGCTCATCCCCGGCGAAATGACGCAGGAACTTCACGAGTTGCTCAGTTGGGCCGACGAAATCCGCCGGCTCCAGGTCTGGGGGAATGCCGACACGCCGGAAGAGGCCGAACTCGCCCGCTCCTACGGTGCGCAGGGCATCGGCCTTTGCCGCACCGAGCACATGTTCCGCGAGGGCGACCGCCTGCCCATCGTGCAGGACATGATCCTGGCCGAGTCCGAGGCCGAGCGCCGACGCGCGCTGGACCGCCTGCTGCCCATCCAGCGCGAAGACTTCGTCGGCATCCTGCGCGCCATGCATGGCCTCCCGGTCATCATCCGTCTGCTCGATCCGCCGCTGCACGAATTCCTGAGCGGGGTTGAAGACGAACTGGCCGGCCTGGAGGAGAGCGGCGCATCAGAGACCGAACTGGCGCTAGCCCGTCGCAAGGTGGCGCGGGCCGCCGAGCTGCACGAGTTCAACCCCATGCTGGGATTGCGCGGCTGCCGCCTTGGTCTCGTCTATCCCGAGGTTTACGAGATGCAGGTCCAGGCCATCGTGGAGGCAGCCCTGCAATTGAAGGCCGAGGCCGTACACGTGCTGCCGGAAATCATGATTCCGCTCATCGGCCACATTTCCGAACTCACGACCATCGAGTCCCGCCTGCGTGCGACGGCCGAGCACGTGCAGCAACGAGTAGGCGACCGGATCGACTACAAGTTCGGAACCATGCTGGAAGTGCCGCGGGCCTGTCTGACCGCAACCGAGATCGCCGGTGTCGCCGAGTTCTTCAGCTTCGGAACCAACGACCTCACGCAAACCACATTCGGCATCAGCCGCGACGACGCCGAAGGACGTTTCCTGCTCAAGTACGTGGAAGACGGCATCCTCGTCGACAACCCGTTCGGTGTGCTTGACCGCGACGGCGTCGGGGCACTCATGCGCACCGCCACCGAGCAGGGCCGCGCCGCCCGCGCTGACATCGAAGTCGGGATCTGCGGCGAGCACGGCGGCGACCCGTCCTCTATCGACTTCTGTGAGTCGCTGGGCCTGGATTACGTCAGCGCCTCCCCGTACCGCGTGCCGGTGGCCCGAATCGCGGCCGCGCACGCCCGCCTGGAGCAGGGCTTCCGCGACCGGTAGCGCGCGCAGAGGTTCTCCGAGCCGCAATGTGACTGAATTCATCGTCAGGCGGCACCCGGATGTGCAGGCGTTTCTGGTGCGAGCGCAAGGGCACCTCGTTGGGCGAGAGGCCGAAAACGTACTCATGCTCGGGGTGGCATCGAGTGCGACCGAGGCTGAGCATCTGCTGACCGTGGATCGGGGCCCACACTGCGCTATGGCGGCGCTGCGGTCCGGAGGAAATCTGATCCTGTCTCGCGGGCAGAGAGACGCCGTTGAAGCGCTGGTCAACCAGCTGAGCGCGGACGATTCCTCACTTCCCGGGGCTATCGGTCCGACCAGAACTACCGCGAGCTTCCTGGACAGGTGGCACGCGCGGACGGGTCACGAGACGCGTTTCCAAATGCACTCGCGCGTCCACGAACTGACTGAGGTCATCCCGCCCAGACGACCGGCTGGCGCACTCAGACGGGCTGCCATGTCTGACATGGAACCCCTGGCCCAGTGGGCCGATGCCCTGAACACTGAACTGCGGTCCGAGGACCCGCCACCTGGCGAACAGAGCGTGAGAAGGCGCATCGGCCTCGGACGCATGTACGTCTGGGACAACGGGGGACCTGTGTCGATGGCCGCCTGCGACGGGCCCACCCCGCGCGGCATCAGGATCAACTTCGTTTACACACCGCCGGAACATCGAGCCCGCGGGTACGCTTCGGCCTGCGTGGCGGACCTGAGTCAACTGCTGCTCGACGAAGGCCGCCGGTTCTGCGCGCTGTTCACGGACCTGGCCAATCCTGTGTCCAACCGGCTGTACGCGCGGCTGGGCTACCGGCCGATCTGTGACTTCGACGAGT
>JAPPLN010000121.1 GCA_028874175.1 Chloroflexota bacterium
GCGTCTTCCGGCTGGACGACCCCGCCTGGGTCCACTTCGCCGAACGCGGCCGCGAAGGCTCGCTCACCGCCCACGCCGCCCCGCTCGAAGTCGACCGTCTCATCCACGGCGCTACCCGTCACCGTCCCGCCGTCATCGCCTCCTCCGCCACTCTCACGGTCGACCGCTCCTTCGCCTACCTCATTTCTCGCCTGGGCTTCGGTGGCGCGGCCGAACTCATCACCCACCCCGCCTTCGACTACGCCCGCCAGGCCCTCATCTACGCCCCCGCCGACCTCCAGCCGCCTCCAACCGCCGGCGCCGACGACGAGCCCTACCTCGCCGGCCTCGCCCACCGCCTTATCGATCTCGTCAATGCCTCAGGCGGCGGCGCCTTCCTCCTGTTCACCAGCCGCCGCGCCATGAACGACGCCTGGCGCCGCACCCGCACCGCCTTCCCCTATCCCCGCTTACGCCAGGGCGACGCCGCCCCCGCCGACCTTCTGCAACGCTTCCGCGAAGCCAACAACGGCGTCCTCTTCGGCCTGCGCTCGTTCTGGGAAGGCGTCGATGTCCGCGGCGACGCCCTCCGCCTCGTCGTCATCGCCCGCCTTCCGTTCGCCGTGCCCGACGACCCCGTCGTCGCCGCCCGCACCGAGCACCTGCGCAGCCAGGGCGCCAACTGGTTCGCCGAACTCGCCCTGCCCCGCGCCGCCCTGCTGCTCAAGCAGGGCTTCGGCCGCCTCATCCGCTCCACCAGCGACCGCGGCGTCGTCGCCGTCCTCGACAGCCGCCTGCGCCGCCGCCGCTACGGCTCCACCATCCTCCGCTCCCTCCCCCCGGCCCCGGTCACCCACCGCCTCGACCAAGTCCAGCGATTCTTTGAGTCGAGGAACCGCCACGGCAGGGCGCACGTGGACCGCTAGACTGCTGGTTTCCGCCCAACGCGCGACAGGCTGACGGGATGAGCCCGGAACTGATCGGAATCTTGAGCGTAGGCGCGGCGATGCTGATCGGCTTGGGCGGAGTCGTCAGCGTCAACGTCGCGCTCTACCGTGGTCTACGGTCCGACATGGCTGCGCTGCGCAGTGAACTGAAAGCAGAGATCGCCTCAACCCGCAGTGAACTGAAGGCGGAGATCGACGCCGCCCGAGAGGACACGAAGGCCCTTGAAGCCCGCGTGGCGGGACTTGATCAGGGTCAGGCGCGGCTCACAGGCGCGGTTGAGGGTCTCTTGGCCGGCATGGGCAGAACACATCCCGGCCGTGAGAGCGAGTCCGCCGCCTAACTGATTTAGAGCCCGGGACTTCACGTCCCACGGCGCGAGATTCGTTTCCGGCGGTTCTATCTACTTGCGGTGCCCGCTAGTGACACCCGCAGGAGCTGCCGCAGCCCCCGCCGCCGCCATTCATGTACGCGGCGTTCGCCGCCTGCGTCTGGCTCGTCGAACCTGACGAGGACCGCCCCACCATCGCCGGCGCGTAATACACCTGCCGCACCCGGCTGCTGGCGCACGTCGTGCAAACCACCGGGCTGTCGTCGGTCATTGACCGCCGAACGTCAAACACGTCCTGGCAGGTCTCGCATTCATACGTGTATGCCGGCATCTGAACGTCCCTCGCAGCCCGATCGATCTCCCTGAGATTCTATCCGCTGTTTGGCGCCAGCGTCTTACTATGGCCCGACCTCAGCGCTGCCGAGCATCTCAATGTCCCTCGACCTGACGGCGTATATCCGCGACATCCCCGACTTCCCCAAGCCCGGCATCCTCTTCAAGGACATCACCCCGCTGCTCGCCGACCCTGCGGCCCTTAAGGCCGCCGTCCACGCCCTCGCCGATCCTTATCGCGACGCCAATCTCGTGTCCGTCGCCGCCATCGAGTCCCGCGGTTTCATCTTCGCCGCCGCCGTTGCCCTTGAACTCGGCTGCGGCTTCGTGCCCCTGCGCAAACCCAACAAGCTGCCGGCCGCGACGACGTCGGCCACCTACGAGCTCGAGTACGGCACCGACACCATCGAGGTCCACGTCGACGCCATCCACCCCGGCGACCGCGTGGCCATCATCGACGACGTCATCGCCACCGGCGGAACCGCCGCGGCTGCCGTGGAGTTGGTAGAGACCCTGGGCGGCAATCTGGTCGGCATCTCATTCCTCATCGATCTCGCCTTCCTCGGTGGCACGGCAAAGATCGGCAATTACCCCGTGCACAGCGTCATCACCTACAACTAGGGCAAACCGTCGCCGCGTCCCCGGGGCCGATACATCCGCACAATCGCTGGTCCCACCCGCGGTCCGAACTCGTTTCGGTGACGACCTCGCGCGCTACAGAACCGGCAGCGGATCCGGCCGCGCCGCGTTCAGCTTCGTAATCTCCGAGGCAACGCCCCGAGCCGCTTCGAAATACGGCCCCGCGACCGGGTCGTCCATCCCCCGCGAAGCCACCGGCCGCCCATTGTCCGAGGCAATCCGTACTTCCGGATCCAGCGGAATCTCGCCCAGGAACGGCACCCCAAGCTCCTCCGCCGCCCGCCGCGCCCCGCCGTGATCGAAGATCTCGAACCGTGCTCCCGTATCCGGGCTCACGAAGTACGACATGTTCTCGATCACGCCCAGCACCGGCACCCGCAACTTCTCGAACATCGCAATCCCGCGGCGCACGTCTTGCAACGCGACCTCCTGCGGCGTGCTCACGATCACCGCGCCCGAGAGCGGAAGCAGTTGTGACAGGGACAACGGCGCGTCACCCGTCCCCGGCGGCAGGTCCACGATCAGGTAATCCAGCTCGCCCCAGGCCACGTCATGCAGCAGCTGGCGCAGCGCCTGCGCCACCATCGGGCCCCGCCAGATCACCGCCTGGCCCGGATCCGTCAGGAATCCCATCGACATCACCGGCACGCCATACGCCGACAGCGGCTGGATCTTGTCGTTCTCCAGCACCGGCCGTCCGTCGATCCCCAGCATCCCTGGCACGTTCGGCCCGTAGATATCCCCGTCCAGCAGCCCGACTTTGGCCCCAAGCTCACGCAGCGCCACCGTCAGGTTCACCGCCACCGTCGACTTGCCCACGCCGCCCTTGCCGCTCGCCACGGCCAGCGTGTTCTTGACCCCGGCCAGAACATCGCCCTCCTGACCGAAACCCGTATTGGTCGAAACTTCGGCCGTCCAGGTGATCTCCACCGTGCTCGGCCATCCCAGCCCGGCAATCGCTTCCCGCACCTCGCGCTCCAGCGCGTCCCGATGCGGCGTCGCCGGCGACGTCAACACCACCGTCAGCGACACCTCGTCGCCGTTCACTCGCACGTCCCGAACCAACCGCGCCGCCACCAGGCCGCGCTGCAAGTCCGGCTCCATCACGCGCGACAGCGCCTGCGTCACCGCGGCGGCCCGATCTGCGGGCATCTGGGGAAGGGAAGTCATGGCAAAGCTAGGTGTCGAGTAGAGATTCGGCGCCGCGAGCCTCGGGCGCCATCCTGGCCCCCAAGGCTAGCACCGGCCGGTCAAAGGCCTTGTAGCGGCGCACATTGCCGCGGTGAGGTTGTCCGTAGCTACGGCTAGAGCGGTCCCAGTTCCGCGTACTCGGTCGGGTCCGGCACACCCGCGTCAATAAACCCCCGCCGCCGCTCGCCGCACTTGCCGCACCCGCCACAGTGCCGGCCGTCCACCGGGCTGGCGCACGAGAGCGCCTCTTGCACCGGCATCCCGGCCCCGGCCCGGACCACGTCCGCCTTGTGCATGTCACCCAGTGGCGTCAGGACCGTGAAACTGGTGTCCATGGCCAGCCCGGCGGTTCGCTCCAGGCTGCGCAGAAAGTCAGTCGTGGCGTCGGGAAACGGGTTGCTGGCCAGCAGCCCGATCGCCAGATTCGGCGTCTCGTGCACCCCGCCGTAGAGCGCCGCCGCCCCCAGCAGGAGCAGATTGCGTCCTGGCAGGTACCAGACTTCGTCCGGCTGCTGGGCGTCGGGAACCTCCGAGCCGCCCACGCTCCAATGTGATCCGTAGAGAGCGCCGACATCCAGCTTCAGCTCGACGATTGGCCGCACCGCCGGCGAGCCCAACGCGCCGAAAAACCGATCCAGCGCCGCCAGTTCCGCGTCTTCCCAACGGAGGCCAGCGCGCACGAACAGCGGTGTCACCTCGGCGTATTCGCCCGCCAGCAGGCCGGTCATGATGCAACTGTCCAGCCCGCTCACCAGCGCCGCGACCCGCGATTCAACCGGCGCCCGATCAGCCATGCAACCCTCGTGGAAAACGATACGTCCCGGCAAGCCGTCGCAGCGTACGATGTAACCGAGAGAAACTGCGGTCCACGGCCGCCAGGCGAAGGCAGGAGTTCATGGATCTCCAGGGCGCGACGGTTGTCGTAACCGGCGGCGCGCGCCGCGTGGGACGCCATGTCGCCACCCGGCTGGCTGAGCGCGGCGCCAACATCGTCGTCAACTACCGCACGTCTGCCGACGAAGCCCGCGAGGCGGTGGAGGACTTCACAGCCCTCGGCGTCGGCGCGCTGGCCGTTCAGGCCGACGTTTCCACCAAAGAGGGTGTCGAGCGCATTCGCGACGCCGCCATCGAAGGCTTCGGCGGCGTCGACGTCCTCCTCAACAACGCCTCCATTTACTTCGAGACCCCGCTGGACGACCTCACCGAGGCCGACTTCGACCGCAACATCGCCGTCAACCTCAAGGGCCCGTACATGGGCTGCTGGCTCTTCGGCCTGCACATGCGTGACCGCGGCCGCGGCAAGATCATCAACATCGCCGACTGGGCGGTCGAGCGCCCCTACGTCAACTACGCGCCCTACTTCGTGGCCAAGGGCGGCATCGTCACGCTCACCCGCGTCTTCGCCAAGGAACTCGCGCCCACCGTCATGGTCAACGCCATCGCCCCGGGCCCAATCCTCATGCCCGCCGACTTCAGCCAGGAAACCATCGACGCCGTCGCCGCCGCCACCCCGCTCGGCCGCATCGGCCACCCCGAAGACATCGCCCAGACCGTGGTGTATCTCGTCGAAGCCACCGACTTCGTCACCGGCGCCGTAATCCCGGTCGACGGCGGCCGCACGGTCTCCTGACAGGAGCAATTCCAGGCATGTACGAAATCGTCAAGCACATCGACTTCTGCTTCGGTCACCGTCTCATCGACTACCAGGGCAAATGCAACCAGCCCCACGGCCACAACGGCCGGGTCGAAATCCGCCTGGCCTCGGACACCCTCGACGAGATGGGCATGGTCGCCGACTTTCGCGACGTGCGACGCAGCATCCAAGCGTGGATCGACGAGCACCTCGACCACCGCATGATCCTGCGCCGCGATGACCCGCTGGTGGAAGCCATCGAGGCCCTCGGCCAGCACGCCTACCTCATCGACGACAACCCCACCACCGAGAACCTCGCCCGCCTCGTCTTCGAGCAGACCCAGGCCCTCGGCTTCCCCGTCATCGCCGTCACCCTCTGGGAAACCCCCGACTCCCACGCCACCTACGCGCCGGCCCCCGTCAGCGCGGGCGCCAATGGACGACGAGCCAGTCAGGAAGCAACGGTCGCCCGCTCCTAGCGCGACCATCCACAGGGTTTTCGGAGGCTCGCCGACGGGCTCGTTGGGACCGAGACGAAGCGGCCGCCTGATCAATCCTCGCCGGTGTTGGGTCGGATAGCCTGAACCGAATGCTGGACAGATTCCGCCTAATGCGTTTCATCGCCCGCTGCCAGGCCGTCGCGCTGGCTGTCGCCGTGCTGGCCTTGCTGGGCTGCGAACCGGCGGCGGAGTCCGCGCCGGCCCTGGCGCCGACCGCGCCCGCCGCCACCCCTACGGGCGACGCCGCTCCGGCGCTCACCCAGGCCCCCACGCCCGCCGCCACGGCGGCCGCCAGCCCCACCCCCGCCGCCCCCCCCGGGGGCGCCCAAGGCGCCCCCCCCCCCCCCCCCCCCCCCCCCGGAACCGGGCCCCCCCCCCAAAGGCCG
>JAPPLN010000049.1 GCA_028874175.1 Chloroflexota bacterium
CGCACGGGACGTCGTTGGCCATCATCGTACCGACGGCGTTCGCGGCCACTCTTCGTTACGCCACCTCGAACCCGATCGACTGGTCGGTGGCGCTGGCGCTGGCGGCTACTTCCGTCGTGTTCGCGGCGGTGGGGGCGCGGCTGACGGCCTACATCAACGAGAAGCTGCTGCGGCGGCTGTTCGCGCTGGTGCTGCTGGCGGCGGCGCTGCGCATGTTCGTTTCGCTGCAGGACGTGGCCCTGATGCAGCTGGAGGGCACGGAACGCATCATCGCCGCGGTGATCACCGGCGTGGTGGCGGGGCTGGTGAGCGGGACGATGGGCGTGGGCGGCGGGATCGTGATGGTGCCGGCGATGGTGATTTTCATGGGGATCGACCAGGTGATCGCGCAAGGCATCAGCCTGGCGGTGATTATCCCGACGGCGCTGTCAGGCGCCACGCAGCACTACCGGCTGGGTCACGTGGACGTGCGGCGGGCGCTGACGATAGGGATCGGCGGCCTGATCGGCGGCTTCGGCGGCGCACAGGTGGCGCAGTGGCTGCCGCGGGTGGTGCTGCGGGCGCTGTTTGCGGTGTTCCTGCTGTATTCCGCGCAGCGGATGCTGGGAGTGCAGACGTGGGTGACTGGGCGGTTGCGGCGGGAGTAGCGCTTCGAGCGGAAGATCCCAGTCTTCGAGGGAGTGGTTCGCGGGACAAGACATTTGGGTTGGGGTGGGGTTGGTTGCGCGGAAGACCCCTCACCGAATTCCGGCGAAGACGCCGGAGTCTGCCTCTCCCCTTGGAGAGGGTGAAGAGGGGCGAGTCCGGCTTGGGTGCTGGCGAGGGTGGTTCGACACGGGCCGCCGACGGACTCTGGCCCGGCTCACCACGAACGGGGTGGGGCTGGTGGCTTGGTAGAGCGGGGGACTCCTCACCGAATTCGGCCGAAGACGGCCGAGTCTGCCTCTCCCCTTGGAGAGGGTGAAGAACGGCGCGGCCTGAAATTGATTGCGTCCGTGCGTGGTTGCTGACGCGGAGACCACGACCGGAAGAAGCCACACTGCAGGAAGGATGGTGAGCGGGGCAGGGCGGTTGGGGTGGGGTTGGGTGCGCGGGAGACCCCTCACCGAATGCCGTGGACGGCTTCTGCCTCTCCCCTTGGAGAGGGTGAAGAGTGCCGCGGCCGTGGACGTCGTAGTGCGCACGCAGTTGCTGCGGTGCGCGGAATAGGACCTCGAACGGAAGAGGGCACCCACAAGGGGCGCCCCTACGGGACTCGGCTTCTCGGCGGGAGTTCCCAGCACTGAGCGATCCACGATCCATGCCAAGAGTCGCCGGCCGATGTTTGGTCGCTCGCGGGTACAATCTCGCAAGGGCGGACGTATTCCGAGTACTGGCCCGCGCCGCACGCTCGACCGGGTCCAGGGATCCTCGCAACGGAGGAGCCGATGGCTACAGAAGCGGAACGCCTCGCCCGGTTGGAAGGGGCCTACAACCACCTCGCGACGAAGGCCGACCTCGCCAACCTCGAAACTCGCCTGACGAAGTGGTTCGCCGGACTGCTTCTGCTCGTGGTGATCAACGTGCTGGGCACGGTGACCGGGATCCTGATCGCGCTGCTCGGATAACCGGTACCACGGCCGACGGGGCTGGCGTCAGCGGGATCGGGGACCGGTGTCACCGTAGATCTCGGCCTCAATCTCCGCATGCGGGATGTAGTCAGAAGTCGTCGCGTCGGCCAGTCGCTGGGACACGATGGCCAGGTCTTCCGCGTCTTCCAGGTGTTCCGCAAGCTCGTTGTCCGTCGCGGAGACGAGGTCCGCGAGGGTGGTGGCACCCTCGGTGTCGCCGCGGAGCAGGGCCTGGGCGGCCGCGCGCAGCAAGTCCTCACGAAACTGCAGGTCGCGCCGGGCGCGGGCCTTGGCGGTTGTATCGCAATCTCGTAGGGGCGGCATGGCGCACGGATCCTTTTCCGCCCGTGTGAGTGTGGCGTGGTAGGTCAGTCGGCCGAGGTGGTGCTGCCAGGCGTTCCACGGAGGCCGTCGATAAGCCCCTGTGTGCGGCCGAGCTCGCGTTCCATTTCGGATGTACGAGTTTCAACGGCCGACAGGCGCGACTGCACAGCCGACAGCCCAGCTTCGACTCCATGCAGGCGCGTACCGAGTGCCGCGACACCCGTTTCGACGGCCGCCATTCGCGTTTCCATCGACGACATGCGGGACTCCAGCATGCCCATCCGCTCGCCAAGATCCCTGCGCAGACTTGCCTGCCCGGCCACGATCAGCCACGCCAAGGCCGCCCCAACACTCAGAATGCCGATCAGTAAGCCGACCAGACCGAAGATCAATTCCGGTGTCATGGTCGTGCCTCTATCGCATCGTTGAACCAGAGTACTTCAAGAAGGGGAGAGGGTTGAAGCAGGGTAGAGGGGAGAGGGCAGAGGAGTGAGACGGAACTTCAGGGGATAGCTGGCTGCTGAGGTGTGTGGTTAGAAACGGCCTCGTTCGACAGGCTCAGGGCAGGCTCTCCGGGGGGCTATGTGCCGGCTCAGCACGGACGGGTCTAGAATCTTGGAAGGGCGGTTGTTTGGTGACTTCTGGGCTGCGCCGGGTGAACGGCGGGGTCCGGGGGCTTTCGCTGGGGAGGAACCGCCATGACGGCTGAGTTGGGCGCGATTCTGGGGCTGAACGCTTTCGTAGTTCTGTCGGTTGTGGGACTTGCGTGGTGCGTGGGGCGGGTTGAAGGGCGGTTAATCGGGTTCGAGCGATCGGTTGAACGGCTCCAGACCGACATGGGACGCCGGCGGAAGGATGTAGAGGCCATCCTGTTGCGGTTGCCGGCGAAGGCGGAGTAGGGCGTCGGACTTGTGGGGTTGCTAGTCCGAGCGCACTGATAGGGCGCCACATGATTCCGCTATACGTCTTGCGAAGCGTGTTTCACATTCGATGCGGAGAATCTAGTGGAAGCGGAACGGCCTTCGCATTGAACTACAACGATTGGCAATACCTAGTTACCGCCCGACACGTCATAGAAGCTATCAGCGGCAACACAATTCAGGTATTTCACGACGGCGTATGGAAGACCCTGGAGGTCGATGTCATAGGAAGAGGCGACGGGGAGATCGACATTGCCGTTCTTTCGTCACCGCTGGCCATTGGCCCACGAGATACGGTTGTTCCAGCAACCTCAGCCGGCATGACAATCGGGCAGCAAGTCTATTTCCTGGGATTTCCACTGGAGATGCGGGGAGGGTCGCCATACGACTTTCCGTACCCGCTGGCGAAGTCAGGTGTACTTAGCGGAGTTGACTCCTGGCATGGCGCAAACCTGCTCTATGTAGATGGTCATGCCAATCGCGGGTTCAGTGGCGGACCCCTCATCTGCCATCAAGACCAAACAACCAACATACAAATCGCCGGGGTAATGACGAGCTTCAGAATTGATCCAGATAGCGTCAATTCAGGAATCGGAATTGCTGTCAATATACGACATGTCATTGATCTGATCGACAGCAATCCCGGGAAAGACCAGTCAGCTAATTAGCATAGACTCGTTGTGCGTCCTCGACCTTTAGAGGTTGATCCATCGGAACGCCTTTCCAGCGCTCGTCGAGTCTCCGGATATCTTCTTTCGTCAGCATGGGAATGTCTTCGTTCTTGTCTTGGACCTGTCGAATCTGCTTCTTCTGCCTATCGCGCGACTCCTTCATCCTAAGCTCTCCGTCTGGTATGTGGCTGGTCGAAGTCGAACACAATTGTACCAATCGAAGTCGACTCTCAAGTATTGGAGGAATTGACCTCGGCTCGACACTCTTCAACCAGTCCGGCCACGTCCTTGGGGGCGATGCATTTGGCTCTGGCCCTGTTCTCGCCGTATTGGAGGAGCTGGCGCCACTCGCACTCCTGGATGTAGCGGAGCACGGCCTCGCGGAGGAACTCGCTCCTGGAGCGTCGTTGTTGCTTCATGACTTCGTCGACTCGGTCCGCCAGTTCGGGCGGTAGGGAGAAGGTGATGGTGCGGGTGGTTCGGGGCATGGTGGTTTGTTGTTACTGGGTCTTACGCAGATTGTGGGGCATGGGCTGGGTGCCTTCAAGTGCTATCCGCACCTTTGCTGTGGGCTCCAGCGTCACCGGGGCGTGGACGGAAGGGATGAGGGAAGAGCTGTGAGAGGGCATGAGGGAAGGGATGGATCGCGGCTGAAGACGCCGGGATGACGGAGGGGACCGCCGGGGTGAGTTGGGTGCTAGGGGAGGTGTGGTTCGACACGACTCTCCGAAAGACTTCGGGTCGGCTCACCACGAACGGTTGGTGGCCGGCGGCTTGATGTTGACGACTACGAGAGATTCCTCGTTGCCAGCGTTGGCTGCCAGCAGCTGGCCGCCGGGGGCGAAGGCGGCGGAGCGGCCGGTGACGCGGTGGGGCCAGTGGGGGCGTTCGTGGAAGGCGGCGCGGGGGTCCTTGGCGTCGAAGTAGAGGGCGAAGACTCCCAAGCGTTCGGCCAGGTTCTCAGCGCGGCGCTTGAGGGTGTCGCGGCGGTTGAAGTCGAGGATCTGGTCCCATGACTGGCCGGCGTTCTGGAAGTCCTTGATGCAGTCGAAGTGGGGCTGGAGGATGACGCGGGCGCCGAGGCCGACCAGGGTGTCGTGGATGGCGGGGGATTCGTTGTCGGCGCAGATGGTGACGCCGATGGAGATCTGGCCTAGGCGAAACGGGGCCATGTCGTCGCCGCCGCCGCGGTAGAAGTCCATCTCACTGGTGGTGGGTTGGAGCTTGCGCTGGACGTGGCGGACGCCGTCGGCATCGACGATGACGTAGGTGTTGAAGGGCTTGGGGGCGAGGCCGCGTTCGGCGATGCCGGCGCCGATGGCAAGGCCGTGGGTTGCGGCAATCTGGATGAGGCGGCGGGTGGAGGGGCCGGGGATGGGCTCGGACTGGCGTTCGAGGTCGGCGGGGTCGGCGTCGGCGTCGTAGGTGACCCAGGGGCCGTGGACGGAGAACTCGGGGAAGAGGACGAGGTCGCAGCGTTTCGCGGCGGCTTGCTGGGTGAAGGCTTCGATCTTTTGGAGGTTGGCGTCGATCTGGCCGCGCAGGGAGCAGAGGGTGACGAGGCCGATGCGCATTGGGTGTTAGTTGAAGGGTCTCGGGCAGGCGGCAGGTTAATGGATGGCGGGAGCGGCGTTCGCTCTGTCGTGAGTCATTTTGAGGTGTGAGTAGCGAGGAGATCTCCGAGAGAGGCGTTGGGTAGCTCGAGTGTGGTTGCGCGGAAGACCCCTCACCCAAAAGCGAGTAGTGAGGGGAGAGTAGAGAGAAGTGAGAGAAGACCGAAAGCAGCAAGAGTGGGTCACTCGACGGCTGAACCGAGTAGGCTCCTACGGCTTTCGAGGGCGGGTGAGGCGATGGGCTTGGAACGGGCGGACGGGACGTTCCGGATCAATGTGGACGTTCCGATTACCGTGCGGACGGCGCGGGTGGATGAGATGCGGCGGCTGAGTGAGCTGTGGGGGGTGTCGGGCAGGGCCTCGCGGCTGCGGCTGCTGCGGCGCTACTTCCGGGAGCAGGCGGACGGGGTGCAGCGGGGGCTGGTGGCGGATTTCAACGGGAATCCGATCGGGCAGCTGTGGGTGCGGCTGCGGCATATCGACCCGGCGATCGAGGCCGGCCTGCCGCTGGTATACGTGCATACGCTGGTGGTGATGCCGGAGTTTCGCCGGCTGGGCGTGGCGGAGGGACTGGTGCGAAGCGCGTCGGCGCTGGCTACCAGGCGCGGGTGTACGCACGTTTCGATTGGCGTGGACCGGCCGAATGAGGCGGCGCGGCGGCTGTATGCGAAGTGGGGATTCGAGCGGTACTACGAGAGTTTTGACCTAAGGGGCGACCTGGTGTTCATGCGGCGGGAGGTTTTTGAGGCGCCAGCGGAGATGCGACTGGTCACAAGCCAAGGGTAGCTGGCGGCCTACGCTAGGCTGACCTGTGGCGGCGCGCGGCGCCGGGTGGACGTCACATGGCGCCGGCGACGGGCAGATGAGGCTGAGGTCGATCGCTTCCACCAGTCTCGACGATTGTGGTGATGGAGACGGAGTGACCGCATGACCCGAGCAGAGGTGCTGGACGCGCTGCGCGCCCACCGGCCGACGCTGGCAGAGCGGTTTGGCGTGGTGGAGCTTGCCTTGTTCGGCTCGTTCGCGCGGGATCAGGCGACGGACGGAAGCGATGTGGACATTCTGGTGCGGTTCGACGCTGCCCCGAACTGGCGAACTTACTTCGGCGCCCAGTTTTTCCTGGAAGACTTGCTACAGCGACCTGTGGAAATGGTGACCCGGGAAGAGGTGCGGGCGGAGATGCGCGCGCAGGTGGAACAGGAAGCCCTGGATGTCTGAGACCCGCGACGACGGTCGCGGCTGGGATCTCTACGTTCGGGACATGATCGAGTTCGCCGAGAAAGTTCTTTCGTATACCGATGGACTGGATCGGAAGGCCTTCGTCGCCGACGGTCTCACCTACGACGCCACGTTGCGCAACATCCAACTGATCGGTGAGGCGGCAACAAACATCCCGGCCGAGGTTCGCGAGTCGTATCCCGAGATTCCCTGGCGCGCAGTCGTAGGGGTTCGAAACCGCCTCGCGCACTCGTACTTGCACATCAGCGACGTCATTGTCTGGTCGATCATTCAAGATGCGATCCCCAGCATGCTGCCGCAATTGCACGCGATATTGGAAGACTCGCGTAGGGAGAGCCCCTGACCATGCGGTTGGGTATTCGGGGCGCCAGTCGCGCCCGGGGCCGGTGATACCATGCGGCGCGTCCGCGTGGGCGCCCTGAGCGCCGCGCGGTTGCGCGCGTTTTGCAGGTGTGAGCCCGTTGGCGGGGGTCCTGATGCAAGCGTTTCTTAACGGCGAATACATGGATCTGGCGGACGCCAAGGTCAACGTGATGACGCATGCGTTGAATTACGGGACCGGGGTGTTTGAGGGGATTCGCGCCTACTGGGACCACGAAGAGGAGCAGTTGCTGCTGTTCCGGGTGCGCGAGCACTTTGAGCGGATGCACCAGTCGGCCCGGATTCTGCGGATCGGCATTGACTACTCGGTGGACGAGCTGGTGGATATCTGCGTGAACGTGCTGCGGGCGGGGAACTTCCGCGAGGACGTGTACGTGCGGCCGCTGGCGTTCAAGAGCGCGCTGCAAGTGGGACTGAACATGGTGGCGATGGGGCCGGATGGTCTGCGTCCCATCGAGAACGGATTCACGCTGTTCGCGCTGCCGTTCGGCAACTATCTGGACATCGAGAAGCCGATCCGTTGCACGATTTCGGCCTGGCGGCGGGTGAACGACAACATGATTCCGGCGCGGGGCAAGGTGACGGGGATTTACGTGAACTCGTCGCTGGCCAAGACGGAGGCGCTGGAGTCCGGGTTCGACGAGGCGATCATGCTGACGCACGACGGGCACGTGAGCGAGGGTTCGGGCGAGAACCTGTTTATCGTGCGGCACGGGAAGCTGCTGACGCCGTCGCTGAGCGAGGACATCCTGGAAGGCGTGACGCGCGCGACGGTGATGCAGATCGCGCTGGACGACCTGGGGATCGAGACGATCGAGCGCCCGATCGACCGCACGGAGCTGTATATCGCGGACGAGCTGTTCCTGGTGGGAACGGGGGCGCAGATTTCGCCGGTGCGGGAGATCGACGGGCGCATTATTGGCGACGGCGAGATCGGTCCGGTGACGGGCGCGTTGCAGGATCTGTACTTTGACATCGTGCGCGGCCGCTCGGCGAAGTATCGTGAGTGGTGTCTGAGCGTGCAGGAACGGGCCGCCGCGCCGCACGCATGATCGGGAGGCGAATGGAGGCACAGCCGCGCTGATCGCGATACGCCTCCCGCAGCCCACCCGCGTGGGCGCTCCCGCCCCACGATCCGTAGTTCACCGACTCTTCCGGCCCCTCCGAGTAATGAGGGCCTGAGCCATGGGCAACTTGCAGCTGGACGACAGCGCCCTGGAGCGGCTGCAAGCGCGCCTGGGCGTTCGGTTCAAGGACCGGTCGCTGCTGGCGCAGGCGCTGGTGCACCGATCGTTGGTCAACGAGGCGGATCTGGCCGACAAGGACTGTAACGAGCGGTTGGAGTTCCTGGGCGACGCGGCGCTGGGCCTGGTGGCCGCCGAACTGCTGTACCGGCGCTACCCGGACCGTGCCGAAGGCCAGCTGACGCACTCGCGCGCGTCGCTGGTGAACCTGGAGTCGCTGGGCGATATTGGCGGGGGGCTGGACCTGGGCGAATTCGTCCAACTGGGACGCGGCGAGCACCTGAGCGGCGGCCGAGAGCGCCGCAGCGTGGTGGGCCGGGCCATGGAGGCGGTGCTGGGCGCGGTATACCTGGACCAAGGGCTGGACGCGCTGCGAACGCTGCTGGAGCCGATGCTGATCGCCGAATTGGACCGACACGGCTGGGAGGGACCCGCAAAGGACTTCAAATCGCAACTGCAGGAACACCTGCAGGCCAACGCGGGGCCCACGCCCGAGTATGAACTCGTTTCGATGGAGGGGCCCGACCACCATCGCCTGTTCACGATGTCGGTCCGGTCCGGCGACGCGGTGCTGGCGTTGGGCGAAGGCTCAAGCAAGCAGCGCGCGGAGCAGGCGGCCGCGCGCGCGGCGTTGACGGCGATCCTGGACGCCGAAGGGACGACGGATGTACCTGCGGCGGATTGATCTCCAAGGGTTCAAGACGTTCCCGCGGCGTACGACGTTCGAGTTCCGGCCGGGCGTCACGGCGATTGTGGGGCCGAACGGCGCGGGCAAGAGCAACCTGTCGGACGCCATCCGCTGGGCGATGGGCGAGCAAGCGCCGCGCCTGCTGCGGATCCGCCGGGCGGAAGACGTGATCTTCGGCGGCTCGGATTCGCGGCGGCGGACCGGGATGGCTGACGTGCGGTTGACCTTTGACAACGCCGCCGACTGGCTGCCCACCGAGTTCGACGAGGTGGTGATCGGGCGGCGGCTGTTCCGGACGGGCGCCTCGGAGTACACGATCAATGGGGTGCGGGTGCGCCTGCGGGACGTGCTGGACCTGATGAGCGCGGGCTCGGCGAGTCATGGCGGGCATTCGGTGATCAACCAGGGCCAGGTGGAGCAGGTGTTGCAGCAGCGGCCGGAGGATCGGCGAGCGTTCCTGGAAGAAGCCGCGGGGGTGGCTCGCTTCTACGCGCGGCGAGATCAGGCCTGGCGGCGTCTGACGGAAACGCGGCGGAATCTTCAGCGATTGCGCGACCTGACCGCCGAGATCGAGTCCCGGCTGGACACGTTGCGCGAGCAGGCGCAGGTCGCCGAGCGCGGGGCGGACCTGCAACGCGAGCTGCGTGAGGGGCAGATGACGCTGGCTCGACACCGGCTGTTCACGGTGAACCGGCAACTGGAGGCCGCGGAAGAGCGTGAGCAGCAGGCCACGGAAACGCTGGCAGGGCTGCTGGCCGAACCGGCGGAAGAGCTGCGCCGACAGGCCGCAGAGGCATTGCTGCGGAGTTCGGAAATCGAGCAGGGTCTGGCGAAGGCGCGGAACCAGGTCGAGCAGGCTCGACGCGAGGCAGCGGAGCGGGCGGCGCAACGGGCGCGGCTGGTGGAACGGCAGCGACACCTGGAAAGCCGCCACACCGACCTGAGCGCACGGGGCGCAAGCCTGGCGGCGCGCGCCGAGGCGCTGGCGGAGGAAGCGCAGGTAGCCGAGCAGTCGCTGGCGGAACTCGATGCGCACGTGGCGCAAGTCCAAAGCGAACGGCAGCGGTTGCTGGAAACGCTGGCGCCGGAGCGCGAACGGCGGGGTCGGATGCAGATGCTGGCCGGCCAGCTGGCCAGCGCACGGGACCGGCGCACGTCGCTGCGGGAACGCCGGCGGCACCTGTTGGGCGAAGGCGAGACGCTGGAGGCCGAGATTACGCGGCTGACGGACCAGGTGACGGACAGGCGCGACCTGGCGACGGCTGCGCGTGCGGCCGCGGAGGTAGCGGAGCGCGAGGCGCAAGCAGCCGCGGCAGGCGTTGAGCAGGCCGCGGATGCGCAGCGAGCCGCCGTTGACGCGGCTCGAGCCGCGCAGCAGGCCCAGGCCCGCGCGCAGGCAGAGCTACGCGCGGGGTCCGAGGCCAGCGCCTCGCTGGAACGGGAGTTGGAAGCGCTCAGGGACGCCACTGCCCACGCCGGAGGAACCGACGAGGCGCTGCGCGCGCTGCGGGAGGCGACACCCGACACGGTGATTGGCCGGTTCCGCGATCGGATGCGCCCGCGCAGCCCCGAGGCCTCGCGACTCCTGGAGGCTGCGTTTGCGAACGGGCTTGACGCCCTGCTGGTCGCAAGCCCCGCGGAAGGAAGCGCCCTACGAGCGGCCGCGCGCGACTTGCGACTGAATCGGCTGCGCTGGCGTCCAGCTGCGGGGTTCCGCGGCTGGCCGTACGAAGGCGACGTGGTCGCAGCGGCGCCGGCAGGCCAGCGCGGGACGCTGGCCGACATGGTGGAGGCCATCGGTCCCGACGCCGCCCTGGTGCGGCGGTTGCTGAGCCGAGTTCTGGTGGCCGACAACCTGGACGCCGCGCTGCGGGCGCGCCAGGACCAGCCTGGCTTTGCCGACTATCAAATCGTGACGCTGGACGGCGACGCCATCGACGTCGACGGGACGGTGCGGCTGAGTGCGGAGGACGCCGCGGGACGGGACGTCGGCAAGCGGCTGGCCAAGGTTGAACGGGCGCTGCATGAAGCTCAACGTCGACAGCCGGAGCTGGAACACGCCGCGAGGGCCGCCGACCGGGCATTGCGCGCGGCGGACGACGCCCTGCGCGGCGCCGAAGCGGACCGTGCCGCCGCGGCCAGCACGCATCAGCACGCGCACGCCGCGGCGACGGCGGCGATCCGGCGGCATCAGCGTGCCGAGGCCGAGGCCCACGCCCTTGGCGCGAGAACCGAAGACGCCGGGGAACGCCTGGGCAGCATCAAGGGGCGCCTGGAGGAGCTGGCACCGCGCGTCAAGGAGTCCGAGCAGGACGTCATGCGGCTGAGTGAGGAGCTTGATCAATCGGGAGAAGCCGCCGCAGGCACCGCGGAGGCGGAGGCGCAGTTGGCGGCCCTGGAAGCGACGTTGGGGGTGAACGAGCGTCGCGCGGTCGATCTGCGGACCCAAGCGGCCCAGCGCCGTACGGCCGCGTCGCAGGCAACGGCCGAGGCTGGAGCCCTGGAGCGCGAGCGGATGGACGCCGAGCAGGCGCTGACCGCGGCTGTCGCCACGCTGGTCGAGATGGACGCTGTGGCTGACGGCGAGGACGCGCCTGACGAGGGCCTCATCCGTCAACTGGAATCCGAGGCGCTGGAAGCCAGGCTGGATCTGCAGCGGTTGCAAATGCGGACCGAAGTGCGAGCGCAAGAACAGGCCCGGGCCGAGGCGGAGGTGGCGGCGGGGCAGCGCGAGACGGAGCGCCTGGTTGAACGACGCGCCGAGATTCGGTCCCAGGCTCGCGACGACCTGGGCATCGAACGCCTTGAGGCCGGCAAGGCCTCAACACCGGTTGGCCAAATCGAGCGTCGGACGGCAGAGCTGCGGCGGCTGCTTGACCGGCTGGGGCCGATCAACCCGCTGGCCCCAGAGGAGTACGAGCGCGAGCGCAGCCGGGTCGAGGACGCGCGGCAGCAGATTGCGGACCTGGAAGGCGCCGAGACCAACCTGCAAACATTGGCGCGCGACCTCCAGCAGCAACTGCACACCGAATTCATGGCCACGTTCGAGACCATGAACGCGGCGTTCAGCGAGACCTTTACCGACTTGTTCGGGGGCGGCGAGGCGCACATGACGCTGACGTCGCCCAACGACATTGAACAGACTGGGGTGGAGTTCTCGATTCGCATGCCGGGGAAGCGACCGCAGCAACTGGCGGCGCTGTCGGGCGGCGAGCGGGCGCTGGTTTCGGCGGCGCTGATTCTGGCGCTGCTGAAGATTCGTCCGCCGCCGTTCTGCATCCTGGACGAGGTGGACGCGGCGCTGGACGATCAGAACGTCATGCGGTTCTGTCAGCAGGTGCAACGCCTGAGCGAGCGCACGCAGATTTTGCTGATCACGCACAACGCCCTCAGCGTTGAAGCCGCATCCACGGTTTACGGCGTGACAATGCGCGAAGACGGTGTCTCGGAGTTGCTGTCGCTGCGCCTGGACGGGACTCCGGTCAACGGTGAGACCACCAACGGGCACGCGCCCGCGCCGGCCGAGGCGGGCAGTCGCCGGAGCGCCGCCAGCGCCACGTGAGGCCAGCGGCCATCGATGCGCCGTAGGCTCGAGGCGGGCACAGCGATGCGAGGTCTTACGTAACCCAGTGACATGAGCACCGCCGTCGAGCGACGCCGGAGGCGCGCCAGGCGTGTCAACTCGCCGCGCCGACCCGGCCGGATGGTGCGACGGCCCGGCCGGTCTCCGGTGCGACGGACCGTGGTGCCCGTGTGGGGCCTTGCCCTGGCGCTGGGAGCAGCCGCGATCGTGTTCATGCTGGTTCTAGCCGCCGTGGTTAATCCGTTGGCCGGGCTTCAGGACCTGGCCGACGACGCCGAGGCGCTCCTGCAGCCGGGGGCGCCGGTGCCAAGTAGCGATGAGCCTCTGGTGCCGCGCCGCGAAGACCCGAACGCGGACGTTGTGGAGGTGCCCCTGGCTGTCAACCTGAACGCCGAGGCAGCGAAAGATCTCCTGGAAGCCGCGGGCCTCGAGCCGCGGGTGGAAGAGGCGTTCGACGACCGGGTGGCCGCGGGACTGGTAATCCGCCAGGACCCGGCGGCCGGCACGTCCGTTCAGCGATTGACGCCGGTGATCGTGACGGTCAGCCGGGGACCGTCGTTGGCGCCGCTCCCCAACGTCGTTGGGCTTCCGGTGGAAGACGCGCGCGCCACTCTGGACCGGGGAGGATTCCAGGTGATCGAAGTAGCCGCCTTCAACGAGGACGTGCCGGCCGGAACGGTACTTGGCCAGGAACCGCTGGCGGGGGCAACTGTGGATCGGCGATCGGTGGTGGTGGTGCAGATCAGCCGCGGCGTAGAGATCGTGCCGGTGCCCCCGGTGGTTGGGCGGGCTGAAGACGATGCGCGGCGCGCCATTGAGCTCGTCGGGCTCGCGGTGGGCGAGACCACCTATGTCGAGGACGACTCGGCGCCGAATGGAGTCGTGATTGGGCAGGTTCCGGCCAGCGGCGATGGCGTGCCGAGCGGGTCCGAGGTGCAATTGACGGTGGTGCGTGTTGGGGAGGTCGTGGTGCCCGAACTGGTGGGGCTGACGGTGGACGCGGCTGAACGCACGCTGTTCGACAATGGTCTGCTGGTTGGATCGATTCGGCTGATTCCCACCCCCGGGACATCCGGGGAGATCGTGGTGGGTCAGGAACCCGGCCCCGGAGCCAAGGTGGCGCGGGGCTACGGCGTGCGCCTGATCGTGGCAATCCCGGCCGCGGCCCCAAGCCCAGCGCCGGCGCCGACAGCTAGCGGCTAACGTCCAGCGGCAGCGCCCGCACGGCTTCCAGGCCGGCCGCGAGCACCGAATCGTCGTCGCCGCCGAGCTGTCCTTCGGGCATTTCGACGTGAAGGTCCGGCGTGAGACCACTGCCGGCGCCCGCCAGCGCGATGCCGGCCGGCGTGAACCAGATACCGGTCGTGACGCGCATGATGGAGCCGTCAGAGAGCCTGTGGAGTTCCTGCACGGAGCCCTTGCCGTGCGTCTGTTCACCGATGAGCGTGGCGCGGCCATGGGCCTGGAGGGCGCCCGCGAATACCTCGGAACCGCTGGCCGATCCGGAATTGACCAGGATGACCAGGGGCGTCCGCAGGTCGCGGAACCCGCTGATGGCGTTGTAGACCTGCGTCGGCTCCTTGCGGCTTTCGCGGCGCAGGATGATTTCACCCTCGGGCAGGAAGCGGCTGGTGGCCGAGACGCTGGCGTCAAGCAGCCCACCGGGGTTGTTGCGCAGGTCCACAATCAACCGCTCAACGCCCGCGGTCTGAAGGCCGGTGAGGGCGTGGTGAACCTCGCCGGACGTTCGAGACGAGAAGTTGGCGATCCGGATGTAGCCGACGTCTTCGAAGACCCTGGTGGTCACCGACTGCACGATGATCCGTTCCCGGATGATCGTGACGTCGCGCTGGGTGGTTTCACCTTCGCGTCGCAGCGTGAGGGTGACGGGCGTACCGCGCTCGCCGCGCACGCGTCGTCCAAATTCCGACAGGGCCATGCCTTCGGTCGAGACGCCGTCCACGGCCAGGACGTACTCGTGGATGCCGATGCCGGCGGCCTCGGCCGGTGATTGGGGAATCGGCTGGATGATGAAGGGGAGGTCGTCGCGAAGCTCAATGCGAATGCCGACGCCGACGAACGAACCAGATAGATGCGCGGTGGACCTCCGGGCCTGCTCAGGATCCTGGTAGAGGGTGTAGGGATCCTGAGTGGCCTGCGCGAGGCCGCGGATGGCGCCTTCGCGCAAGGTTTCGGCGGCCAATGGACCGTCGAAGTAGTTGTCCTGGATAACGTTCCAGGCTTCCCAGAACAGGCTGAAGTCGACCTCTTCGTCCCCGTCCTTGACCTCAGGCGGCGGATCACCGGCGACGACCTGCGGGGGCGGAACGCCAGGGCCCAGCGCGGTGGCGCCGGCGACAAACCCGACGGAGAACACGAAACAGAGCGCGACGACGGAGCCGGCCAGCATGAGGGCGGTGCGGATGGAGCGTTGCATGGGACGTACGACCGGAAGAGGCTGATTCCACCGTAACGCAGAGCGATGAGCGGGGGATGAGAAACCGGCGGCTTTTCGTTGGCGGTCCGCTGCTAGCCGGAGTTGAACACTCCAACCGGTTCGTCGGCGAGGATGGCGCCGGCATCCATGCGGATGACGCGGCGGCGGAGGTTGTTGACGATTTCGCTGTCATGGGTGGCGACGAGAGTGGTGACGCCGTCGCTGTTGATTTCGAGCAACAGGCCCATGATCTCGCGCGCGTGCATAGGGTTGATGCTGTCGGTGGGTTCATCGCAAAGCAGGATGTCGGGCTTGGATATGACGGCGCGGGCGAGGGCGACCTTGCGCTGTTCGCCGCCCGAGAGTTGCCGGGGGAAGCGCTCGGATTTGTCCGCAAGAGCCACACGCTCGAGCACCTCGTCCACAGCGACGTCGATCTCGCGATTGGCGCGCCCGCGGACCTGGAGCGGCAGGCCGACGTTCTCCCGGACGGTGGCGTTGGGCAGCAGGCGGGTGTCCTGGAAGACGACGCCGATGCGGCGTCGGAACTTGGTGAGGGCTGCGCCGCGAATCCTGGAGACATCGACGCCGTTGACGAGGACGACGCCGGAATCGAACGGCTCCTCGCGCAGGAGGATGCGGAGCAGGGTGGTCTTGCCCGCGCCGTTGGTGCCGATCAGGAAGGCGAACTCGCCGCGGGCGACGGCGATGGAGACGTCGGCGAGGGCGGGCTCGCCGTCGTAGCGCTTGGTGACTCCCTGGACGACGATCAGCGGTGCGCTCCTATACAGAGACCTTTGCAAAACCCGAGGGCAGGCGCTCGCAAGACCCTGATCCCAACCCTCTCCCCAGAGAAGACCTTTGCGAAACCCGAGGCTGGTTGCCCGGAAGACCCCTCACCGATTTCCGGCGAAGACGCCGGAATCTGCCTCTCCCCCAGGAGAGGGGAAAGACCGGCGTCCCCTCGAATAGATTGACACCGAACACCGTTGCTTCCCCCCGGGAGGGAGGAAAAGCGTCCGCGAGTTCGATGATCAATGGAGTGTTGCAAAGGTCTCATACAGCGAGGTAACGGCGCACGGAGACGTAGCTCCCGATGCTGCCGACGACCAGTCCGACCAGGACGATGAAAACGGCCAGGTTGCGGACGAAGGACACGTCCGTGGCGATGGGCAGGAACGAGATGATGCGAGTCACCGTGGGCGCGGCCTGCAGGTAGAGCACGACCAGGGCGATGGCGGCGAGCGTGGCACCCACGAGACCGATAAACGCGCCCTCGATGAGGAACGGGCCGCGCACGAACCAGTCGGTAGCGCCGACCAGCTTCATGATCTCGATTTCCTGGCGGCGCGCGTAAACGGCGATGCGAATGGTGTTGGCAATGACGAACAGGGCAACGGCGGTAAGGGCGATGATCATGGCCGTGCCAGCGGCGCGCGAGACGTTGCTGATAGAGATCAGGCGCTCAACCACGTCGAGGGGGACGGCCACGCTTTCGAATATCTCGGTCATCCCACGAAGCTCGTCCGCGAGCCCAGGCAGGACGGCGGGGTCGTCCATGCGGAGCTCGACGCTGGCGGGAAGGGGGTTGGCCTGGAGGATGTCGATCACGTCGCGCTGGTCGAAGAAGCGTTCCTGGAAGACGCGCAGGGCGTCCTCCTTGGTGACGAAGACGACCTCGCCAACGCCGGGACGCTGCTCCAGGTCCTGCATGATCGCGGTCACGCGGGACGGGCGGGCGTCGTCGCGGACGTAGGCGATGAGATTGCTCTTGCGGCCGAGCGCCGTGACCATCTCGTTGAGCGTGTCGTTGATGGCCAGGAAGGCGGCCAGGGTGACCAGCATTACGGCCGTGGTGACGACCGCGCCCAGCGTCATGGTGCGGTTGCGCCAGAGGCCCAGCATGGCCGCGCCGAGGATGTAGCGCAGGACGTTGAGCTTAGCCGTCATAACCGCCGCCGAGTTCGTCGCGGACGACCTTGCCGTCGGCGATTTCGATGACACGGCGCCGCATGGTGTTCACGATCTCCCGGTTGTGGGTTGCCATCAACACCGTGGCTCCGAGCGCGTTGATCCGTACCAATAGTTGAATCGTGTCCCAGCTGGCGGCGTGATCCAGGTTGCCCGTGGGTTCGTCGGCAACCAGGATTGGACAGCGCCGCACGATGGCGCGGGCGATGGCCGTGCGCTGCTGCTCGCCGCCTGAAAGCTCGTGGGGGTGGTGATCGGCACGGTCGCTGAGCTGGACCAGGGCGAGGGCTTCGTCCACCCACCTGGAGGTGCGGCCGTTGAACTCGCCGGTGGACTTGAGCACGAACTCCACGTTCTGGCGCACGTTGAGCCCCGGGAGCAGCTTGTAGTCCTGGTAGATCACGCCCACGCGCCGACGCAGCTTGGGAACCTCGCGGCGCGAAATGCGGGTGACTTCGGTGTTCTCGACGAAGACGTTGCCACTGTCGGGCCTGGTGTCCCGGTTGATGAGCCGGATAAGGGTGGTCTTGCCCGCACCGCTGGGGCCGACGAGAAAGACGAATTCACGCTCGTCGATCTGGAGGCTGACGTCGTCAAGAGCCCGTGTGCCGTTGGGATAGACCTTGGTGACGTTCTGCAGAACGATCATGGTGGCATGAGGGGCAGCGCGAAGGCCGGGGCGCTGAACAGGCCGCCGGCGCTGGCCGTGGGTGCGGCGTCGGACTGGTCAAGGGTAGCGAGCCATTCGGCTTCGAGGGCGTTGAGCCCAAGGCCGACGGCCTGCCGCAGAGCCCTGTCTTGGGAGGCGCCCTGGCGGTAGGCACCCAGGATCTCGGTGATCGCGGATTCACCCCAGCGGTCGATGATGAACTTAACGAACGAGTTGCTCTGGGCGTAGGCCAGCAGCGCGCCACCGCTTTGAACGGGGAACGATCCGGTGAGGCCGCGCAAGGAGATCAGGCGATCAGCCTCGAACGCCGCGTCCACGATGTCCTCGTACGAAAACCGCTCGGCGACGGCGCTCTCGACGACGGTGGCCAGACCCTCGTGTAACCAGGTTGGAATCGCACGCGGCGGTTCGCCAATGGCGTGCTCGATGGCGATGTGCGTCAGCTCGTGGGCGATGGTGGCAGCGAGCGTGCTGCGCCCCCACTCGAATTCAGAGGCGTAGAGCACGATCAGGTTGAACCGGGCGGCCGCAACGCCTCCCACCCAGGAGCGGGTGCCCCGGCCCATGTCGGCGCGCATGCGGTCGCCGTCGGCATAGAAGACGAGCCGCGTACGGCGCTGGAGTTCGAGACCGAAGTCCTCCTCAAGGGCGTCGAGGCCGCGGTGAATGCCACTCACGGCATCGGTGGCCAAGCCGTCACCGCCCGCATACCACCACATGTCCACCAGGCCCTCGGACTGGGTCTGCCAGGGAAGCTCGGGGTCGATGTAGACCACGGTGCTGGTCGAGGTGTGCGCCGTGCCGTCGGCGCCGCGAACTTCGAACTGGTACTCGATCTCGGCGCCCGGCAGGAGCGTCCCGCGCGGCCGCCAGCGGTGCGTGGCGGTCAGGTGGCCGTCGTCAAGTTCGAAGGTAGCGCGTCCCCGCCGAGTGACCGCGCCGTCCGGGAGGCCGAACAGGATGGACACCCGGGACGGAGGCGGTCCGGTCCAGGGCGCGTCGAGTCGGAAGGTGATGGCGGAGCGGATTTCGACTTCGGCCTCAAGATCGGCCTGATTGACGGGGCCGCACCGACGGGTGGGACGCCGAACGTGAGCCAGGCAAGCCCGGCCACGACAAGCCCGACGAGGGCTAGCGCGAGGCGTCTGGGCGAATGGCTGACGGTCGGACCGGACGGGCGAGCCGCGGTCACGCGCCGGACTCGTTTCCGGCGGAGATGGACGCGCGAAGCCAAGCCTCAATGAACGGGTCGATCGCCCCGTCCAGCACAGCGTCCGCGTTGCCGACCTCGAACCCGGTGCGCAGGTCCTTGACCTGGCGGTAGGGGTGCAGGACGTAGGAGCGAATCTGGCTGCCAAAGTCGACGGCGGCCTGGTCGCCGCGCAGGCGGGCCTGTTCGGCCTCGCGCTCGGCGATCTGGCGCTCCAGGAGGCGCGCGCCGAGCATTTCCATGGCGACTTCGCGGTTCTGGTGCTGCGAGCGCTGGTTCTGGCAGGAGACCACGATGCCGGTCGGTTCGTGGCGGATGCGGACGGCCGAGTCGGTCTTGTTGACGTACTGGCCGCCAGCGCCGCTGGCGCGGAAAGTCTCGACGCGGAGGTCCTCGGGACTGATCGCTACTTCGTCCATGTCCTCAAGCACGGGCACCACGTCAACGCGGGCGAATGAGGTGTGGCGGCGGTTGCTGGCGTCGAAGGGCGAGAGCCGGACGAGGCGATGCACGCCGCGCTCGGCCTTGAGGTAGCCATAGGCGTAGCGGCCGGATGCGCGCAGCGTGGCGCTCTTGATGCCGGCCTCTTCGCCATGCGAGATGTCCACGACGTCGGACGCGAACGAGCGAGCGTCGGCCCAACGCGAGTACATGCGCAGCAGCATTTCGGCCCAATCCTGGGACTCGGTGCCGCCGGCGCCTGACTGGACGGTCAGGAAGGCGTCGTGCTCGTCGTACTCGTCGCCGAGCAGGAGTTGAAACTCCAGAGAGGCCAGGCGGTCTTCGAGAGCCCCGACCTCGCCGGCGACTTCCTGCTGAAGATCGGGGTCATTCGGCTCCAGGAGTTCGCACAGCCCGACGACGTCGTCGGCCTGCGTGTCGAGTTCGTCCCAGAGGTCGACTTCATCCTTGACGCGCCGGTAGCGACGCATGACGTCGCGGGCTCGATCCGGGTCGTCCCAGAGGTCGGGCGCGGCGACCCGGCGGTCGAGTTCGGCTAGCGTGGCGCGCTTTGCCGCCAAGTCAAAGGTGCCTCCGAATCTCGGTGACACGCTGCCGGGCGCGGCGCGCGCGCCCTTCGAGATCGGCGGTGTCGATGGCTTCAGTCATGCGGGCGCAGATTCCGGCTAGTGGACGCGCTGCCGCGAACGGCGCCGTTCGCGCTTCTTGCGGGCGCGTTCCTGGGCGCGGCGTTGGCGGCGGGAGAGGCGCGGCGCCTGGCCGGCCCCGTTGGTGGCGCGGGCCGGTTGGGCGGCGGCCGCTGGACGGTCCGCGGTCTCCGGAGGCAGCGCGGCCTGGCTGTCGCGGTGGCGGGTTAGCACGGTTTCTTCCTGAACCGGGTCCTGAATCTGCACCCGGAAGAAGCGGCGCACGATGTCGGTGCGGATCGAGGCGATGAGCTCGCTGAACATGTGGAAGGCTTCGCGCTTGAACGCCACCAGCGGGTCCTGCTGCCCGTAGGCGCGAAGCCCGATGCCCTGGCGCACGTCTTCGATGGCGGTGAGGTGGCCGACCCAGAGGTAGTCGATGGTCTGGAGCATCATCCAGCGAAGGAGCCGCGGGGCCAGCTCGGGAGGGAAATCGGCCAAGCGATGGCGGTAGCGCTGCTCGGCATCCTCGGTCAACAGCTCGGCCACGTCGTCGCCCTTCAAGCCTTCCAAGTCAGCCGACGGGGTGGGCTGCTGGCCGTCGACGCCAACCGCCACCGCGTAGGCCTGGATGAGCTCCTCGAGTTCGGCCGCGTCGGTATGCGGCTCGATGCCGTGGGCGTCCACCAGGTGATCGACTTCCTGACCCAGCATCTCCAGGAATAGCGCTTCCAGGTCGTCGGCATTGAGAACGCGTTCGCGCTGCTCGTAGATCACGCCGCGCTGCTGGTTGATGACGTTGTCGAACTCCAGCACGTACTTGCGGGTCTCGTAGTTGTGGGCCTCGACCTTGGTCTGGGCGGACTCGAGGGCGCGAGAGACCATGCCGCTCTCGATGGGCACGTGCTCCTCGACGCCGAGGTGCTGCATGACGCCCTTGATCTTGTCGGAACTGAACCGGCGCATCAGGTCGTCTTCCAGCGACAGAAAGAACTGCGAAGAACCCGGGTCGCCCTGACGGCCGGAGCGACCGCGGAGCTGGTTGTCGATACGGCGGGCTTCGTGGCGTTCGGTTCCCAGGACGTAAAGGCCGCCGAGATCAACCACATGGTCGTGCGCGGCCTGCCAGTCGGCCGCGGCGCGACCCTCGGGCTTGCCGCCCAGGATGATGTCGGTTCCGCGCCCGGCCATGTTGGTGGCGATGGTCACGGCGCCCTCGCCGCCGGCGTCGGCCACGATCACGGCTTCCTGGGCGTGGTATTTGGCGTTCAGGACGTTGTGGGGAATTCCGCGACGCTGGATGCGCTGGCTCAGCGCCTCGGACTTCTCGATCGAGGTCGTCCCGACGAGGACCGGCTGGCCGGTGGCGTGAATCTCGGCCAGGGTGTCGATCAGGGCTTCATCGCGCGCCCTGGCGGTGCGGTAGACGAGGTCCGCGCGGTCGTCGCGGACCATTTCCAGGTTGGTGGGTACGACCGTGACGTTCAGGTCGTAGATGGACTGGAACTCTTGCTCTTCGGTCTTGGCGGTGCCGGTCATGCCGGCCAGCTTGTCGTACATGCGGAAGTAGTTCTGGAAGGTGACGGTGGCCATGGTCTGGCTCTCGCGCTGGACCTCCACGCCTTCCTTGGCCTCGATGGCCTGGTGCAGGCCTTCGCTGTAGCGGCGGCCGTGCATGAGGCGGCCCGTGAACTCGTCGACGATGACGACCTCGGCGCGGCGGTCGCGTCCATCGACCACGCGCCCGTCGCGGAACAGCACGTAGTCGCGTCCGCGGGCGTAGATCGCATGGGCGCGCAGGGCCTGCTCGACGTAGTGGACGAGCTGGAAGGACGATTCGTCGTACAGGTTGTCGACGTTGAGCATCCGCTCCAGCGTGGCGATGCCGACTTCGGTGAGGCTGGCGGCGCGCAGCTTGAGATCCAGGGTGTAGTGGGTCTCATCCTTGAGCCGCCGCACCACCTGGGCCATCTGGTAGTAGTGCTGGGTGGACTGCTCGGCCGCGCCGGAGATGATGAGCGGCGTGCGGGCCTCGTCGATGAGGATGTTGTCGACTTCGTCGACGATGGCGTAGTGCAGGCCGCGCTGCACGCGCTCGTCCAGCGCCTGCACCATGTTGTCGCGCAGGTAATCGAAGCCGAACTCGTTGTTGGTGCCGTAGGTCAGATCGGCGGCGTAGGCGGCGCGCCGGTCGTCGGGGGCCAGGCCGTGCTGGATGACGCCGACGGTTAGTCCCAGGCGTTCCACCAGCGCGCGGCCATACCAGTTGGCGTCGCGATTGGCCAGGTAGTCGTTGACGGTGACGATGTGCACGCCGCGGCCGGGCAGGGCATTGAGATAGGCCGCGAGAGTGGCGACCGAAGTCTTGCCTTCGCCGGTGCGCATCTCGGCGATGTCGCCGCCATGCAGCACGGCGCCGCCCATGAGCTGCACATCGAACTGGCGCTCGCCGGTGTGGCGGCGCACGGCCTCCCGGACTGTGGCGAAGGCCTCGGGCAGCAGGCCGTCCAGCTTTTCGCCGGCGTCGAGCCGCTGCCGGAACTCGGGCGTCTTGCCCAGCAGTTCCTGGTCCGAGCACGCCCGAAGCTCAGGCTCCAGCGCGTTGACGCGCTTGACCAACGAGGCATAACGACGGGCGGTGCGGCCGGCGTCGTCGCCGACGATCTTCTTCAGGATTCCCAGCGGCATGCCTGTCGCTTAACTACCGTAGCGCCCGCGACGGACGCGGGGTCTGATTCGAGTATATCGAGACGACTTATCGGCACCGGGAACATCGCCGTCAGCCGGAATGACGTCCGAATAGTCGCGTCAGAGGCTGATGACGGTCTCGTAGAGCTCTACGACTTCGTCGAGGGTGGCGAGGCGGGGGTTGTTGGCGGGGCTGCCGCTGGCGAGGGCGTCGCGGGCCATGGCGGGCGTGACTTCGCGGAACCGGTGCTCATCGACGCCCCAGGCGCGGAGGGTTGGGACTTCGAGGTCGGCCGCCAGGTCGCGGACGATGGCGACGCCGGCTTCAGCGGCTTGCCGGTCGTCGGTCTCGGTTGCGCCGAGGACGCGGGCGATGTGGGCGTAGCGCGGGATGTCGCCGCTGAGGCTGAATTCCATGACGGTGGGTAGCAGCATGGCGTTGGAGAGGCCGTGGGGGACGTGGAAGTAGGCGCCGATGGGTCGCGACATGCCGTGCACGAGGGCGACGGAGGCGTTGTTGAAGGCCAGGCCGGCGTGCAACGAGCCGACCAGCATTTCCTCGCGCGCTTCGGCGTCGTCGGGATGGTGGTAGGCGCGGGCCATGAAACGGCCGATGCGGTCGACCGCATCGATGGCCAGGGCGTCGGTGATCGGGAAGCGGCGTCGCGAGACGTAGGCCTCGATGCCGTGGGTCAGGGCGTCCAGGCCGGTGGAGGCGGTGACGCCAGCCGGCATGGTGAAGGTGGGCTCGGGATCGATGATGGCGGCGGCGGGCACGAGGTGGGGGCTCATCAGCAGCATCTTCACGTCGCGGTCGGGGTCGGTGATGGCCACGCCGCGGGTGACTTCGCTGCCGGTGCCGGCGGTGGTGGGAATGGCGATTACCGGTACGCCGGGGTCGGGGATGCGGTCGTAGCCTTCGTAATCAGGGCCGTTGCCAGGATTCGTGTGCAACACGGCGGCCAGCTTGGCGGTATCGAGGGCGCTGCCGCCGCCGAAGCCAATCACCACATCGGCGTCGGCGGCGCGAATGGCGGCCAGGGCGGCGTCGACGTCGCGGGTGGTGGGTTCGCCGGTGAGTTCGGCCAGGACGGTGGTGGTCACGTCGGCGTCGGCGGCCAGGGCTTCCAGCCGGGGCGCCCACTCGGAATTGCCCATGACGCGGTCGGTGATGATCGCGGCGCGCTCCGCGCCAAGCTCGCGCAGGGCGCTTGGCAACTGGTTGAGGGCGCCGCGCCCGACATGGATGACCGGGGGTGCACGGAAGTCCCGGCCTTGCGGTTGAGTCATGCCCGGCCCCTTAAGCCCGCTGGATGACGCCACAGGCCGCGCGGTCACCGGCGCCGGGCTCTTCGCCGTAGCTATCGGGCTTGGCGTGAATAATGATGGCGGACCCGTCGGCGTCGAACAGCGAGTGATCGGCGTTGGCGTCCAGGGTGACAGCGTCGGTAAAGACGTCGGCGCGGGCGGCACCGTCAGCGCCGGCGTAAATGTTTGGCAAGTCGCCGGGGTGGGGTGTGTCGTTGACCATGAGACCGTGGCCAGTCTCGTGGGGATCGAAGTGACCACCGGCCGCGGTGAAGTCCGGGGCGCAGGCGCCAACGCTGTGAATGTGGAATCCGTGGCCGCCGGCGGACAGTCCATGCACGTCAGCCGAGACCAGGACGCCCGACGGGACCTGCGTAAGCGTGACCGTACCCATGGACGCGCCGTCAGGCCCCGTCATCACGGCGACGGCCCGGGCGCCTACGCCGGATGGCGTGGCCGGCTCGCTCTCGCCGCACGCCGCCAACGTCAGAAGCGCAACAGCCGCAAGTCCAATCAACGCGATCACGTGTCTATGTCTCACGTCCAACTCCCTCGCAGCACAATCCGCGACCCCCGCTCTGCCGCCCTCGGCACATGGTATGCGGGTGCCAGCGGCTCAGTAGTCTCGACGTACGGTTTCCTCGAACCGGCCCTGTGGGCGGATGAAGCGCAGGTCTACGTTACCGACCGGGCCGTTGCGGTGCTTGGCGATGTCGAGCTTCAGGTCCACGGGCCGCCCGATCGCCTCGTCGTCGCCCGCCTCAGGCTCGTGCAGGAACGCCACGACGTCGGCGTCCTGCTCGATCGACCCGCTTTCGCGCAGGTCGGAAAGGCGGGGCCGGGAGTTGGGGCGCTGCTCCACGGCGCGGGAAAGCTGGGCGCAGGCGATGATCGGGATGTTCAATTCGCGGGCCAGGGCCTTGAGCGAGCGCGTGATCTCGGTGATTTCCTGCACGCGGTTTTCGCGGTGCCCGGAGGCCGTCATCAGCTGCAGATAGTCCACGACCAACAGGCCGATGTTGTGCTCCAGGTGCATGCGGCGGGCCTTGCCGCGCAGTTCGAGCACGCTGAGCGACGGCGAGTCGTCGATGTAAATGGGGTACTCGGCCACTTCGCCCATGGTGCGGACGACGCGCTGGAGCTGGTCGTCGTCAAGCTCACCGTCGCGGATGCGCATTGCATCCATGCGCGCCTCGGTCCCGATCAGGCGCTGGACGATCTGCTCGGCGGGCATTTCCAGGGCGAAGAAGGCGACCGGGACGTCGTTCTGCTTGGCGGCGTGCAGGCCGATGTTGAGCGAGAAGGCCGTTTTTCCGATGCCGGGCCGAGCGGCCAGGATGATGAGGTCGGAGCGCTGCAAGCCGCCGGTGAGGGCATCGAGGCTGCGGAAGCCGGTGGAGACGCCGGTGGGCACGCCGCGGTGTTCGACTCGGAACATCAGCTGATCGCTGACTTCGTGGAGGATCTCGCGAATCGGCAGGATGTCGCGGGTGTGGACCTCGTTGGCGATGCTGAAGATCAGGCTTTCGGCCTCATCCAGCACCTCTTCGGGCGCGGCCTCGGGGGCGTAAGCCGAAGCCACCATGCGAGTGGCGCTCTGGATGATCTGCCGCAGGACGGAGGTGCGGCGCACGATGGCGGCGTAGTGCTCCACGTGGAATGGCGTGGGGACGGCGGAGGCCAACTCCACCACGCGATCTTCGCCGCCCACGTCGGCCAGCGTGCCGTCGCGCGCCAACTGGTCGCAGAGGGTGACGTAGTCGGTCTTCTCGTTGCGGGCGGCGAGGGTAGTGACCGCGGAGAAAATCGCCCGATGGGCTTCGCGGTAAAAGTCGTCCGGTCCAATCTGGCCGGCGACGCGGGTGATGGCCTCGGGGTCGATGAGCAGGCTGCCGAGCAAGGAGCGTTCGGCGTCGATGTTCTGCGGCGGAAGGCGGTCGGTGGCCGACGCCATGGTGGCCAGGGTCAACGCGGGCCGCCTGACGAATAGTTCAGGATTGCAACTCGAGGGGTACTTGCTGGCGGGACGGAATGGTTGCGCAGCCGAGCTGGTGCAGGCCACGGACGGCTGGCAAACAACCGAATCCCTATGTCAAGCCGCCTTCCGCGTTGGAGACCACTCAGGAAAACGTCCACACTTTCCACAGCGACGGGCTTCCACGGCGGCTGTGGGCAGAATCAGGTTGGGTTCGCAAGAAACGGCGGGCCATGAGGGCGGACCAGCCACGGATACCCACAGCGCACAGCCAGCTGCCATGGCCAATTATCCACAGTAACTGCTAGAAACTGACCGTTACCGGTGGCGAATCAGCGATTCTTCGAGATGTTCGCGCGCCGGGGCCAGCGCCGTCCCTACCGTCCGAGGCGAGAAACGCCGACGTCGTCTTCGGTCTCGTTCGCTTCCTCTTCAGCGGCCTGTTCGGGCTCGTCTTCCTCTTCGACGACGTCCAGCATGACCGAAGCTTCCAGTCCGGCGGCCAGGCGCACGGGGACCAGGTAACGCCCCAGCGAGCGGATGGGGCTGTCGATCTGGATGAGGTGGCGATCGATCTCGACGCCGTGCTGCTCGAGCAGGGCCGCCGCTACGTCACGATTGGTGATCTGGCCATGCATGCGCCCCTGGTCGCCAACCTGCACATGGATCGTGAGCATGACGCCCTGGATCATGTCCGCCAGGTGCTGAGCTTCGCGACGCGCGTTCTCTTCACGACGGTCCTGCAGTTCAGCCTGGAATTGGGCGTCGTCCAAGCGCCGCTTGGTAGCCGGGATGGCCAGGCGACGGGGTAACAGGAAGTTGCGCGCGTAGCCGGCGGCAACCGATCGCACGTCGCCGATTTCGCCCAGGTCGGGCACGGTTTCGAGCAATACCACCTGAACGTCAGCCATCGGTCACGTGCTCCTCATCCACACAGTCGCTGAGCGACGTCACCTGGACGACTCGCTGAGCGACGCGAAGAATTCCTTGTTGGTTGCGGTCCGCTTCATGCGGTCGAACATGAGTTCGGTTGAGTCGTAGGCATCGTGAGGGTCGAGGGCGTTGAGCATACGGCGCAACGTCCAGAAGTACTTGAGGCCCTCGGCGTCCAGCATCAGTTCCACGCGCCGGGTCCCTGAACTGAGGACGTTGACGGCGGGGAAGGTGCCGCGTTCGGCCAAGCGGCGGTCCAGCATCAGTTCCCAGTTGCCGGTGCCCTTGAATTCCTCGTAGATCACTTCGTCCATGCGGCTGCCGGTCTCGATGAGGCAGGAGGCGATGATGGTGAGGCTACCGCCGCCGTCGATGTTACGGGCGGCGCCGAAGAATCCTTTGGGCGGATAGAGCGCCTGGGGCTCGATGCCGCCGGAGAGGGTGCGGCCGCTGGATGGTTGCACGAGGTTGTAGGCGCGAACGAGACGGGTGACGCTGTCCAGCAGGATCATCACGTCCTCACCGCTTTCCACCATGCGCTTGGCGCGGGCGGAGGTGAGTTCGGCGACGCGGGTGTGGCTGTGGGGCTGCTCGTCGAAGGTGGAGCTGATGACTTCAGCGCCCTCGACGCCGCGCTGCCAGTCGGTGACCTCTTCCGGCCGCTCGCCGATCAAGGCCACGATGACGCGTACGTCGCTGTAGTTGTTCAGCACCGAGCGCGCCAGGCGCTTCATCAACTCGGTCTTGCCGGCCTTGGGAGGCGAGAGCACCAGCCCGCGCTGGCCACGCCCGATGGGCGCAATGATGTCCACGATGCGGGAGGTAAGTTCCGTGGCCGAATACTCCAGCACGAGTTGTTCGTTCGGAAAGATGGGAATCATGCGCTCGAACTGTGGTCGGGCGCTGGCTTTGTCCGGGGACAGGCCATTGACCGCCATGACCCGGACCAGACCGTGATAGCGGTCGTTGTCACGCGCCGGCCGCACGTGACCGCTGACGTGGTCGCCGTTGCGCAGCGCAAAGCGTCGGACCTGGGCCTGCGAGACGTAGACGTCGTCCGGTCCGGCAATCCATCCCAACTCGCGCCGCAGGAAGCCGTAGCCCTCGTCCATGAGCTCGAGGTTGCCCTCCAGAAAGATGGACCCGTCTTTCTCGGATCGGGCCTGGAGGACCATGTTGACCAGGGCGTCCTTGGTTAGATCGGGGGAGCCGTTGACGTCGATTTCGAGTTCGGTCGCCAGGGCGCGAAGGTCCTCCATGGGCTTGGCTTCGAGCTCGGCCAACTCGCGGTCCGGATCCGGCTGCAACTGGCGCTGGCGACGGTGGGGACGGCGACCACGGCCGGAGCGACGCGGACGGCGATAGCCGCCGGGGCGTCCGCTGGCGTTAGACATTCGAGCCTCCTACGCGTCGCGCCGGGCATTGATGCTCGGCTGGAGGTCGCGGCCGGGACCGCAGTGTGTGCGAAATCACGGGCTGTTTCTGGTTTCGAGGCCCTGCCAAACGGCGTAGGGAATCCACACGAACGGGCAACAAATCTGGTGGGCAGGGCTTGTGGACCGGCCGCTCAACTCATGGCCGAGCAGCCAATATGCCTACACCCGTCACGCTAGCACCGGGGGATTTTGGGTGTCAAGCGGGGCGCGGTGCGAAGCGACCCGAGATCTTGCCGGGCATCGTGCTCTCTATGTATACTGTACGCAATAGATGGACAAAGCCTTGACCACATGCGCGACCCATTGATCCACATCCGCCATTCCCGGCCAACTGCTGCGGGATTCTGGGTTCGAGACCAAGACTCCGGCGAACTACACCACGTCGACACGCACCCCGAGACTGGTAGCGCCGTCACGACGCACTGGCCCATCCTCGACCGCTGGCAGGCGTATATCGCCGAGCGTGCGCTGGACACTGTACTGAGCGCGGCGGCCGAGTCTCAGCGCAAGCTAGACCATGTGTTCCGTACGCTGCACGGCAAAGGCCGGGAAGTCTTTGCGCCGGTTCCATCGGCCTTTTGGGACCGCGTACTCCCGGCGGGGCTTCCTTCCGGCGGCAGCTTCTCGCTCTACTTCGGGCACGATCAGACTGACGGGAGCCGAAGCCAAGGCGGACTTGTAATCGACGACAGTACGCCAGTGCGCCAGATCACCGGGTTCTCTGGTGGCGGCGGGGAAGGTTCGAGCGGCAGTGGACCGGGGGCCGGAAAGAATCGCGAATCCGGCAGCATCCGAGACGGTGGGAATGGCGGGCATGCAACGCCCGGTGGAGGCACGGGCGGCGGTCGGCAAGTCTCGCACTGGGAATCGTTCGAGGCTCTCGAAACAGGGACTTGGACCGCGTCAACCTTAGCGATGGGGGGCGGCGGTGCTGCCGGTCGAGATGATCGAAGCTACAACCAGTGGCAACGGGGACATGCGGGTGGTCCTGGAATCGTCCACGCCTCAAACGACGATGTTGTCGAGTCGACAGACCGTAACTTGCGCGGTTCCTACCAGAGCTATTTTGCTGCCGGTGGCGGTGCCGGCAGCGGTGGGGGGTTCTACGTTGCGACGAGACGGGGCTTTCGTTTAGCGACGGGGACAACGGTTGACCTGCGGAATGGCCGTAGCCACGCGAATGATGGCAAGGGCCGCATGACGGTCTGGGCCGTGGACAGCGCAGTGATTGACGGCACAATCACGGGTGGGGTGTTGAAGGTATTTCAGATGTACCCATCAATTCCACTGGGCGGCGTACTGGTGACGTAGACGCCTCGTGGTTTTGGACCCAGCAACCATATCCGAGGCAACGATGGGAGAAACCTCAGACCCGGATATTCGGACGGATCCCCAGCCCGGTCGAATCCGCGCGGCTCAGGTGAATTTGCCGCGGGCGGAGATGGGCCAGACGTCCACGACTTCGTCGTCCTGGATGACGTAGAGGGTGTCGTGGAGGTTGAAGGTGGTGCAGCCGTGCCAGGGGGTGACCTTGAGGCGGTCGCCGGGTTGAAGGTCCGGGGCGCCGTCGTGCAAGGCCAGGCTGCCGTGTTCCTCAGAGAGGCTGAGCAGCTCGATCCCCGGCGGGTCTTCCACCAGCGGCAGGCCACCGGCCTCGAAGGCCATGGACTTGCGGCCAACGTCCAGTATGGCGCGGCCGGGCGCGGGGGTGCTGACGACGCTGGAGAGGATCCACATGGCCTGCTCGAACGCATGGCCGGCGTGCGGGCGAAACCAGACGTCCATCGTCACGTAGGTGCCGCACTGGAGCTCGGTCCAGCCCTCGATGGTGCTGGTGATGTCGAAGGTGTTGGTGCCGCCGCCGGTGACCTCGCGGATCTCCAGGCCGGCGGCTTCGCAGGCGGCTTTGGTCTCGATGACGGCCGCCAGAGAGCTGTGGGCGGCGGCCTGGCGTTCGTCACGGTCCTCGATGCCGACGGCGTGGCCCTCGTAGCCCATTAGGCCAACGAGGTCCAACCCGGGGGCGGCATCAATCTGTTTCGCAAGGGCAAGGGCAGGCTCACCCGGTAGGACGCCGCAACGGTTCATGCCGACTTCGATCTCAATGACTATGCCAATGGTGACGCCGGTGGCAACGGCAGCTTCCGACAGCTCGCGGACGTTGCGCACGTCGTCCACGGCGACCGTGACGGCAGCCTGGCGAGCAAGGTCGCAGAGTCTCGCGATCTTGATTGGCCCGACGACCTGGTTGGCGATCAGCACGTCGCCTACGCCGCCTTCGACCATGGCTTCGGCCTCGCCGACCTTGGCGCAGGTGACGCCAGGCGCGCCGGCCTCGATCTGCATGAGGGCGATACCCGGCGTCTTGTGGTGCTTGACGTGGGGTCGAACGTGGACGCCCGTGCCCTCCAGGTGGCGCTCCATGACCTGGATGTTGCGCCGCACCAAATCGAGGTCAATCACGGCTGCCGGCGTATCAATGTCGGCAAGCGTGCGGGGGGTGGCGGACATGGATCGGCTCCTCAGTTTGCGGACCGGGCGGCGCTCGCCTGTCAGACTGGACCAGCCGCCGCCGGGCGGCAAGCTTTGCGGGGATCGAACCGTGCACGTGGGGACGCTGGAGGTGGGGCTGGCGGTTCACGCCGCCCAGTCGTTGAAGGACCGGCGGCGGTCTGTGGAGTCGCTGAAACGGCGAATCCGCAACACCTTCAACGCCGCGGTGGCCGATCTGGAAGCGGATCCAGTGCCGGGACGGGCCCGCATTGGAGTGTCCTGCGTGTCGAACGATCCGCGACGGCTGGACGCGCAGATGCGGGCGATCCTGGAGTTCATCGAGCGCGTGCACCTGGACCTGGAAGTGACCGACGACGCGATCGAGATCATCCATTTGTAACGGCACCGTCGGCGACCGGCTAAAATAGGCGTGGATACAGGCGGTGGTTCGGAGGTGAAACGGCGGCAATAGCCGCTCTGCCAGGCGACTGGCGGGGCTTGGAGGTTTGCCGTTGCCGCTTGAAGCGCTGCTGGGGATCGTTGCTTTTGCTGGTCTCTTCATGATGTGGGCCGTGATTCCGGCCCGCCTTCGGAAGCGATAGCCCAGGGTTCTTCCCCGACGAAGGCACCGCAATGTTGCGAGTTGGGCACAGACAGCCCAAGCCTGCTCGATGACACCGAGCCTGGGACGCCGCCGGAGCACCCGAACCACCGCCTGCTCCGGTCGCTGAGTCAGCGTCCCCCCGGCCTTTCAATTAGCGCGTGTATGCCGCGCTCACACTCTCGGGCCGCGAGTCTCGTTCGCGAGCGCCAATCCAGCTATCGCTACCCGTTTAGTCCAGGTCAGTCCGCGAAGACCCCGTCGAGAAGATCCGTAAGTTCGTCCAGGCCGGGTTGGACCGGGCTGTTGTGGACCACGCGGGTGTTGCTGAGGGTGGCCGCCGCTACGTCGGGCAGCCAGGCGCGTTCGACGCCGACCTCACGGAGCGTGGCCGGCAGCCCGACCTGATCCACCAGGCGCTCCATAACCGTCACCGCCGCCTGGGCTCGCTGTGGCACTCCAGTCACATCGGCGGAAACACCCAGCGGTCCCGCCAGCTCGGCCATCAGCGTTGGGTTGCGTTCGGCCGCCAGGCGCATGACCGGCAGCAGGCAGACGGTGTTGGCTACCCCGTGGGGGATGCGCGCGCGTGCGCCAATGGCGTGGGCCAAGCCGTGCACCAGGATGACGCCTGCGTTGGCCAGGCTGTAGCCGGCCTGGAGGCAGGCGTAGGACATCTGGTCGCGGGCCTCCCGGTCGGACCCGTCGGCCACGGCGCGCGGCAGGAACTCCAGCGTGCGGCGCAGGGCGTCGGCGGCGGGCTGGCGGGTGTGTTGGGTGGCGCGCCGGGTGATAAACGACTCCGCCGCGTGGCAGAAGGTGTCCATGCCGGTGGCCGCCGTGATGTGTGACGGGACCGAATCGGTGAGGGCCGGGTCGATCAGTGCGGTGCGCGGGTAGATGTAGGGGCTGACGACCGTCATCTTGTTGGAACGGTCCGGCAGCACCATTACGGCATTGCCGGTTACTTCGGAAGCCGTGCCGGCGGTCGTGGGAATGCTGATGGTGGGGATGCCTGGCTGCCTCAGCACCTCGACGCCGATCCAGTCTTCGGCCTTGCCGCCATTGGTCACCACGCAAGCGGCGATCTGCGACGTGTCCATGGCGCTGCCGCCGCCGAGGCCGAGGACCACGGCAGGGTTGACCTGGCGGATGGCCTCGGCGCAGGCGTCGACGCTGACGGTGGGCGGTTCGGGCTCCGCTTCATCCCAGACTTCGGCGTGGATGCTCCCGCGAGCGAGTTCGTCGGTGACGCGTTGCACGACGCCGGCCTCGACTAGGCCCTTGTCGGTCACCACCAGCACCCGGCCATCCCCGATCCGCCGCACATGGTCGGGCAGTTCGTCCAGGCAGCCGCGTCCGAAGACGACGGTGGGCGTGGTGCGGTAGGTCCAGCGGTCGAGCAGGTTGGCCATGCGATGAGTTTCCGTCGGCGGGCCGATCATTATGTCGGCAAACGCCCTACCATGCGCTGGACCGAGGCCCGCCGGATCCGCCAATGATCGATCTCTCCATCGACGGCGTCAGCGCCGCCAGCACCCGCATATTCACAGCCGCCGGGATGCCCGGCGACATGGCCGAGCAACTGACGGTCTGGCTGGTGACCTCCAACCTCTCGGGCCATCCCTCGCACGGGTTGCAGCGCGTCACCGAATACGTGCGGCAGATCCAGGATGGGACCATGGATCCGGCCGCGCGGCCTCGCGTGCACCTTGAGACCGGTACCACGGTGGTGCTGGACGGTCAGGCGGGGCCCGGGCACTTTGCCGCCGACCGGTTGACCCGCGAGCTGGCCGGTAAGTGCCGCGAATCGCAGATTTCGATGGGCGGGATCATCAACGGCCGCCACATCGGACGCCTGGGTGAATGGGGCGAGCTGGCTGCGGACCTGGGCGTGCTGCTGTACATCTCGCTGGGTTCGGCCAGCGGATCGATGGCGGCCACCTTCGGGGCCGCTGAAGGGCGGCTGGGCACGAACCCGATTGCCTTTGGCGCGCCCGGTCTAGACGACGACTCCTTCGTGATGGACTTCGCCACCAGCGCGGCTGCGGAGGGCAAGATCCGGGTGGCGCGCGACAGCGGCAAGTCCGTGCCGGAAGGCTGGATCCGCGACTCCGACGGCCGCCCCACCACCAACCCCAACGACTTCTACGACGGCGGCACGATGCTGACGTTCGGGGAGCACAAGGGCTCGGCCATCGCCATCATGACCACGCTGCTGTCGGTGGTGACGGCGAGCGCGGGCGAGGACATAGGCGAGGGCGCGTCGGTCTTCGCCTTTGCTATCGACCCCAATGCGTTCGGGCGCGGCGACGAGACGAGGGCCCTCATCCAGCATCAGCTTGAGCGCGTGCGATCCGCGGCGCCCGCCCAGGGTTTCAGCGACGTGCAGGTGCCCGGCGACTTCGAGCGACGATCTCGCGCCGCCCTTTCCGGCGGCCCGCTGCAGCTTCCCGAGCCGACGTGGGAAGGCTTCCTGCAGGCGGCGGACCGGGTGGAGGTTTCACGCGAGGAGATTGAGGCGCTGGCGCTGGCCTAAGCGATTGGAAGGAGTCGGCATGGGGTTGTTCGGTCGGCTCGGTTGCGGATGAGCGGCGGGCTTCGCACGCACGACGTGACGCTGTGTTCGGGGACGGTGACGCTGCGGCCGCTGACCGAGGATGACTGGGACCTGGTGGTGGGGTGGTGGAACGATCCGGAGATCGCGTACTACGCGGATGAGGATCCGAGCGAATACACGGCCGAGCAGGTGCAGGAGATCGTGCGAGGGATCTCGCGTACGGCGTTTTGCTTTGTCATTGAGTTCGAGGGCCGGCCCGTGGGCGAGTGCTGGCTGCAGCAAATGAACCTGGAGCGGATCCTCCGGAAGAATCCGGGGTCGGACTGCCGGCGCATCGACCTTGAAATCGAGAAGGCCTATTGGGGCCGGGGGATTGGCACGGCGGCGATCCGGCTGCTGGTTGAGTTTGGGTTCGAAAGCGAGGGCGCCGACGCGATCTTTGCGATGGACGTGGCCGATGACAACCCGCGAAGCCGGAGGGCGTTCGAGAAGGCCGGGTTCGAGCTGTACGCCGCGGTTCCCCAGGCGGCCAACGCTTGCACCAGCGTCAGACACGATCTGGTCCTTTGGTCGAAACGCCACGGTGGAAGGCTGCGTGCGGAGTAGTCTGAGAGGGTCAAGGCCAGCGAGGACGCGGCAATGCCCTGGTGGGGATGGATCATCGCCGGCGTGGTGCTGCTGGCCGCCGAACTGCTGGCGATCGAGGCCCAGTTCTACCTGGTGCTGCTGGGCGTGGCGGCGCTGCTAACCGGGCTTGGCGTCGTGGCCGGGCTGCCGGGTCAGCCGTACGCCGAATGGGCGTTGTTCGTGGTGCTGGCCCTGGTCCTGATGTTTGGCGTCCGGCGGCAGCTCTATGGCCGGTTGGTCGGGTCGCCGCCGCCGATGTACGAGGCGGTGGTGGGCGAGATTGCGACTGTATCCGAGAGCATTGAACCGGGCGCGCAGGGCCGCGCCAGGTTGCGGGGAACCGAGTGGACGGCCCGTAACGTGGGCCGCACCAGCCTGATCGAGGGACAGCGGGCAAGAATCGAGCGCGTCGAGAACCTGGTCGTGGACCTGAGAGCCGAGGAGGAATAGACGTGGAGGGTATGGGAATCGTCGGCCTGATCGTGGTGGCCGCCATCGTGCTGCTAGTGGTCGTGGTTCTGGTCAAGACTGCGGTAATCGTGCCGCAGCAGTCGGCCTACGTGGTCGAGCGGTTGGGCCGCTACAGCCGCACTCTGCAAGCCGGCTTTCACATCCTGACGCCGTTCCTGGACACCATTGCTTACAAGCACACGCTGAAGGAACAGGCCGTCGACATCTCGGAGCAGCTCTGCATAACGCGCGACAACGTGCAAGTTGGGGTTGACGGGGTTCTGTATCTGCAGGTGCTGGAGCCGCGGCAGGCGTCCTACGGCATCATGAACTACCAATTCGCGATTTCCCAGCTGGCCCAGACGACGCTGCGCAGCGAGGTCGGCAAGATCGACCTGGACCGCACGTTCGAGGAGCGGTCCTCGATCAACCGCCTGATCGTGAACGAGCTGGACCAGGCCTCGGCCCCCTGGGGCGTGAAGGTGCTGCGCTACGAGATCCGCAACATCAACCCGCCGACCGACGTGCTGAACGCGATGGAGAAGCAGATGCGCGCGGAGCGTGAAAAGCGCGCCGTGATCCTGAGTTCGGAGGGCGAGCGGGACGCCAAGATCAACGAAGCGGAAGGCGAAAAGCAGCGCGTGATCAAGGAATCCGAAGCCACGCGTACCCAGCAGATCAACGAAGCCCAGGGCGAAGCGGAGGCGATCCTGGCCGTGGCCACCGCCTCGGCGGAGGGGATAACGCGGATCGGTCAGTCGGTGAGCGGAGACGGCGGCATGGACGCCATGCGGCTGCGGGTAGCGGAGCAGTACATCGCGCAGTTCGGCCAGATCGCCAAGGAAGGCAACACGCTGGTGGTTCCCGCCAACCTGAGCGATTTGTCGTCGATGCTGGCCCTGGCGTCCACGATCGTGAAGAACGACCAGGAGCCGTCGAACTAGCGCCAGCCGATCAGGTCGTCGCGGTTACCAGGGACACTGCGGGGACGCCAGCCTTGCGCGATATGTTCCCAGCAGGCGTCCGCAGACGTCGAAAAACTCGGCATCGGAAACGGGCTGGAGTCCGGCGGGCTCGGGCAGTGATTGGGCCCACGTCAAGGCCGCGCGCAGGCCCCGGAGGTTTCGCGCGAAGTCGGGGTCGGTATGCGTGCTCAGTTCGACGATCGCCACATGAATGCCTCTCGCGACAAGATATTTGGAGGCTTGACCGCTGAGGGGATAGGCGGTCCATCCCCTGAGGTAGACGTATTGAGCGGCGCGGGTGATGGTGCTCGCGAGTTCAACCGAGCCGCTGCCAGGTCCCGGCACGACCAGTCCGCCCTTGCTGTGGAGGAAGATCGCGGCGATAAACGGCCGGTCAAGCAGGTACCGAGCCAGGGCGCGAGTCTCAGGCTCTGAGAACGGCCATCTGCCGCCTCCCCCGGGAACGAGCCCGGAGGGACCGTAGGAGTCTGGCTGCCAGCCCGCGTCCCAGTTGCGGTTGAGGTCGACGCCGTTGGCGTTTGCGCGGGTGCCGGCCACCGCGCCGTCCGGGTTGACGTCGGGAAGGAACGCCAGGCCGACGCCGTCGGGGATCTCGGCGAGATTGTCGCGGAAGTGATCCAGCAGCAAATTGGCGAGAACGGTCGTATTGGCCTCGTTGCCCTGGTGGATGCCGCCGATGACCGCGATCCAGCGCGGCCCATCGCCCAATTCGGCGCCACGGATGGCGCGCCCCTGGACGGAGTGGCCGAGCAATACAGGGGTGCCCACGACCGCTTGGGCTTCTGCATACGCCGCCGTCGCCGCGACTGGTGTCGGTGTGAGATCGGACGTCCCGCCGCGTTTGGCAGGCGGAGGAGGTTTCCCAGGCACGAGGTCATCGACTTTCGAGCCCGGCGTGGGCTGGACGTCCGCGTTCGGTCCGGGCCGGGGCGATTCGGTGCTCGACGGGTCCTGGGTGGGCACGGCGACCGCCGGGGTTGGGGATGGGGTGTAGGCATCGGCAGTTGGCGCGGCCAGGCTTACCGGGACGCCGATCAAGTGAAGCAGGCAGGCCGTGCCCAGGATGGCAATCAGCACCAGGAGATTGGGTGCGCCGGGGCAGCGCCGGGCCTGGGCGACTATCAGGCAGGTAGCCAGTGAGGCAATGCAGCTCGAGGCCTGGCGATGGGACTTCCGGCAACTTGAGCGCTGGCCCGTGGCGGCAACTCCCGTCTGTTCCGGGTAGGCGCAGCGCTGACGGCTGCGTACCATGCGGCTGATCTGCTGTGCCGTGTATGACCCGAGGATCGCATGCCGACATTTGCCGTTGAGCCGTTGACCAAAGCCACTGCCCGTGTGCTGGGCGCGGCGGGTACGCCGGACGACATTGCCGGCAAGCTGGCGCGCTGGCTGATCAACGCGAATCTGTCCGGGCATCCCTCGCACGGGGTCATCCGGGTGACCCAGTACCTGGCCCAGATCAAGGACGGCGCCTACCGGCCGGCGGAGCGTCCACGGGTGGTATCCGAAAGCGAGACCTCTGTAGTGATGGAGGGCGGCGGGGCCTTCGGGCACCTGGCGGCCGAGGAACTGACCATCCGGCTGGTGGAGAAGTCGCGGGTCTCGCGGGTGGCGGTGGGCGGCATCGCGCGCTGCAATCACATCGGCCGGCTGGGCGAGTGGTCGGAGCTTGCGGTTTCAATGGGCGCGGTCTTCCTGATGGTGGCGGGCGGCCCCGGCATGATGCGCACGGCGCCGTTTGGCGGGCGCGAGGGCCGGATGAGCACCAACCCGATCAGCTTTGGGGCGCCGGCCGGCGACGCCGATCCGATCATCCTGGACTTCGCCACTACGGCGGCGGCCGAGGGCAAGATCCGGGTCGCGCGGGACAAGGGCGTGGAGATTCCGCCCGGCCAGATCCTGGACAACCAGGGCCGGCCCTCCATCAATCCCAACGACCTCTACGACAACGGCGTCATGCTGCCTTTCGGCGGGCACAAGGGCTACGGCCTGATGCTGATGATCGAGTTGCTGGCCTCCAACCTGGTGGGCGACACGATCACCGGTGAGCCGCAATCGCCGATCGGTACGTTCGCGCTGGCCATCGACCCCGACGCGCTGGGCTCCGGCGCCGGCTTCGCGGCCATGAACGACGCCACGATCAACCGGGTCAAGCAAACGGCTGCGGCTCCGGGCTTCGACGAAGTGTTGGTGCCCGGCGACATCGAGCGCAGTTCGCGCCAGACGGTGGCGGCCGCGGGCGTGGAGCTACCCGACGCGACCTGGAACGACGTACTGGCCTCGGCGGCCGAGGTGGGGCTCGACCCGGCCGAAGTTAACGCGATCGCGACAGGCGAGTAGCGGCGGCGAGCGAGCGACTCCGGGTGGCGGCGCCACGCGAGTTTGAACATTGGCTGCCCGCGACGTGCTGCCGCAACGGCGCCACCTCGTAAGTCCCAGCCCGTGGGAATAATCGCGCGCCGACAGGTGTTTCGACTGGGCGGCTCCATTGCCCTGGGGATTCTGTGCGTCCTAGCCCTGGCGGCTTGCGTCGAGACAAAGGTAGTAACCAGGGAAGTTCCGGTGGAGAGGATCGTTGTTCAGGAGGTTCCGGTCGAGAAGGTCGTGACCAGAGAGGTCGAGCGCCTTGTCCGCGTTGAAGTCCCGGTCGAAAGGGTCGTGATCAGAGAGATTCCGGTCGAAAGGGTCGTGACTAGGGAGATCGAAAGGGTCGTTCGAGTCGAAGTGCCAGTCGCGAGAGTGGTGACCAAAGAGGCGCCGGTCGAGAGGCCCGCCACTGCGGAAGCTACGGAAGCGGTCGAAGAGGTCACGGACGACCGAGTCTGTGAGACCAATCGGACCTCGGTCATCGAGCGGGTCGTGAATAGAGAGTTTCCTTCGGTCTTTGGAGCATGGAGTCATGTGCTTCTAAACCTGCCGATACCAGACGATAAGTGGGAATTCGATTACGTGGAGCGAACGAGGGCATATCACGATCTCTTCTGGGCCGGCATGGGTCACGGATTACAGTGGGCCTCGACGCCGCATGGAATCAGAGTTGTCGGACCCTGGTCGTTTGCCCAGGAGCAAAAGAACCGGCTCCAAGATCAGAATCCAAACTGGCTTCATCTTGTTCCCATCTACCACTACGGCGCCCACCCTGAGTTGTACCCGGAAGACTGGCCGTACTGGCTACGAGATGAGTCGGGGAACCGTGTCGCGGACGAGGGTTGGGCTGAACTCCTCATTGACTACACGCATCCCGCAGCGCAAGACCACTTTGTCCAGCAAGCAATTGCCGTTGCAAAGTGCGGCGTGTTTGACGGTATTTTCATGGATTGGTGGACACAAGAAGAGGACTCTAATCTGGAGATAGCCCATCTCTATCACGGCAACAGAATCAGTGCCGAAGTGTCAATGCTCCGTCGAATCCGCGAAGCGGTCGGTGACGACTTTCTCATTGTCGTCAACTCTCGAACAGAAAAGATCCCGCTCTCGGCCCCTTATGTTAATGGGGCCTTCATGGAAGGGCATCGCAGGCACACCCGCGAGTATCTGACCGAAGTCGAAAGCACCCTACTCTGGGCTGAGGAGAACTTCAGATATCCCCAGGTGAATGGTTATGAGGCTTGGAGCATCCTGGAGGAACCGCTCGACTCTCCACGGAATCAGCAATGGATGCGTGTCTTCACGACACTGAGCCTTACGCATTCCAACGGCTACGTGTCATACGTGATCGGCTTTGACGGCGCACTTTCTCATCAACATGGCTATGAGGTCTGGGAGGGACACGCGGCCGAGCATGCGGCTGGCGAGCCGCATGAGCACACCCATGAGAAGAGCTGGCATTCCTTCTGGGATGCATCCCTCGGTCGACCGGTCGGCGAACGCGGGCGACTGTACGAGGACCGCGAGGGGCTGTTTATCCGTGAGTTCACCAACGGCTGGGCGGTCTACAACCGCAGCGGCATAGCGCAGGAAATCAGGCTGCCGGAGAGCGCGATCGGCATACACAGCGGCCTGAGCGGCACGAGCCACTCGATCCCCGATCTGGACGGCGAGATCTATATCAAAGGCAGTAGCGACGCTTAGTAGATATCGGCGCCGACTATTCAGTCCATGACCACACGACGGCACCGCAAGCAGGAGTTGCCGCCGACTGTTGTGGTGCACGGCAGCGGTGAAAATTGGCCTGGTGCGCTCGCGTGGAACGCGCCAGGCCAATGATCTGTCCGTCGGTTTCGCCGCTACACGGCTATCGCGACGCCCACAGGCCGCCTATTCGAGGAACGCCTCCATGCGGCGCAGCGATTCCTCCAGGTTCTCCATGCTGGTGGCGAAGCTGAGGCGCACGCAGTTGTCGTCGCCGAAGTCGCTGCCGGGAACCACGCCGACGTGGGCGTCTTCCAGCAGGCGATTGGCCCACTCGGTGGAGCCTGACACGCCGACCTGTTCGTAGGTGTCGGACACGTCAGGGAACACGTAGAAGGCGCCGCCCGGTTCGGGGCAGATCACGCCTTCGATCCGGTTCAGGGCGTCGCTGACGAACGCTCCGCGGCGTTCGAACTCGCTGCGCATCATCTCCACGCAGGCCTGGTCGCCGTCGAGGGCGGCGGCCAGGGCGTGCATGGTGAAGGTTGCGGCCCCGCTGGTCGTCTGCGACTGCAGCTTGGCCATGCCCTTGATGATCTCGACCGGCCCGGCCGCGTAGCCCACGCGCCAGCCGGTCATGGAGTACGTCTTGGATCCCGCGTTGAAGGTGATGGTGTGGTCGTACGCGTGGTCCGACACCGTGCCGAAGCTCTTGAACGTGCGGCCGCCGTAGAGCAGGCGGTCGTACATCTCGTCGCTGAACGTAATCACGTCGGTGTCCGCCAGCACGCCGGCCAGGGCCTCGGTCTCTTCCGGCGAGTAGGCAGAACCCGTGGGGTTACTGGGCGAGTTGAAGACGAACACGCGCGTGCGATCCGTCAGTGCGTCGCGCAGTTGCTGCGGCGTGATCTTGAAGTCCTGGTCCGCGCCGGCGTTGACGATGACCGGGACGCCGCCGCAGAGCTTGACCTGCTCGGGGTAGGACACCCAGTAGGGCGCCGGGATGATGACTTCGTCGCCCGGGTCCAGCAGCGTGGCGAAGGCCAAGTAGAGCCCTTCCTTGCCGCCCACGCTGGCGATGACCTGGTCGGGCGTGTAGGTCAGGTCGTTTTCGCGGGCCAGCTTGTTGCACACGGCCTGCTTGAGTTCGGGCACGCCCGAAGCCGGCTTGGCGTACTTGGTCTCGCCGCGACCCAGCGCATCGTCGGCGGCCTGCTTGACGTGGGCCGGTGTGTCGAAATCGGGCTCGCCGGCGCCCAGGCTGATGACGTCCACGCCTTGCGCGCGCAGGGCGGCGACCTTGTTGCTGACGGCGATCGTTCCCGATTCCGCCAAATCTTGAACACGCTGCGAGATCCTCACGGGCCGGCCTTCTGGTGCAATTCAAACGGCGCCCATTGTGCCCGACGCGAGCCGACCGCGGGTGCGATTGATGGCTGTGTGTCACGCCGACTCTCACGGGACGTGCTCGGCGATCCCCTACGGCCAGACGCGTGCGTTACCCGTTCGAAGCCGTTCGCCGGAAATGTGATCGCGCAGGACGCCGCGGATGTCGGCTTGGGCGCGGACAGGCGAACATTGCAGCGTGCTGATCGAAACCCGATCACGCTCGGAGCCTCCCGGAGGTCCGGCGTGTCGATAGCCACTAGTAGCGCACGCAGCCGACACCCCAGCCCTCCGGCGACAGGCTCTTGCAGCGGTAGTACTCGCCGTTCCGATACTCCAGCACGGGCCATTCGGGGTTGACGTGGCAGGTGCTCGTTCCGTCGCTATTCCCTCGACAGATGGGGAGGTGGTAGCCAGCGAATCGACCGCCTCCGCCGGTGCTCGCTCGAGATACGCGACTTGAATGACCGCCGCCCTGCTGGGCGCTCGACACCTGGTCGCCACCTGCAGGACCGCGGTGTTGGTGGGCGACCGATGGCCGGCCGCCATCCTGCTTGGCCTCCGGCGCCAGTACGATGGCCTGCGGGACCAGCGGGCAGGCGGTACTCCACACCTGGCATTCGTATTCGCCGAAGGCCACATGCTGATGCGCGCCGTTCAGGAAGTCCTCGACGTTGCCGTGGGTCACCACGTAAGCCGCGATATTCCTGGCAAGCGCATCGTCCGCGCCGCGAGCGACGGCTACGTTGTAGACCATGGGATAGATCGGGTCGGTCGTCGGGTCTGGAGTTGGGTCCGGCGTCTGCTCTGGCGTCGATTCCCGGACCGACGTTGCACCGGCTTCGGTGGTGGAAGCAACGATCGTTGGCGCGAACATGCCCCGCAGGCAATCCGTTTCCCAGCGCCAGCGTTGCCAGGCGTCGACCTGCCAGACGGTCACGAATGTCGTCCGCGTGACCCGGTCCACGTCATTCAGGCTAAAGCCGTCCGTCGCAAAGATGTTGCGGTCCGCCGGGTCCCAGGCCGGGGTGCAGCGATCAAGGGTCGCGGAATAGACGTGGGGTGGCAGATTCGGTGCGTTGATCGGATCGCCCGTCGCTCCTGCGGCGCCCAGCGACGCCAGCACTTCAGGCTGTAAGGCCCGCAGGCAATCCGCTTCCCAGCGCCAGCGCTGCCAGGCGTCGACCTGCCAAACAGTCACGAATGTCGTCCGCGTGGCCCGATCCACGTCGTTCAGGCTGAAGCCGTCCGTCGCATAGATGTTGCGGTCCGCTGGATCCCAGGCCGGCGCGCAGTGATCAAGGGTCGCGGAATGGGCGTGCGCTAGCAGAATCGGTGCGTTGATCGGGTCGTCCGTAACGCGTGCGGTCACCAGCGTCGCCACCCGTCCGGGCGGCGGGTCTAGCAGACAATCCATCTCCCAGCGCCAACGCTGCCAGGCGTCGATTTGCCAGACGCTCACGTACGTCGTCCGCGTGACCCTATCCACGTCGTTCAGGCTGGAGCCGTCCGTCGCGTAGATGTTGCGGTCCGCTGGGTTCCAGGCCGGCGTGCAGTGATCGAGGATCGCCGAATAGACCTGGGGCGGCAGACTCGGTGCGTTGACCGGAGTGTTCGCCACTCCGAAGGTGTCCAGCGTCGCCACTACTTCAGGCTGCGCGGCCTGCAGACAGTCCGCTTCCCAACGCCAACGTGGCCAGGCGTCGACTTGCCAGGCGGTAACGAACCTCGTCCGCGTGGCCCGATCCACGTCGTTCAGGCTGGAGCCGTCCGTCGTGTAGATGTTGCGGTCCGTCGGGTCCCAGGCCGGCTCGCACTGTTCGAGGATCGTGAAGTAGGCCTCACGAGACAGGCTCGCTGTGGTGACCGGATCATCCGTTGCCCGCCCGATGTCCAGCGTCGCCATCGCTCCAAGCAGCGCGACCAGCGCCACAGCCACAGCTCGACGCACGGCCGCCCCCGTTCGCCTCCCAGCGAGCACGGGACTAATTGTGTCATATCGACTTTTGACGCCCCGAGGCGACTAACGGAGGTCGCCGACAAACACGCCTTCGCGCAGCAGATAGTCGCTCACGGCCCGGTCGAGTCGTGCAGGATATTCCATATCCAGCCGGACGCAGGCGCGCTCAAGGAAGTGGCTGTAGGCCGCCGCGACTCGGGTGGCGACACGGCGGACGCCAAGCACGCCGCCCGTCGGCAGGGGCTGCAGCGCAGACGCGATGACGGCTGCGTCGTTGCCCGAGAGGCGGTTCAGCGCGTCAACCGGTACCGGCGCATCACCCCGGGAAGCCACGTAGGCGAGTTCGGCGGCCAAGCGCGCCGCGCCGGCATAGCCCCAGAGCAGACCGGTGTACATGCCGCGGTTGCAATAGGTCGCGCCCACCATGGCGTGAACCAGCAGAATGCATCCGGCTTCCACGACCTGCCTGGCCGGTCGCGCGTCGGAATCGGCGCCGGGCGGCACCGGCTGCAAGGGCACGGCAATGCCATAGCGGGCCTCCGCCTCGGCCGCCAGCGGCCGCACGACATCTAGCGTGGGCTGGATCGAGTCCATCCCAGGGTTCGGCCAGTTGTTGCTCCAAACGCCCAGCGGGGCCAGCAGCGGCTCGATGTCGGCGGCCGCCAACGCGTCCGCCGCATGCTTCGGCCCCAGCAGGCCGGCTGCGTTCGGATCGCGCAACAGCAGCAGGAGCCGCTGGGCCGACTCCAGCAGATTCGCCTGGGCCTGCACGGCCTCCACGATGGAGGACTGCTCGATGGCACGTTGCAGGCGGCCCGCCTCGGCGGGAACCTGCGCGGCTTCGCGTTCCAGCAGTTCCCGGGGCGTCCGACGCGAAGGCCTGTACGGGGTCTGTTGCAGCCGGGCTCCCAGACCGAGAGGATCAAAGAGCGGCGCGACCGGTTCGTAGCGCTGCCGGTCGAGGCTGTTCGGCGACGTGACGACGAAGTCCGCTCGCAGCGGGCCCTCGAAGGTGACGACCACCAGGTCGTCGCCGCGCATCGACCGCATGCGCCAGCCCAGGATGGGGCATATGGCTTGCAGGGTGTCCTTGATCCCGGCCATGAAGGCCGGTCGGTCGTCGTCAGCCACCGCCAACCGCAGATCCACGTCCGACCACCGGTCCGCCGTGCCATCGGCCAGGCTGCCGCCGGCCCAGAGCGCCCGAACGCGAGGATCGCGGGACAGAACCCGGTGCGCGGACTCAACGAATCGGAGATGCAGCCCGTCGGGCGCCAGGTCCGGGTTGGTCGGCAGGCTCACGCCGGTCGTTCGATCACGCCGAGCAACTCCTCGTGAAACGCGTCCGTATCGATCGCGTCGGCCAGCCGCAGCCCCGACACCGAACTGTCGGGAGCAAAGCGAACCTGGCCGTCGAACACATCGGCCCGCATGGGGGTTGGATCAAGTGTCAGGAACGTCTCGTCCAGCGCCAGGGTCAGCGCGGCCGGGTCGTACATGGAGGTCCAGTCGCGCTCTCGACGGTCGAAGTACGTCTCCAGCATGGTCGCCAGCGAGGCGCCCACGCCCGGCGCCTGCCGAACGCGAGGCAGATCGTCACGCCGCAACTGGGCCTGGCAGGTCACCACGTAGTCGCCCACTCGGACGGTGCCCCCGCGGTTGCAGACGGTGACCGCGGCGGCGGGGTTCGTGCCGAAGTTGTGCTCGCGCGGGAACGCCGGCTCGTGCCGACCGCCCATCATCACGATGCCGGCCAGGCGTTCAGCGGCCTCGGGCCGCTCGGCCAGCAGTACGGCCGCGTTGGTGGCCGGACCAATGGTGGCCAGCCAAACGGGCTGAGGCACGGACGCAATCACGTCGGCCATCAGATCGGTTGCCGAGCGGGGATCGCAACGTGGATCGTCGGCGCCCGGCGGCACCACCACGTCGCCTGAAAGCGTCACGGTGTTCACTTCACCGCCAGGCGTCCCGGCCGCGACGGGGATGTCGGCCACTCCTAATTCATCCAGCAGCCGCAGCGCCAGCGCCGCTCGCCAACGCGTGTCGCCCAGAACGGTGGTGACCGCGCAGAGATTGATGCGCGGGTTTCGGACCGCATAGGCGAGCGCAAACACGTCGTCCACGTCGTCACCGAGATCGGTGTCCAGAATGAGCGAAATCACGGCCTGCGCCTTCCGTGATCGTCCAGCCGAGCCTTGGCCAGCATGGCCTTAGTGAATCGTGCGCGGTGACGCTGCACGAACGCGGCGGCGCCATCCGGATCGACCGCCCACAGTTCGCGCAGCGTCCAGCCGATGCCAAGCCGGACGAAAGGGCGGCGGTCGTGGATGCTTGCCTCCAGTAACTCGAGCGTGAGCCCCGGTCGCGGGTGGCTGCCGACTTCGGGTACACGCCCGAAACGCCGCAGGCGTGTGCGCGTCGGCCCGCCCAGGCCGCCGTTGAGGGAGGTCGTGGCTACCAGCGCGATGCGGCGGTACCAGAACGGTTGCTCGCGGGCGGCCCACGTATGCAGCAGGTCCGCGTCGATCACGCCGGCTTCCAGGTGGCCGGCAACCAGAATCCGGGCCATCGGGTCCGCGATGGCCCAGGTATCCGGCGCACGGCTCCAGCGCTCGACGAGCCGCCAGGACGCGGCGTCGAATTCAGGTCGCGTCGCCAGGCAATAGATCGCCGTCCAGGCCTCCTCAAGCGATGCGTCGAACCAGCGCGCCACTTGGTCGAGATCTGGCCGGACCCGTTCGCACACATAGGCCGCGGCGACGCGCTCCCAGGGCTTCATCCCGGTCCCGATTACGCGCCGATCTGCCAGCTTCAGATAGCGAGCTTCACCCTCGGCGCGCTCAGGCGTGGCCACGGCTTCCAGTCGGGCGCGTAGGGAATCAGGCGGCACAGGGTCTTTCACTGCGGGTTGACGCTCCGTTCTCACTGAAGCCCTTGCCTCGATCCAGACAGGGACGGTGGGACGTTCGATCAGGCGACGGTCAGCGCGCCTTCTTCGTGCAACTCCTGCAGCGTGTCGGCCACTAGCGTGCGGACCGAAGTGGCGGACTTGCCGACGGCCGTGCCCCACGTGTCGATTGCGTCGTCCACGATCTGCTGGCCGGTTCGGGAGCCGTCCAGCAGCCGCAGCAGCGAGGTGGCCGCGATGGAGAGGAAGTGCGTCTTGGTGCTGTCGCCATCCGGGATTTCCACCAGTGTGGCCGGGCGCAGCACGTCTTCCTGGTCGTTGAGCATGTAGGGCTGCCACTGCACGCCCTCGGCCCAGGTCGGAATGCCGCCGAGCAACTGCTCGAGAGTCACCGGCTGGTAGTCCCGGGCCTGCCGTTCCTCTTCCAGAAAGTCCTCGAGTTGCGTTTGCTGCTCGTCGCTGAGTTCCAGTTCGAAGTTCTGGTAGATGATCTTGAGCTGCTCCGGACTGAACCCGCCGGCGTGTTTGAGCTTGAGGTGGCTGGTGGCGCCGGGACTGCGTGAGACCCCGGCGGCAATCAGCGAGAACGCCTGCTGCAACGAGAAGCTTTGCGACGGATCCACGATGCGCCGGGCCTGCCAAAACCAGTCGTCGCGGTTGCGTTCGCCGTGGTACCAGTGCAGGGCCAACTCCAGGAAGTCCTGGGCCGTCTTGCGGTACTCGCTGTTGTACCAGTGCATGGCCAGCGGCTCCACTTCGGGCTGGCGCAGCGCGGCGGTCAGGGTCAGCGCGGCCCTGATGGCCCCGTTCATGGCCAGCGCGATCCCCGTGGAAAGCACCGGGTCGACGAAACACGCGGCGTCGCCGCACAACATGTAGCCGGGGCCGTAGAACGACTTGCAAAAGAAGGACCAGTCGCTGTCCATCTCCACGCGGTCCGAGATCCATTCCGCCTGCTCAAGCAGGCGCAGCAATTCCGGGGTAATCGCCACGTTGTCCAGGAAGAACTTCACCCGTTGCTCCGGATTCATCCCGCGCACGTGGCTCGGATCGGTCACGAAGCCCACGCTGCTGATCTCGCCGGCTAGCGGGATATGCCAGAACCAGCCGGCCTCGCTGGACACGATGTGCAGGTTGCCGTCGTCGTTGAGCGTCAGGTCGGGGTAGACCTCGGAGAGCTTGCGGGCGCCCCGGTAATAGCCGGAGAGTGAGACGTGCCGCATCTCCTCGTTGAACTCCCGCATCTTGAAGCGCGTCCCGAGAAGTGAGGACTGGCCTGAACAGTCCAAGACGTAGCGGGACTGCAGCTTGCCTTCGGCGCCGTCCGGCCCGCGCCAGCGCAGCCCGGTCACCCGCCCGCCCACCTGGATGGTGTCGGTGACCCGGGTCTCCTCCCACACGGCGGCGCCCGAATCCTCGCTGTGGTCCAGCAGGATCTTGTCGAAATCCGCCCGCCGCACCTGGAAGGCGAAGAAGGCGTCGTCGATCATTTCCGAAAACCGCAGCGTCCAGGGCTCGCGGCTGCGACCCCAGATATAGGTGGCGCCGTACTTGCGGACGAAGCCGGCCTGCAGGACTTTCTCGGTGATCCCCATCTGGTCAAGCGCCAGGAATGCGATGGGCAGCAACGACTCGCCGATGTGCTCGCGCGGGAACCGTTCGCGCTCCAGCACGGCAACCCGGAACCCCGCGCGGGACAGCAGCGTAGCGGCCGTGGATCCGGCAGGACCGCCACCGATGACGGCGACGTCAACTTCGAAGCCATCAACAGGACGGGTGCTCATGCCAGGGCCTTGAGCCGCGAGCGCGCCTGCGCGAGGTTGCCAGTGATCATCGCATGCTGTTGCGGGTACGCGGCGGCGTCGAACACCTGCGCCGCGACCTCGAAACTGCGGACCGCTTCTTCCAGGTCCTGGGCTCCACTGCCGGGCTGCATGAGGGCGACCGCCAGGTTGAAATGGACGCTGGCGGACTCTCGCGGATGCGAGGCGACGTCGTACGCGCCGGCCGAGGCTCGGTAAGCCTCGATCGCGCCACCCAGCAGGTGCGGCTCGCCGCGCGCGGCCTGCGAGGCGAGGATCATGCCGAGGAGCATCTGCGTCTCGGCATGCGCGACCGGGTCCGTCTCGCGCGGTCGATCCTCCAGGGCTCGATAGAGGTGCGCCGCGCCTTCGGCCAGCGCCTGGGGTGAAGCGCCGCCCGTTTCCAACGCCAGACGGCCGAGCAAGTGGTTCGCCCGTCCGACCACAGCCCGATCCTCGTCCGAGGCCTCCAGGGCTCGATTGGCCGCGGCGGCCGCGCGGCGCACGTTATCGGCCCGATCGCCGTCGGTGCGCGCGGCCAGGGCCTCGGCAAGGGCAACCTGGAGCGAGGCATAGGCCACGGGCTCGGCGTCCCGGTTGACGGCGTCCAGCCCGGCCTCGAACGCCTCAATGGCCTCGCGGACATTTGAGGTCCGGTCCCCGGCCGCCGAGGCCAGCAGCGCCGATCCCAGCGTCAGATTGACGCGCGCGTACTCCGTCGGGAATTGGGCGCGCGGCCAGGCCGACAACGCGTGGCGGCTGATCTCGATTGCACGGGCAACGTGCGCCTGGGTGCGCGCCGGGCCTTCGACCATGATCCGCGGTGCTTCGATCAGGGCTGGCGCAACCAGCGCGGCAGTGCTCACTCGCGGCGCCAGGGCGATCGCGGCCTCGAAGTGCGTCAGCGCTGCATCGCAGGCCAGCTCGTCGCCAGCGGGAAGCCGACCGGCCCACAACCGGCCGAATCCGAGCCGGAGTTCCGCGTGACGGTCCGGCTGCGCCTCGGCCGGAATATCGCCCAGGGCCAGGTCAAACGCCTGCTTGGCATCGTCGAATCGCGTCGGATCCAGTGCCGTCAGCTCGACCTGCGTCAGCGCCGCTTCCGCCAGGGCGGCGGCTCGCATGTCAGAACGGTCGCCCGCGCCTGCTACGTCCGCCGCACGTGTGAATGCCGAGACGGCCGCTTCCAATTGTCCCTGCCGGCTCCCTTCCAGTTGCACACGCCGCGTCTGTCCCAGCGCCAACAAGAATCGGGCTTGCTCGGCCGGATGCGTGTCGGCAGACACCGCGTCCAGCACTGATTCGTAAATCGCCACGGCCTGCGCTCGTGCCTGGGCCTCGGGTGTTGCCGCCAGCACGGCGGCCACGTTGGCTCGGGCCCGTGCATGCTCCAGGGGCGAGACGTCTGGCGAAAGGGCTTCCAGCACCGTCTCGAAGCACCAGCGCGCGGCCTCCAACTGGCCGCCGGCCCAGTTGGCCAGACCCAGACCGTGGAATGCGCGGGCAAAGGCCTCCGGGAACTCGTCGCGGTTGAAGACGACGATCGATTTCTGATAACAGTCGATGGCCTCGTCCAGCACGTCCGGGTCACCCAGGCGCGCCCGCAGGTTCAGCGTGTCGGCCAGGTCGAGATGCAGCGACCCGAATTCCACCGGAAGGGCCGCCAAATCAAAAGTGGCGGCCGCCTCGACCAGCAAGTCGGTGGCCGCGCGCAACTCCATGATGTCCGTGCTGTCGCGCAGCTTGCGCGCCTGCGCGATTCTCCGCCGCGCCGCCGCCAGGCTGGCCTCGTCGGGAAGGCGCGACTCTAGCTCCATCACTGGCGCCCTCGTCGGGTCGGTCCCGGCGCTATTCGCCGCCTGCGGCGCCGCCGGCCAACAGCTCGTTCAGATTGGCCAACGCCTGCTCCAACTCGCTCTTGATCCGACCTCGATTGGTCAACGAGCGGATCAGGCCCAAGGGCCCTCCGCCTGACCAAGTTCCGGTCAGCGTAATCTCGGTGTTGGCGGCGCTGGGGCGGAGGTCGATGGTGATCCGAAAGTTCTGAAGGGAGGCGACGTCACGACCGTCCTGAACCTCCCGGACGTTCCGCCAGGCGATACGCCGCGAGTTGTCCCAGGCCACGATGCGCTGATGCGCTTCGGCCCCGCCTTCCATCTGGGCCACGTGTTCCCGGCCGAATGCCTTGGGAGGTCCGCCGGTGTGCTCGATCGAGGTCACGCCGGGCAGCCATTCAGGCATCCGGTCGAAGTCGGACAACACATGCCACACGAGTTCCTGCGAACCCGAAACCACCTGGCGGGCAACGACTTTGGCCATTTAGGAAGATCCTCTCGACCGCGCGGCCGTGCCGATGGCGGCCGCCGGAGCGGGGCTGGACGGCCAGTGTGCGACCTGAAGCGCGCTCGCCGCAAGGCACACGCCCGGTGCTAGGCTTGAGTTCAGCCTGTGCCTGCACGCCCAGCCCCCGTCGTCTAGAGGCCTAGGACACCACCCTTTCAAGGTGGAGACAGGGATTCGATTTCCCTCGGGGGTACCAAGACGCCCCGCGCCGCTTAGCAGTCGCCGCTGTTGGGGATGATGCAGATGAACTTCAGGCGGCCCTCGCCCGTGTTGCGGAACTGGTGCATGGCGTCGGGCGGCACGTAGACCGCCTCACCGGCCGCAAACGGCTCGGCTCCGGTGGCTGTCTTCAGTTCGCCCGCGCCTTCCACGATGAAGACCTCGTGTTCCCAGGGATGCTGGTGATAGGGCGTGGCGCCCGCTGGTGCGACGTCGAACAGTCGCATGGCGAAGTTGGGCGGGGCGACCTGGCTGGCCACCAGATCATGCTTGATGACGGTCCCGACGCCTTGCGGCGAAACATCCAGCGTTGGCGCGTCGGTTGGCGCCACCACAAACGGCTTCTCAGCAGTACGAACCGCCATGGCGCTTCTCCGTTGACCTGAACGCGTTCAGCATACGACGGGCAAACCGCTGGCGGCTTGCCTCCGGCACGTACACAATTGACCGTTGGCTGCGCGGACAGGGCGAATGACCTCGGCTCGACTCAGGCGGGCGCTGGCCCGCATCGACGAAATCAATCGTGCCGACCCCCACGAGATCCAGGTCCGCGGCGAGTCCCGGCCCAAGGAGTTGACCCACGCGGCCATGGTGTCGGCTTGGATGGAGCGGCTGTGTCCCGACGCGGACGACGCCCTCCGGATCGCGGCGCACGGCCACCATGTGCGGCGCTGGACCATCCCGCGCCGGGAGTATCCCCGGGGACGTCGCGGCTATTTGCGGTGGCGGCAGGCCCTGCAGGAACTGCATGCCGCCACGCTCGGCGAGGTGATGACGGAGGCCGGCTACCACGCGGCCGCGATCGAACGCGCGCAGGACCTGGTGCGCAAGAAGAACCTGCGGCGCGACCCGGATGTCCAGGCCCTGGAAGACGCCCTCTGCCTGGTCTTTCTGGAGACGCAGCTGGGGGAATTCCGCACTCGGCAGCCGGACGACCGCGTGACCGAAGTACTGCGGAAGACGTGGGACAAGATGTCAGCCGAAGCCCGTGCGCTGGCGGTCGAACTGGATCTAGCGTCGGACGATCGCCGCTTTCTGCAACGTGTCCTCCGGCTTGGCGACGCCGCTTGAAGGAGATTCCCCGCTCATTCGGACGAGGGCAATAGCAGAAGGGCCGACTGCTCCGTTATGGTGAGTAGGCAGTCGTTCGGAGGTTGATGCGCGGTGGCGGGCAGTATCGATGAAGTTCAGCGCCTGATCTTTGCCGTCGTGCATCGGGACGACGCCGAAAGCGTGACCCGGGTCCTGGTCGAGTCTGGCTACCGCGCGACCCGGATCGACGCCCAGGGTGGCTTCCTGCGCCGAGGCAATGCCGTGTTCATGGTCGGTGTCGCGGCCGAACAGGTGGACGACGTGATCGCGAAAGTTCGCGGGGCGGCTCCGCACGCCTCCGGGCAATCCAGGAGCGGGTCGGCGTACGGCATCGTGTTCGTGGTCCGCGTCGACGCCTTCGCCCGCCTGTGAGCGCCTGGGAAGTGGAGGCGCGCGATGCCTGATCCCGTGGCCTACGACCGAATGGTTCTCTGCGTCGTGCAGGACGATGACGCCAGCGAATACTCCAACGCGCTGCGCGAGGCCGGGATTTCGCACACACGCGTGGCCAGCGCCGGCGGATTCCTTCAGGCCACCAACGCCGTCTTCGTCGTGGCGCTGGAGGCCGCGCGTCTGGACGAGTTGAAGGAATTGACCGCGCGCACCTGCATTACGCGCACCGAACTGGTGACGCTGCCCTGGACGGGCGAGATCGACCTCTCGCTCCCTGTCGAGGTTGAGGTGGGCGGAGCGGCCATGTTTGTTTTGAAACTGGAGCACGCCGAGCGACTGTAGCCGCTTGGCCGTCAGGCTGGGTCCCGATCGGCCTCCGACCACCAGCGGTGCAGATCGGCTGCTGGCGGCGATCCGTCGTACGCGGCTATCCGTGTTCCGAACGTCCACGACGCGCCGTCCACGATAGTCAGCGGTTCGTACATGGTGGGATTGAGCAGGCTGGCTCCGTAGAACCGGGCGAAGGTGGGCACCGGTGACGAGGCCGGATGCGCCATCAGCGCGGCCCCGCAGGCGTGACCGCCGATGGCACCGCGAACGTCCACCCAGCGGACGGGATGTCCGTTGATCGCGTCGGCGCTTTCTCGCCCCTCCGAATCGCACATTCGGCCCCCGTCATCCTGGTCGAGGGCGTCGATCAGGCGGCAGCCCGCCCACGAGTGGTTATCCACCTCGAGTTCCAGAGCGCCGTGCGACGCATGCAGGGTTGACACCATGTCCAGCAGGTGCGCCGGCCCGGCGCGCCGAACCTCGTGGCGGCGGGCCTCAGTGGCGACCACCGTGCCCCGCCGGTCGCGCCACTCCAGATCGAGGTCGATCCGTGCGCAAGTCACGTCGGCGTCCGAGGCAACCCGGACAGGCACGATCCAGCCGGCGTCGACCAGGTCGTGGAAGGAATTAACGCCGTTGACCTGCGCGTGCCCGATCCAGACGCCCTTGTGGTGCGGGAAATTGTGCGCGCCCATTTCCGTAACGGGAAACCCGGCCGGCGTATACAGCGGATGCACGCACGGGCGCATCAGGAACAGGTCCTTGTCCGCCCCACCCAGGTTGAGGGCCATAACCGTGCGCTCCCCGTCCAACACGCGCAGGCGGTTGAAGAAGCGCGGTTCCTGGAACTGAATCTGCATGAGCGGTCCTGATCGGGGGCGTGGACACGGGAGTAGCCGGAGGTTGGGCCGCCAGCCTTGACCTCGCTACGCCTCGCTCGCTAGTCTGCCCTACTTTCACGCTCTTGAAGTGGCGAGCCTTTCGGTCCGTGTCGGGCAGATACGGGCAGGTGACTTGTCGGACAGGGGCTACTTGGGAGGGAGCGGTCGCAGGAATGGTAACCCGGAGGCAGTTGCTTCGAATGGGAGGCACGGCCGCCCTGGGGATTTCCGGCGCGGTAGCGCTGGCGGCCTGCGGCGAGACGCAGGTTGTAACCAAGGAAGTCCCCGTCGAAAAGGTCGTGGTCAAAGAGGTTGAGGTCGAGAAGATCGTCACTCAACAGATCGAAAAGGTCGTAACGCAGGAAGTCGAAAAGATCGTCCGGGAGCAAGTTCCGGTCGAGAAGATCGTTGAGGTTCAGAAGGTCGTCGAGGTTCCGGTCGAGAAGGTCGTTGAAGTCGAGAAGGTCGTCACCAAGGAAGTCCAGAAGGTCGTCGAGAAGGTCGTGCAGGTCGAGAAGATGGCCGAGCGCCCGCGCGCGGTCATTCGGCTGGCCAACGACCACTCGTCCGGCGCTCGTGGCGCTGCGATGAACTGGGCGCTGGACAAGTTCCACCAGCAGTTCCCGCACATCGCCATCAAGTTCGAGCCGCAGGACCACCTGTATGTGGACTCATTCTCGATCCACATCGCCGCCGGCACGCAGGCCGAGTTGGCGCTGCTGGACGGCGGCTTCTTCAACACCTGGGTGCACCGCGGCGGCTTTGCCCGCATCGACGGTGCGCTGAACAAGCACCCGGATTGGGACCCCACCAAGTGGTACGCCCCGCCGGACGAGATGACGGTCGGTCAGTTTGACGATGACCGAATCAACCACAAGGCCCCGCACACCACGGGATACGGCGGGGTCGCCCAGTTTGGGATGCCCTACCAGGGCAACATCAACGGGAAGATCTACAACTTCACGTTGCTGGAGGAGCGCGGGATTCCCATGCCGGTCGAAGGCTCCTACCACCTGGAGCGCGAGGCCGCGGATCTGTTCGCGCAGGCGTCCGACCCGGAAGCCGGGACGTACGGCGTGCGCATGTCGTCCAACGCCTGGATCGTCTGGGGTAGCTGGGCTCGCGCCTTGCAGAACTCCGGGAACCACATGTACCGCGCGCCGGACCAGTTGCACTGGGACATCTTCAACGACGGCGGCGACCGCGGCTTTGCCTTCGCCGTCAACACCGTGTTGGGTGGCACGGCTCCGCCGTTCGACCAGGTCCAGCAGGTCGCCGGGGAGTTCGGGGACCCGTTCTCGGCCGGCAAGATGGCCACCTACTGGACCGGCGGTGGCGTCGGCTCGACTATCCCGCGCATCAAGGACCGCTTCTCCTGGGGTCTTGGACCCATTGAGGAAGGCGACCGCGGCGGCGCACCGCATCACTTCACCAATCAGGGTCAGTACTGCACCGCCACGGCCGAGCGGAACGGCTTGGTGGAGGAGTGCACCGAGACCCTGCTGTACTTCGCAGGCCCCGAGGTCCAGGGCCGAATTGCCATTGACCGCGGCTCCCTGCCCATGCTCAAGACCGTGATCACGTCCGACGAGTTCAAGGCCGGGCCGCCCGAAAACCACGGGTACTACAAGACCTGG
>JAPPLN010000019.1 GCA_028874175.1 Chloroflexota bacterium
CCCCCCCCCCCCCCCCCCCCCCCCCCCCCCCCCCCACCGCTCCCCCTTCACCCCCGCCATTTCCCGTCGCCGGGTGCCCACCTGCGGCCTCGTCTCATCCCCGCGACCGCCGGTTGCGCTACCGCTGCGCGCCGCCCGAATCTCAAACTGACCCACGACCCCATGCCCGCCGCCAACAGCCTCAAGCCCAATCGCTTAAGCTGGAGTGTTATGGCCGACTCTTCCATCGTCATCCGCGGCGCGCGGGAACACAATCTCAAGGACATCGACCTTGAGATCCCTCGCAACAAGCTCGTGGTCATCTCCGGCATCTCCGGCTCCGGCAAATCCAGCCTCGCGTTTGACACCCTCTACGCCGAAGGCCAACGCCGTTACGTCGAATCCCTCTCCGCCTACGCCCGCCAGTTCCTCGGCCAGCTTGAGAAGCCCGACGTCGACCAGATCGAGGGTCTCTCCCCCGCCATCTCCATCGACCAGAAAGCCACCTCCCACAACCCCCGCTCGACCGTCGGCACCGTCACCGAGATCTACGACTACATGCGTCTCCTCTGGGCGCGCATCGGCCAGCCCCACTGCCACTCCTGCGGCGAACTCCTTACCTCCCAGACTATCCAGGAAATGGTTGACCTCATCCTCGGCTGGGACGACGACACCCGCTTCATGGTCCTCGCCCCCGTCATCATCCACCGCAAAGGCGAGCACAAGGGCGTGTTCGACGACGCCCGCCGCGCCGGCTTCGTCCGCGCCCGTGTCGACGGCCGGGTCGTTCCGCTCGACGACGTGCCCGATCTCGACCGCAACCTCTGGCACGACATTGACATCGTGGTCGACCGGCTCACCCCCAAGCCCGACTCCCGAATGCGCCTCGCCGACTCGCTCGAAACCGCCCTCAAGCTCGGCGAAGGCTTCGTCACCATCCAGATCGTCGACGGCGACGAGCTAACCCTTAGCGAACGCCTGGCCTGCAAGAACGGCCACGTCAGCCTCGCCAACCTCGAACCCCGGCTCTTCTCCTTCAACACCCCCCACGGCGCCTGCCCCGACTGCAACGGCCTCGGCTCCAAGCTCGAACTCGACCCCGCCCTCATCATTCCCAACCGTTCCCTCACCATCGCCCAGGGCGCAATCGCTCCGTGGCTCAAGGCTCACACACGCGAGTCCTCCATGACCCGCCACGTCATCGAAGCCCTCGCCCGCAAATACGGCTTCCGCACCAACACCCCCATCGAGAAGCTCGATCCCGCCATCGTCGACGTCATCCTCTACGGCGCCGCCGGCCAACCCCTGGTCGTCCAGTACACCAACGCCGCGGGTCGCCGCCGCGCCTACGAGTTCGAGTTCGAAGGCGTTATCCCCAACCTCCGCCGCCGCTACGAAAACACCGAGTCCGAGTACATCCGCGGCGAAATCGAGCGCTACATGACCCGCCGCATGTGCCCCGTCTGCCTGGGCGCGCGGCTCCGGCCCGAATCGATGGCCGTCACCGTCGGTGGCAGTTCCATCCACGACGCCACCGCTCTCACCATCCAGGCCGCCGCGGCCTTCTTCGCCGGCCTCAAGCTCAGCCGGCGCGACGCCACCATCGCCGTTCAGGTCCTCAAGGAAATCAACGCCCGCCTCGGCTTCCTGGAGGCCGTCGGCCTCGAATACCTCACCCTCGAACGCTCCGCCGGCACCCTCTCCGGCGGCGAGGCCCAGCGCATCCGCCTCGCCACCCAGATCGGCTCCGGCCTCGTTGGCGTCATGTACATCCTCGACGAGCCCAGCATCGGCCTCCACCAGCGCGACAACGCCCGCCTCGTCCGCACCCTCGAAGGTCTGCGCGACCTCGGCAACACCGTCATGGTCGTCGAGCACGACGAAGAGACCATCCGCTCCGCCGACTGGGTCGTCGACATCGGCCCCGGCGCCGGCGAACACGGCGGCCTGGTCGTCGCCGAAGGTCCGCCCGACCACATCGAACGCCATCCCCATTCCCTCACCGGCGCCTATCTGTCCGGGCGCGAGCACATCCCCGTACCTCCCGCCCGCCGCCCTGGAAACGGCGCCAATCTCACCCTCGAAGGCGTCCGCGCCAACAACCTCAAGTCCTTGGATATCCAGTTCCCCCTTGGCTGCTTCATCTGCGTCACCGGCGTCTCCGGATCCGGCAAGAGCACCCTCATTGAGGACGTGCTCTACCGCGCCCTCGCCCAGCGCATCTGGGGCAGCCGCAACGTTCCCGGCGAGCACTCCCGCATCCGCGGCCTGGAACACATCGACAAGGCCATCGAGATCGACCAGTCGCCCATCGGCCGCACGCCGCGCTCCAACCCCGCCACTTACACCAGCGCCTTCACTCCCATCCGCGACCTCTTTGCCGCCGTCCCAGAGTCACGCGCCCGCGGCTACAAACCGGGCCGGTTCTCGTTCAACGTCAAGGGTGGCCGCTGCGAAGCCTGCGAGGGCCAGGGCCTCAACCGCATCGAGATGCAATTCCTGCCCGACGTCTACGTCACCTGCGAGGTCTGTGAGGGTGCCCGCTACAACCGTGAGGCCCTGGACATCACCTACAAGGGCAAAACCATCGCCGACGTGCTCCACATGACCGTCGAAGACGCCCACGACTTCTTCCGGAACATCCCGTCCATCGAACGCAAGCTCGGCACCCTCGTCGATGTCGGCCTCGGCTACATCCGCCTCGGCCAGCCCGCCACCACCCTCTCCGGCGGCGAAGCCCAGCGCATCAAGCTCGCGTCCGAACTCTCCAAGCGCGCCACCGGCAAGACCGTCTACATCCTCGACGAACCCACCACCGGCCTCCACTTCGCCGATACCCGCAAGCTCATCCAAGTCCTCCAGCGCCTGGCCGACGCCGGCAACACCGTCATCGTCATCGAACACAACCTCGACGTCATCAAATCCGCCGACTGGATCATCGACCTCGGACCGGAGGGCGGCGACGCCGGTGGCGAACTCATCGCCGAAGGCACCCCCGAAGACGTCGCCGACCAACCCGCCAGCTACACCGGCCAATACCTCCAGCGCGTCCTCGATTCCGCCAGTCGCCAACCCCGCCCCGCCAGCAACGGGCGGACACCGACCCCGCGCCGCGCCGCCCGCAAGCCGGCCCCAGCGACCGCCTGACCGGTATCGAAGGACAGCGAACGATGACAGCAGCGACTCCTCGATTCCAGGGCCGCGGTGCCGTCGTCACCGGCGGCGCCACCGGCATCGGCGGTGCCATCGCCGAACGCCTCGCCGCCGAAGGCGCCTCCGTCCTCATCGCCGACATCAACGCGGAAGGCGCCAACCAGCGCGCCGCCCGCATCCGGGACTCCGGCGGCACTGCCGCCGCCTGCGCCACCAACGTCGGTGAACTCGACCAGGTCCAGGCCATGATTCAAACCGCCGTCGACCGCTGGGGCCGCCTCGACATCATCGTCAACAACGCCTACCCCGCCATGGAGGCTATGACCGGCGGCGCGGAAGAAATTCCGCCCGATGTCTACGACCGCGCCATGGCCGTCCTCGTCAAGGCCAGCTACCTGTCCGCCAAATTCGGCGTACCGCATCTGCGCAGCGCCGGCGGCGGCAGCATCGTCAACATCTCCAGCATTCATGGGCTGCTCGTCGCCCCCGGCGCCCTCGTCTACGAAACCGGCAAAGCCGCTCTCATCGCCGCCACCCGCCAGATGGCCGTTGAGTACGGTCGTGACGGCATCCGCGTCAACGCCATCGCCCCCGGCCACATCGTTACCGAGAATATCCAGGCCGGCATCTGGGATGACAATCCCACTGGGTTCGACTTCTTCACCGCCCAATACCCCGTCGGCCGCTGCGGCCGCCCCGAAGACATTGCCGCCGCCGTCTTTTTCCTCTGTTCCCAGGACGCCTCCTTCATCACCGGCCATACCCTCGTCGTCGACGGCGGCCACTCCCTCCAAATCCAGGAAAACTTCGGCGTCGCCCAGGCCCAATACATGCGAGATCACCCCGACACCCAGCTTCCTTATTGAAAGCGATTTCCTAAGCCAGCATTCCGTCCGAACTGCCTGTCCGGCTAAATTCGAGCCCGCTGCCGGCGGGCCGGGGCCGATTCGCCGGCGGCGATGGCGAGGAGGGCGGAGAGGGCGGCGAAGGCGAGCATGGCGAAGGCCGTGGCGTTGAAGTCGAGTACGTCCACGGCCACGCCCAAGCCGAGAGGGGTGAGGGCCACGCCGATATCGCGCAGGAAGGCATGGGTGCCGAGGGCGGCACCGAGGCGGTCGCGCGGGGCACGGTCCACGACGGTTGAGGTGATGGTGGGAATCGCGCCGCCGCCAAGGCCAAAGGCCAGGCCGAACAGCACGTAGGTGGCGGCGTTGTCGGCCTGGCTGACGAGAACGCTGACCAAGCCCATGGCCAGCGCGCTGGGCACGTAGACCCAGAGCCGGCCGTAGCGGTCGGACATGGCGCCGGCGACGATGGCGACGGGGAAGCGCATGAGCGTGGAGAGAGAAATGGCGGTGCCGATCAGGAAAGGCTGGAGGTCCAGAACCTCGCCGCCGAAGAGCGGGTAGAAGAAGGCCTTGAAGCCGAAGATTGGGACGGCCAGCGCCATGGCCATGCCGTTGACGAGGAGCAGACGGCCCGGGGAGTAGATGGCGCGGCGCACGAATTGCAGCGGGCTCTCGCGGGGGGATCTGGGAGATGCAGAGGGGCGGACAGGCGGTGGGTCGTCCTTTACATATCGCTTCACCATGAACATCCCGGTCAGGATGGCCAGGACGGTCAGCAGCATTCCGATGCGCCAGTGGGCGAAAGTGGCGACGGCGCCCACGACGACGGGCGAGAGGAAGCCGCCCATCATGGTTGCGGAGCTGACGGCGCCCAGCATGCGGCCGCGTTCGCGTTCGGGCGCCTGGCGGGCGACGTAGGCCTGGGCGGCGGCGCTGGCGGTGATGGACCCGGCGCCCTCGACGATTCGTCCGATCAGCAGCAGCCAGTAGAAGGGCGCGGAGACCGTGACGATGACGCCAACGATTGCCAGCGCGCCGCCGCCGTAGAAGAGTGGGTGAAGCCGAACCCGGTCGACCAATGCCCCGATGGGCAGGTTAATGAACAGGCGGGCGAGGGCGAAGCTGGCGATGAGCGCGGCCAGGGCCGTGCCGGCGGTTTCCTCAAGATTGAAGTCGCGGCTGATCGGCGCCAGGACCGATGCGATGGAGCCGTTGCCAAAGGCCACGGCCACGGTGATGGCCATGGACGCCAGGACATCGCGCGGCAGGTCAAGGACGGCGAGCCAGGGGAGGCGGCGTCGGGGTGGCATTCAGGGCCGGTCCGGCGTTCGGGTTACCTGGCCCGTACGGCGCCTCCGATACCTGACGATGCCGGGTCAGTTCTTGACATGGACGACCTGGTTGTCGATGGCGGAGTCGTAGCCGGCGAAGACGAGCTGGAGGTTGCGACGCCCCTCGGCCAGGGTGTGGAGCGGCGGGGCGTCGCCGCGGACGGCATCGGCGAAGCGGCGGAAGATTGGCGTGAAGCCGAGCTCGTCGGCGTCGGTGTTTTCCAGCACTTCGGTTCGATCGCTGGTGTGCAGGACGGCTTCGCCGCGGTCGAGGCGAATGGAGCCGAGGTCGCCGTGAACCTCGGTGAGGCCGGTTGCGCTGGTGGCGCTCCAGGCCGCGAGAACGATCGACGTGGCGCCACTGGCGTGGCCGAGCATGAGGGCGGCGGTGTCGTCGACGTCCTGCTCCCGCACGTGGGTGCCGACGCGGGCACTGACCTGGGTGATAGGGGACTGAAGCATGGCCTCGGCGGTGTAAAGGTTGTGGTAGCCGTTATCGAGCAGGGCGCCGCCGCCGGCATCCTCGCGGCGGCTGCGCCAGGTCGGGTCGTAGGCGGCCGCGCCTACGTACCAGCCGCTG